>JANQJW010000031.1 GCA_028281445.1 Planctomycetota bacterium | reverse complement strand
ATGCGCTTTCGGTACGGCTCGATGGCGTCGACCTCGGCAAAGATCAGCCCGAACGCGTAGTTGGCCTCGGATTCGTAGCTGCCGGAGAGCGAATCATCGACGATCCCCTCGTCATAGAGGGCCGTCTGGATGCGCCCGCCGTCGCCGAAGAGCACGTCCATGGCGAGCGCGCTCTGGATCCGCTGCCGGATGGCGGCCACACGACCGCGAGCCGGCTTGTCCTTCAGGCCCAGCAGCACGTGCGGCCGCGTAATCGACAGCGCCTGGCGTACCTCGCGCCTGGCAACAGCCCGCGGCTCTGCCACGGGGGTCCGGCGGTGGCGCCGGCCGGCACGCAGCGGACCGAAGACAGCCTCGGTGCGCCGCAGGATCTGCTCCGGCTCGACCGCGCCCGTGGCGACCACAATCAGGTTGCGGGGGCTGTAGTAGGCCGCGTGCGTGCGATCGAGGATGCCGGGGTCGATCGGCGCGATGCTCGAGGCCGTGCCTCCGATGTCGATCCGGACCGGGTGCCGGCGGTAGAGCGCCCCCAGCAGGTTGAAGTAGCCCCGCCAGCCGGGGTCGTCGGCGTACATGGCCAGCTCCTGGCCGATGATGCCCTTCTCGCGCTCGACGCCCTCCTCGTCTGTGTAGATCTCCGCCATTGTCTCGAACAGCGTCTGCAGGTTCTCGTGGAACCGGCTGGTGGACGCGAACAGGTAGCTCGTGTGCGTGAAGGTCGTGAAAGCGTTGGCGGAGGCACCCCGCGCCGCGTAGAGGTCGAAGACGTCGCCCTCCTCGGTCTGGAACATCTTGTGTTCCAGGAAGTGCGCGATGCCGTCCGGGAGCGCCGTCCCGTCGGGCAGGTGGGTGTCGAGCGAGCCGTAGCGGGTCGTGACCATCGCGTAGCTCTTCGAGAAGCCCTCCAGCGGCATGACCCACACCTCGGGGCCGGCCTGGGCCCGCGCCTGCCAGATCGTCCGCCCGGTCAACGGCTCGCGCAGCCGCCGGAAGGTGCTTCGTTTCTTCGTCTGCGTGCTCACACCTGCTCCGGAGCCAGATAGAAGGTCGTGTCCAAGGCCAGCTTGCTCCCTGCGCGCCGCACGGCGTCCGGCGTCACCCTCTCCAGGGAGCGCAGCCACGTGTGCGGTGACGGATCGAGTCCCAACGCGAGACCCTGCTGGTACCAGTTCACCATCGCACGCGGGCTGTCGCGTAGGGCGGCCACGCGATGGCCCAGGTCCTTGCGGAATCCGTCGAGCGACGTGGGCTCGAGCGCGCCGCCCGCGACTTCCTTGGTGAGCGAAGCCACGAGCCGGCGCACCTTGCTCTCCTTCGACGGGTCGATCCCTGTCTGCACGATCATCAGCCCCTTGGCGCGGTGCCACGCGGCCGACGCGTAGTAGCACAAGCCGTGCTCCTCGCGGACGACCCGGAACAGCCGCGCGTAGGCGCCGCCACCCAGGACGCCAGCAAGCGTCTCGGCTGCGGGCGCCGCAGCGCTCTTCGGTCCGATAGCACCGCGGTACGCGAAGACGAGCTTGCCCTGCGTGACGGGCTGGCGTTCGACATGCTTGCGAGCCCGCGCACGCGGCGGGTGCACGGAAGCCGCCGACGGGATCCGGGCGGATCGCGCCGCGCGCGGCCAGAGCAGGTGGTCCCTGACCGCGCGCTGGGCATCCCGGAGGGTGAGATCCCCCACCAGGAAGATCTCCATCGGTGCGCGCGAGAGCAGACGCTCGTGCAGGGTGGCGAGCGTCGCCGGCGTGATGGCGGCCACGTCCTCCACGGTTCCTTGCGAGTCGAGCCCGAACGGCTCCCCGGCACAGGCGCGCGCAATGCACTCGCGCAGGGCGTACCGCGCCTTGTCGTTGCTGCGGCTCTGCAGCATGCGGACGTGATTGACCTTCTCGGTCTGCACGAGCTCGGGATCGAGGTCGGCATCGTCGCCGCGCTTGGGATCGCTCCACACCTCGCGCAGGAGCCCGAGGCCGGCGCCCAGCACGCCACGGGCGCGGGGGACGTGATTGGTGGGCCACTCGAGCGACCCCGAAAGGACCTGGCGGTCTCCCAGCTTGCCGGCGGCGATGCTGAGCGCGGCGCCGTACAGGTCCGCGAGGCGATGCGCCAGCGCGGCCCGCGTCGGATGGCGCGCCGTGGCGGACTGGAGGACCTGCCCGAGGACCGCCGTCGCCGTCGCCTCGGGGCCGAGGTCGCGGTGCAGGACGACGCGACAGTACGAGGTCGTGAACCGGTCCGTGCGCAGAAGATGGAGGCGCACGCCGGGCACGAGCGTGCGTGTCATGAACGTGTCCCGGCGACGTGTGCGGGTTTCGGTCACGCGCTGAGTCTCCCGTATCCTGCGCGGAATGTACGCGAAACGAATCCGACGCACGCCTGTTGTGCGAGCGGCGCTCCTCGGGCTGGCGATCGGTGCGTCGGCCTTCCTCTTCGGTCCGGCCCCCGCCCCGGCGGAGGCACGGGGAGGCGGCGCCGCGCCGCCCCCGAATCGCGGCGCCCCCGCCGCCGACCCGAACCAGGTCATGGGGGCCCAGCTCTTCGACCAGTGCATCCGCTGGGTCGCGCGCAACTCGCCGGTCAGCCGCACGCAGGACTTCTACATCCACGTCACCGCGGAGCTCGACCTGGATACGACGCGCCACCGCGGCCCGATGCGCATCTGGTGGAAGGCGCCGGACAAGTACCGCCAGGAGCTGACGTCGGCGAGCCGGATGACCACCAAGATCCTCAACGGCAACCAGGCATGGATCGTCCACCCCAACGGCCGCGTCGATCGCATGCACACGCGCCCCGACGCCGCAGCGCAACTCGCCCAGCTCAAGGATGATCGCGCGCGCATGGGCGACCTCGCGCAGTTCATCACGCTCAGCAGCCTCAAGGGCCGCGGTGTCGTCTTCACGTTCGGCGGCGAGAAGGAAGGCTCGGGCGCCTTCGCAGGCAAGTGGCTGAAGATCACGCGCACCGCGCCGGGCGTGAATCGCATGCACTTCTGGCTCGCCTACACGCGCGATCCCCAGGGCCGCTACGTCGCGACCTATCCGGGCATCATCCGTGTCGACGGCGATCCCCGCCAGCGCCTCCCCACCGAGGACTTCGTCTTGCGCGGCTGGGTCGACAGTCCGGCGAGTCAGCCGCGTGCGTTCCGCTACCCGCGCACCATCGAAGCCTATTCGCGCGAGCCCGGTCGTCCGGCCGTGCGCTTCCTGCGCGCGACTGTCAACGACATCAAGATCAACGTGCAGATTCCGGACGCACGCTTCCGCCCGCGCTGACTTCGTGCGCCCGGCGTACCTTCTCCTGATCGCAAGCGCGTCGCTACTGGGCGGCATCGCGCACGGGGAGGATGCGCCCAAGCCCGCACCCGCCGCGCCCACGAAGGCAGAGCGGGAAGGGCGTCGCCTGTTCGATCAATCCGTTGCGTGGGTGCATGCCGGCAGACCTGCACCCACCGCGGTACGCGACGTCTTCGTCGACCTCATGGACCTGAGCATGGGTCGCCACGACGGCAACCTCAGAGTCTGGTATCAGGCGCCGGACAAGCTGCGGTGGGCGCTGCGTAAGGAGGCCGGCGGCCCCTCGAGCATCAAGGTCCTCGACGGCGACCGGATGTGGGTCTCACCCGCCGAACGCGACCCGGCCCGCCGCCAGTGGAAGGGCTTCGGCAGGCTTGGACCTGAAGCGGGCCGGATGCTCGCCCAGTTGAGGGAGGATCGCGACCGCATCGCGCGCTTGACCCGCTTCCTCTCGATCAAGAGCCTCGACGGCAAGGGTGTCCGGTTCGAGTACGAAGGCGAGCAGACCTGGCCGCGCGGCCACCACCTGGCCGGGCGCTGGCTCAAGCTCAAGCGCCACGCACCCGACGGCGAGCGAATGGCCCTCCTGCTGGCCCGGGCGGCAGGCAAGACGCTCGCGGCGGCGCACCCGTTCGCGATCCTCCAGCCCGCCGCCGGGGAGCGGCCGGCCCAGCATCTCGTCTTGAAACGCTGGAAGCGGTCCAAGGACGGCACGTGGCCGCAGCGCATCGCGCGCTGGCAGCACGCGCCCAAGGGCTTCGAGGAAACGATGTACGGCTTCGTGGTGCGACTGCGCGTGAATCGCGGGCTGCCGGCGGCCCGGTTCCGGCCGGAGGGCGGCCATGAGCCCGAGAAGGACTGAACGGCGCCCAATTCCTGGGCGCCGTCGCACGCCCATAGGAAAGTGCCGCTGACCGGTGACCGACCCCTGGTAGTGGGAGATCCATGATGACGCGCTACCGAGCCGCCCTTTCGACCCTCTTCCTCGGCATGGCCGTCCTCGCGGTCGCCGCCCTCGTGATCGCCCCGCCCGCCGCCGACGCGCGCGGCGGCGGCGCCAGCCCGCAGCCCCAGGACAAGAACCTGCTCTACGGGAAGGCCTACTTCGACCAGTCGGTCAACTGGGTCAACGACGGCAAGCCGGGCATCCATCAGGTCACGGACTTCTACGCCGACCTCGCCGACGTGCAGTTCAACGTCGAGGGCAATCACCACGAGGGCTACATGCGCCTGTGGCTGAAGGCGCCCGGCAAGTACCGTCTCGAACTTCGTCCGGGCAAGCCGATGCAGCGGCTCACCACGAAGATCCTGGCCGGCGAGAACATGTGGATCCTGCATCCGAACGGGCGCGTGCAGCCCATGCACGGCCGCCCGGACGGTGTCACGGCGATCGGCCAGATGAAGCGCGACCGCCGCCGCCTGGAAGAGCTCTCCCGCTTCCTCACGCTCGAAGGCCTCAAGGGCGCGGGCGTGCAGTTCTATTACGAGGGCCCGCGCGAGGGCAGCGGCACGTTCGCCGGCAAGTGGATCAAGATCCGCCGCCGCATCCCGCAAGGCGCCGACGTCACGTTCCACCTCGCCTACCAGCGCGATCCCCGCGATTCGTCGGGTCGCCGCGTGGTGTGCACGTACCCGGGCGTCGTCACCGTGGTCGGCGATCCCCGCCGCGGGGAACCGACCGAGTACTACGTGCTGAAGAACTGGCAGCGCGGTCCGCAGTTCCGCTATCCGCGCCGCATCGAGGCCTACACGCAGTCGGCACCGGGCGCGACGCCGCGCCGCTTCCTGCTCGCGTTCCCGAACGACATCCGCATCAACACCCGACTCGCGGATTCGTTGTTCGCTCCTCCGCCCCGCTAGACGGTGCGATGAAACCAACGCTCGAGATGTGAGCGCTCGAGCGTGAGCCGCGTCGGGCGCCCGTGCGGGCACGAGTGGCTGTGATTGAGTGCCTCGGCGCGCTTGAGCAGCGCCAGGACCTCGTCTTCGTGCAGCGCGTCCCCCGCCATCACGGCGGCACGGCACGCCATGCGGTCGACGGCGGCCTCCAGGAGATGCGTCCGGTCGAGGCCGTCTCGGCTCCCCTGCTCGAACACGGAGAGGAGCTCTTCGAGCGCCGCTTCGGGATCGGGTCGGCGCAGGATCGCGGGCACACCCTGAACGGCGACCGCGTCGTCTCCGAACGGCTCGATCACCCAGCCCAGCGACTGGAGCAGCGCCTGGGCCTCGAAGAGCCTGGCAACGTCGGCCGGCTCCAGGTGCACCACCAGCGGGACGAGCAGCCGCTGGACCTCGAGCTGCCCCTTCTCCCGGAGACGGTCGTTGATCTCGTCGAAGAGCACGCGCTCGTGTAGCGCGTGTTGGTCCACGAGCACGATCGAGTCGCCGTCCTCCAGCACGAGGTAGGTTCCCAGCGCCTGCGCGAGGGGCCGTAGCCCGCCGGCCATGCCCTTCGGCTCGTCCGCAGGCGCCTCCGCGGGAGGGTGCTCGCGCACCGTGTCGTGGCTCGGAGCCGGTGCCGGGGGCAGCCACCCTGTGGCGTGCGTCGCCGCGGGCGGCCGCTGGAAGGCGTGCTCGACGGCAGCTTCGCGCGACGCGTGCCGGTCTCCGCCCGGCAACGTCACCGACGCGCCCGGAGCGGCCGCCTCCAAGGCGCGGCGCAGGGTCGTGCGCACGACGCGGTGCACGGCCTGGCCATCGCGCCAGCGCACCTCGGCCTTGCCGGGATGGACGTTGACGTCGACCTCGCGCGGATCACACGAGAGGAAGAGGAACACGACAGGCCGCCGGCCGCCGGGCGGCACGAGGTCGCGGTAGGCCTCCCGGATCGCATGGGCGACCGTGCGGTCGCGAATGAAGCGTCCGTTGAGGAACACCTGCTCGAGCTTGCTGTCGCCCCGGGTCATGGTGGGCGGCCCGATCCACGCTTCGAGCAGCGGCTCGCCGTGCTTCTCCGCGGCGTGAAGCAATCCGCGCGCTACGTCGGGGCCGTGCACGCGTTCGATGCGCGTGTGCCGATCCTCATCCGGGGCGGTCTCGAGCAACACCTGTTTGTCGTTGCGCAGGCGAAATCCCACGTGCGGGAACGCCAGCGCGAAGCGCCCCATCAGGGTCTTGATGTGGCCGAGCTCCGTTGCCGCCGTGCGCAGGAACTTCCGCCGTGCCGGGAGGCGTGCGAACAGGTTCTCGACGCGTACGACCGTACCCGGCGACGCGGCCGCGGGCTCGACCGGGCCGATCTCTCCGTCGAAGTCCTGGATGCGGTGTCCCGCGTCGTCTTCCGGAGGACGAGACACGATTGCAGCGCGCGCGACGCTGCCGATGCTCGCCAGCGCCTCGCCGCGGAAGCCCATCGTGCCGATGTGACGCAGATCCTCGGCCGCCTCGATCTTGCTCGTCGTGTGCGACCCGAAGGCGACGGCGAGGTCGCCCGAATCCATGCCCCATCCGTCGTCTGCCACCTCGATCAGCGCCTTGCCGCCGTCGCGCACCCGCACGTCCACATGGCGCGCCCCGGCGTCCAGCGCGTTCTCGACGAGCTCCTTGACGACGGAAGCCGGCCGCTCGACCACCTCGCCGGCGGCGATCTGGTTGACGACGTGCGGATCCAATTGGCGAATGCGACGCATGGGGACGAGCAAGGTACGAGCGGCCGGTGACAAAGACGGGTCGTCGGCTCGGGCGTCGCCGACGAGTAGCGCTCGCCGCTCACGTTGCCGTTGCCGTGGCCGTGGCCGAGTAGAGGCAGCGCACCTCGCTGCGTCGCCTACGAGCTTGCGCTGGCGAAGCCGCGCACGAGCTCCCCAACGAGTCGCTCCGTGGCCAATCGAGGCGGCACGCCCCCGCCCTTGGTGCCCAGCTCCGCCTCGACGAAGGCCACGTTCAGCGCGAGCAACGCCGCCGGATCGCGCCGGCAGCGGGCGAGGAACGGACCGCTCATGAACGGCGGCACGCCGGCGGCCTTTGTCACCTCGTCGGGCGACTCCCCACGGGCGAGTCCCTCGGCTCCGCCGAGCACGCGCTTGTAGGAGCCGTGGAGCGCCGCGGTGATCATCGCCGCCAGGGCCTCCGGGCGGAGCGTGACGACGCCGCGTGCATCGGCCAGCCCGCGGTCGAAGGCCGCTTCCACGAGGCTCATCGCCGTCGCGGGCTCCCCGTCCAGCACCGCGTCCACGAGCCGCCACACGGGATCTTCCCGGGTCTCGCCGGTCACGGCGTCCAGATCTGCCGCGACGATCGCGTCTCGACGTCCCACGTAGAGCGCGAGCGACTCCAGCGCGTCATCGAGGGCGGCCAGCTCGCTGCCAACCAACCGGCATAGCGCGTGGGCATCGGGCAGTGCGATGCGCTTGCCGTGTCCGTCCTGGGAGCGTCCGACCAGGAAGCGAGCCAGCTCGTGGTCGTGCGGTGCGCGGCCGCGTTCCCACGGCGCAGGGGCGTCGTAGAGGGCTCTGCAGTCGACGAGCCACGCGCCGGCTTCGATGAGCGGCTTCGCCTGCACGCTCCCCCGGCCCTTGACCGAGAGCGACGTTACGAGGACGAGCATGGCGCCAGGCACGGCCCCCTCCACCCCGGCTCGCGCCAGCCGCGTGATCGCGGCGGCCTGGGAGCGGTCCTTGGACTCGGTTCCGGCTTCGGCGTTCTCGATGACGACGCACTTGCCCGCGCTGAAAAGGGACGGCGTTCTCAGCTCGTCCATCACCGTACCCAGCCGCGCACGTTGCTCGGGCACGCGGGCGTCGAGGCGGACGAGGGCGCCTCCGGCGTCCCCGTCGGGCAGCGCGGCCTCCGTGAGCTGCGCCAGACAGATCGCGCGGAACCACGGCTCGGCCCCGGCGACGACGGCGACGGACGGCAGCGGCTCCCTGCCCAGGCGGGCCTGGAGCTGGGTCGCGGAGGTCGCGGCAGGGCCACGGGTGGATCGCGTCGGGGGGGTCATGGCGCTCATTGTGCATCTGTAAGCAGACGGGCGCCTGCCTCGAAAGGGCTGCCCGGTCCCGACCGATCCAGAGGTCGATGCCCGCCCGCCGCCGCCCCCCGCCCACGGTCCTCCCCGTCGACTACGTGGCGCGTACGCGGGCGCTACCCGTCAACCTGCTCTTCTTGATGCCCTGGTTGATGATCTACCAACTCTCCCTGTTCTTCAGCCAGAGCCCGGTGGACAACGCCGCCGCCGCGTGGTTCCGCGCCCTCTTCCACGCCATGGGGCGCGACGGCTTCCTGCTGGTCACGCTCGCCATCGCGTTGGGCCTGTGCATCTTCCTGTTCTTGCGCTTCCGAAAGGAGGCGCCCGACCACGGGGTGTTCGGCGGCATGCTCATCGAGGGGCTCTGCTACGGGACGCTCTTGGGTACGGCGGCGAGCCTCATGGCCAGCGGCCTCCCGATGGGCCGGATCATTCCGCTCGCCGTCGAGGCCAGCGAGACGCTGCACGAGATGCGCGCGGGCGTGCAGGACCTGGGCCTAGCTGTCGGTGCGGGCATCTTCGAGGAGCTGTTGTTCCGCGGAATCCTGCTCGGCGGTCTCTACGCACTTCTTCGACACTGGATCGGTGCCGACCGGCTGACGTCGGGTGTTCTCGCGGTCGTGGCATCGGCGTACGTGTTCTCCGACTACCACCACTGGGGCATCACCGGCGAGCCCTACGACGCGCGGGTCTTCGCGTTCCGGTTCCACGCCGGGATCCTGCTCGGCGCGATCTACGTGTTCCGCGGCCTCGGCATCGCGGCGTTCGCGCACGGGTTCTACGACGTCCTTGTCATGGTGGGACGATAGGCAAGATCTCCGCAGAGACACAGAGGCGCAGAGCGCTGCCGGGATGACGTCGAATCACACGCATCGGGCGCCGGCCGCTTGCGATCCCAATCAGCGGCACAAGAGGGAGCCAGGACGGCCTACTGGAGCCGCTCCGTGCCTCTGCGTCTCTGTGGAGGCACCTGATCAGGGACGTGCGCGATGTGGATGCAGGCGATGCCCCCGGTGAGCGACGTGACGTCGACCTGGCCGAAGCCGGCGTCCTGCAGACGCTTCGTGAGGGCGTTGGGGCCCGGGAACGCCATCACGCTCCGCGGCAAGTAGGTGTAGGCGTTGTCCGACCCGCCACTCACCAGGTTGCCGATCATCGGCAGGACGATCATGAAGTACGTGTAGTAGACGCCGCGGAAGAGCGGGTTGGGCGGGCGCGAGAACTCGAGCACCATGAACCGCCCGCCCGGCTTGAGGACGCGCCGGATCTCGCGAAAGCCGGCGTCCATGTCCTCGAGATTGCGTACACCGAAGCCGATGGTCGCCACGTCGAAGGACGCGTCTTCGAACGGAAGCGCGGTCGTGTCCGCTACGTGGAAGCGGATGCGGTCGCCCGCCTTCTCCTTGGCGATGTCGATCATCGCCGAGGCGAAATCCGTCCCCGTGACCACTCCGGCTCCGCCATCGAGCATCGCGACGGAGAGGTCCCCCGTTCCGCAGCAGGCGTCGAGCACGCGCTCGGTCCCCTGCAGATCCAGCAGCCTGGCGGCCTTCTTGCGCCAGCGGACATCGGTGTTGCCGCTGAGCAGGTGGTTCAGCAGGTCGTAGGTCGGCGCGATGCGGTCGAACATCGTCGCGATGCGACGGCCGCGCTTGCGGGTCCGTTCGTCGTCGAAGCGAAGCGGCGGCGGGGCATGATGCGGCATGGCGGGCCGGAGTCTACCGGTGGCGCGGGGCGCGGTCCCCTGAGGCCAGACCCTTCGGGCGAACACCGTCCGTGGTGTAGAATCGAAGATTGCCCCCCACAGGTTGCGCCTGACGGACCTCGGGGCTACCTTTGCCAAGGACCCCGGAGGCGGAGCGTGGGCCGTTCCAGCAGTACGAGCAACGGAGCGAGCGGTGAAGGACCGCGCGTGTTCGCCGAGGAGCCGGAGGCGCCGGAAGAACGCGCCCTCGAGCGCCGCCTGCGGCCCGCCACGCTCGATGAGTTCTTCGGCCAGGAAGCCGTGGTCGAAAACCTGCGTATGGCGATCCGCGCTGCGGCCCAGCGCGGCGAGCCGCTCGATCACCTCCTGCTCTCCGGTCTGCCCGGTCTGGGCAAGACGACCCTCGCGCACCTCGTCGCCGAGTCCGGCGGCGTGGCGCTGCACGAAGCCGCCGCCCCCACCCTGCAGCGTGCGGCCGATCTCGCCGGGCTCCTGACGAGGCTCGAAGCCGGCGACGTGCTGTTCATCGACGAGATCCACCGCCTCGCTCCGGCGGTCGAGGAGTACCTCTACGCGGCGATGGAGGACTTCGTCATCGACATCCTCATCGATCAGGGGCCGAGCGCGCGCAGCGTCCGGATCGACCTACCACGCTTCACCCTCGTCGGCGCCACCACGCGCGAAGGCCTGCTGTCCGCACCGCTGCGCGGCCGCTTCGGGATCCACGAACGGCTCGAGCCGTACGAAGCCGACGTGCTGGCTCGCATCTTGTGTCGCTCCGCCGAGATCCTCGGCGTGGGCATCGAGGACGACGCGGCGACCTACCTGGCGGGCCGCAGCCGTGGCACGCCGCGCGTGGCCAACCGGTTCCTGCGCAGAGTTCGCGATCTCGCACAGCTCGAAGCGGGCAACCACATCTCTGAAGAGATCGCGTGCGAGGGTCTCCGGCGCATCGGCGTCGACGAGCATGGCCTCACGCGGGTCGACCGCCTGATCCTACGGACGATCCATCGCGCCGACGGCCGGCCGCTGGGTCTCAAGACGATCGCCGCCGCGGTAGGCGAGGATGAGCGCACGCTGGAGGACGTCTACGAACCCCACCTGCTCCGTGAGGGCCTGCTCGTGAAGACGCGTCAGGGCCGCCAGCTGACGAACAGTGCCTGGGATCTGCTCGGTAGTGAATCCCCGTCGAGCACCGAACCGCCGCAAGGCCGGCTGCCCCTGTGAGTAGTCGCCCTATGACGAGACGAACAACACGTCTTGCTGCCGCCTGGGCCCTGCTCTGCGCGCTCTTGCTGACCGCGTTCACGACGGGTGGATGCGGCGGCGACTACCCGCCGCCCCTGATGGCGGGGACGGCCCCGCCGACGATCCGCGTGCTGCTGGACGGCAAGGCGCGCAGCGTGCACCTGCGGATCCGCGGCCAGCCGTGGGAGATCCAGTCCGTCGAGGGCACGTCGTACAGCGTCCGCGGTAAGAGCGATCTGAGCACCAAGCTGGCATCCGGCGCCAAGGGCATCGTGTTGCGCGGCCGCGACACCGGCGCGCGCGTGCTGCGCGTGCGGGCCTCGTCCTTTTTGCATGTCGACGACAGGACCTACCGCGGCGAGTTGATCGTCCGCAAGAAGGAGAGTCGCCTCGAGATCGTCAACGAGCTCGACATGGAGACCTACATCGCGGGTGTCATCGGCAACGAGGTCGGCCCGAACGCGGAGCCCGCCTCGTACCGGGCCCAGGCGGTGACGGCGCGCACGTATGCGCTGCTGCGCCTCCAGCGTCCCGGCGCTTCGACCAAGGCCTGGCATGTCTACGACGACCAGCGCAGCCAGGTCTACACCGGGATGCTCACGCCGCCCGAGTACGGCATCTCCTACGCGGAGATGATGACGCGCACGCGCGAGACCCGAGGCGTCATCCTCACGTGGAAGGGACGCCCGTTCGCGACCTACTACGCCTCCACCTGTGGCGGGCACACCACGAACGCGGCGACCTCGCAGCTCGATCCGGGACACGCAGTGCCCGTCCTCGCGGGCGTGCCTTGCCGCAACTGCACGACGAGCAAGTACTTCACCTGGACGAAGACGGTCACCGACGCAGAGTTGGCAGCCGGTCTCAAGCGCGTCAAGCGGCCGGTGTCGCGCCCCATCCACGGCATCGAGGTCAGTCAACGCGGACGCGGCTCGTGGGCCGCCGAGGTCACCGTGCTGCACGGGCCCAAGCGCAGTGCCACGAAACTGCCCGGCTCCGTCTTCCGAACCGCCGCGCGTCTCCGGAGCCACAACGTGCGCTCCATTCGCCGCGTGCGCGGCGGTTGGCAGATCCAGGGCCGCGGCTGGGGCCACGGCGTGGGCATGTGCCAGTGGGGCGCCATCGAGATGGGCCGCAAGGGCGCGACCGAGACCGAGATCCTGCGCTACTACTACCCGGGTGTGTCCTTCACAAAGGCGTACTAGGACTTCGGACGTGCGGCCGTGCCGGCCCTGTTAATCGGCGTCTGCCGCCGCCCCGCCGTGTGCGTCATTCCACGCAGCCGCCGGCCTTAACGCGGCGTTAGCCGCGCTCCGACCGATTCAACGATCCGGGGGTTGAATGGAGGAGGTCCAGGGCTCGCTGGACCTGAAGGGATGAGAGCGTGGGGAAGGAAGACGCCAGTCTGCGAGAGCCGCGGGAGCGGGAGCTTGCCGAATCCGTGCTGGCCCACATGGACGTCGCGGTCTTTGCCGTCGACGCCCGAGGCCAGGTGGACTTCGTCAACGCCGCGGCGGCCGAAGCCGCGGCAAGGACACCGCGTGAGCTACGCGGCCGCCCGTTCGCTTCACTGGTGGACGTCGAACACCGCCATCGCATCCAACGCGCGCTCTCCTCGGCCCGTGCCGGGCATCCCGTGCGATCCGTCGAGTGCGCGATCGGCTACAACGGCTCCGCCCGTTGGGTGGAGCTCGATGTGAGTCCCGGTCCCGCACCGGGCGGCGGCTGCCTTGTCGTCGCGCACGACGTCGGCTCACGCCGAGCCGTACGGACGGCGCTCGCGACGCAACACGAGGACTTGCAGGAAACCCTGGCGAGCCTGCTCGACTCGATTCCTGTCGGGATCCTGATCGCCGACCACCGCGGACGGCCTCGTCTCGTCAATCGCGTAGCCCGCGAGCTGCTCGGCATTCACGCGCTCACCCCCGTGCACGCCTGGCGCCAGAAGGGCTTCCTGCGCCGTCCCGACGGCCGTCCGTCCCGCGACGACGACCTTCCGTTCGAATCGACCATGGACGACGGGCGTGCGCACCGCGACATCGAGCTGCGCATCGTGACACCGGGCGGCGAGATTGTCCCCGTCCTGCTCAATACGGACGCCGTGCGCGACCGGGACGGGCGCGTCGTGGAGATCTGCTGCACGTTCACCAACATCTCGGAGCGCCGGCACATCGAGCGCCAGCTGCAGCACGCACAGAAGATGGAAGCCGTCGGCACGCTGGCCGGCGGGATCGCACACGACTTCAACAACATCCTGTGCGCGATCAACGGCTACAGCGAGCTGGCCCTGCGCCAGATCAACGGCGACGACCGCCTCCAGCGCCTCATCGACGAGATCAAGCAAGCCGGCGGCCGCGCGGCCAAGCTCACGCGCCAACTCCTGTCCTTCAGTCGCGACGAGACCCTGGCGCCCCAGGTCATCGATCTCAACGAAGCCGTGGCGGGGATGCGGACGATGCTCGGGCGCCTCATCGGCGAGACCGTCACGATGCAGACCGAGCTGGCAGGCTTCTTGGAGCCGATTCACGCCGACCCGGGCCAGGTAGAGCAGGTTCTGCTCAACCTCGTCATCAATGCGAGCGACGCGATGCCGTCCGGTGGCCGCCTGGAGGTGCGCACCGACTGCGTCGAGACGAATGCATCCCATCCCGTCTGCAACGCGTCGCTGCCCCCGGGACGCTACTCCGTGCTGAGCGTGACGGACAGTGGTTGCGGCATGGACGAAGACGTGCTCGCGCACGCCTTCGAGCCCTTCTACACCACCAAGCCGCGCGGCAAGGGCACGGGGCTCGGACTTTCGACCGTCTACGGCATCGTGAAGCAGAACGGCGGCTACATCGACGTCCGCAGCGCCCCGAATCTGGGCACGACCTTCCAGGTCTTCTGGCCGTGCGTGGACGCAGAGCCCACGACACACGCCGCGCCGCAACCGCGCGAAGCACGCTCGCATGGCGGCGAGACCGTCCTGCTGGTCGAAGACGAGGACATGGTGCGGAGCCTCATCCGTGAGATCCTCGAGGCCGCCCGCTACCACGTCCTCGAAGCGTCGAACGGCCGGGAGGCCCTCGATCTCTGCAGCACCTGTGACGAGCGCATCGACCTGCTCATCACAGATGTCGTGATGCCGGAGCTCAACGGGAGCGAGCTTGCCAGCCGCCTCCGCACGATACGGCCGGAGGTGCGTGTGCTCTTCGTGTCAGGCTACACAGACGACGCACTCGCCCAGTACGGCATCGTCAACGGCGAGCAGTCGTTCCTTCCCAAGCCCTTCGACACGGTCACCTTGACCCGGCGCGTACGCGAGCTGCTGGATCACGACGGAGCGCCCGACACCGGTCCGACGCTCGACGCGCGCCTCTGATTCGCGCGTGTCGCAGCCGGCGCGGGTAGTCTGCGCGCCATGGCGGCCGTCCCCCACCTCGACTTGCGCTTTCGCGCGCTGGCCACAGCCGGACCCGCGCGGGCGGGCGTCTTCGAGACACCGCATGGCACGGTCGAGACGCCGGCCTTCATCCCCGTGGCAACGCGCGCGGCGCTCAAGGGGCTGACCCACGACCAGCTCGAGCGCATTGGCCCCCAGCTTCTGCTCGCCAACACCTATCACCTGCACCTGCGTCCGGGGGACGACGTCGTCGCGCGCATGGGCGGGTTGCACGGCTTCACGGGCTGGCAACGTCCGTGGGTGACGGACTCCGGCGGCTACCAGGTGTTCTCGCTCTCCGAGCTGGTCAAGGTGCGCGAGGACGGCGTCACCGTCCGCAGCCATCTCGACGGCGCGCGGGTCGAACTCGGGCCGGCGCAAGCCGTGCAAATCCAGGAAGCGCTCGGCGCAGACCTCATCATGGCCTTCGACCACTGTCTGGGCCTGCCCGCAGAGCGCAGCGCGCTTGCGGACGCCGTGGACCGCACGACGCGCTGGACGGAGCAGTGCATCGCGGCGCGCACGCGCGACGACCAGGCGCTCTTCGGCATCGTGCAAGGCGGCACGGATGACGCACTCCGCGAGCGGTCCGCTGCACAGCTCACGGCGCTCGATCTGCCGGGCTACGCAGTCGGGGGATTGGCCGTCGGCGAGGGCGGCGACCTCATGCGCTCGACGGTGCGGCACACGATGCCGCTGCTCCCGGACGATCGGCCGCGCCATCTGATGGGCGTCGGCCCCCCGCTCGACCTGCTCGACGCGATGTCCCAGGGCGTCGATCTCTTCGACTGCGTGTTGCCGACCCGCAACGGCCGGCGCGGTTTCCTGTTCACCCATGACGGCGTGCTGCGCATCGGTGCGCGCCGCTACTTCGAGGACGAACGCCCGGTGGACGCCGCGTGCCGGTGCCTCGTGTGCAAGACCCACTCGCGCGCCTACCTCCGTCATCTCTTCCAGGTCGGCGACCACACGGCGGTCACATTGGGGTCGCTGCACAACGTCACATTCCTGGTCGATCTCGTTGCGAAGGCACGCGAGACGATCCTCGACGGCACGTTTCCGCAGTGGCACGCCGGCCTCACGGAGCGGTGGACCCGGGGCGAGGCAGCCTGGCAACGGGAGCACGCCGATGACCCGCATGCCGCCAAGCGCAGCCAGGCGGCGCGCGCGGCCCAGGAGAAGCGGGGAAGCGAGTGACAGCAGGGCCGGACGGGCGTTCTCATGGATCGATGGGACGAACCCTGCTGCTGCTGCTCCTGCTCGCCTGCGGCTGGACCGCGGACGCGGGCGCCGACGAGGAGAAGGAGCCGCCGTCCGCGGAGCGGATCGACGACGCAGTGGCCCGCGGTGTGGCGTGGCTGCGTGCCAGGCAGCAGAAGGACGGCTCGTTCGGAACCGACTTCGACGACGGTTCCCCCTCCGGCCAGCCTGAGGGATACGCCGGGCACAAGCTCGGTCGCCTTGCACTCGCGCTCTACACCCTCGTTCACTGCGGCATGGGCGAGCGCGACCTGGCAGTCCGTCGGGGGCTGCGCATCCTGCGCAGCCAGTACAAGACGATGCTGAAGAAGGACGCGCCGCCGGGCGAGGGCCCGACGTACACCGTGGCCCTGATCCTGATCCTCCTGCACGAGCTCTACGCAACGGCACCGCTCGAGTTCGACGCAGACGGCAAGCCGAGGAACGAGCGCGTGAAGCCCACGAAGACCAACCCGCTGGGCATTCCTGCATGGGCACATCGGATGACGACGGACTGCATGAAGTGGTTCACGAAGGTGCGGGCGCGCAACGGCCTCTACGGCTACCCGACCCCGATGCCGAAGCCTCCCCGCGGCCAGCGCGTACCGAAAGCGCTCATCGCGTGGATGAAGAAACACGGCGGCACCGACAACAGCAACACGCAGTTCGCGCTCCTCGGCCTCTGGGCGGGAACGCGGCTCGGATACCGGCTCGAAGCGAAGTTCCTGACGTCGTTGGCCAAGGCGGTCGCGGCCTCGCAGTCCCCGAAGGGCCCCGTCGTGCGCCGCACCTGGGATCCGGAGGAGGGTGGCAACCCCAACGACGCGCGCTACGCCGGCCCCCAGGACGAGGCCCGCGGATTCAGCTACACCCCCATGGCGCCGCGCTTCCTGCCCAGCGGCAAGCAGGTTGCGCCGATGGTGCCGGTCGAGACGGGATCGATGACCGCGGGCGGACTCTCGTCGCTACTGATCGCCAAGGCCATGCTCACCGAGGCGGACGCGCTGACGCCGAAACTCGAAACCCTGCTCGACGAGGGCATCTGGGACGCCGTGGCGTGGCTCGCGTCGAACTTCCGGGTCGACGGCAACCCGCATGCGTGGAACAGGCATCATCTTCCCGAGGCCGAGCGCAAGGGGCCGAACCCGAAGACATCGTTCGCCTCGATCTGGCCGCTCTACTACCTGTACGGCCTCGAGCGCGCGTGCGTGATCGCCAACAAGCGCTTTCTTGGCGGCCGCGACTGGTACGCCGAAGGCGCGGCGGTCGTGCTGCGCTGGCAGGAGAAGAGCGGACGCTTCCATCCGAGCGTCGACGCGCCGGCACGACCCGGGTTCATACCCAGCGCGGCCGGCTGGATGCAGCTGCCCAACACGTGCTTCGCGCTGCTTTTCCTGCAGCGCGCGACGCTCCGCCCGCGCAAGCCGCTCGTCCAGACGACGAAGCCGGCTGAGGAGAAGTAGCTACTCCTTGATCGAGCGGATCTCGATGACCGGAAGGCCGAACACCCGTTCGCCGGGCTGACTGCCCTCGATCGTGCGCACGCCCTTGCCGGCGTGCGCGGCGAGATCCGGCACGGGATGCGGCAACCCCGTCGTCAGGCGCAGCACATGCGTCGGTTCGCCGCCTGACCAGAGGACGTACGCGCCGCCGTTGCGCCATGTGGGTGCTGCTTCCCACTTGATGCCGCCGCGCACGACCACCGTCGCCGACTTCGGTGCGGGGGTGCGCTCCGGCGGCGGCTTCAAGCCCCGAATCCGAGCCACCTCCGCATCCTTGCGCGCCATCCGGATCTCCAGCTCTCCCTCGAGATCCTGCCGCAACACGAAGGCGATCTTGCGTACCGACTTGGGCGCACGACCGGCTTGCTCGAGCGCCGCTTCTAGGGCGTTGATGACGCGAACCACCGGCAACCGCTCCATGCCCTCTTCGATCCGCAGACGGTAGAGCGCTTGCTGCGCCGTCCCGATCGCTTCGCGCAGGCGCTGGCCGGACTCCTGCGCTGCCCGCTCGCGGCGTTGCGCGGCCAAGGATTCGACCTTGGTCTTGCGGCGGGCCTGCGCAGCCTTCAACAGCTCGGCGTGATCGGCAGCGCTGCCCAGCTCTTTGACGAACTTCGCACTCACGTACGCGCGGGTCGTCTCGGGCGCCAGGACCCAGACCCACTCGCCCACGCGCTCGATCAGGGGCAGCACCGCGCCGAAGTTCGGGTGGTCGCGGAACGCACCCGGCATGGGCCGGTCGCCTTCCGGCGGATGCACGCGCAAGTTGAGCCGGCGCGCGTTGATGCGTACCGCATCGTCCCCCACGAACTGCACGTAGCGCGCGCTGGCGGCCGCCGGAAAGCCCGCCGGGATCCGCACGCCGAACCAGCCGGGTACGCGCTCCACGATCAGCACGACGGCGCCCTCATCGAGGCGCGTGACGGGCCGCATGTCCACGCGCGGCCCGACGCGGACGTTCACGCGGTTGCCCTGGATGACGGCCAGCGCCGGCTCGGCGGGGGCGACGGGCGGCTCTCCGGTCGGCACCGGCTTGGGCAGCTCGCCGTCTTCGGCCCGGGCCGGCCCGAGCATGGCCAACAGCACGACCAGGATGATCAGGGTTGCAGAAGACAACCGGTTCATGTCCACCTCCGGTCCGGGGCCCGGTTCCTCGCTCTTGCGGGTAGGCTCACTGCCCGCCCGGCGGACCGGGCGGAACCCACCGCGAGGCTACCCATGCCCACGGACGACGCCGCTGCGGCGGAGCACGGCGCTCCGCGCTCCGAACCGCTCGCCTCCGATGCGTATCGCGATGCGCCGTTCCCGTACATGCGCTGGGCCAAGGCCCATCTGGGTCCGGGCTCGCTCAATCTCGGCCTGAGCGGCCTGGCGCCCCTCTCGACCGAGGAGCGCGAGAAGCTCGGTCTCGCTCCTCCCCCTGAGTTCGGCGCAGGCGAGGTCGCCCTGAAGTCGGCGCTTGCCGCGCACCATGGCCTCGAGCCCGCCTGCGTGCACCTGGCCGCCGGTACCTCGCACGCCAATTTCGCCGTGTACTTCGCCTTCGCGCGCGGCACGCACGTCGCCGCCGAGACGCCGGCCTACGAGGCCCTGCACGCCCTGGCGAACGCCGTCGGCGCCGGGCTCGCAACCTTCAGGCGGCTCCAGGACGGACGGATCGATCCCGACGCCCTGGCGCGGTCGGTGCAGGCCAGCACGGGGCTCATCGCCGTCACGGACCTGCACAATCCGACGGGCTTGCGCCTGACCGACGAGGACTACGCGCACCTGATCGACGCCGCCGAGGCCCACGACGCGGTCATCCTCGTCGACGAGGTCTACGCGGACTTCGATCCACAGCCGCGCCCCACGGCCGCCACGCGCCACCCGCGGATCATCACGACGAACAGCCTCACCAAGGTGCACGGCCTGGGCGACCTGCGCGCCGGCTGGATCCTCGGCTCGCCTGCGCACATCCACCAGATCGAGGTCTGGGACGATCTCGTCCACCCCGTGCTGCCGCCCGGCCCGATCCTCGACGCGCTCGCGTTCCTGCCCCATGCCGCCGCTCGCACCGAGGCCCTGCGGCGTCTCGCGGCCGAGCGGGCCGCGCAGGTCGACGCCTGGGTCCAGGAGAACCCGCGGGTCGCGTGGACGAAGCCGCACGGCGGCCTCACCGGCCTCGTGCGCATCGTCGGCCCCGGGCCCACCGACGGCGACCGCATCGCCGCGCGTGCGTACGAGCGACTCGGCATCCGGGTCGTGCCGGGCTCGTTCTTCCAGGTTCTCGATGCCCTGCGCATCTCCTTCCTGCTCGAGGAAGCCGACCTGGCGCAGGCCTTGGAGGGGCTTGCCGCGGTCCTGGACGAACCCGCATGAACGCCCCGCGACGCGATGCCTTGCTCTCGCTCGTGCTGCTGGTGGGCGTGACGCTCTGGATGGTGCAGGCGCACTGGCAGAGCATCGACTTGCCGAAAGCCGAGCAGAAGGAGTGGCTGCACGAGCGCGTACTCCAGAACGAAGCCGCCGATCCCTACCAGTACAAGCTCTGGCTCATCTCGGTCGCGATGGAAGGCATCAGCGTCAAGGGGGACGTGCCCATCCGAACGGTGTTCTTCGCGAGCACGCTTCTGTCCCTGCTGTTCCTGACGTGGGCCCACTTCGCCTGGCTACGAGCGCTCGCAAACGAACGCACCGCGCTGCTCGGCGCCATTCTCCTCGGTGCGCTCGCCAACGCGCTGTTCCTCATCTACTACCACCACCCCTACGAGTTCTGGGGCGTCGGCTTGTTCTGTCTGTTGCTCCGAGGCGTCCAGAGGGACTGGAGCTGGAAGGCGCTGGTCATTCTCTGCCTTGTGACGGGTCTCGTCTGGGAGAAGCACGCGCTGGTCCCCGTGCTCTGGGGGCTCTATGCGCTGCAGCGCGGCCGTCCCTTCGGTGCGAACTTCCTGCGCGGAATCGCCATGCTGGTCGCGGCACTGGCGATCCCGCTGTTCGTTCGCTGGCACCTGGGCACGGACCGCGCGCACATCGACGGCGACACCCCCTGGGCGGTGCAGGAGTGGGCGAAGGTCGCGTGGTTCCAGGCGCCCTTCATCGTGCCGTTCCTTCTGATCTTCGTGACGCGTTACCGCACGCTGCCTGCGTGGGTGCGCTGGCTCTGGATGTATCTACCCGTCCTCGTGCTGGCCTACTCCGTGAAGAGCTACATCCTGCACGAAGCGCGCTCGTTCTGGGCGCTGGCGCCGGTGTTCACCGCGACGTTCTGCTGCTGGTGGGCTGCGTCGGCGCCTCCCTCAATCGCGCTCCCAGACACGCCGGGCAGCGTCGAGGATCCGGCGTAACGGAACGTCCTTCTCGTCGGCGAGGGCACGGCAGTCCTCGTATTCCGGTGTGGCCTCCGGACCGTCGGGCGTCTCGCGCACCTTCACGCGCACGGCGCCGAACTCGGTCTCGACGGTCTCGTGGCGGCGCGTGAGCTCCGTGCGCTCGAGTACACGCCGGCGCGTTCCTAGCGTGGGCGTTTCGCGGAACAACACGGCCTCGAGGTCGGCAACATCGGCAGGCCGTGCGAGCACGGAGAGCACCACTCCCGGCCGTCCCTTCTTCATGGTGATCGGCGTGCACCATGCGTCGAGCGCACCCTCGGATAGCACCCGCTCGATCGCGCGACCCACGACCTGGCCCGATGCGTCGTCCAGGTTGGTCTCGATGAGCACGACGGTCGCCTGCGCGGTCTCCTCGGGGACCTCACCGAGCACGACGCGCAGTACGTTGGGCAGCCGCGACTTGTCGTACGTGCCGGCTCCGAGTCCTCCGGCCTTGGGTACGAAGCCCGCCGGGATCTCGCTTCCCGCGCTCAACGTACGCACCAGAGCGGCGCCCGTCGGCGTCACCTGTTCGTAGCTCTCCTCGCTCGGCACGCTCGGATGACCTTCGAGCAGGTACGCGGTTGCGGGCGCGGGCAGCGGCATCGTGCCGTGGGCCGTCTCGACCGTTCCGCGGTTCCACGGCAGGGGCGAAACCCGGACCTCGTCGACGCCGAGGTGATGCAGGCCGATACACGTCCCCACGATGTCGACGAGCGCGTCCGCGGCCCCTACCTCGTGGAAGTGCACCTCGTCCGGTGTCGTACCGTGCACGCGCGCCTCCGCCTCGGCCAGCGCACGAAACGCCGCGGCGGCCTGGGACAGCGGCTGCGCCTCCAGGTCGCCGAGATGGCCGAGCACGTGCAGCACGCCCTTCAGATCCCGGTGGCCGTGGTGGTGCCGGTCCGGATCATGCGCGTGCGCGTCGTGGGCGCCCTCGATCGGACGCCCATCGCGGCACACGTCGACCTTCGTCGCGGTGAGTGCGCCTCGCTGTACGCGGTCCACCCGCAACTCGACCCGGTCCAGGGCCATGCCGCGCACGGCGTCTTCGAGCACGTCGACAGGCAGGCCCGCGTCGACGAGGGCGCCCAGGAACATGTCGCCCGCCAGACCCGCCGGCGCATCGACGAACGCGACGCGCGTCATCAGAGCCGCTTCTCCGCGCGGATCGGATCGCCGACCTTGATCCCGAGGAGGTCGCTCGCACGTCCGCCGTTGACGGCGACTTCCAGGTGGTCGCCGCTCCCGACGTATGTGAGCGCAACGCCCTTGGGCACGTCAGAGAACGTCTGCGCCATGCCGTCGATGAAGGCCGCCCCGACGCGGACCCGGATGCGAGACGGCTCGCCGATGGCCTGCAATGCCGGACGCGGAATGTCCGTGATCAGATTGCCGAACCGGTCGACGATCAAGACGGTCCCCGTGACGCCGTCACCGTCTATCTCGGGACCGGGACGCGCGATCTCCGCCTCGGCTTCCGGCCCCACCTCCGTGAGCGGCGTCCCCATGGCGAGACGGGCTGCGACGGGCGCGAAGATGTCCCGGCCGTGAAACGTCTTCGAGACCGGGTCGTTCATGAGGTCCTTGTTCTCGACCCTGCGGATCTCGGACGTTTCGGCGCCCGCGAGCACGCCGCCCAGCAAGCCGTTGTCCGGCGCGATGAACGTGTGGTCGTCCGCGCGCGCGGCGAGGATCGCCCGCGAGCTGCCCACCCCCGGATCTACAACCGCGACGTGAACCGTGCCCTTGGGGTAGTGCACGTAGGACCGCATGAGGATGTAGCTGGCAGCCGCCACGACCCCCGGCGGGCAGTCGTGCGCGAGGTCGACGATGCGGGCCCCGGGCGAGAGCCGATGAATGACGCCGTGCATCTGCCCGACATAGACGCTGCCCGGGCCGAAGTCCGTGAGGAGCGTGACCAGTCCGGAGCGACTCACCGGCTGCCTGCCCCGCTACGCGTGCCCAAGGCCTCGTAGACCTCGTCCGCGTTGTAGGACGAGCGCACGAAGGGCCCGCTTGCAACAGCCCGGAAGCCCAGCTCGCGCCCGCGGGCCTCCCACCGCGCGAACTCATCCGGAGGAATGAAGCGCTCGACCGGGAGCTGGGCCAGACTCGGTCGCAGGTACTGCCCGAGCGTCAGGATGTCCACGTTCACGGCGCGCAGGTCCTGGAGGACCTGGTCGAGCTCCTCGGCCGACTCGCCGAGCCCGAGCATCAGCCCGGACTTCGTGAACTGCTCAGGCCTGCGCTCCTTGACGCGCCGCAGCAGCTCGAGGCTGCCCTCGTATGACGCCCCCGGACGGACGCGGCGGTAGAGGCGCGGGATCGTCTCGAGGTTGTGGTTGAAGATGTCGGGGCCGGCGTCCGCGACGATGTCGATGCACGTGTGGTCGCCACGGAAGTCAGGCGTCAGGACCTCGACCACGGACTCGGGCAGGCGGCTCCGAATGGACCGGATCGTCGATGCGAAGTGGCCGGCACCCTGGTCCGGCAGGTCGTCCCGGTCCACGCTCGTCACGACCACGTGGCGTAGCCCCAGGCGTTCGGCGGCCTCGGCCACGTGCTCGGGCTCGCGCTCGTCGAGCGCCAGCGGCTTGCCCTTGGGAACCGTGCAGAAGCGGCACGTCCGCGTGCAGATGTCGCCCATGATCATGAAGGTCGCAGCCTTGCGCGACCAGCACTCGTTGAGGTTGGGACAGCGCGCGCTCTGGCACACCGTATTCAGCTCCAGCCCGTCCACGAGCTTGCGGACCTGCTGCACGGTGTCCTGGGGCGGGAGCCGCTTCTTCAGCCACGGGGCGAGCCGTTCGCGGGGCGCACCGGGCGCCTTGAGGCTCGGGTCCTTCATGGGATGGACGCTGTCGTTCACGGCACGAGATCGTACCCGTGCCGCGGGCTGCGCCCCTAGCTCGCCACGACCTGTTCGTAGAGGGCTGCGGTCTCCGCGGCGAGCCGGTCCGCGCCGAACCGGTCGTCTACCCCCGTAGCCGCCTCCCGACCGAGCGCCAGGCGGAGCGCGGCATCGTCGGCCAGCCGGTCGAGCGCGTGCGCCAGGGGCAGGGCGTCACGCGGTGGCACCCAGAGCCCCGTACGCTCGTGGGCGACGAGATCCGGCAGGCCGCCGACCGTGGTCACGACGACCGGCTTGCCGAGCGCCATCGCCTCGATGACGGAGAGCGGCGCCCCCTCGCTGCGCGAGCACAGCACGAGGCCGTCGGCCGCCGCGAGCCATGGGGCCACGTCCTCGACAGCGCCGGGGAGGTCGATGCGATCCTCGAGGCTGTGCGCCCGCACCGTCGCGCGAACCCCGGGCAGGAGCGGGCCTTGGCCGAGCATCGTGACGCGGAAACGCCCTTCCGAGAGCGCGACTGCCTCGACGAGGCGCGCGGGGTCCTTCACCGCGACGAAGCGCCCGGTCCACAGGAAGTGCGGACGCTCTGGATCCGGTGACGCCATCGCAGGAGGCCGGGGCTTCCGGGCGCGCGCCCGGAAGGCGGCAAGGTCCATGCCGGGCCCGATGACATGCGCCCGCTCCGGCGGCAGCACGCGGTGCACATCGACCACGTCGCGCTGCTGGCGCGGCGTCAGGCAGACGGCCGCCGCCGTGATGCGTCCGAGCAGCTTCTCCGCGTAGCGCGCGAGTCCCGCCTTCAGCAGCGCACTTTCGAGGTGGTGGCCGTGGTACGTGTGCACCGCGGGGACGCCGGCGGCGCGCGCGGCAAGACGCCCGAGCGCGCCCGCCTTGCCCGTGTGCGTGTGGACGACGTCGGGTCTGTGGTGGCGAATCGCCGCAAGCAGGATGCGGAACGCGCGCGCGTCGGCGGACGGATCGATGCCGCGCTTCAGCGCGCGCACGCGCAGCAACCGCGCGCCGACGTCTTCGAGTGCGCGCCCCCCGTCGGGTTCGTGTCGCTCGACCCGGCCGGCGATCACAGGCCCGTCCCACCTGTGCTCGGGCAAGCGCGGAACCAGGCCCGTGAGCTGGCGCAGCGGTCCCCCGAGGTTCAGGCGGGTGATGATCCGCAGCACGGTACCGGGCATCGACGTTCTCCCGGCGTCGCGCCGCCTACCGAAGCGCGTCGCCGAAGGCCTCCAGCGCCTTGTCCACGTCCTCGTCCCCCACGTCGTAGTGGGTCACGAAGCGCAGGGTCTCTGGACCCGTGGCGATCGTGAGCACGCCCGTACGGCCGAGCGCCTCGGCGATTCCCGCCGCGTCCCTGCCTTCGACGCGTACGAAGACGATGTTCGTTTCCACGGGACCATAGGGCAGCGACACCCCGTCATGGGCGAGGAAGCCCTCGGCCAGCCTGGCCGCACGCGCGTGGTCGCCGGCGAGTCCCGCCCGCTGCTCGCGCAACGCAACCAGAGCCGGCGCAGCCAGCACACCCACCTGGCGCATCCCGCCGCCGAACATCTTCCGCACCTCCCGTGCGGCGACGAGGAAGTCGCGATCCCCGATCAACAAGCTGCCGATGGGCGCACCGAGCCCCTTCGAGAGGCACACCATGATCGTGTCGGCGACGGCCCCATAGTCGGCCAGCGGCACGCCGGACGCGGCGCTGGCGTTCCACAGCCGGGCGCCGTCGAGATGAACCTTCGCGCCTTTCTCCTTGGCAATGCCATGGAGCAGGCGCATGTGATCCAGCGGCACGACGGCGCCGCCGTGGAAGTTGTGCGTGTTCTCCAGGGCGAGCAGCAGGCACGCCGGTCGGAATCCGCCCGCGGGTCGCAGGGTGGCGCGCACCTCGTCAGGGTCGATGCGCCCGCGGTCGGCGAGCAGCGGCCGCGCCTGCAGCCCGGAGAGCGCGGCGAGTCCCGCCAGCTCCCAGTCGTAGGTGTGGGCGTTGGCTCCCACGGCGACTTCCTGACCCGGTGCCGTGTGGAGGTGCGCAGCGATCTGGTTGCCCTGCGACCCGGACGGAACGAAGAGCGCGTCGTCACGACCAAAGAGGCCGGCGACTTCCTGCTCCAGCTCCCGCACGGTGGGGTCGTCGCCGAGGACGTCATCTCCGACCACGGCATCGGCCATGGCCTGGCGCATTGCGGGCGTCGGGCGCGTGACGGTGTCGCTGCGGAAGTCGGCCACGGCTGCGGTCTCGTGTGCGGTCTCGGACATCGGCCCCCCGGGTTCGTGGTGGGCGGCTCAGCCTACCCGCCCGAGGACCGATGGATGCGCATGCCCTCCGTCGCAGGGATCGCTACTTGCGGGTGCGGACGTCGTCGGCGGTATCGAACAGGCCGTCGGGGCCCGCGGAGATAACCTGGAACCGTCGCGTGCGCTTGTCGATCACGCGCAGTGTGTAGGCCTGGCCCCACGGATCCTTGGGAAGCCGCCCCACGGTCCCGCTGGAGACCAGCTCTTGCAGATCGCTCGGCAGGCGGTTCTCCGTGAGCATGAACGTGCGCACGTAGCGCCCGATCTGCGCCGCATGCGCCTGCGCCTTGATGATGCGCGCGGGTCCCGCCGGAGGCATCGGGCGCAGGGGACGCGGCCCGGGCTTCTTCTTGGCCTCCTCCTTGCCGGTGTCCACCACCAGGTCCGGCAGGTCCATGGCACGCGTCGACATGCGCGTTGCGGAGAAGAACGGAATCGCAACGGCCACCGCGGCAACCATGACCCCGGCGAGCGGAATCGGGCCGTGCATGTGGATGGCGATGCCGTCGCGGTTCCACGTCGTGAAGAACGCCATGCTCCGGAAGTAGGGACGAACGGTGCGCGCCGCGGGCAGTTGTGCCCAGTCAAGCGGGAACGGGATCTGACGGCCCATCACGTTCGGCTTGGCGACCGTCTGCAAGAGCGGGACGCCGGTGTCGTAGAGGAGGTTCAGCACGCCTTGGAGATCGAGGTACTCGAAGGCGCCTGCATCCTTCGGCATCAGGGCACGCAGGCTCTGGAAGTCCTCCTGGGCCGCGAGGCCGCCGTCGGTCGTCGCCGTCGCGCTGCGCAGCACGATCTCCTTCATGGAGTGCGGCACGAGCGTGAGGACGAGCCAGTCGTCGAGCATCGTCCACGTAGGCGTGAAGGGCACGACGTCGTCTCCGCGCGCCTCCTGCATCTCGAAAAGGTGCAGCGTCTTGCCGCGGTAGTCGAGCTTGCGCGTCGAGGCGATGACGTCGCCTTCCTCCGTGATGGCGCCGGCGATCCCGCGGTTGAGACGCTCGAACGCCGCCTCCGAGGCGGCCGGATCCTTCACCTTGAGGAAGATGCCGAGCTCGGGATAGAGGCCGCCGGTCTCCGGCATCGACAGGTAGACCATCGTCGGACCGGCCAGACCACCGAGGATGTCCTTCTCGAGGTCCACGCCGAGCATGCCGCGCAGGTGCGCCAGGCCCTGGTCCATCTCCTCGGCGAACTCCGGGCTCACGCCCGCACCGAGGCGGCGGATGTTGGGCACGAGCTCGTGGATGTTGAACGAGCCCTCCTGGTAGTAGAACGCGTTGGCCGGCACGAGATGCAGTGCCTGCGGCTGGAACGCCGGCATCTCGACCATCGTCACGAGGCCGTGGTCCGCCCCCGGGGCATGCAGGACCAGGCTGTCCATAAAACCGTCCCCGGCGAAGGCCATGCCGTAGGCCGCCGCCTGGATCGTGTCCAGGCCGAGCGCGTTGGCGATGACACGCGCCTCGTCATCCATCATCGGCTTCAGCATGTCGACGATGGCCGGCACGTTCGCGTAGGCAAGCATGCCGAGCTCGCCGCCGGCCGAAGCGCGCCGGCGAACACTCTGGAACGCCTGGGACGATGCGAGCGATTCGGCGCCTGCCCCGGCAATCACCGACTCCAACAGCGTCGGATCCGTGGCCAGGACGAACGCGGTATCGACCGTGGTCGCGGTGATCGGCGGTCCGCCACGCTGCATCTGCCACCATGTACGCCCGTCCTTCTCGAACTGGCTGATGGCCTCGCCCTGAGGGTCTAGCTGCTTGCGCATGCGGATCATGAACTTCACGAAGTCGCCGACGTGTTCGCCGAAGTCGAGGCTTGCGGCGGCCCGCGGCATGCCGGCGTCCATGTCGACGTCCAGCAGCGCGATCGCAATCTGCCCACGCAGTCCCGCGAGCTGCTCGAGCACCTCCACGATCATCGGCCCCGCCTCGCCCAACGGCGAACGCTCGCTGCCGAACTGCTCGGCGATCGCTTCCTCGATGGGTGCCATGAAGGCCTTCATCTCGGGTTCACGGAACAGGCCGGCGATGGCGGTCTTCTCGAAGTGCTCGCCCCACCTGCCTACTCCCTCCATCGTGAAGAGAGCCAGCGTGGGCGCGGGCACACGCGCCTCAAGGCTCCAGCCGTCGCGCGGCTCGGCATAGCCCTTGGGAAGCAGGACGAAGGAAACCAGCAGGAACGCGACGCAGAACAGGCGCTTGGACATTGGATCGACCTCCTTCTCGGCACGGCCTCTTGCGGCCATCACGATTGTGCCGCGAGGGGTCGGCGCCCTCCCGGAAATGCCGCACACCGGCCCCTCTCCTGTACCACCCGGCGAGGGGTTGGTTTCAGGGGGCGAGCAGTGCGCGCATGCGTGCAACGGCTTCCTGGATCCGCTCCACGCCCGCGGCAAACGAGAAGCGGATGCGCCCGGCGCCGCCGGCGCCGAACGCCGGACCTTGGACGCACGCCACGCCGGTCTCTTCCAGCAAACGCCCCGCGAGCACGTCCGCGTCCAGACCCGTCCCCCGCACGTCGGCGAACGCAAAGAACGAACCCTCCGGGCGATCGCACGTCACACCCGGCAGCGCGTTGAGGCCATCCACCAGCGCGTCGCGGCGCTCGCGAAACGCCTCGACCATGGCGTCGATCGGCTCGCGCGGGCCCCGCAGCGCGGCCAATGCGGCGTGCTGCACGAAGTGCACCGCGCATGAATTGCTGTTCGTCATCAGCTTCTCGAACACCGGCGCGATGGCATGCGGCGCCACGGCGTAGCCCAGCCGCCACCCGGTCATGCTCCAGGTCTTGGAGAAGCCGTCGAGGATGATCGTCCGATTGGCCATTCCCGGCTCGGCGGCGATGCTCACGTGCTCGCCGCCGAACAGGATGCGCGAGTAGATCTCATCGGAAAGCACGACGAGGTCGCGCTCGCGACACAACGCGGCGATCTGTTCGATCTCCTGCTTGTTGTGAACGATGCCCGTGGGGTTGCCGGGACTATTGAGCACGAGCAACTTCGTCCGGTCGGTCATGAGGGACGCGAGTCGGTCGATGTCGGGTCGCGTCTCGGTGCCCGAGCCGGGATGCCACGGCACGCGAACGGCCCCGAGCGCATCCGTCATCGACTCGAAAATCGGAAAGCCCGGATCGGGGTAGATCACCTCGTCGCCGCGCTCCACCAGCGCCATGTAGGTGAAGAAGATCACGGGCTTCCCGCCGGGTGTGATCACGACCTGCTGCGGATCGACCGGGATGCCCCGCGAAGCGGCGACGTCGGCCGCGATGGCCTCACGCAACGCGGGCAGGCCGCCGGCCGGCGCGTAGCCCGTGTGCCCGTCCGCCAGCGCAGTGCGGCACGCATCCTTGATGAAGTCCGGGGTGGGGAAGTCCGGCTCCCCCATCTCGAGGTGGATGATGTCGCGTCCTTCGGTCTCGAGGGCGCGGGCCCTGGCGAAGACGCGGAACGCCGCCTCTGTCCCCATCCGCTCGACGCGGGCGGCGAGCCGCACGGTGGTCGTTTCGGTGCTCTCCGTCGTCATGGGTGCATCTTCCACGCTTCCCGGGGCCGCGCCGCATTGGTTCGGGGCGCGGGGCGGCGGCACCGGTATGGTGCGGGCCATGTCCGGACGCGGCCACCGCCTGCTCTGCCTGTGCGCGCTCGTACTGCTCGGTGCGTGCGGCGGTGCCGACCGCGAGCGCCCGTTCGTCGTCGACATCTTCCCGCCGGACGGCGCCGAGACGCCCTACAACGTCGAGGAAGTCGTCTTCACGTACAACGAGCCCGTCTCGGTCCTCAACGTGTTCGACATCCAGGTCGTGCTCGCGAGCGGCGCGCTGTTTCCTGTGACCGTCGAGATCAACGACAACGACCCCACGCGCGTCCGCGTCCGCCCGGTCAGCGGCGAGTTCCCCGTCGGTGAACGGGTCGTGGCGCGCACCAACGAAGGCGCCGTGATCAACGACCGCCAGCACCACGCGCGTGAGATCTTCCAGACCGCGTTCACCATCGCGGGCGAGGCCTCGATTCCGGCCGGTGCGCCCGGCATGGTCGCCATGCTCGACGCAGGGAACTTCGCGCTCGAGAGTTCGGGCACCACGCCCGCAGGTCGCGATCCCGTCGGTGTCGCCAGCACGATCCGTGCGCAAACCCAGCGCGTGTGGGCGCAGCTGAACAACGGCGGCGGCGGCGGCGGCGCCCTTGCGTTCTACGAGACGTCAGCGCCCGGCCCCATGACCGTCGTGCCGTTGTCGTCGACAGGCAACCTCGTGGCGACGGTGCCGACGATCACCGTCACCCACCAAGGTCGCTTCCTCTACGTGGCCTACCGCGACGAGGGCTCAGGCAAGGTGCGGGTTGCCCGGGTAGACACGCGCCGCGTCCTTGAAGATTTCTCGATGGAGCTCGATTCCGTACCCGCGGGGCCGGCCGCCATGCCGCTTGGCATCGGCGTCACGCTCTTCGAGGATCGGGTCGTCGTGGCGTCGGCGGACGGTGCCGGCGGGATCCTCAGCCTCATCTCGGCGAGCACGCTCACCGAGATCGACCTCGATCCGGTCACACCCGGCGTCCAGGGCCTGCCCCTCGTGTCCGGCGGCGGGCCGTTGGCCGTCACGACGGATCGCGTGCTCGTCGGCCCGGCAGCGAATGGCGGCCTCGATCGGGTCAACCTCACCACGAACGCGGTGGACAGCGTCCCTGCAGCGACGCTCGGTACGACGTCGGGCATGGTCGTTTCGCGCACGACCGAGTTCGCGGCGCAGTCGCTGAACGGTTTCGCGAACGTCAACTCGGCGCTCGTCTTCCGCTACCGCGAGGCGACGGACTTCCTGAACGGCACGGTCTTCGGCGTCTCGGACGACGTCGGAGGTGCCAGCACCGGCGCCACGGACGCCCTGTCGCTCACGTGGTACGTGACGTCAGAACGCTTCGCGCTGCTGCTCGCGACACCGGGCGGGCCGATCATGACCCGCTGGCTGCACACGCCTCCCTTCGAGACGGTGCAGGAGGACCTCGACGACGCCACGGCCGGCATCCAGGCCGTCGATCTGAGCGCGATCCTGCCCGGCGCGAACGTCGTCGGTCGGACCTACGGCGCGTACGGAGACTAGTGTGCCGAGTCGCAAGTCTGCTGCCTTGAATCGGGTGCTGTACGCCGGGCTGGGGGCGATCGCGACGCTTCATCGGCCTCGCGTGGATTAGCCACGCCACGGCCTCTTCATCGCCACTCCGCTCCCCATCCGGCGCACCGATTGCTGTCGCTCACTGTGGAACCGGAGTCCGTTGGTCGCCCAGCAAGCCGAATCACGTCTCCGGGACAACCGGACGCGAGCCTGCGCTAGAGAACGAAGGCCGCGATCATTCCGGCGGCTGAGCGGGGGATAGGGCGAGCGCAGCGAGCCCGGAAGGGGCGTGCTACCCCCCTTCAGCAATTTGGCAACTGGCGGAGTGGAGCGAGCGCTACAGCAGTAGCGCCACGATCATCCCGGCGGCTGCCAAAGCTGCAAACCCAATGGACAGCCAGAAGACGCGCGTCTGGGCACTGTGCACCTTCTCGACGAGCATCTCGATCTGCTTATTGGTGACCTTCTGGGTGTCCTTGGCCTGCGCGATCTGCTGCTGCTGGGCGCGGTGGAACACGTTGAGCGCACGGTTCTGCGTGTTCTGGAACGTCGAGAAGATGTCCTCTTGCGTCGAGGCCAGCGACCGGATCATGCCGAGCTGCGACTCGGCGCTCTTGCGCGAGTGCTCGAGGCCCTGCTGGATCGCCTTGGACTGCGTGTCCAGGGTGTCGGCCATGCGGGTCTGGAGGCTGTCGAGGAACTGCGCCTGCTGCTGCTGCCCGACCATCAGCGTGCGCAGAAGGTCCGGCAGGCCGTCGAGACGGGCCACGACGTCGCGCGTGCCGCCGCCCATGTGCTCGAGCTGCTTGCTGATCTGCGCGAGGCACTCGATCTCGGCGCGGTGGATGCGCGGAACCTGCTGCAGAAAATCCGGAAGGGCCTGCAGCGTCTGCTGCACCTGCCCGTCGCGGCCCTGGAGGGTCTCCTTGATGGCGCCGAGCAGGCGGGACAGATCCTGGAAGCCACTCTGGACGCGCTCCCCGATCTCGCGGGAGACGGGCTCCTGCACGCCCTCACCCGGCGCATCCCGCCGCGCGTCGACAGGGAGCGGGCGTCCGAACGACGCGCGTTCGTCAGGCACGGAACGGGGCTTCTCCGGGCCCGGCGAACCGGGTTCGTTCGGGGAACCGACCATCACCACCTCCGGTGGGACCACAACGTGCGCGGGGGTTGACGCGCACACCCTACGACCTGCGCGGGACAGGCCGACTGTACCGGCGGAAACCGCCACCGGTAGGGGCGAATCGCACCTGCGGCTACGACCGGTCGGGGCCGGTTCACGGCCCGCGCGCGCCCGAATCGCGTCGCGTGCCGACCGAGTCGGACATTGACCTTTGCGCCGCACCCGTCAGAATCCTCCCGGTTCGTCGTGGGGCTGTAGCTCACTTGGTAGAGCGCCTGAATGGCATTCAGGAGGTAAGGGGTTCGACTCCCCTCAGCTCCACCACCCCTCTTTCGCGTTCTTTTCCTTCTTCGAGACGACTCTTGGTCATCCCGGCTGCGTAGCCGGGAGGAAGTGGGGTGCAAATCCCCCGCGGGACCGCCGCTGTGACCGGGGACGAACTCCGCCATCACGCCAGTGATGCAAGCCACTGCAGCCGTAGCGCTGTGGGAAGGCGCGGAGGGAGGACGATCCGGGAGCCAGAAGACCGACCACGAGTCAGGACCCCGCCGGACGCTCAGCGACCGGCACACGTCACTCCGGATCCGAGTGTCGGTCGGCCCGCGCCCCGCGTGGACCTCCCGTGATTCCCCGGAGGGAGGTTTCCCATGCGTGACTGTTCGCGTGCATCGCTCCTTCTTCTCACCCTCCTTCTCGCGCTCTTCGCATTCAGCGGCTGCGGCGGCGGTACGAACACCGAGCCCGTCAATGACGAGCCGACCGAGCTGCCCCCCGCCCAGGACGGCGACGGCAACACGCTGCCTCCGCCGAATCCGCCCCAGGCCCCGATCTGGGACGCGAGCGCAGCGAGCTACGGCCGAACGCCCTTCTTCGGCGCGTTTCCGAGCGATCTCGTGCGGCACGGCACCACGCTATTCGCCGTCGACGCGGACCAGATCGACGCGACCGGCGCGAACGTCCTTGCCTTCGACGTGTCGGGCGCGGCGCCCGTCGCCTCGTCGACCTTCGCCGCCACGCAGATTCTCGCCAGCGATCTCCGTGACAGCGCAGACAGCCCCGGGGACGTCAACAATCCCGTCGGCTTCGGCTTCTTCCTCAACGACGTCCTGATCGTCAGCGACACGCTGGGCTTCGTGCTCGTGAACGCCGGCGGGAGCGACTCCGCCCCTACGCTGTCCAATGTCGTGGCCTTCAACCCGACCACCGGCGTCGTTCGCCAGGTGTTTAACCTGGCCGTCCCCTACATCACGCCGGGCCCGCTGTTCGACTCTGCAGGCGGCCCGCTGCCGGCAGGTACGCAGTACGTCCAGTCGGGCGCCGAAGGCATGGCCTACGTGGAGACGGGACCGTCCGCAGGGCGCTTGTTCGTTGCGATGAGCAACCTGATCTTCGCGGCTCCGTCCTTCGGCGCGGACAAGCTCCCCGGCACCGTACAGATCCTCGCCGTCGATCCGTCGGAGCCCGCCCCGCTTTCCGGCGTACCGGCGCTTCCGCTCGCCACGGCAACCATCCTGACGCAGAGCTACAACCCGGTTGCGGTGCACGCGTTCGTCGTGCAGCCCCAGAACGGGGGCGATCCGATTCAGCGCCTGATGGTCACGTGCGCAGGCACCACGGGCTTCGACGCGGACTTCAACCTCGTGCCCATGACGGCATCGTCCGTCGAGGTCTACGACGCGCTCGCGGGCACCTTCACGGGCGCGTTCGACCTGGGCCTCGCGGGGCTTGCGGCGCTCCGGCCCGCGCTGGGTCAAGACGCGGCGGGGCACGAGGTCGGCTTCTTCCCCTCGTCGGTAACGGGCGAGATCTACCTACTGCGACTCGACGGCCTGTTCACCGAGACGCTCGACTTCTCACAGCTCACCGTGCTGCGCGGTCCCGGCAACGGCATCCCCGTCGCCGCTGCGCAGGCCGGCGGCCCCGGCGGGAACATCACCGGTGTCGCGCTCGCACCGGACGGCCGGCACGTCGTCATCACCGGTTTCGGCGATCTCTTCTCGGACCCCCAGGTGCCGGGCCGCCTGTTCATCCTGAGCCTGCCCGAGAACGTGGTGACGGGTAGCGGATTCACACCCGACTTCACGCCGGGATCCACGGAGTTCGGTGCGGCCCCCGGGCGCGCCATCGGCAACGCCGTGATCGTGCCCGGCGACGGCACGCGCCCGGACGTCTACGTGAACGTCAGCGGTGCGCTCGACGAGGATCTCTTCGGCGCGGGACCCGCGCATCTGGGCACCCTGAACACGCGGGGCCTCATCAAGTAGGGGTCTCCCCCCAAGCGAGCGGGATACACTCTCGCCCGTGAAGACCCCCCGCACCCACGCCGTGCTGATCACCGTTTCGGTGGTCGTCTTGACGTCGCTTGCCGCCTATGCGGCGGACGAGACGGCGCCCGCTCCGGGCCCCTTCGAGAACATCCACGTCATCGACTTCGACGGCGACATCGAGGCCATGATGTCGGCGTTCGTCAGACGCCGCGTGGAGCAGGCCGAGGAATCGGGCGCCGACTGCGTGGTGCTGCGCTTCGACTCGCCCGGCGGCACCGTTGTGCACAGCAAGGAGATCGGCGACTTCCTGTTGGAGCGTCCGGACTCGCTGCACGTCGTCGCCTGGGTGCCGAAGAAGGCGATCAGCGGCGCCGCGTGGATCGCCCTCGCTTGCGACGAGATCGTGATGGCACCCCGCGCCACGATGGGCGACGCCCAGCCGATCATGGGAGGCCTCGAGGGCCCCCCGAAACCTGTTGGCGAGAAGATGGAGAGCCCGCTGCGGGCCTGGTTCACCACCTACGCCCGCAAGAACGGATACCCGGTCCTGTTGGCGCAGGCCATGGTCAGTGCGCGCATGGAGGTCATCCGGGTGCGTCCACGGGAAGGTGGCGAGTCCTTCTTCATCGAGGGCGACGAGTACCGCCAGGCCGACGACGACGCGGAGCTGGTCCCAGGATTGCGCAAGAGCGACCTGATCCAGGTCGGCACCTCTGTCGTTGGCAAGGAAGAGCTCCTCACCATGACGGCCGAGGAGGCGCTCAACTATGGCTTCATCAAGCGCCGGCACGAGGACGGGCTGTTCCCGGACGAGGAGACGCTCCTGGCCGCCCTCAAGGCACCGGGTGCGACCGTCACGGAGCTCGAGATGACCTTATCCGAGAAGGCGAGCAAGGTGCTCCTCACCATCTCGGGCATCCTCTCGGCCATCGTCGCGATGGCGATCCTCGTCTTCATGTGGCAAGGCCCGGGGATCATGACCATCGTGGGCGGTGTCGCGCTCGTGCTGGTGATCATGATCAACCTCACGGCCGGTCAGCTACACGGCTTCCCGATCTTCCTGCTGTTGCTCGGCGTCGGCCTGCTGGCGGTCGAGATCTTCCTGTTCCCGGGCTTCGGCATTCCCGGCATCGCTGGCATCGTCTCCATGGCGACGGGATTCCTGTTCATGGCCACGGGCAGCACGCTCGGCAAGACCGACACGCTCACCTCCGACGCGATGATCGACTTCATGCTGCAGTTCACGTTCACGGCGATCGCCGTTTTCGCGGTGTTCCTCAGCATGTCGCGCTTCCTCCCGAAGGTGGGCCCGGCGCGACGCATGGTGCTCCAGACCGGCGGCACCCCCGGCGGCACCGTGGTCGTCGACGAGAAGACGCCGCCGCCGATGGTCGGCGCGACAGGCGTCTCGGTGTCCCCGTTGCGCCCGGCAGGGAGCGCCGAGTTCGCCGGGGTGTTCACGGACGTGGTCAGCGACGGCAGCTTCATCGCGGCCGGCGCCACGGTCGAGGTGATCGCCGTCGAGGGCGATCGCGTGACGGTGCGCGCCACGGGCCCGACCGGCGAGGGCTCCGCGTGATCGCCGCCATCGTGCTCACCCTGATCGGGCTCGGCTTCGTGCTGGCAGAGGTCTTCTTCCCCTCGCTCGGACTGTTCGGCCTCATCGCAGGCGGCCTCATCCTCGCCGCCGACATCGCCGCGTTCGGCGAAGGCCAAGGCATGGGGTGGGCGTTCGTCGCCATCCAGGTCGTCGCGATCCCCAGCGTCATCTGGCTGGGCTTCAAGGCCCTACCCCACCTCTCGTTCGGGCGCCGCATGCTCTTGACCGGACCGGCGACGGAACCGGTTGCCGGCCTACCCGACTTCGACCCGCTGCAGGACGCACGCGGCGTCGCGCTGACCGACCTGCGCCCGGGCGGCATGGCGCGCTTCGAGAACGAGCGCGTCTCCGTCGTCTCGATCGGCGGCATGATCCAGGAAGGCACATCCATCGTGGTCGTCGCCGTTGAAGGGCCGGAAGTTCGCGTCCGGCCCATCGACGAGCCGGCCGCTTAGCGACTCATCGGAGAGCTGTCCATGTACCCGCACCTGTTCCCCGCAGCCACGCTCCTCGCCGAAGTGGAGATGAAGACCATCTTCCTCGTCGTCGGCCTGCTGATCGTCCTGGTCCTGCTCATCATCTTCTTGAAGTTCTTCAAGCTGTGGATCCAGAGCTACTTCAGCAACGCCGACATCAGCATCTTCGAGCTGGTCGGCATGTGGCTGCGCAAGGTCGACGCCAACGAGATCGTCCTCAGCAAGATCGCGCTCGTCCAGGCGCGCCTGCCCGTCGAAACGAAGGATCTCGAGGCGCACTACCTCGCAGGCGGCAACGTCACGCCCGTCGCACGTGCGTTGATTGCCGCCGACCGCGCCGGCATCGAGCTCAACTTCCAGACGGCCGCTGGGATCGATCTAGCCGGTCGCGATGTGCTCGACGCCATCCAGACGAGCGTCAACCCGAAGGTCATCGACTGCCCCGACCCGCGCAAGGACAAGCGCGAGGTGGCGGCCGTCGCCAAGGACGGGATCCAGGTGTTGGCGCGCGCGCGTGTGACGGTGCGCACGAACCTGAAGCAGCTCGTGGGCGGTGCACGGGAAGAGACCATCATCGCGCGTGTCGGCGAGGGCATCGTGAGCACGATCGGCTCGTCCGAGACGCACATGTCGGTGCTGGAGAACCCGGACCGCATCAGCAAGGCCGTGCTGTCCAAGGCGCTCGATGCGGGCACCGCCTACTCGATCCTCTCGATCGACATCGCAGACGTCGACATCGGCCAGAACATCGGCGCGCGGCTGCAGGCCGACCAGGCGGAAGCCGACAAGCGCGTGGCGCAGGCCAAGGCCGAGAAGCGGCGCGCACTGGCTGTCGCGCTCGAGCAGGAGAACCGCGCGATGGTGGTCGAGAACGAGGCGAAGGTCGTCCTGGCCCAGGCCGAGGTGCCCAAGGCCATGGCCGAGGCGTTCCGCAAGGGGAACCTCGGCGTGATGGACTACTACAACCTCAAGAACATCGAAGCCGATACCGACATGCGCAAGAGCCTCGGCAACGGCGAGCCCGGAGGCGAGACGTCGTAACCGTGGCGCTTCCTCTTGCCATCAGCGGCGACCTCCTCCAGAGCATCGTCTTCGCCGTCATCGCGCTGATCGCGTGGTCGGTGAAGGCGGCTGTGGAGCGCAAGGAGGCCAAGCGCGCCCGGGACACGGTGCAGTCCGGCAAGCCGAGCACGCAGCAGGACACGGGACGACCCGTGGCGCACCACGACGTCGACGTGGTCTTCGAGAAGCGGCCGCTGCCGCCCGCCGTGCGCCCCACGCCGCGCCGCCAGCCGCCGGCGCAGCCCGCCGCGCCGACGCCGGCGGAGCCCGCGCGGGCCCGGGTAGAGCCGAAGCGCGTCCCCGCCACGGCCGGGCCGCGCGGCTTCGGCGACCTCGGCGAGACCACGTTCAAGTCGTCGTTGTCTCCGCGTCTAGCCGATACGGACGTGCAAGCGCCGATGGTGCGCGAGGATCGCCGGCAGCGTGCCGGCGCGCTCGATAGGCTCGGCGTTCCGCCGGGTCGCTCGGCGGCGAGCATGCTGCGTGCCGGCATCCTCTGGAGCGAGGTGCTCGGCGCCCCGCGCGGTGTCCGTGGCCCGCATCGGTCCCCCGCCGCGAGACGCCTTCGGCCGTAGTTCTCCACGGAGACGCAGAGGCGCAGAGCGCGGTCCGCCAACGCACGCTCCTACTCCGTTTCCAACGAACGCGCACAGGTCGACTGGGTTCAGAGGGGGGCCAACACGGTCGGCGTAAATCGCTCTGCGCCTCTGCGTCTCTGCGGAACCAGTCAGTCGAGGTCGATTTCCTGGACGAGTGCTGCGCCGCCGGCTTCGTCGATGTGGCCGTCTTTGAGACGCACGACGCGATGCGCCTGGGATGCCAGCCGCGCATCGTGGGTCACGATCACCATCGTCTGGTTCTGCTTCTCGTTGAGGCCCCACAACAGATTGCGCACGTCTTCGGCCGTCTTGCCGTCGAGGTTGCCCGTAGGCTCATCGCAGAAGAGGAAGCGCGGCTCGTTCATCAGCGCCCGCGCAATTGCGACGCGCTGGCGCTCGCCGCCGGATAGCTGGCGCGGCTTGTGTTCCATGCGCTCCGTCAGTCCGACGAGCGCCAGCAGCGCCTTCGCACGATCGCGCGACGCCCGTCTCTGCGTGCGCCAGGCACCGGGTCCGTGTTTGATCATCGCCGGCATCATCGTGTTCTCGAGCGCGTCGAACTCGGGTAGCAAGTGATAGAACTGGAACACGAAGCCCATGACGTCGTTTCGCAGGCGCGCGCGTTCCTTGCCGGGAATCGAGCCGCGGTCCTTGCCCTCGAACTGGATGTGGCCCTTGTCCGGACTGTCCAGCCAGCCGAGGACGTGCAACAGCGTGCTCTTCCCGCAGCCGCTCGTTCCGAGGATCGCCAGGATCTCGCCCTCGTGCACCTCGATGTCGACGCCCCGCAGCACCTCGAGCCGTGTACCGCCCACCTTGTAGGACTTTGTCAGCCCCTTGGCCGACAGGATCACCGGAGCCCCGGCCTCGGGGTCGGACTCGCTGGATGCAGGTGTGGCTGTGACGTCGCTCATCACTCGTGCCTCAGCGCTGCGACGGGGTCGAGCCGGGCGGCGCGTAGCGCGGGCAGGAGGCCCGCGACGAACGCGACGATCACCGCGCCGATCATGATGGAGATCACAGAGGGCCAGTCCCAGATCGTAGGGATCGTCTCGAAGTGGTAGAGGTTCGGCGGGAACACGTCGCGTCCCGTCACGCTCTTGATGGCGGCACGCACGTTGTCCACGTTCTCGGTGAACCAATAGCCCAGGCCAAGACCGAGGATCGCGCCGAGGATGCCGATCAGGAGGCCGTTCCAGACGAAGATCGAGAGGATGCCGCGTTTCGTCGCGCCGAGGGCCGCGACGATGCCGATGTCGCGCGTCTTCTCGACGACGGTCAGCGTCAGCGTCGCGAGGATGACGAAGCCCGCGAGCAGGATGATGAACGAAAGCACGACGATCAGCAGCACCTTCTCGCTGTCGACGGCCTGCAGGAACATCCGCTTCTTGTCCTCCCAGGTCTCGACGAAGAAGCGGCCTTCGAGCAGGTTGGCCAACGACTTCTGCACGCCTTTGGCGTGCTCGTAGTCGTCGAGCCGCACCTTGGCCTGCAGGTAGCTGTGCTCGAACCCACCCATGCGCGTGAGCTGGGGCAGGGAGCAGTAGAGCCGGCGGTTGTCGTCGACCGCGTCGAGCGCGTCGTACACGCCGCTGATGATCAGGTTCTTCGAGTTCGTCTTGATGTCCCGATCCCCGCCGTCGGAACGCCGGACGGCCCCCCACCAGATACGCAGCTCGGTGCCGATGAGCCGCTTGCAGCCCTCCAGGAGCTCGCGGCCCTTCAGCGGCACGTTGTTCTCGTCCTTGAGGGCGCCGTAGCGGTTGATCAGGTTGCCGTCGCGGTCGTACTGGCCGATGAGGTAGTTCTGCGCGAACGTCCGGCTCACGAGCACGGTGTCCTTCTCGCGCTGCGAGACGAGCGGATGCCAGAACGGGTTCTCCGCGTCGTAGCTGGCGAGGATGTAGTTCGGCAGCTCCGAGACGCCGGCCTCCTTCTCCCAGTCGACGCCGATCATCTCCATCTGATGCCAGGCCATGCCGTCGTGGCCGACGGCCGAGACCCTCTCCGTCTCGAACTCGTAGAAGACGGGTAGGTTCGACTGAGGCGAGGAGGCCTCGATGTGCGGCTGCGCCCGCAGCAGGCTGTCGAGCTGCTCGAAAGGCGGCAGGTCCGCCGCGCTGGTGGTCGGGGTCAAGATGATGTGCGACAGGCTGCCGCGAACGGTGGACCGCACGCGCTCCTGGAAGCCGTCCATGATCGACACGACGACGATCAGTACGGCGACGCCCGCCATCACGCCCCCGACCGAGATCAGGTTGACGAGACGGCTGCGCAGGTAGCGGAGTGCCAGGAAGAGGCGGTACACGGGGGCTCCTGCAGGCCGTGGGCGTGAGTCGGAAGCACGCCCGGGTCGGGGGTACTTGTACCTGAAGCGCGTAACCCGTCCATCGCGCGCACGTCACCGGACGGCTGCGGCTCTACGGCTTCTTCAGCTCCAGCGTGCTCATCATGCCGAGGTATTCCTCGATCGGCAGCTCGTTGCGCCCGATGAGGGTCACGCTCACGCCCGTCAGATCGTCCCTGCGAAGCACCGTGCGACAGACGTCGGTGCGCAGGCTGATCATCGCCGAATCCTCGCGAATGTCGCGCGGGTTTGTCGGCAGGCCCGGACACGCAGCGGGGTCCGTGGTGTCGTCCATGGCCGCCGACATCATTTCGATCGCGTCCATGTCGCCGCGCGGCGCGACACCAACCGAGATCAGCGCAACGCCGTCGGAGTAGAGCTGCGAGACGAGCTGGACCTTGGCTTCCGGGTCGCGCGGGGTCGGGATGATGGAGTACGAGGAGCGCACCAGCACGAAGCCGGGCGGCATCGATTTCGGCACATAGACCGGGAAGGGCGCCTTGGCGACCACGGTCGCCAGCGCCTGATCCTCGTCCGCGTGGGGATCGGGCGGAGGCGCTTCAACGCGCCGCAGTGTCGCGTGATCGACCGAGCCGGGCCAGTCGCCGGTCCCTTCGTCGAGGCGGCGCACTCTCCGGGTCATATGCCCCGTACGCGAGCGATCCTCGACGCGCAACACGATGTGCTTGTCGCGCGAGAACCAGACCACGCGCTCTGTCTCCGTGATGCCGTGGACGTCGGCGCGCGGGCGCCAGTGCACGCGGACCGTCCCCGTGCTCTCTTCGGTGATCGGCGCGCGCGAACGGTGGTAGTTGGCAAAGAAGAGCGACGCCGGGGCGCGGAAGAAGTGGCGCGGAACGAGCCAGCGCGACACCGCGCGGGTCTTCACGCTGCCGTCCACCTGAGGCCGACCGAGCAGGTACGCCTGCCGGTCCGTCGGGTGCGGCGCGACGTAGGTTTTGTAGACGCACTTGAGAAACTTGGTCTCCCACGTGCCGCCCTCGGGGCCCTTGTCGAGGAAGCGGCCCAGGATGCGTGTCCACTTGTCGGCCGACGTGCCGCCGTTCTCGAGGTGGCCGCTTCCGGCCTTGGCGTCAGCGCGCCGGCCCTCGAGCCACAGGTAGCCCCCGAACAGGATCGCGGCGAGCACGAGGCCGAAGACCACCGCTCCGGCAACGCTGCCGCGCTGCGATGCCGAGTGTTGATGATCGCGGCGCATGCGATGGACCATCACTCGAGCCTACCCGCGCTAGCGGCCCCAGCCCGCGATCACCTCCCCTGTCGGAAGGCCCACCTCGTCGAAGATCTCGAACTTGTGGTAGTCGCCCATGGCGGGATCGGTACGGACGATCAGCGAGTCGCGCTCGAGGGTCGTCCCGGTTTCGTAGGCGTGCACTGGAGCGGTGACCGGGTTGGTCAGCTCCACGGTGACGGCTGCGCCGACGGCCACGAGCACCAGCGCGGCGCTTGCAATGCCCCAGGCGCCGAAGGGGACCATCCGGAGCAGCCTGCCCGCAGGCTGGGAACGCGGCTCGAGGACGCGCGCGCGCATGCCGCTGGGAGCGTCATGGCGATCGAGGCTCTGGAACCAATCGGCGACGCCCTGCTCGTCGGGTTCGAGGTCGGGGGCTCGCCTGCTGCGTAGGTCGCTCATGAAGGGGTTCCGAGGGTCCGTGGCGCTGTGGAGGAAGACGCCGGCCCGCCCGCCATTGTTCCCCCCGGGAACGCCCCCAGAGCCCGGTTTTCTGGGGCTGTGGTGGGCGATTTTCCGCTCCGCCCCGGCTTGACCCGCGGAGGCCTGATTCTAGGCTTCCGGGCCGTACTCGCCCGGGACCAATCCGCCGCGACCGCAAATCGCCGCGCGACGTCCCGCCTAGCAGGAGGACTTCCCATGGCGACCATGATCAAGCGCGGCATTCTCGGCACCAAGGTCGGGATGACCCGCATCTTCGAGGAAGACGGCCGCGAGCGCGCGTGCACCATCGTCGAAGCCGGCCCGTGCACGGTGCTGCAACGCAAGACGATTGGCAAGGAGGGCTACAACGCCGTCCAGCTCGGCTTCGGCACGAAGCGCGACAAGCTCGTCACCCAGCCCATGAAGGGCCACTTCAAGAAGGCGGGCGACGAGAACTTCCGGTTCGTTCGCGAGGTGCGCTACATCGACGGCGCCGACGACGCGCCGGAAGTCGGCGACAAGGTCACATGCGAGATCTTCGAAGAAGGCGATGACGTGGACGTCATCGGCACGATGAAGGGGCGCGGGTACACCGGTGTCGTCAAGCGCCACAACTTCGCAACGCTCAAGGAGTCGCACGGCTCGCACTTCTTCGTGCGCCACGCCGGCTCCATCGGCAGCCGCAAGCCCCAGCACACGCTGCCGGGCACGCGCATGTCCGGCCAGTACGGCAACACGCGGATCACGGTCCAGAATCTGAAGGTCCTGCGCGTCGAGCCCGAGACAAACCTGCTCTACATCAGCGGCGGGATCCCCGGCCCGAACGGCGGCCTGGTCTTGATCCGCGAGGCCAAGAAGAAGCCGAAGGCGTAGAGACCTACGCCAGAAGCCGGTTCTTGACGTAGTTGACGCCCTTGGACGTGAGTCTCCAAGCCTCTGCCTCGGCGCGCTGTTCGAGGAAGCGCTTGCGGTCCGCCAGCGCCTCCAGGCGCTCGGAGAGGTCCCCGGGCGGCTCGTCCTGGACCGTGCGGAAGAACGCCGCGATCTGCTCCAGGCCGAAGTCGTCCTTGCGCTCGAAGTTCCAGAGATAGAAGGCGAACGCCATGATGCGCTGATCCACATCGGAGGCGCGGGCGCCGACCTGCCCCACGAAGCGGTTGAACTGCGGAGGAGAAGAGGGTTGGAACGACGCCTCGCCTTCCTCTTCCACCGGCTCCTGCGCAACGACCGTCATCGTTGGTGGCATCTGTTCCATGCTGCGGTGGTGATATGCCGCATGGACGAGGGGCTCGATCCACTGCTCGAAGAACGCACGCCGACCGTGGAACTCGAGATGTACCGGACCGACTTGAAGACGAACGCGGACTTCGGGCATGACCGCTCCTAGGCGCACGCAATGCGCGTACGCGCCGTGCTCCACAGGGTGCTCCCTGCGCGACTCTTCGACGGGGAACGTCCGGTTCTACGTTCACGTCGTGGCGGCGCATGTGCGCAGGGCTCGATGTGGCTCACAGGACACTGTGAGTCATCACGATACGCCAACCCTGACACCCTTGCACCAGGAACCGGGAGTCCGTTCAGAGGGCCGCATGCGTCCGCGGCTCCTTGATGCGGTTTCTGAACATCCACCGAACTCATTTGACTGAAATGGGTTGCGCGCGGTCTCGCAGAACTCGAAGGCCACCGGAAGCTTGCAATTCGGCTCCCCTCCACCGATCCTTCGGCGCCCACGAAGGAGCATTGGACACCGCATGCGGAGCCTCCCCTGGCCGGAGATGGAGTCCACGCAGGTCCCCGGGCGCACGATCCGGGCGCTGCTGGACTACCTCGTCTGGATCTCCCGCGAGATGCGCCAGATCGGCTTCCACGCGGGCACCGACCGGGATGAGTGGTGCCGCCGCGTCCAGCGTGCCTACGCGGCCTGTTTCATCCCCATCTTCCCGGGCCACGGCGACCCCTACCCGCCGGACGTGCCGCCCGCACGCAACCCGGGCATCTGGCCGGACATCCCGGCCTCCTCCATTCCAGGCATGACGCTCCGCCACCAGCTCACGGTGCTCGAGATGCTCATGCGCAACCTGCGCGACAAGCCGTGGCCGCACGCCCGCTCCGACGAGATCGCCGAGTGGGACCGCCGGCTCTCCATCGCGTTCGGGGCGCTGGACCACGGGGAGTACATGCCGATGCCGGAGGACGCCCAGACCGAGGCGTCCGCGGAGGCCATGGCGGCGGCGGAGGCGGAGCAGGAAGCGCTGCGTGCCAAGGCCCGCCGGCGCAGCCTCCAGCTGCGTCGCCAGCTCCAAGCGCGCAAGAAGGCAGCCAAGAAGAAGGCCGCCCCCAAGAAGGCCGCCGCCCCCAAGAAGGCCGCCGCTCCCAAGAAGGCCGCCGCTCCCAAGAAGGCGGCCGCCAAGAAGACGGCGAAGAAGAAGGCGGCTGCGAAGAAGACCGCCAAGAAGAAGGTCGCAAAGAAGAAGACCGCCAAGAAGAAGGCGGCGAAGAAGAAGACAAAGAAGCGCTAGCGGCGTCTACGCAGCGCTCTTCTCATGCAGCGCCCGGTTCACGCTGCGTTCGTGCGCATCCGCTTGAGCTCGGACTTCTGCAGGGGACGCCCGAAGGCGAGCGTGAGCTTGACGTCACGCGAGTGGCCCGGTTCGACCTCGACTGCACACACCTGCGTCGGCCCCTGCCAGACGCGCCGCGTGCCCTCCACGACTTCGAGCTGCACGCGGTCTCCGTAGGCTTCCGCGAAGATGACGGCTGCCTGCGCAACGCCGCGGCGATCGAAGCGGCTGTGGAAGGGCGGCATCTCTGCCCGGGCCCGCACGACGATGCCGTTGACCGTGAAAGAGTCGGCATTGCATACGATCGGCTGCGCACCGCCTTGCGTATGCGAGATCACCGCACGCAGGGACTTGCGCGGCTCGAAGGTCGCGCTCGTAACCTCGACACTCTCGACCTCCGGCTCGGAGCGCTTGAGAATGTCGGGGTCGATACGCGACTGGCGCGTCGTCGTATTCCACTGGCCGGCACGACGAACGACGCTGTCTCCAGGCAGCTGGGCCGGCATCGCGAGGCCGAGCATCTCGGCCTCCCGCTCGCTCAGCCTGTCTTCGAACAGGCAGCCCAGATCCACGTACTCGGGGTCGGCGTCGGGCAACGCCAGGCGCACGACGGAGACGCGCTTCACGAGACCGGCGGCCTCGCTGTCCAGCGACACCGAGAAACTCATGCCGAGCCGGTACTGGACGCAGGACGCTGCGGCGCCGATGCCGGCGTCGGCGCGGACCTCGAGGTCCGTACGCCGCACGCGCAGGCGCGTGCCGCCCCAGCTGATGTCCTCGACCCGCGCCTCGTAGCGACCCTGCGCCCCGCGAATCAGAGCGGGGGCGCGAAAGAAGACGCGGTTCGAGCTGCGGTTGGGGCGGTCGTTCACACCCGATCTCCAAAACGGTCCGACGGTACGGATATCGACCAGCGCCGCGGGCGAGGTGTAGGACCGGATTCGGACGGGGCGAAATCCTTGAAAACAGGGCTTTGCAAGCGTCAGCGGCGGCTGAAGACCATGAAGGTGTTGTTCTCGCGGCAATCCGACGTGTCCGTGCCCTCGTCCACGGGGAGAAACTCCGTCTCGTGGTCGTGGAAGTAGCGGATCTCGAGGTCCAGCATCCGACCCAGCGCGACGAGCATCGGGGCCTGCCAACCGGTCCAGTTGCGGTAGCCGAAGAGCTCACGGCTGTCGTCCCCGTCCCACGCGACGAGGTAGAAGTTCAGCTCGTTCGTGAGCGGATTCGAGACCTTGTCGTCGTCGTCCTCGAGGCCGACGCGGAAGCCGGCAGCCTTCTGCTCGGGCCGCGTCAGCTCGTCCAGCGACGGTTCGTCGTCCAGCAGGTACGGCTCGGAGACCTCGAGCATCAGGTGCTCGGTGTGCGTGGTCCCCCACTCCATGATCTTGATCAGGTCCTTCACGCCGAAGTAGTTGTGGCTCTGCTTGCCGATGTAGCTCAGCGAGGTGCCCTCGCAGAACGCCGCGACATCCTTCCAGGTGGACTCCTCGAGGATGTCTCCGATGAGGTAGCTGCGTTCCGTCTGCTCCAGCCAGGGCTTGTTCTCGACATACGTCTTCGCGCTCTCGTCGAGATCGAACATGCAGTAGCGGAGCTCGGGGTTGCGGAAGTGCCCGGTGTGGCAGAACTCCGCCGAGCCGGCCATCGGTTCCACGATGGTCTTCACGCCGGAGCCGAACTCGGTGTTCAGGAAGTCCTCGACGGAGTACTCCCACGTGCCCAGGACGGAGCTGTACACAACGTACGGGTCCAGGACATCCAACCCGCCGTCGAAATACGGGGTGACGTAGTCGTAGCTCTCGACGAACGGGCTGTCGTACCCCTTGGACCACTTGTCCTCTGCAAAGTCGTGAAACCCATTGCGCGCAAGCGAGGTCCAGTACGCGAGGCGTGCGCTGCGCCCATGCACGCGTACGTCCTTGGCCTTGAAGCCTCGCAGGACGCCCTTGTGAAGGCGCCCGAGCAGCTCTGCGCGGTCGCCTTCGTCCAGCCGCGACAGGTCGGCCTTGGGGCCCTTCAGCTTGATCCAGTCCGGCTTGGGCTGCTTGCCGTTCTCGATGTCGTTCAGCAACTCCTCGAGCGCCTTGAACGACCGCACGCGGCGGGTTTCTTCTTCGATTTCCATGGACCCTCGCTTCGAGTACCGGCGAGCCAGGGATGGTACGGAGCGAGGTGACAGACGCGTCTTGTCTTCCCGGAGTAGCATGCGCGCCATGGGTGAATTCGACGGCAAGGTCGCCTTGATCACGGGCAGCACGCGCGGCATCGGCCGCGCCATTGCGCTGCGGTTGGCCGAAGCCGGCGCCGACATCGCCGTGCACGGCCGGTCCAACGCCGGCCCGTCACGCGCGCTCGCCGAAGCCGTTTGCGAGGAGGTTCGCGGGCTCGGACGCCGGTGTGAGATCTACGCGGCGGACATCGCCGACAAGGAGGCTGTCGGCGCACTCATGGCGGCCGTGGAAGCCGACCTGGGCCGCTTGGACACTCTCGTCCTCAATGCGGCGCGCGCGCCGTTCAAGGAGACGACACGGCTGTTGGAGCGCGATCTCCGCCAGCTTGTCGAGGTCAACCTCTTCGGCCATGTCTTCTGCGTGCAGAAGGCGCTGCCGCTGCTCGAGAAGGACGGCGGCGACATCGTCTTCATCTCCAGCCTCGGGTCGCGCTTCATGAATCCCCAGTACCCGCTCGGCCCCATGAAAGCCGCGATGGAGGCAATGGTGCGTCAATGGGCCGAGGAGCTGGGGCCGCGCGGCATCCGGGCCAACGGCGTCTGCGCAGGGCTCGTGAAGACGGATTCCTACAAGACGCTCCGCCGCCTGTGGCCGGAGCTGGGCACGCTGCCCGAGGCTGCGTTCGTCACGCCGGAGGAGGTGGCCGACGTGGTCGCTTTCCTGGCGTCCGGCGCCGCGCGGGCCATCGCCGGCCAGAACCTCGTGGTCGATCGCGGGCTCTCCAACCGGATTCTCCGCGCCCCGGAACGCTAGGTCCTCCCGTCAGGCTTGCAATGCCCCAATTCGGGCGGTACACCGACGCCCCTCCGGCCAGGAAACGGCATAGGAACCCCATCATGACCAATCCGCTGGTGACGCGCGATCGCATCGAGCAGGAGGTGCGTGAGGCGCTCGGAACGACCCTTCGCATCGAGACCCCGGCCACCATCGACCTCGATTCCTCGATCGTGAACGACCTCCACGCGACGTCGATCGACTTCCTCGACATCAACTTCCGGCTCGAGACGGTCTTCGGCATCCAGATGAACACCCAGGGCTTCCTGGACTTGGTGGAGGAAGAGCTCGGGGACGGCAAGGCCATCGACCGCGACGGCAAGGTCACGGCAGCCGCAGCCGAGATCATGAAGCTGCACCTCGGCGGCTCCGACGGCATCGAGTCCGGCATGTACTCGGACGAGACGGCGGCGGTCGTCACGCCGCGCATGGTCTGCGACGCGGTAGAGAAGCTCCTCGGCACCCTGCCTGCCGCGTGCACCGCCTGCGGTGCTACGGAGTGGAAGAGCGAGGACGGCGCGAAGGTGACGTGCGGCGCCTGCGGCAAGGCGGCCGAGTACACGCCGGGTGACGACCTCACGAAGCGCTGGATCCAGGACATCGAGCGCGAGAAGCAGCTCTTCGCGAGTGCCTAGTACGGACACGACCAACGTCGTCGTCACGGGCTGGGGCATGGTCTCGTCCCTGGGCGGCGGAGTCGACGAGACGTTCCACGCCATGCGCGCGGGACAGAGCGGCGTACGCCGCATCACACGCTTCGATCCGACGGGCTTGCCGTGCGAGATCGGTGCCGAGATCGACGTCGCACACCTGCTTCGCGAGCACGCGAACGACGAGATCGGCGGCCCGGAGCTGCGGCTCCTGCGCACGGCAGTGCAGCAGGCGCTCGAGACCGCGCCGCTCGATGCCATCGAGGATCGCTTGCGCATCGCCGTCTCGCTCGGCGGCCACGGCTCGACGCCCAACGTCGGCGCCATCGATACGCAGACGCGCTACCTCGACGACGACCTACAACTCGACATCGAAGGCCTGCGCCGGGACCCGCGCTTCACCTCCAGGCAGTTCACGCGACGTTCTCCGGAGGTCGCTCCTACATTGCTTGCGCATCACCTCGACGCGCGCGGCCCGGTGATTCCCGTGGTGTCAGCCTGCGCCGCGGGCAGCCAGGCGATCGGCGAAGCCCTCCACCTCCTGCGCGAAGGACGGGCCGACGTCGTCGTCACGGGCGGCGCGGAACCGCTGCTCACGTTCTCCTACTTCGTGGGTTTCGCGATCCTGGGGGCGCTGACCCGCCGCTATCCGTCACCCGAGGAAGCATCTCGTCCCTTCGACCGGCGGCGGAATGGGTTCGTGATCGGCGAGGGCGCGGGCGTTCTCATCCTGGAGACCGAAGAAGGCGCAGCGTCCCGCGGCCGGACGATCCTCGGTCGCATCCTCGGCTATGGCGACTCGGCGGACGGCTACCGCATCACCGATCTTCAGCCCGATGGCGACGGCGCCGTGCTCGCGATGGAGCGCGCGATTGCCGACGCAGGACTGACCGCCGACGATGTCGAGTACGTGAACGCGCATGGCACGTCCACGGCAATCAACGACCCCATCGAGACGCTCGCGTGCAAGCGGGTCTTCGGCGACCGCGCCATGCAGGTTCCGATCTCGTCCAACAAATCGATGATCGGTCACACCATCGGGGCGGCGGGTGCGATCGAAGCCATCCTCACCATGAAGGGCATGGAGGAAGGGGTGCTGCTGCCGACGATCAACCAGACGGCACGCGACCGCAAGTGCGACCTCGACTACGTGCCCAACGAAGCGCGGGAGCAACCGCACAGCGTGGCGCTCAGCAACTCGTTCGGCTTCGGCGGCCAGAACGGCTGCCTGTGCCTGGGCCGGGGCTAGCAGCATGCGCGTTGCCATCACCGCTGCTGCACTACGCACGGCGTTGGGTAACGACGCCGCGACCGTCTGGCGGCGAATCCAGGCGGGCGAGAGTGCTGTCGCCCCGGTGAAGGGCTTCGACGCCTCCGGCTTCGGGGAGGACGTCCAGGCTGCGCAAATCTGGACCGAGCCCGAGACGCCGGAGGACGACCCCGCACTTCGCATTCTCGGGCCGCATGGCCGGCTGCTGGATGCCGTTGCGCTCGAGGCGCATGCCGCGGCGGGACTCGAGTCGGTTCCGCGCGAGCGCGTGGGTCTGTTCGTCGGCATGGGCATGGTCGACTCACCCATTGACGACCTCATCACTGCGGCCCTCGCAGCACGAAACGGATCCGATCGCCTGTCGCTCACGTCGTTCTTCGCCGGAGCGTTTCGCCAGATCCACCCGTTATGGCCTCTGTCGATGTTGAACAACGTCGCCGCGGGCCAGATCGCGATCGACCTCGATCTCCGAGGAGACAACCTCGTGCTTGCCGCGGATGGACCCGGGGGAATCCGTGCGCTGCTCGAAGCCGCATACGCCGTTGACGAGGGCGCGTGCCGATGCGCCATCGCTGCGGGCGTCAGCGGACGCGTCGCAGCCGCAGTTCTCGCGCGGCGGGTGCTCGATCGGCGAGACGAACCGCCCGGTGAAGGCAGTGCCGCGCTCGTCCTCGAGCGCGAGAAAGACGCGCTGGCGCGAGGCGCGCCCGTACTCGGCATCGTGCGCGGCGGCGCGACGTCATTCGGCGAAGACCGCTTCGACCCGGCGCGGCCGGCCGTCAAGCGCACCATGCAACGAACAGGATGCGGCCACGCGGGCGTGTTCCATGGAACCCCGCCTCCGTTCGGTGACCTGGGCCCGGGAACAGCGGCCGCGCACATCGCCGTCCAACTGGCTGCGTGGGAAGCGGAACCGGCAAACGGGGCTCGACGCAATGCGCTCATCGTGGCAGGTGGCGTCGACTCGGGCGGCTGTATCGCAATCGAGGAGGCGGCCGCATGAGGTTCCTCCTCTTCGATCGTGTGACCCACCTGGAGCCGGGCAGGCGCATCGAGGGAGTGAAGCACCTCAGCCTCACCGAGGAGTTCCTGCGAGGCCACTTCGGCAAGCGCCCGCTCGTACCGGGCAGTCTCATCACGGAAGCCATGGTCCAGCTCACGGCCTGGTGTGCCATCGCGGCGCACGACTACAAGTACTCGCTCGTGCTGTCGATGCTCGACGACGTCCATCTCCCCGCCGAGCTCGGTCCGGGTCATGCACTGGAGATCCACGGGGAGATCGTCGGCACGAACCCGAAGGGCTCGATCGGACGCGTCAAGGCGCTTGTCGACGGCGAAGAGGTGGCGACCCTCGGTCGCGTCCTCTACGCCCACTTCGAAGTACCGGACCCCGAGCGGCTGCGGGAGCGCTTTCGCTATCTCGGGGGCACGCTGTGAGGCGCGTCGTCGTCACGGGACTCGGCCTCGTGACGCCACTGGGCCGTGATGTGGACGACGTATGGCACCGTCTGCTCGCAGGCGAACGCGGCGTCACGGCTCCGCAGCGCCTGGGCGGACACGTGCCCCCCTCGCGCGCCGTCGGCGAGGTCACGGGAGAGCTCTGGGAGGCGGTAACCAAGGGCGAGACCGATCCGCGCACCGCGTTCGCACGCGCAGCCGCCGACGATGCGCTGACCATGGCGGGAATCCAACATGGCGCGCACGACCGCGCCGGCGTCATCCTCGGCGCGGGCCCCGGGGCCAACAGCATCACCGACATCGACCGCTTCCTCGACGAGGACGGCCGCTTCGACGCCGTCGCGTTCGCTCGGAACCTCGACACGCTCGATCCGGAGTCGCTGATCCGCAACGCTGCGGAGCGTCCGGCGGCGGAGATCGCCCGGGCCTACGGCATCGCGGGACCCGTCCACGCGGTCACGACGGCCTGCTCGGCGTCGAACCAGGCTATCGGCATGGCCTACCGGAGTATCCGCCGGGGCGAGACCGACTGGGTCGTGACCGGCGGATCGGACTCGCAGATCAACCCCCTCGGCCTCGTGTTCTTCGTGCTGCTGGGCGCCTACGCCAACGTCGACCACGAGGACCCGGCAAGCGCCGGCCGGCCGTTCGACCGCCGCCGCTCGGGCCTCGTAATGGGCGAGGGTGCGGGCATCGCCGTGCTGGAATCGGAAGAGCACGCCCGCGCCCGCGGCGCAACAATCCTCGCCGAGGTCTGCGGCTACGGGTCTTCGCTCGACGCGTTCCGAACGACCGCACCCCCGCCCGACGGACGCGGTGCCGCGGAGGCGATGGCCGCAGCACTCGGCGATGGCGACGTGGGTCCCGGCCAGGTCGACTTCGTGAACGCGCACGGCACGGGCACGAAGCGCAACGATCCGGCCGAGATCCGCGCCGTGCGGACCGTGTTCGGCGACCACGCCGACGAGATCGCCGTGTCTTCGAGCAAGGGCGCGATGGGACACCTGCTCTCGGCCGCAGCGGGCGTGGCGTTCGCCTGCTGCGTGAAGGCCGTGCAGGAAGGCGCGATCCCCCCCACCGCGAACCTCACCGAGCCGGACCGGATGTGCGACGTCGATCTCGTGCCGGATCCGAACCGCCGGAAACCCGTCCGTGCGGCAATCAACAACTCCTTCGCGTTCGGCGGGCAGAATGCGTGTGTCGTGGTGCGCAGGTACGAGGAGCAAGGCGCGTGATACGGGCGGATTTGAAGGACCAGGTCGCGATCGTGACCGGCGCTGGCCGCGGGATCGGTGCCGCCATCGCGCGACGCCTTGCCGCCGCGGGCGCGCACACCATCGTCAACTACCGCAGCTCCGCCGACGAGGCCGCCGCCGTCGTCGCCGCCATCGAGGCCGCGGGCGGCACGGCAGCAGCCGTGCAGGCCGACATGGCAGATGCCGACGCTGTCCAGGCGCTGTTCGATACGACCATCGAAGCGCACGACCGCCTCGACATCGTGGTCAACAACGCGGGCGTCACCAAGGACGGCCTGCTGGTCACCATGCGCGACGCGACGTGGAACGACGTGCTGGCGACCAACCTCACGGCGGTGCAACGCAGCACGCGCCTCGCGCTGCGGCACATGATGCGAAAGCGATCCGGCTGCGTCGTGAACCTCGCCTCGATCCAGGCCGTGCGCGGCGGTCGCGGACAGGCCAACTACGCCGCCGCCAAGGCGGGCGTCCTGGCGCTGACGCGCGCGGCCGCCCTGGAAGTCGCCGATCGCGGCGTGCGCGTGAACGCCGTGCTGCCCGGCTTCATCGACACGGACATGACCGCGATGATCAAGCGCCGCGCGGGCGAGGAAATGCTCGCTAACATCCCCGCCAGACGCTTCGGCACGCCCGACGACGTCGCGGGCCTCGTGCTGTTCCTCTGTTCGGCGGACGCCGCCTACATCACGGGGCAGTCCTTCACGGTGGACGGAGGGCTCTCGATCCAATGAGTGCCATTCGCCACGGCATCGACCTCGTGCAGATCACCCGCATGCGGGAAGCGATCAAGCCGGACAGCTCGTTCGAAGAGCGCGTCTTCACAGAGGACGAGCGCGCCTACTGCAACAGCCAGGCGGATCCCATGCCGCACTTCGCCGCGCGTTTCGCCGCGAAGGAGGCAACGATGAAGGCCCTGGGTGTCGGCCTTGGCAGCATGGGCATCAGCGGACTGCAAGAGATCGAGGTGAAGCGTGAGGGCACGGCGCCCTACCTCGCTCTCACCGGCAAGCCCGCTGAGCTGGCCGCCGAGCAGGGTCTCATCCCCGCGGCGCTGTCCCTGAGCCACGACGGCGACTCGGCCATTGCATCGGTCATCCTCGTACGAGAGGCCACGGCATGAGGTTCCTGCTCGTCGATCGCATCGAGCGCGTCGAGGACGCAGCCATCCAGGGGTGGAAGAACGCGGCCATGAGCGAGGACTATCTCGAGTGGCACTTCCCCGAGCGACCGATCGTGCCGGGGGCGCTCATTCTGGAGTCGGCCGTCCAGCTCGCAGGCTGGCTCGAGGCGGCGTCTTCAGACTTCGAGCACTGGTTCCTACTCGAGCACGTGACCTCGGCGCGCTACTACGACTTCGCCGTGCCGGGGGACCGCATCGAGATCGCGCTGACGCGCGTCGACACCGACGACGCGACACGCCGGGCCTACCGCGGCGAGACCAAGGTCGGCGACAAGCGCGGAGCCATGCTCGAGTTCGAGGGCCGGCTCGTGGCACTGGACACGTTGGAGAGCCGGCGCGCGGCGCGCCGGGCGTATGCGTCGCTGCGGGGAGAGACGCCGTGAGGCCGGTCGGGCCGCGCGACGCGGTCATCACCGGCACCGGCATCGTCAGCCCGCTCGGCTTCGGCACCGAGCGCGTATTCCGAGCGCTGGCCGCGGGGAACGGCGCCGTGCGCGAGATGGGCGACGCGGAGAGTGGATCCGCTCGCAGCCAGGGGGCGCCGGTGGAACCGCCGTACCTGCGCGCATCGGTTCCCCGTGCCATGGAACCGCAGATCAAGTTCCTCAACGACTCCGGCGAGATGGCCGTCGAGGCGACGATCGAAGCCATGGCAGGGTCCGGCGTTCTGGACGGAGACACTGCGCCGCCGATGCGTGGGCTCTACCTCTCTCAGATGGACAGCAACGACTGGAGCTGCCGCGACTTCCGGCCGGCGGTCGTCGAGGCCACGGACTCGTTCGCGAACGCGCTCGAAGACGAAGCGATGAACCGCGCGACGGCACGCTACGTCAAGCCGCACTTCATGCTCGAGAGCCTCAAGAACAACGCGTTCTCCTTCCTGTCGACGATGTTCGAGCTCCACGGGGCGAACACGAGCGTGGCAGGGTTCTCAGGGCCGACCGAGCAAGCGCTGTCGATGGGCGTCCGCAGCCTGGTGCGCGGCACCACGAACGTCTCCGTGGTGGTTGGCGCCGCACAGATCGCCTCGGCTACGGCGCGGCTCGAGATGGAGGACGTCGGCTTCTCGGAAGACCACGTCCCCGGAGACGGCGCCGGGGCGCTCGTGCTCGAGCGGGCGCAGGACGCCGCAGCCCGCGGTGTCCCTGCACTGGCCGCTGTGCTCGGCCAGGGCTTTGCCACGCACCGTCCGGACGGTCCCATGTGGGTACCGGACGCGGAAGCACTGAACGCGGCCGTGACCCAGGCGCTGGCTGAGGCGTCCTGCACGCTGGACGACCTGCTCGGCGTCGTCCTGCCCGGCGTCGGCGAGTGCGCGCCCACGGTCGGCGACCTCCCCTGCGTCACCTGGAAGACCCACACAGGCCATCTCTCGCTCGCGAGCGCCGCGGTGGAGATGGCGCTGGGCGCCAAGGCGGTGGCCGCGGGGGCGCTACCGGGCGCGGCCTCGAGCGGCCCGGGTCCTGGGGTCCTCGTCCTCGGTGCTGGCATGTTCGGCCAGGTCGGGGCCTTCGTATTGGCGCCAACCTAGCACCCTACGGAACCCATTTCCGGGCCCGGGGCGTACTAGAGATATACTTCGCGCGAATCGACTCGGAGGGGTTCACGATGCGTACTCGTAGCTGGCTCTTCGGCCTGGTGGCCGCGGGCCTTCTCGCAACCGGCCTCCCGGCCGTCCAGGCTGAGCCCATTGCAGAGGGAGAGACCGCACCGGCGATCGTCGGCAAGGAGTTCCTCAATACCCCGGAGCTCGACTGGAAGGCGCTCAAGGGGCGCGTGATCGTCGTGGAGATGTTCCGGACCTGGTGAGGCCCTTGCGTCGGTCAGGTGGGTCACCTGAACAAGCTTCACGAAGAGTACGCGGACAAGGGCCTGGTCGTTCTCGGCGTCTCGAATGAGGACGCGAGCAAGGTCGAGAGCTGGGTCACCGAGCACGGCGCTGAGTTCCCGGTCGTGATCGAGGAGACCGATAGCGCGAAGGACTACGGCATCAAGGGCTTCCCGTCCTCGTTCGTCGTCGGTGCGGACGGCAACATCGCCTGGAGCGGCTCGCCCAGCGCCATCAACGGCGGCGTTCTGGACGACCTACTCAAGAAGGTTGTCTACTTCCCGGATCTTCCCAAGGCGCTGAACCCGGTTCGCAAGGCGCTCAAGAAGAGCAAGTACGCCTCCGCGCACGCGCTTCTGACGAAGACGATCGACAGCGGCAAGCTGAGCGAAGAGGACGCCGCGATCGCGACGAAGATGCGCGACTGGATCGACACGAGTGCGGACGACACGATGACGGGTGCCGCCAAGAAGGTCGAGAAGGGCAAGATCTACTCGGCTTGGATGGCGTACGACGGCCTCGCGAAGGACTACAAGGGGCTGCCGGTCGCCACGCGTGCGCAGGACTGCGCAAAGGAGCTCCTGGCCGACAAGGCGCACAAGAAGGAGATCGACGCGGGCAAGAAGTTCGCGAAGATCCGCAAGAAGCTCAGCGGCATGAGTCCCAAGAAGGCGATCAAGGCCTTGAAGCCCTTGACCGGAAAGAAGTACGCGGACACGGAAGCCGGCAAGAAGGCGTCGAAGCTCGCGATCGAATACGAAGCAAAGAAGTAGCTTCGCTACTTCTTTGCTTGCCTGTCGGGACGAACAACGAGCCGCGTCGCGGCTCGTTGTCATGTAGGGGCGGGCCTTGACGCAGTCCCCGAGCGAGGCGAAGCCGAGTCGAGGGGTGCCCGCCCGCGGACACCACCGGCGGGGCGGCCACAAGGGCCGCCCGGACAGGGCGAGATGTGATCCGCGGAATGCCCCGCGGGGCGACCACAAGGGTCGCCCCTACTTCGCGCTGACAAACACCCGGTTCAACCCGCCCTGCTCGACGGTGACGAAGTCGCCGGCTCCCTTGCCGTCGAAGCCGTCGACGGGCTGACCGAGACCCTGCGCACCGAACTGCGCGATGCCCTGGATCGTGCCCGGAATGTCGGTGGGTACGAACAGGAACTGCCCCCCACCGCAGTTGATGTACACCGCGATGCCCTGCCCCAGAGCGCGGCCCTGGATGATGTCGTCGAAGGTGTCACCGTCGATATCCGTGCACGTGATCGCCCGCACGTCGCCACCGGGCACCGTCGACGGGAGGTTGAACGTGCCGGTGTTCACCCCTGTCTGCAACCAGATCTGCATGCCGTTTCCGTTGGCGTAGCCCACGACGACGTCCATGTCGCCGTCCTTGTCGAGGTCGCACAGCGCGACGTCCCGCGGGCGCGACAAGGCGCCAAGCAGAACCGTCGGCGTGAAGGTGGCCGGCGCCATCACACCCGGTGTCACCAAGTAGACGGTGACGACCCCGGGGCCGCCGGCGGCGTCGTCGACCGTGACGACATCCTCGTCGCCGTCGCTGTCGATGTCACCGATCGCTACGGCTCGCGTGTCCGCCGGCCCGCTGATCTGCTGCGGGTCGGGGACCCCCGCCAGGGTGCCGTCGCCGTCGAACTCACCGGCGGCGTTGGCGTAATAGACGATGTTCGGCCCGTTGTTCGCGACGAACATGTCGCCGCCGACGATGCCGTCCCACGTGAAGAACAGCGTGCCCGTCGTGACCACGACGCCGTTCGAGTCGTTGTCACCGATGAGGCTTCGATTCGCGACATTGCTCGTCGAGTAGTTGCCCGGCCCACCCTGCAGGTAGACGCGATTCGCATTTCCGACGCCCGTGTTGGCGGCCACGATGTCCGGATAGGCGTCCGCGTTGACGTTGCCGATCCCGATGCCGCGCGTGTCCGCGACCATTTCGCTCGCGACCGATCCGCCGGCGTTGAACACCCCCGTGTTCGCCCCTGCGTTCACGAAGAGCATGTTGAGTCCGGTCGTACCGATCACCGCGTCCTGATCGCCGTCCCCGTCGATATCGAGCATCTCGACACAGAAAGCCAATGACGCGCCCAACGTCTGGCCGGTGTCGAAGACGCGGCCGACCGTCGACGGTGCCGTGGCAGCCGGCGTCGCCCCGATGGTCCCGTCCGCAGTGCTCGTCAGCGTATTGGTGGCCGACATGTTGAACGTCGTGCCACCCATCAGCTTGCCCTCGTTGACGATGTCGCCCGCCGAGAGCGTGAGCACCATCTTTGTGTTGTCGCCGAGGTGTCCGTTCGTCCAGATCGCTGCCGCCGTGATCGTTCCGTTGGTTACCGTGAGGTCGTCCATCGGCGCGTTCGCCCCGGAGGCCACCTGGCGATCGAACGAGAAGATCAGGAAGTCGCCCCCGCTTGCGACGGAGTCGTTGTCGTTGTCGATCCAGACGACGGGGATGCTCAGGAAGACCACGGGGCCCGTGGGCGGCTGGTTGTTGTTGCCGCCGCCCCCACCCCCGCACCCGACCAGGACCATCATCATCGAAACAAGAAGAACTGCTCGCACCATGTCACTCCTACGAAAGCGGCCCGCGACTGACGCCGCGGGCCGTTCGAAACACATCTACTGTCTCGCGGCGTCTACTTGCCCGTGATGTACAGGATGTTGTTGCCGCCCCCGTTCGCGGTCGCGATGTCGCCCAGGCCGTTGCCGTTCAGGCCGGTCTGGGGCAGCGCCGCGGCGCCCGTCGCCGGGGTGGTCGGCGTCGCGGCGACGCCGTTGAAGTTGCCGGGCAGGTTCAGACCCGCCGAGGCAAAGGCGAACGCGCCGCAGTTCAAGTAGACCTGCAGGCCCTGGTTGCTCCCGCGGCCGAGCACGATGTCGCGCAGGACGTCGCCGTCGACGTGCGTGCACGAGACCGAGCGCACGTTCTCACCCGCCGCGAACGTGCCAGAGAGGGCGAACGCACCTCCCGCGTTGGTAAAGGTCTGGAATCCACCGGGGCCGCCGGCATCGGTGCCGTAGCCGACGATCAGGTCGAGGTCCGTGTCGTTATCGAGATCGCAGAGCGCGAGTGCACGCGGGTTGGCGAGCGCGCCCGCCAGGACCGCCGGCACGAACGTCGGCGGCGCGCCGACCGTGACGAGGTACACGGTAATGGTGCCGGCCGCGTTGCCGTTGTCATCCGCCGTGACGACGTCTACCGTCGCGCCGGCGTCCAGCGTGCCACCGACGACTGCACGCGTGTCGGAGTTCGCAGCACCCACGTTGAACATGGGTGACGTACCGGCGAGCGTGTTGTCGTTGTTGACCTGGCCGGCGGCGTTGCAGAAGTAGACGACGTTCTGCGTGCCCGCGTGGCCGATGAAGATGTCACCGCCCAGGAGGCCATCCCAGTTCGCGCCGGCCGCGGTCCCAGAGATCACGCAGCCGGTGGCGTTCTCCACGCCCGCGCCCATGACGCTGCGGTTGACCGGCGGCGCGCCGGCGGGATCCGTTACGAAGAGCCCGGGGGTCGCCAGCGTGTTGAGGTACTTGATGGACGAGAAGCCGTTGCCGTTGCACGCGACCATGTCAAGCAACGTGTCGGCGGTGTTCAGCGTGCCGAAGCAGATCGCGTTGCTCGACGCAAGCGCCGGCTCGTTGGTGATGGGCATCCCGGCGCTGAAGGTGCCCGTGTTCACCCCGTTGTTGATGAACACGAGGTTCGACCCGGCGCGCCCGATGACGATGTCGAGGTCGGTGTCGTTGTCGACGTCGACGAGCGCGACCGAGAGGCTCGCCGGACCGATGTTCTGCCCCGAGTTGGACACCTGACCGATGATGTTGAACGGTCCGGTGGCGGGCGTCGCAGACATCCCGTCGACCGGGTTCGTGATCGTGTTCCCGACCGCCATCGTCATGGTGGACCCGCCGACCTTGCCGAGCGTGAGCATGCCGCCGACGAGCGTCAGCGTGAGCTTGGTGTTGCCCGGCCCGACCGTCCACGTATCCGAGGCCGCGAGGCTCGCGGGCATCTCGTCGAGATCCACGTCGGGCGTGTTCGCGCCGATGGCGAGGTTCGTGTTGAAGCAGAGCTTGAACGTGTCGGTGGGGGACACCATGCCGTTGTTGTCGGTGTCGCACCAGAAGACCGGCCCCGACAAGACGGGCGGTCCCGCCACAGGGGTGCCACCGCCGCCCCCACCGCCGCAGCCAGTGGCTGTCATCGTGATGACGCCCAAGCCGCCAACGAGTGCCAGAACGAGGCAGATGCCAATCCGTTGCATGTGGTGATCCTCCGTCCCCGGTCGTGGGGGTCCCTGTGTGAGCGCAACTCCTACCGCGGGGCGGGATTGTAACGATTCGGGGGACGCTAATCCACGGCCCCTCGGGCGCGTCTCGCCCAGATCCGCCGAGCGCACGCATCGCCTACGCACGGAGCGACCCGATCCACCGGCGAGGTGTTCGCGGGGCCCGTCGCGGCGGATAATCGGACTAAGAAACATGGTCCCATTCCGTAGGGACGGGTGGAGGACGAACGACAAGCCCGGATGCCGAGGTCGAAGGCCCGCGAGCAGTGGCTCACCGAAATCCTGGACCGCTTCGAGCGGCCCCTGGTGCGGTACGCCCATCGCCGGCTGGGTGACCTCGAGCTCGCACGCGACGTGGCCCAGGAGTGCTTCCTGCGGTTGTGCCGCGCCGAGCCCGCACCGGGCGATGCGCACGTCGCTCCGTGGCTCTATCGCGTCTGCAGGAACCTCACCGTGGATCACCATCGAAAGAACGGACGGGTGCATGCCCTGGCCTCGCCCGACCACATGACCGATCCCGCGCGGCGCCCGGATCAGAAGGCCGAGCGCCGCGATCAGGCCGACCGCATGACGGTTCTCATCGAGGACCTGCCGGACACCCAGCAGGAGGTGTTGCGCCTCCGGTTCCAGGACGGGTTGTCCTACAGGCAGATCAGCGAGATCACGGGCGCGTCCATCAGCCACGTCGGTGTCCTCCTCCACACGGCGCTGGGACGGCTGCGCAGCCGCATGGTGGATGCACCGCTGCCGCCGGCGCTCGAAGGGAGATCGTCATGACGATCGAGTCCTCCCAGCAAGAGCACGGGGATCCGCGCCTCACCGCGTACGCGCTAGGTGAGATGGATGCGAACAACCGCGCAGCGTTCGAGCGCGAGCTCGAAGGCGATCCTGCGGCTCAAGCCGAGGTCGAGGCGATCCGTGCCTTCGCAGCGGACGTCGAGAGCACGTTGGCCGTACCTGCGGAAGAGGGCCTCGACGACGCGCGGCGCGAGGCGCTCCTCTCGGCGGCGGGCGTGCGCCGCTGGCCGCTCCGGCTCGTGCAGGCGGCGGCCGTGCTCGTCGCCGTCGGGCTCTCTGTGGTCTTCACCATGAGATACAGGGAAGTTCAGCTTGCGGATCCGGACCGCGAGTTCGCCACCCTGTACCGAAGCAAGGACAAGACCCTGCGTGAGAACTCCTTTCCTGGAGACATCTGGAAGGAAGAGAGCGACGCTCCCGAGATCACGATCTTCAATGGCCAGGAGCTGCATCTCGAGCCCTCGAGTTTCACGCCGCCGAAGCCCGCCGGTGAAGAGCCGGTCGTACGTCTCACCGTTGGCGAGATGACGACCGCGGGCGTCCTGTCTTCGCGGGCCGGCACGATGGTCTACAAGCTGCAGCTTCAGCCCCAGGCGAAGCGCAGCGGTTTCGTGTCGGAGGAGAGCTACGAGACGCTGATCCTCAGCAGCTGGCTGCAGGCGTCGAAGGTGCACACCTCGACCTTCAGCATCGACGTCGACACGGCGTCCTACAGCAACGTCCGGCGGTTCCTGACGCGCGGGCAGCTGCCGCCGCCCAACGCCGTGCGGCTCGAGGAGCACATCAACTACTTCAAGTACGAGTACGCGCCGCCGGAGGAGGGAGCGACGGCGCCCTTCACGACCCACGTCCAAGTGGCGCAGTGCCCCTGGACGCCGGAGCATCGCCTGGCACGTATCGGTCTCAAGGGCCGCGTGGTCGAGACCAAGGCGCGGCCGGCTGCGAACCTCGTCTTCCTCGTCGACGTGTCCGGGTCCATGGAAGACGAGGACAAGCTGCCGCTGCTCAAGACAGGGCTCGTGCGGTTGACCGAAACACTACGACCCGACGACAAGGTCGGCATCGTCACGTACGCCGGCCAGGCCGGCGTCGCGCTCGAGACCACGCCGGGCAGCCACAAGGACGCGATCCTCGGCGCGGTTCAGAACCTGCGAGCGGGCGGCTCGACCAACGGCGAGGCGGGCATCCAGGTCGCCTACGACATGGCGGCGAAGGCCAAGGGCGATGCCACGATCAACCGGGTCATCCTGTGCACCGACGGGGACTTCAACGTCGGCGTGAGCGAGACGGACGGTCTCGTCCAGATGATCGAGAAGAAGGCGAAGAGCGGCGTGTACCTGAGCGTGCTCGGCTTCGGCACGGGCAACTACAAGGACGCCAAGATGGAGGCGCTGAGCAACAAGGGCAACGGGAACTACGCCTACATCGACGGCCAGAAGGAAGCGCAGCGTGTCCTCGTCGAGCAGGTCAACGAGACGCTCGTCCCCATCGCCAAGGACGTGAAGGTGCAGGTGTTCTTCAACCCCCAGCAGGTCACCGGCTACCGCCTGCTGGGCTACGAGAACCGCCGCCTCGCTGCCCGCGAGTTCAACGACGACACGAAGGACGCCGGCGAGATCGGAGCGGGCCACGCCGCCACGGCGCTCTACGAGATCGTGCCCGCCGGCGGCACGCTGCCCGGCAGCGTGGACCCGAACCCGTTCGTAAGGGCGATGGATCCGAAGAAGCCCGCCGCCGTTACGTCCAACGCCATGTTCCGGCTGCGGGTGCGGTGGAAGGCGCCGGACGGAGACAAGAGCTCGTTGATCGAGCAGGACGTGATCGACGCGGGGCACACCTTCGAGAAGGCCGACCGCGACTTCCAGTGGTCGGCGTCCGTAGCCGCCTACGGAATGCTGCTTCGGCGCTCGCCCTTCAAGGGGCAGGCGAGCTGGGCGCTCGTCAGCGAGTTGGCCCAGGGTGCGAAGGGCGAGGACCCCCACGGACGCCGCGCGGAGTTCCTGGGGCTCGTGGAGAAGGCGCGGACCCTGCACGTCCAGCGGTAGACTCGGCCGCATGAGCGGCGACGTCTGCAACATCGGTCCGCAGGGCATCCGGTCCCGGTTCGTCGGCGGTCTGGCATCGGTCGGCCTGGTCGTGATTGCGATGCTGACGGACGTCTTCTGGAGCATCAACCCGCTCTGGCGGCTCTGGGTCTTCTTCCCTCTGTTCGGGGCCTTCTTGAGCTTCTTCCAGGCGCAAGCCAAGACCTGAGTGGTGCACGCCGGCCGCGGTACGCGGCAGATGAACGGCAAGACAGAACCGGTCGAGGACGAGGCGCTCTCCGCAGCACTCGCGAAGAAGGGGAAGGCGATCTACGTCAAGACGATCGTGCTCGCGCTGATCGGTACGGCGGTCGTGTACTTCATCTAGTGCTCTCCACAGAGACACAGAGGCACGGAGCGCAGCTCGTAGATGGTCCGGCGCCTTCTTGGAGCCACGTCCAGGGTTCGCAGGCGGCGTGCGTGCGAACCCGGTGACTCGCCGTCCACGTAGGTCGCTCTGCGCCTCTGCGTCTCTGCGTCTCTGCGGAGAACTCAACCCAGGTTCGGCAACCGCCCCGTCGAATCGCCGAGCGATTCATGCGGCGCGCCGACGAGGTCGAGCATCGAGAGGTAGAGGTTGTTGAGCGGCGTCCAGCGCTTGTAGCGCCGGTGCTGTCCGCCCTTGATCGCACCACCGCCCTTGCCGGCGAGCACGATCGGAAGGTTGTCGTGGTTGTGGCGGTTGCCGTCGCCGATGGCGCTCCCGTAGCAGATCATCACGTTGTCGAGCAGGGTCCCGTCGCCCTCCTTCACGCTCTTCATCCGCTCCAGGAGATAGGCGAGCTGCTCCACGTGGTAGCGGTTGATCTTGCGGATCCCCGCGATCTTCTGCGGGTTCTTGCCGTGGTGCGAGATGCCGTGGTGGCCCTGGGGCACACCGATGAACGGGTAGCTCAGGTTGCTGCCGCCATTGCCGAGCATGAACGTCGAGATGCGCGTCGTGTCGGTCTGGAAGGCGAGCACCATCAAGTCGCACATCAGCCGGATGTGCGCCGTGCGGTTGCTGCGATAGCCGCGCGGCACGGTGAAGTCCGCCGTCGGATCTTCGCCACGTGCACGCTTCTGCTCGGCTTTCTCCAGGCGCTGCTCCAGCTCCCGGACCCCCACGAGATACTCGTCGAGCTTCATGCGGTCGCTACCGCCGAGGTCCTTTCGCAACCGCGCGGCGTCTTCACCGAGGAAGTCGAGGATGCTCTTGCGCCGGCGCATGCGCCGCTCGCGCGCCTCCCTCGTCTCGCCCGGCTTGCCGCCCCGGAACAGGCGTTCGAAGACAAGACGCGGATCGACCTCGTGTTTCATGGGCAGGGTCGGCGTCCGCCAGGAGATGTTCGACGAGTAGGCGCAGCTGTAGCCCGAATCGCAGTTGCCGCTCTGGCGGCCGCGCTCGATACCGAGCTCGAGCGACGGGAATCGCGTGTGGTGTCCGATCTTCCGCGCACCGGCCTGATCCACCGAGACGCCGACCCGGATGTCGGCGCCTTTCGTCTTCACGGGGTGTGCGCCGGTCAGGAAGACGCTGGCACAGCGCGCGTGATCGCCGGGGCCGTCGCCGTGCGCGCGTGCCTGATCCTGCGCGAGGCCGCTGAGTACGGTCAGGTGATCGCGGTGCGGCGCGAGGGGCTCGAGGATCCAGGGCAGCTTGTAGCTCGTGCCCGCTTCCTTCGGCGTCCATTCCGGCATGTGGGCGCCGCTGGGGATGAACAGGAATGCCATGCGCTGCGGCGCTGCCTTGGCCCCGTCGGCGCCGGCGTTGCGGAGCAGACCACCGCCAAGACTCTCGAACCAGGGCAAGGCCAGCGCGGTTCCAAGGCCACGCAGGACAGCCCGGCGATGAATGCGGTTCTTCTTGGAGCTCACGGGGAACCTCCTGCGCCGCGGCGCATCGTAAAGGCATCGGACGCAACCACGGCATGGACGAAGCTGCGGAAGCGGTAGTCGTGCTTCCGTGCCGTGTCGGTGATCGCTCGGACGGCAGGGCGGTCGTACGGCTCGAGACCGCGGCCGAGCGCATAGGTCAGCAGCTTCTCGGCGAAGCACTTCGGGAAGCCGGGGTCGTCGCGAAGAATCGCCTTCAGCGCCGCGGGACGGGCGAAGCCGCGCCCGTCGGGCAGGCGCCCGCTGACGTCGATCGTGCGCGCGCCGTCCTTGGTGCGCCACGCTCCGATGCCGTCGTAGTTCTCGAGCCCGAAACCGAGGACGTCCATCTTGGCGTGGCAGACCGCGCACGAGGGATCCTCCCGGTGCTTCGCAAGCCGCTCGCGCAGCGAGAGCTTGAGCATCGCGGGCGCCTGGTCCTCCAGGACGCCCACACCCGGCGGCGGCGGCGGCGGCGGTGTGCCGAGGATCTCCTCGAGCATCCACTTGCCGCGCTGCGTCGGCGAGGTACGCGTCGCGTACGAGGTGAGCGTGAGGATGGACGCGTGTCCCAGCAGGCCGCCGCGGCGGTCGTCTTCAATCTCGTAGCGGCGGAACGCGGGGCCCTTGACGCCCTCGAAGCCGTAGTGCCGGGCCAGGGTCTCGTTGACGTACGTGAACGGCGCGTCGATGAGATCGAGGATGCTGCGGTCGTCTCCGAAGATCTCGGCGACGAACAGTTCCGTCTCCTGTTGCATCGCGGCGCGCAAGTCCTCGTCGAACTGCTTGTAGCGCTTGGGATCGGGGCTCGCGGTTTCCAGGCGCCGGAGCTCCAGCCACTGGCCCGCGAAGTTCTCGACGAGCGCGCGCGCCTTCTCGTCCCCCAGCATGCGATCCACCTGGATGCGGAGGTTCGCCCGCAGCGTGCCCGCGTCCGCCAGAGCCATCAGCTCGTCGTCGGGCAGGCTGCTCCAAAGGAAGTAGGAGAGCCGCGAGGCGAGCGCATGGTCGTCGACGGGGTATGTGTCGCCGCCCCCGCCGCCATCCAGCTCCACGCGGAAGAGGAACTGCGGCGCCACGAGCGCTGCCTGCAAGACGGCCTGGATCCCTGCCTCGAACGGCTCGCCATCGGCGCGCAGTGAGCCCGCGAGCTTCGTGTAGCGCTCGATCTCGTCGTCTTCCGGCGGCCGGCGGAACGCGCGTCGCAGCAGGTTCGTCACGATCTCCTGCGTACACACGACCTCGCGACCGGGCACGGGCTCGCAGATGAGCACGCGGTCTTCGACGGGCGCCCCCAGCGGGCCTTCCACCTCGATCCAGTCGATCCACAGGTTTCGATCGCGCTGGTTCTTGTCCGGGTGGTTCGGCTTGTAGTAGTCGTTCACGAAGCCCGCGCCGACAGAGCGCATTCCGGCGCGCGCCTCGAAGGTGTGCTCGTAGACCGCCGCGTCGGCGCGCGTCACCGGCACATCGACCTCGACGCGCTCGCTCAAGCCGAGGAACAGCGCCATCTTCGCCTTCTCGGGACCGGCTTGCTGGCCCGCTGCCTTGACGCGCACGGTGTAGGTGCCGGTGCGCACGATGCGAAAGCGCGCGCTCAGCTCCCCGTTGGACCAGAGCGTGAAGCCGTCGCCGCTGGGCGCGCCGAAACCGCGCCGGCCGAGGTCTTCGGCTTCCACGCGCTGGATCTGGTCGGGGAAGACAACGGGTACCGCCTGCGCCGCGATGTCCTCGGCGGCACCCAGGTACTTCTCGAAGAGGATCGGCGGCATGCTCAGCACGTCGCCGATGTGGTCGAACCCGTACCCGACGTCGTCGGTGGGAAACGTCTCGTTGACCTCGTAGTCGATGCCGAGCAGATCGCGCACCGTGTTGCGGTACTCGTAGCGGCTCAGGCGCCGCATCGTGACGCGCCCCGGATCGGGCGGTGCGGCCATCCACGCGGCTTCGACGTTCTCGGATACCCAGGCCAGGAACGCATCAGCCCGACCGGGGACCGGGTTCTCGAGGCCCTCGGGCGGCATCACGCCGGACTTCACGTGCTCCGCCATGCGCTCCCAAAGGGCGCCGCGTTCCCGCAGGTCGGCGTCACTCGGCGCCACTCCTGCCGCCCAGTCCTCGAACGACACGTCGCCGTCCGGTTCGTCGTTGCCGTGGCAGGTCGTGCACTGTGCCTCGAGAAACGGCACGACATGCTCGCGCCACGCGATCTCGCGAGGCGTCGGCGGTTCCTCCTCCCCGCAGCCGGCCAGCACGGCGGACAGCAGTACCGGCAAGAGGAGGCGTGCGAAGGCGTGCATGGAAGACCTACAGTACGAGCGATTTCACGAGGCCATACCGCGAAGCGGCCACGTGGTTTCGATGAGGTACCCTGGCCCCATGGGGCGCGTATTCCTCCTCGTATGGGCGTTGCTAGCCGTCGCAGGCGTCTCGCATGCAACCGCCGAAGAAGAGAAGCCGCCGCCGTGGAGACTCGTGCTCGGCAAGACACAGTTGCTCGGCGGCCCCGCGGGGTACCCGGACTTCTGCAAGGCCAACGACGCGAAGACGCGCTCCGCGTTGCGCAATGAGACGGTCGCCCGGCTGAAGGCGATCGCGACGAAGGAACAGCCCGCGATCCTCGCGGCGATCGGCAACCCCAAGGACGCGCGCTCGCTGTGGCTCGTGAACGCCGTCGTCGCGCGGCTCGACGCGAAGCAGGTCGCGGCCGCGCGTGCCGCAGACTGCGTGCTGTGGACGTATCCGGCGGGGCTGGTTCCGGCCGCGCCCGCGTCGCACGACAAGGTCTCCGAGGTCCTCAAGCGCCGGAAGAAGAAGCGACGCGCGTTCTCCATGCGCGGCAAGGAGATCCCCTGGCACCTCGATGCGCTCAACGTCCCCAAGGCCTGGAAGGAGCTCGGCCACACCGGCGAGGGCGTTGTCGTTGCGAGCTTCGACCACGGGATCAACTACCGCCACGAGGACATCCGCCGCAACGTCTGGCGCAACCCGGATGAGAAGCCCAACAACGGCCGCGACGACGACAAGAACGGCTTCGTCGACGACCTCTACGGCTACAACTTCGCGCGCATGACGCCGGAGGTCCTCGACCGCAGCGGCCGGGCGCATGGCGCGCTGACATCCAGTTGTGTGGTCGGCGACGGCACGGGCGGCACGGTGACCGGCGCGGCGCCGCGGGCCCGAGCCATGGCGCTGATCGCCATGGGCGGCCCCTGGAACGCCTGCAACGCGTTCCAATACGCCCTCGAAGAGGGCGCCGACGTCGTGAACATGAGCTTCAGCATCCCGAATCTCGGCCACACGCGCGGACTCTGGCGCCTGATGGCCGAGCACGCGTGCGCCGCCGGGCTGGTCCTCGTCTCGGGCGCGGGCAACTTCCAGAAGCAGGCGAAGATCCCGGTCCAGATCCGAATCCCCGAGGGCATTCCGTGCGTGATCTGCGTCGGCGGGTTGAATCGCGAGCGCCAGGTGCCCGGGTTCGTGAGCCTGGGGCCGGTCGAATGGAGCCGCGTGAAGTTCTACGAGGACTACCCGATGCCCGAGGGACTCATCAAGCCGGACGTCTGCGCCTTCCCGGGCCCGGGGATCACGATGATCCAAGGGCAGGGAAAGAGCGGCTACCTCGGCGAGTCGAACAAACGACGCGGCAACTCGCTCAGCGCGCCCCAGGCCGCGGGCGTGATTGCACTGATGCTCTCGGCCAACCCCGAGCTCACGCCGTGGCGCGTCAAGGCGATCCTCGAAGCCACGGCGGTCGACCTGGAAGCGAAAGGCAAGGACCCGCGTACGGGGGCCGGTCTCATCGACGCCTACGCCGCCGTGAAGGCCGCCAAGCGCGGCGCGGCCCCGGTGACGGGCCGGTAACCCATGCTGAACGTCGACCGCCTCACGAAGAAGTACGGGGACTTCACCGCCGTTTCGGGGCTGAGCTTCGAGGCGCACCCGGGCGAGATCCTTGGCCTCGTCGGACCCAACGGCGCCGGCAAGACGACCACGCTGCGCTGCATCGCGGGCATCCTCAAACCCCAGGAGGGCACCATCTCGATCGAGGGGCAGCGTCTCGCCGACGATCCCGTGGCTGCGAAACGCGCGCTGGCCTACATCCCGGACACGCCGCATCCCTTCGACATGCTGACCGTCGTCGAGCATCTGCGGTTCACCGCGCTCGCCTATCGCGTCGCCGACCCGGAGTCCCGCTTCGACGCGCTGCTCGAAGAGCTCGAGCTGACCGAGAAGCGCGACGAGCTCGCCTCGGGTCTCTCCCGCGGCATGCGCCAGAAGCTCGCCATCGCCTGCGCGTTCCTGCGCGACCCCGGCGTGATCCTCTTCGACGAGCCGCTCACGGGGCTCGACCCGCGTGCCATCCGAACGATGCGCGACTCCATGCGCGCACGCGCGGACGCGGGTGCGACGGTCCTCATCTCCTCGCACCTGCTCGATCTCGTAGAGCGCCTCTGCGACCGCATCCTCGTGCTGCATCGCGGGCAGGCCCTCGCCGTGGGCACGCTGGACGAGATTCGCGCGACCGCTGCCGGCTCGGGCGCCAGTCTCGAGGAGGTGTTCTTCGACATCACGGAGCGCCACGACGAAGAGGCGAACGGCGGGTCGTGATCCACCCGGCGCTCTGGTACCTCGTCCGCACGCGCGTGCGCAACCGCGTCCTGCAGTGGCTTCGCAAGCTGAAGACGCCCGGCGGCTTCTTCGGCGGCATCGTGTTGGTGTTCGTCGTGATCGGCGCGTTCTTCATCGGGGACTGGGGCGGCGTCACTATCACGCAGCGCCAAGCCATCTTCACGACCCTGCTCGGCTTCCTGCTCTGGTCGGGCATCCTCGGCGGCCTGGGGCAGCGCGGTCTGGTGTACGCACCCGCGGATCTCGACTTCCTCTTCCCGGGTCCCTTCGCGCGTCGCCAGCTCGTCATCTACCAGTTTGCGATGCAGTATGTCGCGGCTGTCGTCATGAGCATCGTGTATCTGCTCCTGTTCGGCGGACGGTTCCTCCCCCATCCCGTGTGGTTCGGCCTCGGGGCGTTCCTATGCCAGGTGACGGCTGCACACCTGGGCACGGCGGCTGCCGAGCTGAGCATGCTCGTCGCCGACGCGGTGTTTCGTCGCGTACGCGCGGTGACGGTCGTGCTGCTGGTCGTCGTGACGATCACGGCGGTCTCGCTGGTCGTCGCCGGCATCGCGGGGTGGGGCAACATCCCTGCACAGCTCGACCGCGCCATGTCCGGGGACGTACTGCGGGTGCTGCTCTTCCCCGCGGTCCAGGCCACGGAGCTCGCGGTCGTCTCCGATTGGGGGGCTCGTCTCACGGCCCTCGGCAGCCTGCTTGCGTGTGTCGTCGCGAGCTTCCTGCTCGTCGTGTGGATTCCGGCCGACGTCGTCGAAGGCTCGTTCGCGGCCAGTCGCAAGCTCCAACGCCGCGTCGAGGACCTCAAGCGGGGCGTCGTGACGAAGGGCAAGGGCGGCGCGAGCGCCCCGCTGCCCCGCAGCCCGTGGATGCAGGGCGCGGGCGCCGTGTTCTGGCTGAACTGGCTTTCCCTGCGCCGTCAGCTCCGAGCCGTGCTCGGCGGCCTGTTCGTCGTGGTGATGATCTTCTCGATCTTCGCGGTGCGATCGGACGACACCTCGCGGCTCGACGGCTCGATGCTCGGCCTTCTCGCCATGGTGCCGCTCTGGATGCACCTGCCGATCGGTTTCCGTCTCCCGCGCGATCAGCTCGCCGCCATGCGCAACCTACCCACGTCGCGCACGCGCATCGCGGCCGCGCTGCTCAGCGTCCCCGTGCTCGTTCCCTTCGTGCTCCAGGTCATCGGCCTGACGCTGTTTGCGGCCATCGGCGTGCTACCGCCCGCGCTCGCGCTATTGGCCCTGCCGGCCTACCTGGCTGCCGCGGCGACGCTGCTGACGATCGAGGCGATCTTCAGCCTGCGCAAACCCCACGCCAACGCGGTGAACGTGTTGCAGGCCATGGCGCAGCTCATCACCCAGATGCTCGCCCTCGTGCCCGGGTTCGCGACCCTTCTTGGCGTGCGCATGGCCACCGGGGACATGCACGCAGGGTTGGCGGCCGGCGCCCTCGTGCAGGGCCTCATCGCCGGCGTCCTCCTGACCACGCTCGGACGCCAGTTCCAGGAGCGCGAGCTGCCGGGGTTGAGCTAATCGCCCCCGGACACTGGGCCCTTGGCCCCTCCCGCCTCTCGTTGCTACCCCCTCGAGGCTCTCGTACAAATGTGTCTATATTTTAGACCTGTCTACGAAGGACCTCAGCATGAGCACCGAGCCCTCCGCCGCCGAGGCGGCCCGTGACCTGGACTTCATCCGCGACGTCGTGGATCGAACCGACCGCCGCGTGGATCCCCACGCGTTTCACTACGTCCACTGGGGCGCCATCGTGCTCCTCTGGTATCCGATTGCGAACTGGCTGGCGCTACGGGGCGAGATCGGCCCGATGATTGCCGTGGGGGTCGGTTCGGTGGCGCTCGGCATGCTGCTGTCCATCGTGCGTGAGATCCGGCTCCAGAAGAGTCCCCGGTTGGAGGGCGAGAACACCTTCCTGTCCAACCAGATGATGCTCGTCACCTTCGCGTCGATCGGCGCGGGCGCGGTGCTGAGCGGCGTGAGTCCGAACTTCGGATTCATCGAGGGCCCGAACATCCCGACGCTCTGGGCGCTCGTCTATGCCAACATGGCCGTGATGCTCGGCATCATCTACCGGCGCGCGTTTCTCTACGCCGGCATCGTCATCTTCGCCGCTGCGATCATCGCCATCATCGTGCCCGCGTACAACGGCTTCATCGTCGGACCCGCGATGGGGTTGGGCATGATCGTCCCCGGCCTGCAGGCCGAGCGGCGCGTCAAGGAGCTCCAGGCGGAACCTCGTGCCGCATAACAACGCCCCTTTCGATTCGCTGCTTCTCTCGCAGGTGCGCCTGGGCATCGTGTCCGTGCTGATGACGCGACGTGATGCCACGTTCAGCGATCTGAAGGCGTTGCTTGGACTGACGCAGGGCAACCTGGGCATCCACCTGCGCAAGCTCGAGGACGCGGGCTACGTATCGGTCAGGAAGGCGTTCGTCGAGCGTAAGCCGAAGACAACGTGCAAGCTGCTCGCCAAGGGGCGCAAGGCCTTCCTCGCTCACCTCAAGCAGCTGGAGGACATCGCACGAGAGGCGACCTGAACGGGGCACGTGCCTCCCCGAATGCCGTCTACTTCTCCTTCGTCTGTTCCTCGGGTTGTGGGGAGAGTCTCAACTCGACTTCCTCTCCGGTCTTGACCTTGCTTTCCGCGAGCCAGACGACGTCGTCCGCAGCGCGACACCATGCGCGCACACTCCATGTCGATTCGGGCAGTCCGCCCACCTGGAACCTGCCTTCCGAGTCCGGTGTCCGCGCCCGGACCCAGCGCTGACGGTCGTCCCACACGTTGATCCGAATTCGCGAGGACTCCGTGGGTCGGTCCAAGATCTTCCCGCGGATCGTCGCGCCGGCCTTCCGCTCGAGAACGACCTTGCCGACCTCGGCGGGAAACTCGACGTAGACGTACTGCCCGGCAAGGGGGGTCATCCACGCCGCATAGCGTTCTCCGGGCACCAGACCTTCAATCTTGACTGGCTCGGAACCGTCCTCCCGCAGCGAACGCAAGCCGGGCCCGGCGGTTCGGAAGTACTCCCAACCCTTCTTCGTACGTCGAATCACGCGTACCGATGTCGCGTCGAACTGACGCGTGCTGTAGCCGTCGGAGCCGGCGGCCTCGCGTGTACCCGGCGGCAGCACAACCTCGGCGTTGATCGTCGCAGGCAAGAGGAACGTCAAGTTGGTCATGTCCTCGGACACCTCCAGCGTGCGCCACTCCCGCACGGGTGGAGGCGACCCGGGGGAGTACGTCTCACGGGGACCGAAGCTGGCGTCCCACATGGATTCGCGCTGGCGGTCGACGATGCCGCCCATGTCGCCGCCGTCGTCCAGCCCCATGTAGATCGTGCCGGGAGGCACGCCGCGGAACACGAAGTGACCGTCACCGACGGTTGTGTAGACACCGAAGCCGACGGGGGTGCATATGCCGACGTGGCAGTCATCGACGGGGGTTCCATTGCTGTCCAGCACCCGTCCCGCCACCGTGTGGCCTCGCTCGAGCTGCACGGTCACGTCTGTTGGGGTCCAGTTGTCCAGTGCCTTCTCCGCAAGGAACGGGGGCGATCGGTCCTCGGCCCGCTGACGACCTGGCGATGACCGCCGTGGATCTCGCACGATGCCAGGTTCGTAGTTCGCATTGACCACCAGCTTGTAGGTTCTCGTCGGATCGAGCCCGGGCCGCCACTGATGTAAGCGTCCGCTCGGCCCGCCAAGCACCGCGACGCCATCCGCATTCGTTCGCGCCTCGACCCCCGAATTGAACCCGTTGCTTCCAGGACGGAGTGCACTCACGTGTGCCCCCTTCACGGGGACTCGATCCGGGTCGAGCACCGTGACGCGTACCTTCACGGGCCGTTGGATCCGAAGCTCCAATGGACCGTCCCCCGCACGGACTTCGCGACGCCGGAACCGATGCAGTCCCTCCGGGACTGCGAGATCGAGTTCGTGAACGACAGCCGGCCGAAGAAACGCAACACGAAAGCGTCCCGCCTCATCCGTACGGACCTTCAGCTTGAGACCCTCATATGGCAGCCGCTGCGGCAGCGAAGCCAGAGGCGACGCGATGCCTGCGTGAATCAGGTCATCGTCGTTCATCGTCTCCCACCAGCGTTCGCGCGGTCCAAGCGTGATCTCGGCCGACGCCAGTGGGCCCTCCGGTCCAAGGACCGTTCCTTCGAGAACGGCGCCTTCGTACAGACGGACCTCCAGGTCGCTCTGTTCTCGCGTCAGCGGACCGATCCGTACGGGGGCGTAGCCGAACCCATGACCGTCCGCGTCCCGGGCGCCCCAGATCTCGAGGATCGCACCTATCCAGCCTTTGCCACGGAATGCCACGCTTCCGTCCGTTTGCCCTGGCCGATCCACGTAGCCAGTCGACCGCAGGAGGCGAGCGTCAAAGGCGGGAACCGGCTTTCCGTCCGGACTCAGAACCCCAACGCGCAGAGTCCGTGTCGGCTCGGCGAGGACGAGTCGCAGGTCGCGACTTCCCGCACGTACCCAGCTCTCGACGGTGACCTTCGGTGCCTCATCGTCGACGACGGCGCGAACCCTGTAGAAACCCGACGGGAGGCCCTCGAAGAGAAAGGTCCCGTCCTCCACCGTGGTCGTGTGCGCCGGTTCGTCGTCCCCGCGGCGCAACGCGCTGACTGCGACTCCGGGCGCAGGGCTTCCGTCGGCGCGGACCACGCGGCCACCTAGCGTCTGCTCCGGAAGACCTACGAGACCAGGTGCGTCTCCGTAGTCCCGCGCGGGCGCGCTGTCGACGGCCGTGTCCGGTGCGGACGGCCTCGAGGCCGTGTCGGACCTTGCGAGCACCAGCCACGTGACCCCGGCGACCACGCTCACCGCCGCTAGCACCCACAACGCTCGCATGGCCGCCTCCGGGGTCTACGGTACTCGCACCGCTGGGGATGCGCGGCGTCCCGGGCGGCCTACGTCTCAGTCCATCCGGCGTTCGAGCACCATCACGACGTCGATACCGCGTTCGGATTCGACCGGTTGAGGCCAGAGCTTGCCCGGCGGGCACTCTTCCAGGATGACGCGTAGCAGCGGATCGGAAATCGTGCGGTCACCCCAGTGGAACCACTCGGTCTCTTCTCGCGTGATCGGGTGCTTCGTCTTCATGAGCCCGCCGCGCTTGCGGCTCGGACCGTCGTTCGAGTGGTTGCGGGCGATCTCCTCGAAGTCAGCCCCGTGCTCGATGGTCTTGATGATTGCCCACGCCTTCTGGCGCGCCTGTGCCTTGGTGTACTCGTCGAACTCGTGGCGCCGGGGCCACGCACCGGCATGGTGGATGTGGATCACCCGTGCGCGCGCGCGGCGCTTGCGCTCCTGCTCGAGGAGCTTGCCCAGGGCCATGGCCTTCTCGATGGGGATCCGACGCGCGAACCAGAAGCCCCCTTCCCACTCGATGAGGGGCGTCAGCGCGCCCACCTTCGTGCGGAAGAGGACGATCTCGCGCGCATCCGGCTTGGTGCGGTTGGCCTCGACGGGGAGCTGTACGATTCCCTCGGCGACCGCGCCGTTGCCGTTGCTCCACCCACGTGCGATGTCCCCGATGTCGTCTCCGCTGTGCGCCTTGCGGCACAGCCCCTTCGCGAGCACCTCCGCCTCCGGCTTCTTGCGCGGCCACGAGGGGTAGCCGGGCTTGCCCTTCACACCCTTGCGGTGGTACGCGATCCACACCTCTTGCGCGTACATCGTGCCGCGCATGGGTTCGCGTCCCCATGCCGGGATCTTCTCGAGCAGGGCGCACGTACCGGCGCTGCTGGCGCTGGCCGACGTGGCGGGGTCGTCGCCGCAAGCGGCCAACAAGGGGACGAGCAGAAGAAGGAGAGATGCGGTACGCGGCATGGTGATGCGGCCCTGCCCCGGGCCCGTAGCCGCACCCATTGTAGGCCTCTTCCGACGGAGGCGTCACGCAGGGCGTCAAATCAGTTGAGGTGCTTGTCGAACGCCTCTTTGATCTCGTCGCGGCCGTAGCTGTGGCCGGGGATCACCTCCAGCAGCTTGCCGTTGGCGTCCAGGATCACGAGCCCGTGGCCCTGTCCCTTCCAATCGTAGGTGCGATTGGCGACCGAGCCGCGCTCGCTGCTGATGCCGATCACCTCTACTGTGACCTTGTCCTTGTACGGATCCATTCGGCCCAACTGGCCGAGCGCCGCGATGACGCGCTGGCAGAAGGGTCACTTCTTGTTGATCTCGTAGTACTCGACGCGCAGCGTCTTCTGGGCATCCGCCTGCTCGACGGGCGGGCTCGTAATGGTCTCTTCCTTCTTGGGCGGGGCATCCCCGCAGGCAGCGAGGAAGTAGGCCAGGGTTACCACGGCAATCGTTCTCATGGCGGCGCAGCCTACGACCGCCTGCGGGCCGTGCCTATGATCTCGCCATGAGTACTTCCGAGACACGCGCCGGCCTCGACCACGAGGCGCTGGCCGCCTTCGTCGGGGAGACCTGGGAGGCGGAGATCGTCCCCCAGCTCACCGAGTACATCCGCATCCCCAACAAGTCGCCGCTCTTCGACCCCGATTGGGCCCAGCACGGCTACATGGACGAGGCCGTGGCCCTCATCGAGGCCTGGTGCCGGGAACGCAGGATCGAGGGCCTGACCGTGGAGGTCGTGCGGCTCGAGGGACGAACCCCGCTGATCTACATGGAAGTGCCGGGCGAGGGTGACGACACGGTGCTGCTCTATGGACACCTCGACAAGCAGCCCGAGATGAGCGGGTGGCGCGAAGACCTCGGCCCCTGGAAGCCCGTTCGCGAGGGAGACCGGCTTTACGGCCGCGGCGGCGCCGACGACGGCTATGCGGCCTTCGCTTCGCTGACGGCCATCGAAGCGGTGCAGCGCTACGGAGGCTCGCACGCGCGTTGCGTCGTGATCATCGAAGCGTGCGAAGAGAGCGGCAGCTTCGACCTCCCCCACTACATCGACGCGCTCGCGGACCGCATCGGCGATCCAAGCCTCGTCGTCTGCCTCGACTCGGGCTGCGGCAACTACGACCAGCTCTGGATGACCACGTCGCTCCGCGGCATCGTCGTCGGGACGCTGCGCGTCGGCGTGCTCGCCGAGGGCGTGCACTCCGGCGACGCCGGCGGGGTCGTGCCGTCGAGCTTCCGCGTTGCACGCCAGCTGCTCTCACGCGTCGAAGACGAGATGGACGGCCTGTTGGAGATCGACGCCTTCCAGACCGCAATCCCCGAGGAACGCGTCGCACAGGCGCGTGCCGCGGCCGAGGTGCTCGGGGACGAGGTCTACACCAAATTCCCGTTCCTCGACGGCGTCGAGCCCGCCGGCGAGGACCTCGCTGAGCTGATCCTCGATCGCACGTGGCGCGCCGCGCTGGAGGTCACGGGCTCCGACGGCCTGCCGAGTCTCGAGATGGCAGGCAACGTGTTGCGTCCTCACACGGCGCTCAAGCTATCGCTGCGCGTGCCTCCGAACGCGGACGCGACCGTTGCGGCGCGGCGGCTCAAAGAGATCCTCGAAGCCGAGCCGCCCCACGGCGCGCACGTGGTCTTCGACATCGACATGCCCGGCGACGGCTGGGAGACACCTGACCTTGCGCCTTGGCTGACCGCCTCGGTCGAGAGCGCGTCGAACCGCTACTTCGGCGCGCCGGCCATCGCCATGGGCGAAGGCGGCTCGATCCCGTTCATGGGCATGCTCGGCGAGAAGTTTCCGGACGCGCAGTTCCTCATCACGGGCGTACTCGGCCCCGGGAGCAACGCCCACGGCCCCAACGAGTTCCTCGACATCCCCACGGGCATCAAGCTGACCTGCTGCGTCGCGCAGGTCCTCGACGATCACCTCCATCGCGCGTCGTCATGAGGCGTTCTTGAGCGCGGCGATCAGCGCCTGGTTGCCGTGCCGCCAGAGGCAGTCGACGGGCTCGAAGCCGGCGTCGCCCAACCAGGTGAGGTGCTTGTCGACCGTGTCGGGCACGTCGCCGCCGAGGATCTCGGCTTCCTTCCATGGCGCGTACTCGAGGGTTGCGGCGACGGGCTCATATCCAGCGGCCGAACGGATGCCGTTCCAGAGTCCCACCATGTAGGGAAAGAACGCCGGAGCGAATGCCACCTTGTCGTTGAGCAGGAGGAGGCCGCCCACCTTCAGGGCGTCGAACGCGCGCGCGTAGAACGCACGCTTCCCTTTCGCGACGACGTGGTGCACCGCCTGACTCGCGAGAATGAGATCGAAGGGCGGCGCCACGGCATCGCGCCAGTCGCTTTCGATGCCCGCCTGCACGAAGCGGGCGCGCGATCCGAACGGCGCAAGCCTCTCGGCCGCGCGCTCGAGCATCACAGCCGACTCGTCGAGGCACACGATCTCGGCGTCGGGGAGATGCTCGAGCAAGCGCGCGTCGATCTCGCCGTGCCCGCACCCCACATCGAGGATCCGTTGCGGCTTGCAAACCGCAGCCGTCGTGAGGATCAGCCCGATCTGGAGGGGCCTGAGTGCATTGCCGGGCTTGCCGTCGGGCGTCCAGACGCGTGTTTTCTCAGGATCGGTCCAGGGGTTCGGCACGGCTACTCGGGTATCTCGGCGAGGTACCAGCGCGCTCCAATGCGTTGCACGGCGAAGGCGCGGGAAGGTACACCGTCAGGCGTTTGCACGCGTGCCCTCGACTCGTCGTCGTACTCGACGTGCATGTCGGCAGCCATGGCCCGCAAGAGAGACTCGTAGTTGCGGCGAGGCCACCGTAGCTCCGTGTTGCTGCGTTGCCGGTACCGCGCCAGGCCGATCTCGCGCAACTCCGTCTCACCGACGGGCTCATCCGAGAATTTCTCATTGATCTGCTGACGAAGCGTTTCCCAGTGAACGAGCCGCTCGAAGATCGACTCGTCTCGGTACGAGAGGCACAGAAGGGCCTGCAGAGCGGCCGCTGTCGGTGTCGTCGGCGGATCGGTCAGGACCTTGCGAGGCGCAGGCTCCCGATCGGGGGCACCCGGCAGGACTACTTGTGCCGTTCTCCCCGCGTACATCTCTGCGAGGCCGAGGAGACTCGAGTCCTCCGCGTCGAGCGCGAGGGAGGCTCCGTAGGCGTCCGAGACCATCTCGACCTGGCGGCACTTCATGCCTTGCCAGCGCGCATCGGCACGGACCCGGAGCACTGCCCGGCGCACGCTGGTCTCGTTTCGCCACGGCATGCGCAGATCCAATTGAGGAAGCGGCACCTCGACGGCGCTGCTTGGAATCAAACGCGCGGCCAGCAAGCGAGCCGCATGCGAAGGCAGAAACGGTCCACGGTGTCGAACCAATCGCCGAGTGGGCTCACCGCCCTCGTTGTTGTGGTGGAGCAGCTCGATGCCGTCGCCTGTGCTCTTCCACCAGTACGCACGCACCGTCTTGCCGCGGAACTCACGAGAGCGTCCACGCACGAACTCGAAGTCTCTGCTCAGAACCAGATTCACCACCCAGACGACGCGGTTCGGCCCGGCACCCGATGTCCACCGGTCGACGAGCTGCCACCTGCGAAGTCCGTCCTCCTCCAACGGGACCGCACTGAGCTCCATGTCGCCGATGGCGTAGCCGTAACACTCGAACCGGCCCGCGAAGCGGAACGCAAGGTCCTGGGACGGCTGGGGGAAGCCGTTGCAGAGTGCCTCGAAGGCGGCGTACTCGGAAGCCGTCTCGGGTTTGCGCTCGTCCGCCGCGAGCTGGCCGGTGCCTGACAGGCCTATAGCCGCCACGATCCCAATGAGCACTCCGCACCTCATGCGGGCATCGTACACGTCTCGCGGGGCGGGCGTTCTCCTGGGCGCCCGAAACGGGATGCGACACGGATGGTGGCCGAGTAGGCTACCGCCCCGCTCGCAACATGGAGACGCGCATGAGCGCCATGCAGTACACGAATCTCGGCCGCACCGCCCTCGAAGTCAGCCGCCTGTGCCTGGGCACGATGAACTTCGGCGGCTACACGTCCGAGGAAGACAGCTTCGCGATCATGGATCGCTCGCTCGAGCTGGGTATCAACTTCTTCGACACCGCCAACGTCTATGGCGGGACGGCGGGCAAGGGGGCGACGGAGACCATCGTCGGCAACTGGTTCGCGCTGGGCGAAGGCCGCCGCGACCAGGTCGTGCTCGCCACCAAGGTGTACGGCCAGATGGGCGACGGCAAGAACGACGGCAAGCTCTCGGCGCGCCACATCATCCACGCGTGCCACGAGAGCTTGCGTCGGCTGCAGACCGACTTCATCGACGTCTACCAGATGCACCACGTCTGGCGAAAGGCGCCGTGGGACGAGATCTGGCAGGCCTACGAGACGCTCATCCAGCAAGGCAAGGTGCTCTACGCCGGCTCGTCCAACTTCGCAGCGTGGAACATCATGCAGGCCAACGAGCACGCGCGCTCGCGGCGCATGCTCGGGCTCGTCAGCGAGCAGAGCCTCTACAACCTCACCGAGCGCACGATCGAGCTCGAGGTGATTCCCGCCTGCCGCGACCAGGGCGTCGGCATCATCCCGTGGAGTCCGCTGGCCGCCGGTCTGCTCGGCGGCATCCTCGAAGGCGCAGGAGACGGACGCCGAGCCAGCGAGCGCGTCCAGGCGCGGGTGGAGAAGCAGCGCGAGACGCTCGTCGCATGGGAGGGCTACTGCCGCGACCTGGGCGAGAAGCCCGCCGATGTGGCACTCGCCTGGCTGCTCGCCAACGATGCCGTCACGGCCCCCATCATCGGCCCGCGGACCATGGATCAGCTCGATGGCTCGCTGCGTGCGCTGGAGATCGACATGACGCCCGAGGTCCTCGGGCGCCTCGATCGGATCTTCCCGGGCCCCGGAGGACAGGCGCCCGAGGCCTACGCGTGGTAGCGGCGCGGCCGGCGATTCTCTCCTCGGAACCTCGTCCTCGACGTGCCATGGCACACCACAGGTCCGTTGGACGTCCTCGCGTTCAATGCCAGACTGGTTGCGGGAGTGCTACCCAGAAACTCGAATCCGGCGAGAACCCTCGGCGTGCATCCAGCTCGCTTCGGTCTCGCCGCCCTCGCGCTCGCCTCACAGAGCGGTTGCGCTCAGCGACCGAGCGGCTCGCAGGTGATCGTCAGGGTCATCTTCGAGTCGGACTCGTACTCCATGCCGGCGGCCGCGCCGTCGAGGCGCATCTCCATGGTCGAGGTGGCCGTGCCCGCGGGCAGGCCCGTGCGCAGCGAGCAGAACTGCTTGCCCTTCACGCGCATGCCCATGTCCATCTTCATGGCCTCGGACTCGAGCTTGATGTTCATGACCATGTTGACGCCGAACTCGGCCGCGTCTTCCCCGTCGATGTTCTTCGTGCCGAGCAGCACGATCTCGCCCCGCAGGTCGGGCTTCACGCTCGTGCTGCCGCCCGCGGCGCTGTTCATGAGCTCCTCGAACGCCTTGGCCGGCATCACCTTGGCAAGGTCGAGCGCCTCGCCTACGCGCATGCCCTCCGGCGGCATCGGGACGAAGTACTGAAAGCCGGGGTTCTTGAGCGCCTGTCCGATCTTCGCGTTGATCTGGGGATCCGAGGCGTCGAAGTCCATCGATGTGACCTTACCGGTCTTGTCGAGCGTGAGCGTGCCGCTGATGTCCATGTTCTCCATCGCGCCGCTGAGTTCCTCGCCCACGTTGAGAGCCGTCGCGTCGATCGTCATCGCCAACACCTTGTCGCCGTTGGACTTGACCTCGGTGCAGCGCATGGTCGTCGTGAAGGACATGTCAATCGGCATGTCGACGTCCATGGTGCCCGTCATCTTCATGCGGCCGTTCATCTGCATCGTCATGCGGACGCCGTCGCCCGGCTTCATGGCGTAGGCGATCTTGATGTGCTTACCGCTCGGCTCCGCCGAGATCGTCCGGAACTCGAACGAGTTGCCGGAGTCGCCGCAGCCGGCGAGAGCGAAAGACGCGAGGAGAAGGGAAACGAGGACGATCGGGCGCATGAAAACCTCCGGAACCACCGGCCTGAGTGTAGCCGCGCCGGCGGGCTTGCTTGCCGCGCGGAAGGCGCCTGCCAGCCCGCATGCTGCATGAGGCGCGCGTCATAGTGACTACAAGCGATTCTCACGCTACGCGCAGCGCTGGAATCCACCAGGCTCGCGAGATCCGACAGTGTGTCCTCGCGCCGGATTCGGGCCCGAGGTCGAAGCCGAGGTTCCGAATAGAGCATCGCCGAGCGGTTCTCGGCAAGGAGATCGGGTTCGGAGACTAGCGAGGACCGCGCGATTTAGCGTCAGTTCATGCAACATGCGGGCTAGCGTCAGGCATGCGCTTGCGGCTCGTTTTCCTCATCTGCGCGGTCTGTCTGGCCACGGGCGTAGCGGCCGCAGAGGACCCCTTGGACGAGGCGAAGTCGTTCCTCGAGCTCGGCAAGAAGCTCGTGGCGCAGGGCACCGACGACGACGACAACGGCAAGATCCGCGAGGGGCTCGAGAAGCTGCGCGAGGCGAAGAAGCGCTTCGAGCGGGCGCGGCGCGAGCCGCGCCTCACGGAGGCGCAGCGTAATCGCATCCGGGTCTACCTCCTCGATGTCGACGCCCGCATCGACTGGTACGCGCCCGCGAAGAGCGGCGGGGTGACTTCGAAGAAGGACGATCCCGCCGCGACAGAGGTCCCGCTACCGAAGAAGAAGCGCGGAGAGCGCCTGGGTCTCTGGAGCAAGCGCGTGCGGAAGGCTTACGACGCCGCCGAGGCCGTGGCCGGCCGCGCGGCGCTGGCGCGCGGCATGGCATCCGGTGCGGGCGTGCTCGCTCTCCCGGAGCTCTTCGACCTCTTCCGCAAGGAGGCGGACCCGGACGCTCGCGACGGTGTGCACGAGGCGTTGGCCATGGTGGGTACCTACCGCGTGGCCAACGAGATGTCGCGCTACGCGGTCCCGTCCAAGGAGGCGCAGTGGGACCACGCCCTCGACGTGATCTACCGCTGCCTCGAGAAGCCCGACAAGCAGGAGAAGGAGAAGCCCTTCATGAGCGCGATCCGGGACTTCCACCGGATGAAGAACTACGACCTGAGCCTCGAGATCCTGCGACACCTCGACAAGATGGGCACGCCGGGCATCGCGGCGCTTGGCGAGGTCATCTACATCGACGATTTCGGGCACCACGAGCGCACGATCCGCATGCTCTCCAAGAAACGCGATCGCCGGGCCGTGCCGCCGCTCTGCTACAAGATGAACCGCTTCAAGTTCGAGTACCGGGTCCAGATGCCCGCCCACCGCGCGCTGCTCGAGATGGGCTGGTACGCGGTGCCCGAGCTGATCGACCGCCTCGACGACAAGGCCGCCGGGATCTGGATCTCCTGGACGCTTCGGAAGATCAGCGGCGAGGCCATGGGCACGGACAAGCGCAAGTGGCACGACTGGTGGAAGACCGAGCGCCTGCGCCATCCCGAGATCTTCGAGGACCCAGACGAGAAGCGGGCACCGCAAGTGACGGGAAAGCCCCGCGAGGGCAGGAAGTAGCGCCTTCGGCCGCGTTCACACGGGATTCCCGCCTCTCAAGTGCCTTCGGCGACGCCGCCGATACGAGGGTGTGCCGCTTCCACACGCGGCTGGGGAGCTCCGGTGAAGGTCCTGCTGGCTGAAGACAATCCTGTCTCGCGCCGCATGGTGAAGGCCATGCTCGCGGACTGGGGCCACGAGGTCGTGCTCGCCGAAGGCGGAGATGCCGCCTGGGCCGTGATGCAGGGACCGGACGCACCGAAGCTCGTGATCCTGGATCGCATCATGCCCGGCGTCGACGGTGTCGAGGTGTGCCGGCGCATCCGTGCATCCGATCAGGCCAACGAGACCTACATCATCCTCCTGACGAGCATGAACCGCCGCGAGGACGTCGTCTTCGGCCTCGAGGCGGGTGCGGATGACTACGTCGTCAAGCCGTTCCATCGCGACGAGCTGCGCGCCCGCGTTTCGTGCGGCGTCCGCATCGTCGGGCTGCAGTCGGCGCTTGCCGCCCGCGTGCGCGAGCTCGAAGCGGCGGTCGAGCACATCCAGACCCTGCAGGGCATCCTGCCCATCTGCATGTACTGCAAGAAGATCCGCAACGACGAGGACGCGTGGGAGAAGGTCGAGACCTACATCCAGAATCACAGCGACGCGAAGTTCAGCCATGGCCTGTGCCCCACGTGCTTCGACACGCACTACGACGACGAAGAGAACGAGGCGGCGTAGGCCGATCGGCAGGAGGCGGCGCCGACCCCAGGACCGCCCCGAACGTCACCAGCCGCGGCGCTCCCGCGCCCATGAACGGCGCCGTGGAGCCCATCAGCCCCTCACCTTGGCAGACGCGCGTCCGGTGCCTCCTTGAGGCCGACATCACGGCGCATGTCGAGCGGGCCACTGGCGTTTCGCTCGGGTGGTTTGAAGGTGAATGTTCGTCGGCCGGGATCGCTGGGGTAGGCTTCCCCCACGGAGGAGTGCCACGTGGCCGACGCGTCGATTTTCCGGTTCCTCTTCGGCATGGCCGCACAGGCACCCGGTCTTCCGGCCGACGAGTTCCAGAGGCGTCTCGTGACCGGCCTGGCGAACCACTACGGCGCGGAGGGCTGCTCGATCTACATCGACACGAGCGGCTGGGCTGCTGCGGCCGCGGATCCTGCACCGGCCGTCGAGAACCTCCCCCGGCTCGACCAGGCCCGCCTCGAGACGATCGAGGCACGTGTCGTCGAGATGGCGCGTGATCGCAATCGCATGGTCAGCGCGCTCGACCTGGACGAAGACCAGGAGCAGATCGAGGCCTTCCTCATGCGCACGCTGGGCGTCGTCGACATCTTCGGATTCCCCATCACGCGAGAAGCAGACGATGCGGCGCCGTCCGGCGTCGTGGTCATCTTCCTGGGCGAGAACTCGAAGCCCTTCCGCGACCCCGACATGTACGCCCTGTCCTCCCTCGGCGGCCTCATCGACATGGCCGGCGCGCAGGCGGACTGACGTGCCCGCGTTCGAGGAGCTGGACCATCGCACGACGCCGCTTGGCGAGTTGATCCTGCGCCGGCGCGCGCTGCCCGGGCACGCGGGCCTCGAGGTCTACGAGGTCAAACTGAACGACGACCTGCTCATGTCGAGTCTCGTCAACGAGTCCGAACATGCACTCGCGCAGCTTGCGATTCCCCAAGCCGGGGACGGTCCCTTCGACGTCCTGGTCGGCGGGCTCGGCCTCGGCTACACCGCGTGGGCAGCCCTCGGCTACGAGCGCGTGCGTTCGGTCACCGTCGTCGAGCTGCTGCCCGAGGTGATCCGCTGGCACGACGAGGGACTCGGCCCCCTCGGACGCCAGCTCGCGGCCGACACGCGCTGCCGGCTGCTGCGCGGCGACTTCTTCGTGCTGGCCACCGACGAGTCCGTCGCCGACGTCCTGCATCCGGCGGGCGGGTACGGCGCGATCCTGGTGGACATCGACCACGCACCGGACGCGCTGCTCCACGCCGGCCATGCCCACTTCTACGAGCGCCCGGCTCTCGAGGCCGTTGCGCGCCGCCTCGCCCCCGGCGGGGTCTTCGCCCTGTGGTCCACGGGAGCCGCGAATGAGGGCTTCCTCGACAATCTCCACGCGGTCTTTCCCTGGGTCGAGGCCGAGCGCATCGAGTTCTTCAACCCGCTCGCAGACCGTGACGAAGTGAATACCGTCTATCTCGCCCGGTCTCCCGATTCGACGCCCACGGCCCAGGGTCTGGCGCAGGGGAGGCGTCCGATCGGCCGCTGACGCGGTATGCTGCCCCCGGCGAAGGAGACCGCATGGAACTGCCGTTTCGCGAGAAGGGCGACGAGCTGCTCAAGCCCGGGACCGTGACCGCGCTCCGGGAGCGCCTCAAGCAGCACGCCCAGCGCCACGATCTGCGCAGCGTGGCGGCCTACGCCTTCGATCACCGCACGCGCATGCTGCCGTTCTACTTCGTCGACCGGCGGATGTCGCCGGGCGGCGTGCGGGCCCTGGGCGGCGCGCTGCACGAGGCGCGCTTCGACAAGACCCGCGTCGTGCTGCAGACGTGGAACCGCAACTTCAAGCCCTCGCGCATGAAGCTCGACGGCCAGGTCCCCGACCTCTTCATGGCCTCGAGCATGATGATCCATTCGGGCCGCATGAAGGAGATGCTCCGCGACGTCTGCCGGATCGACCCCGGCAAGCGTCCGCTGGTCATCGCGGGCGGCCCGCACATGTACTACATGCCGTGGGACGCCTTCAGCGCGGACGAAGAGAACCCGTACCGCCCCGACATCGCGGTCACGGGCGAGCTGCCCGTCTTCCTGGAGTTCCTCGACGTGCTCCTGACGGAGCGGGCGACGGACGAGCCCCTCCGTGGCGCCTTCCTGCGCGCCAAGGACCAAGGCGCCTTCGATCACATGCCCGGGCTCGTGTACCCCATCGCCGAGGAGGGCAAGGTCCCCGAGGCGCTGGTCGACACCGGCATTCAGCGGCTGCTCGGTGATCTCGACGAACTCCCCCATCCCATTCACGGCTACCGGGTGATGGAGCGGCCGAGCCGGAAGCAGACGCTGGGCGACCGGCCGATTGATAAGAACCGCATCCGCAAGTACACCCCCATCTCCGCCATCGAGATGACCTATGGGTGCAAGTTCCGCTGCCCGTACTGCCCGATCCCCGCCTACAACCAGCACAAGGATCGCCGCAAGAGCCCCCAACGCATCGCGAACGAGATGAAGACGCTGTACGAGGAGTACGGCATCCGCTTCTTCTTCGGCTCGGACGACAACTTCTTCAATCGCAAGCCGCGCTCGATCGAGATCATCGAGGAGATCGCGAGCACGACCGTCGACGGCGGCACACGGATGGGTAAGCGCATCTCGTGGGGCACGGAAGTGACCGTCCACGACACGCTGCAGATGCGCGACCACCTACGCCGCGCCCGCGACGGCGGCTGCAAGGCGCTGTGGCTCGGCGTGGAGGACATGACGGCGACCTTCATCAAGAAGGGCCAGTCCGTCGACAAGACGCGCGAGGCGTTCCAGCTGATCTGGCGAAACGGCATCCACCCGATGCCCATGCTCATGCACGACGACACGCAGCCGTTGATCAGCTTCAAGAGCCCCCGCGGCCTCATCAACCAGCTCCAGCTGCTGCGGAACGCCAACGCGATGTCCGCGCAGGTGCTCCTGCTCTCGCCGGCTCCGGGCACGAAGACCAACAAGGAGCTGTATTCGACCGGTACCGCGTACAAGTCGGTGAACGGCCGCCCAATCGAACCCCACATGATCGACGGGAACCACCTGGTAGCGTCCAAGCACAAGCGTCCGTGGAGCAAACAGCTCAACGTGCTCATCGGCTACATGTTCTTTTACAACCCGCTGCGGCTGCTGAAGGCCCTCGTGTTGCCGAAGAACCGCCGCGGGCACTTCGCAGACGCCGGCGCGCAGCTCATCGGCATGGCGGGCGTCGTGCAGAACATCTGGCGCACCCCGCGCTGGCTCTACCACCTTCTGCGCGGCCGAATCGAACGGCACGACGAGGAGCCGGTCAGCCCGATCCCCTTCCGCAGCGTGGACGGCAAGCCGGCGGCGCACGGGCTGCCCCACCAGACCGTCGAAGCAGACGACCCGGGCAGCAAGCGCTTCCTCGTCGGCGCCCCGTAGCGGTAGCAACGGCTAGCGAAGGTCCGCCAGGAACGCCTCGACGGTCTTGCTGATCGGTAGGTGGTCCTTGCCGTCGATCAGCTTCTCGAGCTTCTTGACGAGCCGCACTCGGACCTTGTCCGTGCGCTTCTTCTCCTTGAGCTTCTCCCAGCCCTTCACGGCCTTGGCGAAGCCCTTCTCGATGGCGATGGCCTCCTTCAGGTGCTTGGACTCCGTCGCCTGCTTGAGGTTGGCTTCCATCTGGTCCGCCAATAGCGTCCCCTTGGACTCCTTGCAGAGGGCCTTGAGCGCGGGAATCACCTTGCTCGGCTGCGTCTTCTCGAGCGCCTTGGCCTCATCGAGTCGGCGCATCTGGTACGCACCGATGAGCTCGAGCAAGCGCGTGAGTTCCGCCTTGGTCGCATCGTCGGCAGCGGCCTCCATCTGCAAGCGGATCTTTCGGTCGAGGGCGCCCAGCCCCTTCCCCTTCGAAACCTGCTGGGCAAGCGCGTCCACCTTGCGGAATGGCTCTTCACCCAGGTAGATGACCGGCGCCTTCTCCACCAGTGCCTTGGCGACCTCGATCATCTCCTGGCCGTTGCCCCCGTGGTAGGAGCCGCTCATGTGGTGGTAGACGAGCTTGCCGGTGTGGTCGAACACGATGCCGTAGGGCACGTAGCCGTTTCCCTTGACGTCCGGGTGTCGAGACTGCTTCGTCACGGTGAGATTCGGCGGGAAAGGCGACATGCCGTTCGCCTTGAGGTAGGCGACCATCTTCTGCTTGTCGCTTCCGCTCTGGCAGTAGGAGGCAATGAGGTGGAAGGGCTTGCCTTCGAGATCCTTGGCCGCACGGACCAGGTGAGGCGTAATCGCCTTGCAGCCTACTCACTGCCCCCAGATCTCGAGCAGCACGACCTTGCCGCGCAGGGCCTCGACCGTGAGCTCAGGCCCGAACCAGTAGGTGCCAAGCTGGATGTCGTTGATCGTGGACGTGCTGGTCTCCGAGACGTCGCCCGGACCGCCGTCCTCCGCGAGAGCGGCCAGCGCGCCGATGCCAAGCGCGCCCGCCAGGAGCAAGGTGTAGAAGAACCTCATCGTGGAATCTCCTCGTGGTCGGCCAATCGTACGCGGAGGCGCATGCAGACGATGGCCCCAAGACGCGTACGCCGAGTCAGCGAAGATCGGCGAGGAAGGCCTCGACGGTCTCCGAGATGGGGAGGTCCTCGCTTCCCGCGATCAGCTTCTCGAGCTTCTTCACGGTTCGCGCCGCCGCGGCCTCCGTGCGTTTCTTCTCTTTGAGCTTGTTCCAGCTCCTCGCCGTCTTCCAGAAGCCCTTCTCGATTTCAAGGGCCTTGGCAAGCCCGGGGGAGCCCTCCATCGCCGCCAGCTTCGCGTCGACATCGGCAACGAGCGTCGTTCCCTTCAGCGCCTTCGAGAGCTTTCGGAGCGAAGCAACGAGCTCGCTCGGACGCGTGCCTTCCAGCGCGAGGGCGTCTGCCATGGCGCGGTCCCGATGGCGCTTGACGGCCGCGTGGAGGCGATCGAGCTCGGCCCGGGCCTCGGCCTCAGGCGTCTGGCGCCCCTTCTCGATCTTCGCAACCGTCCCTGCCAAACGCCCCATTGCGATCTTCTTCGCGAGCGTGCTCGCGTGCTCGTAGGGCTGCGCGCCCACGTAGATCGCCGGCACTTCGGCGAGCTTCGCATCGACGTGCTCGATCATCGTCCAGCCGTCGCCACCGTGATAGGAGCCACTCATGTGCTCGTAAACCAGCTTGCCTCGATGATCGAAAACGGCCGAGTAGGGAACGAGGATGCCGTTGCCCTTGACCTTGGGGTGGCCGCCGAGCTTCGTGACAGTGAAGTTCGGCGCGTGCGGGCCGACGCCGTTGGCGCGGAGGAAGGCGAGGACCTCGTTCTTCGTGACGTTGTCGTGGGTGTGCGTCGCCACCAGGTGGAACGGCGATCCCCGGAGCCGCTCGGCCAGACCGACCATGTGCGGCGTCGCTTGCCGGCACCCGACTCACGACCCCCAAAGCACGAACAGGACGACCTTGCCCTCGAGGTCGTCGATGGTGATCTCGCGGCCGTACCAGTGTTCGCCCAGCCTGAGGTCCTTGATGACCGCCCCGGAGGGCCTGGCCCGGACCGGGCCTGCCGTCGCCAAGAGCACGGAGGCAAGCAGGACGACGACCACGAGGACGGCGAGCGCGCGCATCCGGATGATCCTACCCGGGGCGCTTGGGCAGCTTGGGGGGCGCAAGCTTGGGCAGGCGCTTGAAGCTGGGAAGACCCGGCTTCTCCCGCTTGATGATCTTCTCGATCTCGACGAGCGCGCGGTCGAGCTGCGGATCGACGCCCGCCACCCAGTCCTGCGGCTTGATGTCGACATCAATGTCGGGATCCGTGCCGTAGTTCTCCACGCCCCAGCCCACGTCCTCGAACCAGTGCGCGAACTCCGCCTGCGTTGTGATCGTGCCGTCGACCAGGGCATGCCGCGGCCAGATGCCGACGACCCCCCCCCACGTGCGCTTGCCGATCAGGGGCCCCAGACCCATCAGCTTGAAGCTGTGGCTGAAGATGTCGCCGTCGGAGCCGGCGAACTCGTTGGTCAGCGCGACCATCGGCCCCATCGGCGCCTCGCCGGGGTAGGAGTCCGTTCCCATCCAACGCATGTAGCCGTAGCCGATGCGCTTGCGCGCGAGCTTCTCGAGCAGTAGCTGCGACACGTGCCCGCCGCCGTTGTAGCGAACGTCCACGATCAAGCCCGGGCGATCGAACTCGTGCTTGTAGTAGCGATGGAACTCGCTGTAGCCGACCGGGCCCATGTTGGGCACGTGCACGTAGCCGACGCGCCCGCTCGTCGCCTCGTGAACGCGCGCGCGATTCGCCTCGACCCAGTCGCGATAGCGCAGCGGCATCTCGTTCGTGAGCGTCTGAACCGTGACCTGGCGCTTCTTGCCCCGGCTCTGGATCTCGAGCACGACCGCCCGCCCCGCCTGGTTGACGAGGCACGACGCGGGAGACCGCGTAGCGCTCAAGCGCGTGCCGTCGATGGAGAGGATCCGGTCGCCTTCGCGAACATCAACGCCCGGCATCGCGAGCGGCGAGCGCGCACCCGGAATCCACGAGTCGCCGCGTGGAATGCGTCGCACGATCCACTGCTTCGTGCGCGGCGAGTACTCGATGTCGGCGCCGAGGATGCCCTGGTACCAGGCCGGCACGGGCCGGTAGTCGCCACCCATCTCGTAGCAATGCGAGGTTCCGAGCTCGCCCTGCATCTCCCAGACGAGGTCGGAGAACTCGCTGCGACTGGCGACGCGACCCACAAGCGGGCGGTAGCGCTTGTGCACGTCGTTCCAGTCGATCTTCGACATCTGCGCATCCCAGAAGTGATCGCGCTGGAGGCGCCAAGCCTCGTCGAACATCTGCTGCCACTCGGCGCCCGGATCGACGGCCGCCCGCAGGCGTCCGAGGTCGATCCAGCCCGTCGCACGTCCGGCGTCGGTCTTCGGCGTCAGGTCCTTGGCATCGGCGGACGCCGGTAGTACACGCAGGCGGTTGCCCACGCGCGCGAGCAGCGTCTTGGCGTCCGCGGCGAGGCCGAAGCTGGTGACGCCGGCGATCAAGGTGTCGGTCTTCTGGTCTTCGAAACGGTGGACCTGCAGGCTGGCCTTCGCCGGCGGCTCCCCCGCGTCACTCCAGTTGACCCCGAGGCTGCCCTCGACGGGCAGCACCGTGAAGAACGCACGCCGGTGGCCGCCCGCAATCTTCGTGTAGCGCCCCTCGGGCACGGGGAACGCGACCACGCGGTCCGCCATGCCGGCCAGGTCGACGCGCGTGCTGCTCTTCTTCGACGTGGTCTTGCCATCCGGCTTGCCGTTCGGTGCGCGGGGCGCGCGGTGGGCGACCTCGAAGGGCGAAGGCTCGCCGGCCGAGAGCGGCACGAGGCAGGGCTGGACCCCGCGCGGGAAGCCGAGGTCGAAGTACTGGCTGTCGTAGACAGGGTCGAAGGAACGCAGGGAAAGGAAATACAGGTACTTACCGCCGGGATCGAAGGCGGGCCCGAAGTCGGCAAAGTCCGGACGCGTGATCTCGTGGGTCTTCTGCTTCTCGGTGTCGTAGAGCCGGATCGTGGACGCGTAGTGCGTAACCGGGAAGCCGTACGCAAGCCAGCGACCGTCGGGCGACCAAGCGAGCCCCTTGATGCGGTCGAAACCGCTGGCGTCGATCTTCTTCGAAGCGCCGCTCTTGCAGTCGACGACCCAGACCTCCTGGCGGTGGTTGTGGAACGCGACGCGTTCGGCACCGGCAGGCGCGACGACGAGATCGAGCGCGCGACCGAAGTCGCGGTTGATGCGCTTGGGTCGTCCACCTCCGTCGGCGCGCATGACGACCAGCCCTTCTTCGCCCTTTTCGTCGCTGACCGTGACGATCCGCTTGCCGTCCTGCAGCCAGCGCGTCAGGCGCTGGCGGGCCGAGGAGACCGGGCCGTGGCGCAGCGGCGCTCCTTCCCAGAGCGCCATCGTGTACGCACCACCGCGCGTCGTGACCGCCAGGCTGTGTCCGGCGGGATGCAGGCTCGCACTCTCGAGGAACCGCGCGGCCGGCACGAACTTGCGATTGCGCGCATCGCGGGCGCTGCCCAGCGTGATGGCGATCTTGTCGGTGTTGCCGGTGGCCACTTCGTAGACGAAGAGGTCGGCGCCCGCGTGGTAGACGATGCGCTCGCCGTCCGTAGACGCGAACCGTGCGTAGTAGGACTCGTGGTGCGTGTGCCGCTGGAGGCCGCGTCCGGTCGGCGTGCACGAGTACAGGTTTCCGTGCCCTTCGTGGTCGGAGATGAAGAAGATGCGCTTGCCGATCCACATGGGCGCGCCGAGGTTGCCGTCGAGGTGGATCAGTGGTGCGAACAGGCCGTCCCCCTGGCGGTCGATCCAGATGCGGCCGGCCGTCCCGCCTCGGTAGCGCTTCCAGCGGGCGGGATCGCCGGTGTTGACGCCGAGTACCACGCCCTTGCCGCTAGGCTCGTACGAGATTGCGCGCGCGGGGCCGACGGGCACCTCCCGCGTCGGCCCGCCGTCGAGAGGCACCTCGTGCAGGCGCATGTCGCCCATGAACGGCTGCTCCGCGTTCGTACGGAAGATCACGCCGCTTCCGTCGCGGTTCCACCCAACCGGTGCGGTCATCATCACGCCGGTCCAGGTCAGGCGTTGCGAGGAGCCGCCATCGGCATCCATGACGTAGACGTCGGCCGGCCCGTCCTCACGCGCGGCGTAGGCGACCTTGCAGCCGTCCGGCGAGATCTGCGGAAACGACGCGGCCCCGGGCGCTGTAGTGAGACGGCGCGCGGTGCCTCCTCCTACGTCGACGCTCCAGAGTGCTTCTTCGCACACGAAAACGATGCGATCACCGTGGACCGCGGGGTGCATGTAGTACCCGGCCGTTGCTGCCATGCCTGCTCCTCGTAGAGCAGGGAATGGTAGCGACGTCAGGCGGGGCTGCCCTCATCGGACGGCGCGCGCTCCCGATAGGCACGGCCGAGCGAGCCGGCGAGAAACGTCCAGAAGACCGTGATGGCGACCGCCACGATGGGAGCAGCCAGCGCGGCCGCCTGCCCCGCTCGAATCGTCGCAAGTTGCACGCCGCCGCCGATGACATCTCCGGTCCGATACACAAACGTGTCGATTACCGCCTTCGCCTTGTACTTCTCCGTGCGATCGACGACGGAGAACAGGACCTCGCGAGACGGCTTGGTGACCGCGTATCGTGCGGCGCGACGCAAGCCTTGTGCGACGACCACCACCGAGAAGAGCGGCCAGACGGAGATGCTGATGATCGCCAGGCCGGCGACCACCGGAAGCACGGCGAGCGCCGGCCCGAGGCCAAACGCCGCGATCAGCCGCCGGGTGACGAACACCTGGACCAACAGCGTGGCCGTCTGCGTCGCGAGGTCGATCAGGGCAAAGCCCCAGATCCGATCGGTCGTACTCTCGAACTGCCACGAGACCACGCCCGCCTGCATGAAGTAGAGCAGCGTGCCGGTCACCGTATAGCAGAACAGGTAGAGGCAGATGCGCAGCAGGTAGGGCGAGCGCAGCACGCGGATCAGGCCGTCGAGGCTCGCCCCGCCTAGGGCGCCCGTTCCGTGGTCCGGGCTGGTCGCGAGCTCGGGATGCTCCTCGAAGAGGGAGATCACCTTCGCGTTGCAACGCACCGCCGCCTCAAGGAACACGATCGCGAGCACGAGCAGGGCGGGCATGGCCTGATGTGCTTCCAGTAGCGTGATCCCGAGGGCGACCAATGCGCTGAAGATGGCGCCGAGCGTCCCCCCTACCGCGATCCAGGCGTAGAGCCGGCGCGCGCTCGCGCTGCCGAAGTTATCCGCCATGAAGCTCCAGAAGACGGAGACGACCCAGAGGTTGAACACGCTGACGAAGACGTAGTAGCTGTACTTGACCCACACGGGCACGGGGCCACCGGCGACCATCGCCACGAAGAACGCCGCCAGCGGCAGCATGAAGAAGCGGTAGACAAGCGGAATGAAGCGGCGGCGCGGCAGCTTCGAGACGACCGCTCCGTAGAGCGGATTCAACAGGAGCATCACGACCCAGGTGCCCATGAAGAGGAACGGCAACTTGTCGAGACCGGTGCTGACGCCGAACGTCTCCCGCAGCGGCCGCAGGATCGAGAAGCTCGCGAGCACGAAGAAGAAGTAGGCTGCCGCCCAGCGGACGATGCGCAGCTCGCCGGGCTGGATCGCGATGGCCCGGCGCGTTTCCTTCGAGAAGAGGCCCGCCACGGCTACTTCGGCTTCTTCTGCGACTCGTGCCAGGCCTTCAGGAGGGACGCCTCACGCTCGGCAGGGAGGCCGATGCGCTGGTTGACTAGTTTCACACCGCCGCGGTCCTTCTCGAGCCAGGCGATCGTGTCCTGCACGGTGTCCGCCACGGGGCGAAACGTGAGTCCCTTCGCGACAGCGCGATCCACCTTCACGTAGGGCAGGCCCTTCTCGGGGATCCAGAGCGGCATCTGCATGAAGGGTGCCACCTTGTGCTCTTCGAGGAAGGCCTCCGAGGCCCACGTGAACGAGCAATCCGTGCGGATCGCACACTTGCACCCGTGCAGGAACTCCATCATCGACAGCGGCCCGTTGAAACCGGTGGCGTTGTAGACGCCTGCGATCTTCTCCTCCGCGATGTGGACGCACCAGCGGCCGAGATCGCGCGCGTCGATCCACTGACAGGGACTGCTGCCGTCGCCCGGCGCCAGGACCTCACCACCTCGATGGACGCGCGCGGGCCACCAGGCGAATCGGTCGGTGGGATCCAACGGGCCCACGATCAGGCCGGGCCGGACGTTGGCCACGCGCCCCGGCATGGCCTTCTCGGTCTCTTGCTCGCACAGCGCCTTGTACGGGCCGTAGTGGAACCCCTCGTACTCCTCGCGTGGCTTGAGGTCACCCAGCGAGCTGTCTTCGTCGATCGTCTCGTTGCTCGTGCCGAAACCCGGGTAGACCGAGATGGTCGAGATGAAGATGTAGTGCTCCACCTTGTCGGCCAGGAACGCGGAGGATTCCTTCACGAACTCGGGCCAGTAGCCCGAGGTGTCGATCGCAACGTCCCAGGTGCGCCCCTCCAGCGACTTCAGATCGACCGGCGAAGGCTCGCGCCCGCGTCCGCCGTGGCTTCCGCGGTTTCCGCGGAGCTTCTCGAGATCGGGATACATGCCCGGGTTCGACTTGCCGCGGTTGAAGAGCGTCACCGTGTGGCCTCGAACGATCGCGCGATCGACGATCGCCGGGCCGAGAAAGCGCGTACCGCCGAGCACGAGGATCTTCAGGCCCTTGGACGCCTTGTCACCGCCGTCGGGTCGTGCCGCCGCGCGGCGCGCGAGCGAGCCCATCGCCAGGGCCGCCCCGGCAGCCGCGAGAGATCCGCCTACCAGCTCTCGGCGCGTCGTACCTGCTTCCATCGCGTGTCCTCCCGGGAGGCGCACACGATACCGCTTCAACTCCTAAGTCGTGGGTCATTCTGGCTCGCACGCGGGCTCCTGGCCCGTAGTGCGTCTCTGGGTGGTTCTCGGTCGTCGTCGGGTTGTCGGGGCGAAGGCGCCGCAAAGCCGATGAGGACGCCGCGTGGTTTTCCACGCAAGGACGAAAGCGTTGAGATCGGCGTAGCGCCGCCGAGCATCCGGCAAGCCGCACTCCGCGCGGATCAGTGAAACTGGCCCACCACCCTCTTGAGCAGAGCGCCCTCCTCGGAATACCGTGCACGCCGGAGGGTTGACCATGCGGACCTATGGCCTCGTCTCGATCTGCCTACTGCTCCTCGTCGGGCTCAGCGCCTGCGGCAACGAGGACGAGATCAACGCCAAGCTCACCGAGCTCAAGGACCTGCGCGCCAAGTTGAAGGCCGTAAACACCGAGTTCTCGACCAAGCATCCCGAGCGGCAGAAGATCCTCGACTCCGTGATCCCCGCGAAGGGCAAGCTCATGGCCGCCAAGCGCAGCGAGGACAAGGGGCGCATCGAGGAGGCCCAGGCCGCCTTCGACGACGCGGAAGCCGCAGCCAAGGTCGTCCTAGACGCGGAGAACGACCTCAAGCGTCAGATCACCGAGTTGAAGGACAAGGTCGCCAAGGTCGAGAAGCAGATCCTCAAGCTGGGCGGCAAGGTTCCGAAGGCCAAGAAGAAGTAGCGGCTACTTCACCTGCCGGATCGAGATGATCTTGACGGGCTCGACCGGCTTGGCGCCGGCGCCGACCTTGACCTCGCCGATCTTCTCGACGATGTCCATGCCGCCGACGACCTTCCCGAAGACAGTGTGCTTGCCGGTCAGCCAGGGCGTGTCGGCCAGGTTGATGAAGAACTGCGAGCCGTTGGTGTTGGGACCCGAGTTCGCCATGGCAAGCACGCCCTTCACGGGGGGCTTCGACGGCAGGGTGCCGTCGTACTGGTAGCCCTGGCAGACGTAGAGATCGAGCAGCGACATCGTCTCGAGCTTCGTCTTGATCTCGTTCTGGCGGGCCTTCTGTGTTGCGACGTCCGTCGGCTGGATGCCCATCGACTTGAGTACCGGCAACAGCACGTTGCGCTGCCAGTCCGTCTGCGAACGCACGCCGATCCAGGGGTGGGGCTTGCCGCCCTGGAGCACCATCTTCTTGTCGAGTCCCAGCGCCTTGGCGTTGATCTCGTCGTTGAACCAGTAGCCGGCGTCCCCCATGCCCGTGCCCTTGGGGCAGCCGCCCTGGAGCATGAAGTTCTTGATGACCCGGTGGAAGCCCAGCCCGTCGTAGAAGGGCTTGGTGATCGTCACCTGCTTCTTCGTGCGGCGGTCGGTGAAGGTCCCCCTGCCCTCGGCCAGACCCAGGAAGCTCGCCACGGTGTTCGGCGCGACGTTCGGCCAGAGCTCGGCGGTGATGTCGCCCATCGAGGTCTTGATCACGATGCGCGGATTGCCTTGGCCCTCCGCATGGGTGACCGAGGCAGCGGGGGCAGCGAGCAGCGCGGCCGCAAGAACGGCGACGAGGAAGAGTGAGCGGAGCATTGGTTGTTCCCTGGTGCTTCGGGGCGGGTTTCGCGACCGACCCCCCATTCTTGCCCCAGGCTCGGAGCCCGGAGAAGGAATCCTGCTCCCCTTGGGCAAGCACCGCCTTGATCGCAAACCCTTATTTCTTCTACCCTTCGGTCTGCATGCGGGATTTCTCCGGGGGGGGCCGAAATGGTCTGGGGGAGACGCCGCTTGTTGGGTTGACACGATCCTAAAGGCTCGCCGTGGAAGCGGGGGGCCGGGTGTGAATGGCACCCGTTTCTGCGATCGGCTGGAGGTTTCAACGATGAAGATTCAAGCGAGGTATGTGGCAGGCGTCGTGGTCCTGGCCATGGGGCTCCTCGTAGGCGCCACGGGCTGCGGCTCCGATAGCGCGGGCACGAGTGCGAACGTCACGTTCCGCAGCGAGCCTGCGGCGGACATCTGGGTCGACGGGACGAACAAGGGCAGCACGCCCATCGTCATCGCCCTGGACAAGGGCTCCCACGAGATCAAGTTCCGTGCGGCGGGCTTCGAAGACGCCGTGAGCAAGCTCGACGTGGAGGCCGGCAGCGACCTCTCCGTCAACGCCGTGCTGACGGTCGCGGGGACCGGCGACACGCAGTTGGCGAGCGTGGCCAAGGCACTCGGCATCGAGCACACGCCGTTCGAGAAGCCCAAGGTGCACCGCGGTTCGAGCAACAACGCGGTGATGCTCTACTGGCCGCAGAAGAACGTGCGCAAGGAAGGCCTCGCGTCGTGGCGCATCGACGTGACCGACGAGTACGAGGGTGACGGCTTTGTCGTTTTCAAGAAGGGCAACAAGGAGCTCCACCGCGAACCCCTCAACCCGAACAGCTTCGAGGTCGTCGGCACGATCCCCGAGACGGTGCGCGAGCAGGTGAAGCGCGGCTCCACGATCAAGTGGGGCGTCGTCTTCGAGAGCAAGCGGAAGAAGCCGGTCTGGGCGAAGGCCAAGGTCGTCGACAGCCGCAAGTTCGACCAGCGCATGGCGAAGCTGGAGCGCAGGAAGTTCTTCCAGCGCCAGCCGGAGATCATCAAGCGCAAGATGCGCAACAAGATCTACCAGCAGAACAGGCTGTACTCCGAAGGCCTCATCGACTCGTTGGACATGGCACGCAGCCACCCCAACTCGACGATGCCCTTCGAGGACATGATCAACAACGCGCGTCGTCTCGGTCTGAAGGAGACGCCGCTGTTCCAGGAAGCCAGCCAGTTCGTGCTCGGCGCCGGTCGCGGCCGCGGGGGCGGAATCGGCGTCGGCGGCCAGGGACGCAGCGGCAACAACAGCGGGCTCGGTGCCGGCGTCGGCAGCATGCCCGACAGCGGTGGCGGCCTTCCGCCGGTGTTCGCGATGCCGTCCGCCGGCGCGGCCGGCCCGGTGAAGGTCGAGCAAGGCGGCGGCGGTGCACGCGGTTTCGCCAAGAAGGGCTTCGGCTCGAACCAGGGGGTCGAGGTCAAGCCCACGCCGAAGGCGGAGAAGCGCGACCCCGGTCCGATCACGGACGATCCCACCGGTGGCGGCGTTCGCGTGGATCCGGGTGCGGACCGCGATGGACGCCAGGCGGCGATCGACGAGCTGAAGCAGCAGATCGCCGAGGCGGAAAGGTCCGCGGAGCAGGCATCGGAGGCGGAAGGTCGTGTGCGCGAGGCCACCGAGGCGGCCGAGCGGGCAGCAAGCGACCTGCGCTCTGCGGAGCAGGCACTGGAGCAGATCAAGCAGCAGCGCGATGCCGGCAACGCAACGGATGCCGACGTTCGGTCCGCCGAGCAGGCGGTCTACGACGCCAAGCAGGCACGCGATCGCGCGTCCAACGAGTTGGCCGAGGTCCAGGGTACGGCCCGCCAGGCGCTCGAGTCCACGGGCTCGAAGCGAGAGGCAGAAGCCGCCCTCGAGGATCTCAAGCGCCAGTTGGAGGCGCTGCAGAGCGAGACGCCCCCGGAGCCTGGGACGGATCCGAGCCAGCCCGGTCACGATCCGGCAGGGCAGCTCGCCCAGATGCAGCAGCAGCTGAGCCAGGCCCAGCGTGCAGCCCAGGACGCGATCGACGATCGCAACGCGCTCGAGAAGCAGATCAACGACCTGGAAGCCAAGGCGAACCTCACGCAGGCCGAGCAGCGCGAGCTCGCCGAGGCGAAGGCGCGAAAGGACGATGCCGACCGCAACGTCGAGAGTGCCGACAAGCGTGTCCGGGATCTCGAGAAGCAGATCCAGGAGAGTGGCGGCGACTAGCCCCCCCCATCGATAGCTAGCCCGTGCGGGCCTCGCCCTCGGCCCGGCGGGTGCCATCCCTGAAGCGGCGGCTTCCTACGAAGCCTCCGCTTCTCTTTTTGGTGTCGCACGCGGCGCCTGTCGCAAGCTCGCCAGCTCGCTTGCTCCTGCTCTGACGAGCACCGGCGCCGAAGGTCCTAGCCTCCCTGCTGCGCCTTCGCTCCGGCGACCCTCACGGCACGTATTCCCGTGCGGGAACGGGCCTGTCTGTGGCATGACATGCGCCGGGCGGTGCGAGCAACGGAGCGTCACGTGGGCTATCTGCGCTTCATCATAGAGAATTGGCGCTTCCTGGCCTTCGGTCTGTCGCTGATGTTCTTCTCGAACTTCGGACAGACCATCTTCATTGGCGTGTTCAGCGAGCCGATCCGCGAGACCTTCGACATCAGCCACGGCGCGTACGGCGAGCGCTACATGATCGCGACGCTGGCGAGCGCCCTCCTCCTGACGTGGGCCGGCCGCATGATCGACCGTGTCGATCTACGCGTCTTCGCCGCCTTCGTCTGCGCAGGCGTCGCCGGGGCCTGCTTCCTCATGAGCGCAGCCTCCACGCTCTTCCTGCTGACCGTCGCCCTGTTCGCGCTGCGTTTCACGGGGCAGGGACTCATGGGACACACCGCCTTCACGAGCATGGCGCGCTACTTCGAGAAAGGTCGGGGCAAGGCGATCTCGATTGCCGCTCTCGGGTTCTCGGCAGGCAGTGCCGTGTTTCCAGCATTGGGCACGGCCCTGCTGGCCGCGATGACCTGGCCTGAGGCATGGAATCGGCTGGGAATCGCGGCGGCCATCCTGCTCGTACCGCTCATGCTCTGGCTGCTCAAGGGCCATAGCGCACGGCACCAAGCCTGGCTGGACCGCACTCTCGCCGAGCGCGAGCCGCGGCAGCTGCCGGACGCAGACGCGCCGGGGCCGCCCGAGCAGCGCCAGTGGACGCGCGGCGAGATGCTGCGCGATTGGCGCTTCTACCTCCTTGCGCCCGCCGTGGTCGCACCCCCCTTCATCATCACGGGGCTCTTCTTCCATCAGGGCTTCGTGGCAGAGTCGAAGGGCTGGACCAAAGAGTGGTTCGCGGCCGGTTTCGTGGCGTTCAGCATCGCTGGATCCGTCGCCTCGCTCACATGTGGCGGCCTGATCGATCGATGGGGCGCGCGCCGCATGATGCACCTGTTCCTGCTGCCCGTCGTTCTGTCCATGGCCGTACTCGCACTGTGGAGCCACCCAGCGAGCACCGCGGTCTTCCTCGCCCTCGCCGGCGTCAACATGGGAGCCGCGGCGCCGACGCTCGGGTCAATCTGGCCCGAGCTCTACGGGGTGCTGCACCTGGGCTCGATCCGCGCCCTAACGTCGGCGTTGATGGTCGTCTCCACCGCCTTGGCACCGCCGATCTTCGGCTTCCTGATCGACGCGGGCTGGAGCGCTGCGCACCTGGCGTGGGGCAGCTGCGCCTATGCGTTCCTGGGGGTCGGCATGATCGCCGTCGCCCTCCGGCGGGCGGGGTAGAGTGACACCGAACCACGGAGCCCACCATCATGGCCGTCCACGTCACGCTGGAGTTCACCCCGAACCCCGACACGCTCAAGTACCTCGTGTCTCAGCCCCTGCTCGAACGCGGTGTCCTCGACTTCACGGACGCTTCGGCGGCGGGTGACTCCCCGCTGGCCTCCCGGCTGTTCGCCGTGAGCGGCGTCAAGGCCGTGATGATCGGCAAGGACTTCCTTACTGTCACGGTCACCGGCCAGGACGTGATGATGGACGTCAACGCCGCCATGTTGCGGGAGATCAAGGAGCATCTCGACGCGGGCGAGCCCGTGTTCACCGGCACCCTGCCGGAGAAGGAACACGGCGAGCAGGACTCCGCCATCGCGCGGCAGGTCATCGCCATGCTCGACGAGCAGATCCGCCCGGCCGTGGCGCAGGACGGCGGCGACATCGTGTTCGACCGCTTCGATGAGGGCGTGGTCTACCTGGAGCTCAAGGGCTCCTGCGCGGGTTGCCCGAGCTCGACCGCGACGCTCAAGATGGGCATCGAGCAGTTCCTGCGCGAGCGCATCCCGGAAGTCCGCGAAGTGCAGGCCGTATAGCCCGCCCCCGTTACGCGCGACGCTCTCCTTCCTCGTACACTCGGCGCCCCCTGGTTGGAGGTGTGCAATGCGCCAGAGCGTCTTCTTCCTGTCTCTCGTTCTCTGCGTTGTCGCGGCAACGCCCGCGATGGCAGAGGACGCCCCGCCCTTCAAGGTGAAGGACGTCGCCCCCGGTGACGACGAACGCCCCGAAGGCTGGAATCCCGTGGTCAAGAGCGGGGTGATTCCGGACACGGCGCCCACCGTCAAGGTCCTGCTCGCGCTCGGAAAGACCGCCGGCATCGAGGACGGCACGCTGTCCGCGCGCTCCCGCTCGATCCAGAAGGAAGACGACACAGCCGCCGTGGTATCCATCGTCGGGATCGAAGTGAAGAACGAGGCGTTCACGAACGGCCTGGCCGACGCCGCGGTGAAGCATGGCTGGAAGGTGCGCGAGCTCGCCAGCCCGATGCGCGTCGCCGTCGTGTGGGCGAGCAAGGCCGAGTTGTGTGAGGAGCTGCTCACGTGGCAGGCCCACCTCGCCGCGAAGAAAATCACGCAGGCGGCGGTGCGGCGCAGCGGCAGCGTGTCCAGCATGGAGCAGGCACGGGCCCTGCTCGGCTACGTCGGGAACGCGTTGAAGATCGAGCCCGAGTCGGGCATGACGAACTCGTTCCTTGCCAACATGCTCGACCGCATGCGCAATCCGGACGGCGCGCTCGCCGCCTACCGCAAGGCCGTGAAGGCCGACGCGCCGATTCCCGCGCCGCCCTACTGGCAGATGCAGGCCGGAGCGCGCATCGGACACATCCTGCTCCTCAAGGGAAACAAGGAGTTCCTGAAGGAGGCCGCCAAGGCACTGGAGCGCGCCGTCGAGCTTTCCGAGCATGCCAAGGTGGGCGTCGAGAAGTTCGGTCCGGTCTACAACCTGGCGTGCGCGTACTCGCGTATGGGACGCCTCGATGACGCGTTCAAGGCGCTCGAGAAGAGCCTCGCCATCGGCAAGGCGGAACTGGCGGACGAGTGGGGCTTCCACTTCGAGCACGCCAAGGTCAAGGACCCCGATCTGGAGCCGCTGCGTGGCGACCCGCGCTTCGCCGAGATGCTCAAGAAGTACGATCCGAATCCGGCGCCTGAGAAGGACGACGCGCCCGAGAAGCCCGACGGGGACGGAGACGGCGACAAGTAGCTACGCGGGAAACGGCGGCGTCACGAGCTCCGGACAGGTCACCCACATGACCGTCGGGAGGTCGCGCAGGGGCGCAGGCAGACGATCGAGCGAGTCCCAGGCAGGCAGCGTGTGGCTCGGGTCCAGCCAGACCCCGGTCTCGCCGTGGCACGTGCGTGCACCCGCCACATAGTCGTCCCAGGATCGCGCGCGCGGCTTCACGAGATGAAAGCCCTCCGGCTTCTTCAGCGAGAGTCTCGCGTGCCCGATCCACGGCCCGGTGATGACGCCCGCCACCTGATCCTGGTCACGCCCGCACGCCCGCAGTGCCGACAGCACGGCGACCGCGGTGTCCCCCGAAGCGAGTGGAAGCACGTGAACGGCCGGGCCGCCGACACCGGCCTCGAGCAGCTGACGCCCGCAGGCTTCGACGGCCGGTTGGTAGGTTTGTCCTGCGTCCTTTACCGTACCGCCGATGCCGAGGCGGCAGACCCCCGCGCGCCGGCCCCGTGCGACCCAGCGGAGGACGAGCCCGACTGTCGAACCACGACGGATCGTCACGTTGGGTGCTTCCGCATAGCGTCCGGCGAGTGCGTCGTGGTACGGGTCGGGCGGAATCGGCAACTCCCACAGCTCCAGCTCATCGATGGCGAGCGCCGGGTCACGCGCCATCGCGGTCAGCACCGTAAACGAGTGGCTGCCGTAGTCGGACAGCGCCGCCACGTGCCGCTCGCCGTTGCGCTGAGCAAGCGCATGCAGGAATCGCGGGACCTTGTTGCCGCCCCCGTACGGCAACAGGTCTTCGCGCTTGAGGAAGAGCTCCCGCGCGCCGACGCGCTGCAACGGCGTTTCCGGAAGCTCGATCACGCGGTCACCGCCTGCACGACGCCTTCGGACGCGGCTCGGCTTCCGAACATGAAGCGCTGCGGCGCCCCGTGGGCGTGGACGGCCAGCCCACCGACGAAGTAGAGCCCAGGAACGCGGCTCTCGAAGTGCCGATCCAGCACGGGCTGATCGAACGGAGTCGCCAACGACCGCTGCAGGCCGTCGGAGAGAAACGGCAGCGTGCGCAGGCCGATGCGGTAGCCGGTGCACGCCACGATCCGGTCGTAGGCCTCCTTCATGGCTGCGGCGCGGACACGCCCGTTGGCACGCTCGAGGCCGGCGTCCTGCACGTCGCCCCGGACGCACCGCACATCCGCACGGCGCAACCGGGGACGCAGCGCCGGCACGATCGTTGGTTTCAGAAACGGCTCGCCGATCGCAGTGCGTGCCTTCACCGGAAGGTGCCGCATCTGTTTGCTGAGGACGAAGGCGCCGTAGAAGACGGGCGTAGGCAGCCCCAGCGGCTCGTTGAAGAAGTCGAGTCGTGAACGGTGAAGCCACGTCACGCGATTCGCGGGCGCCAGTAGGAGACTGGCCTCGGCGGCCGACTGCCCGCCCCCGACGACGAGCACGTTCGCGTCGCGGACCGCCGCGACCGCGTCGGCGTCCCAGCTATGAATCACGCGGCGCCCCAGGCCGCGAAGTGCGGGAGGCAGATAGGTGTGGTTCTGGATGCCCGTCGCGATCACGACGCGGCGTGCCCGGATCTCTTCGCCCGCCGCCGTGCGAACGCGAAACGCACCGCCTTCCTGCGCAAGTACTTTGACGTGGTCGTCCACCGCCGTGACAGGCATGGCCTCGACGACGGACCGGAGGTACGCCCGGAACATCGGGCCGGGAATGCGGCGCATCAACCACGCCCGCACGTCCTTGGCAGGAACGGCAGTCTGTAACCAGGAAGCGAACGAAAGACGCGGGTCCCCCCCGTGGATTCCGCTGGAGCGCGCATCAGAGCGCAGCGAGAAGTTCGGTAGCGTGTGGTCCAACCAAAGCGAGAACGGCCGACCGTAGAGCCGCGTCTCGATGCCGCGTTCGTGGAGTGCGAGCGCGACCGAGACGCCGTACGTTCCGGCGCCGATGACGGCCACGTCTGTGTCGGGCAGCAACATGCCCCGCGAGCATACAGCCTGCCAGGGCATTGGAGATTGCTCTCCCGTCGGGCGCGTGCTACCCGAAAGCGTGGCTCGAAATCGCTTCCTCTTGTTCGGCGCCTTGTTGCTGACCGTCGGCGCAGGTGTGTTCCACGCGCTCCGGGAGGAGCCCGAGAGCGGTCCCGACGACGACCTCCTCGCGCAGGTGCCGCATCTTGGACGGCCCGACGACGACTTCGTGGGCTCGCAGGTTTGCGCGGAGTGCCACGAAGACGAGCACGAGAGCTGGGACCACTCGTTTCACAGCTCGATGACGCAACTGGCCACGCCGGACGTCGTGCGGGCCCCGTTCGACCGCACGCTGCGCAGCGGCAAGCGCTCGTACAAGGTCTGGCGCGAGGGCAGCGCGTACTACGTCGACATGGTCGATCCCGCCTGGGACGCCGAGCAGTACCGGCGTCGCCCGGGCGTTCTGCTGGACGAGCACCCGGATCCGCCGCGCGTCACGCGACGCGTCGTGATGGTGACCGGCTCGCATCACATGCAGATGTACTGGGTCGGCTCGGGCAAGGGCGCCGATCGGCGGCTCTACGTGCTGCCGTTCGCTTACGTGTTCCAGGAGCAGCGCTGGGTGCCCCGCGAGGATGTCTTCCTGTTCCCCCCGGATCGCCAGCGCATGCTGCCGGTCTGGAACGACAACTGCCTGCGCTGCCACACGACCGGCGGGCAACCGCGGTTCGACCGGGGCACCGGGGCGCCTCGAGACGCGCGTGGCATCACGCGGCACCCGGCGTCGCTGCAGAACCGCGCCAAGGGCAAGGTCCCGGCGCAGAACTTCCCCATGGCCGAGCCGCTGCTCGACAGCTTCTACTGGCCGGACGGCATGATCCGGGTCTCGGGACGCGAGTACAACGGACTCATTGAGTCGCCGTGCTACTTGCGCGGTCCGATGACATGCCTCTCGTGCCACACGATGCACAGCGGCGATCCGAACGATCAGCTCGTCGACCGCATGCGGGGCGATGCCGCATGCCTGCAGTGCCACGAAGAGATCGGCAACGACCTCGCCGCACACACACACCATGCGCCCACCTCGTCGGGCAGCCGCTGCTACAACTGCCACATGCCGCACACGACCCACGGGTTGTTGAGCGCCATTCGCAGCCACCAGATCTCGAGTCCTCGGGGCACGGACAGCGTGCCCCCGACCGGGCGCCCCAACGCCTGCAACCTGTGTCACCTCGACCAGACGTTGGCATGGACGCAGAAGCACCTGGAGGACTGGTACGACATCAAGCCTGTCACTGAGCCGGCGGCCTTCAAGGACGTAGCGGCGTCCCTCGTCTGGCTCATCCAGGGCGACGCCGGCCAGCGCGCGCTATCACGTGGCACATGGGTTGGGAGGGCGCCTGGGAGGCCTCGGGCCGCGACTGGATCCTCCCCCACCTGGCGCCCGTCATGCAGTCGGACCCGTATGCCGCGAACCGGCTGATGGCCGCGCGCGCCATGCGCAAGCTCCGGCCGGACGACAAGCAGGACTACGACTACATCGCGCCGCTGAGCCTCCGCGCCCGCACGATCGACGCGTTGGTTGCGCGCTGGGCGAAGGAGAAGCCCGCAGCGCTCGACCGCCATGGCCCGCGGCTCCTGATCGACGAGAAGGGCCGCGTTGACAAGCAGGCCGTGCGCCGCATGCGCGCGAAACGCGACGACCGCCCCATGTACCTTGCGGAGTAGCCGTCAGTCGGCCTCGAACCGCGGGCGGTCCGGATCGTTCCTTCGCGGCACGTCCGGCTCGATGCTGATGATGCGCACGTGGGCAACGCGCTCGCGAATGCGCGTCTCGATCCGGTCGATTGCAAACGACGCGTCCGGCACGGTCATCGCCGGATCCATGACGGCCTTGGCCTCGACGAACAGCTCGTCGGGCCCCAGGTGCATCGTGCGTACGTAGACGATTTCGACGACGGCTTCGTCCTCGGCGATCGCCGCCCGGACCTTCGCTTGCGTCTCGGGCGAGGCGGCCTCCCCGATCAACAGGCTCTGGGTCTCGCGGGCGAGCAGCAGCGCCATCGCCGTGAGCAAGATGCCAATCACGATGCTGCCGATGCCGTCCCACATCGGATTGCCGGTGATGGCGGTGAATCCCAAGGCGATCAACGCCACGAGTACGCCGGTCACCGCCGTGCTGTCCTCGAGCAGGATGACGGGGACCTCGGGGTGCTTCGTGCGCCGGATGTAGGCCATCCAACCCTCCTTGCCCCGCCGCGTCGAGCTGCGTACGGCAACGATGAGGGACATCCCGTCGAGGAAGAGAGCAACCAGCAGGATGCCGATGGCCCATCCGATGTGTTCGACCGGCTGCGGATCGAGCAGCGTGTCGATGCCCTTGTAGATCGAGACGAACGCGCCGCCGGCAAGCAGAAAGACCGACACGAGGAACGCCCAGAAGAATCGCTCCTTGCCGTAACCAAAGGGATGCTGGGGACTCTCGCGACGTTCCGACCGCTTGCGCCCGAGAAGCAGGAGACCCTGGTTCAGCGTGTCGGCCAGGGAGTGGCAGGCCTCGGCCAACATGGAGGCCGATCCCGTCAGGATGAAGCCGGCGAACTTCGCGACTGCGAGGCCTACGTTCGCCGAGATCGCGGCGAAGATTGCCCGCAGGGCGCGCGCGCGTCGGGAAGCAGCGGTGTGGCCGGCCATCTCCGTTCGTCAATCGACCCAGCGCGGGGACAGCATGGCATCGGGCGACAACACCTCGTCGATCGCCTCGCGCGTGAGATCCCCGTCCCGAAGCAGGATCTCGCGCACTGAAAGACCCGACTCCAGCGCCTCCTTCGCAACGGCCGTCGCGCGCTTGTATCCGACCGACGGCACGATCGCCGTGACGACCCCGATCGATCGCTCGACGAGCTCCGCCGCGCGGTCGCGGTCCGCCTCGATTCCGCGAATGCAGCGGCGCGTGAGGGTGCGCACGCCCTCGGTCATCATGCTCATTGACTCGAAGAGGTTGAGCGCGATGATGGGCTCCATGACGTTGAGCTGGAGCTGCCCGGCTTCGGCCGCCAGCGTGATCGTGACGTCGTTGCCGATGACGTGGAACGCGATCTGGTTCATGACCTCGGGGATCACCGGGTTCACCTTGCCCGGCATGATCGAAGACCCCGGCTGCATCGCGGGCAGGCGAATCTCGCCGATGCCGCAGCGCGGGCCGGACGACAGCAACCGGAGGTCGTTGCATAGCTTGCTGAGCTTGACAGCGACGCGCTTGAGCACGCCGGAGAAATGAACGAAGGCGCCTGTGTCAGGCGTCGCTTCGATGAGGTTTGCCGCCGTGCGCAGGTCCAGATCCGTGATCTCGCGTAAGCGCTCGAGGGCCAGCGCCGCATAGCGCGGGTGCGCGTTGATACCCGTCCCGATGGCCGTACCGCCGAGGTTGATCTCGTGCAGCAGGAACACCGCCTCTTCTAGGCGTTGGACGTCCTCTTCCGTCGTGACGGCAAAGGCCTCGAACTCCTGGCCTAGCGTCATCGGAACCGCGTCCTGAAGCTGCGTCCGTCCCATCTTGAGGACGTCGTTCATCTCGCCGGCCTTCTGGCGCAGGGCCTCGGCCAGTTCGCGCAGCGCCGCGGTGAGCGCGCGCTCCTCGAGAATCGCAGCGACGCGTACTGCGGTGGGATAGACGTCGTTCGTCGACTGGGACAGGTTGACATGGTCGTTCGGGTGGCAGTGGGCGTAGGCGCCGCGTTCGTGACCGAGCAGCTCGAGCGCGCGATTCGCGATCACCTCGTTGGCGTTCATGTTCGTCGAGGTGCCCGCCCCACCCTGCACCATGTCGACGACGAAGTGGCCGTGCCAGTGGCCATCGAGGATCTCCTGGCAGGCTTCGTCGATGGCGGTCGCGACCTCGTCCGGGACGAGGCCCAGCTCGCGATTGGCGCGCCCCGCCGCCTGCTTGACGGCGGCGAACGCGCGTACCAGCGCCGGGAAGTGCGCGACGCGGATGCCGGTGATCGGAAAGTTTTCGACGGCGCGCAAGGTCTGTACGCCGTAGCGGGCGTCGGCCGGTACCTCGCGCGCACCAAGCAGGTCTTGTTCGGTGCGCGTCGCGCCGGTCCCGTAGATCCGGTCCCAGCCGGCGCGCCGGTACGCCGCATACTGCAACCGCCGCACCATCAGACGGCCCACGGCGTCGAAGACCGAGAGCGCGGCCTTGCCGTTCTTTGCCAGGCTCTCGCGCACCGTCGCCAGGGGCACTTCGATCAGACGCGCGGGCAATGGGGTCTGCGCCGACGCCGAGTGCAGCCCCGGCTCGAGCAGCCCGGCCTCGCCGACTCCGTCACCGGGGCCGAGCAACACGACGGCCCCCTGCGTCTGCGCGCCGTCCGCAACGCGCACCTCGACCTGCCCTTCGAGGACCACGTAGAACGCATCCCGCGACTCGCCCCGGCGGAAGAGCACGGCCCCCGCCTCGGTGCGCCGCTCGGTGGCCGGCGCCGCCAGGAGAGCCAGGGCCTCGTCGTCGAGCTCCCGTAGGAACTCACAGCGCTGGAGCTGCTCGATCGGTTCGTTCATCGTCCGCTCCTCCGGCGGGCATTCTGTGGCCCAGGCGGGCAGGACCCAAACCGAGCCCCGGCCAGAACTTGTCTACCGCGGTCCCCTGGCGACCATCCCTGGTCACCTCAAGGAGATCCGACACCCTATGGAACAGGCCAAGCCGCTGGGGGTCGGGGACATGGTTCCCGACTTCGAGATCAACACCTACGACCCGACCACGAAGAACTTCGGGAAGTTCAGCCTCGAACAGCAGAAGGCAGACGGGAAGTGGAGCATCCTCTTCTTCTACCCGGCCGACTTCACCTTCGTGTGAGCGACCGAGTTCGCTGCTCTGGCAGAGCAGTACGATCGCTTCAAGAAGCTGGGGGCCGAGGTGGTCACCGTGAGCGCAGACACCGAGTTCGTGCACCTGGCGTGGCAGCGCCATGAGAAGGAGCTGGCCGGCGTCGAGTTCCCGATGGGCGCCGATCCGACCGGCACGCTCGGGCGCCTCTTCGGCGTGCACGACGAGAACAGCGGGCTCAACCTGCGCGGGACGTTCGTGATCAGCCCCCAGGGCCAGCTCATGAACAGCGAAGTCAACTTCTACAACATGGGCCGCAATATTGACGAGCTCATGCGGAAGTACAAGGCCAACCTCTACCTCGGCAAGAAGCCCGACGAAGGCTGCCCGTCGAAGTGGAAGGACGAGGGCGACCTCACGCTGCGTCCGGGCCCGGAGATGGTCGGCCGCGTCCACGAGGCGATGAACGAGCCGCAGGAGGCCTAGCCGACCGGCCGACGCGCGTGGGCTACGCGCCCACGGCGATCCTCGAAGCGCGCTCGCCCTGCCGGCGGGCGCGCTCTTCTTTCGCGCGTTGCGCGCCGCCCGGACGGCCTACCGTCGCGTTCTGCGACGCCCGGCCGTAGCGGCCTTCGGCGGAGGCGCCACGGGGCCGCGCGCATGTCCTTGCGGCCGCGCCCACGAGGTTAGGCAAGCGACTACCCAACGGCTGTGGAAAGCCGCCCAAGCGAGGCCGTTTCGGCTCCGGCCCGAAGAGGAATCAGGGGGTCCTCTTGCCTACACTGCGCGCCTTCCAGAGGGGCAAAATCGGAGGGAACCATGCTCGACCTGTCCACGATCGGACTCACGCACCTCACCGGCGTCCACCGCAACCTCGCGCCGCCCGCCCTCTACGAAGAAGCCATCCGCCGCAACGAAGGCTGGGTCGCCCACAACGGCCCGCTGCTCGTCCGAACGGGGCAGTACACGGGCCGCAGCGCCAACGACCGCTTCGTGGTCAAGGCGCCGTTGAGCGATGACAAGGTCTGGTGGGGTCCGTTCAACGAGCCCTTCGAGCAGGACAAATTCAAGAACCTCCGCCGGCGCCTCAAGGCGTACATGCAGGGTCGCGACGCGTTCGTGCAGGACTGCTATGCAGGCGCTGATCCGAACTACCGAATGAAGCTGCGCATCATCACGGAGAACGCGTGGCACAGCCTCTTCGCATACAACATGATGCTGCGTGAGTTCGACGAGGAGGTCCTCGCCAACTTCGAGCCCGAGCTGACGATCCTCCACTGCCCGAACTTCCAGGCAATCCCCGAGATCGACGGCACGCGCAGCGAGGCGTTCGTCATCCTCAACCTGGACGAACGCTTCGTCATCATCGGCGGCACGCAGTACGGCGGCGAGATCAAGAAGTCCGTCTTCTCGGCGATGAACTACTTCCTCCCCCAGCGGGGCGTGCTCGGCATGCACTGCTCGGCCAACGTCGGCCCGGATGGCGACAGCGCGATCTTCTTCGGCCTCTCGGGCACGGGCAAGACCACGCTCTCCGCCGATCCGGAGCGCTCGCTCATCGGCGACGACGAGCACGGCTGGAGCGACGACGGCATCTTCAACTTCGAGGGCGGCTGCTACGCCAAGGTCATCAACCTGGATCCCCAGGCGGAGCCCGAGATCTATCAGACCACGCGCAAGTTCGGCACGATCCTCGAGAACGTGGGCTTCGACGAAAAGCACCGCATCGTCGATCTCTTCGACAACAGCCTGACGGAAAACACGCGCGCCTCCTACCCGATCCACTCGCTGCCGAAGATCGTGAAGGACGGCTGCGCCGGCCACCCGAAGAACGTGGTCATGCTGACGTGCGACGCCTTCGGCATCCTGCCGCCGATCGCGCGGTTGACGCCGGCCCAGGCCAAGTATCACTTCATCTCCGGCTACACAGCGAAGGTCGCGGGCACCGAGCGCGGGGTCACGGAGCCCTCGGCGACGTTCTCGCCGCTCTTCGGCGCCCCGTTCATGGCGCTGCACCCGACGGTCTACGCCGAGCTCTTCGGCAAGCTGATCGAGGAGCACGACGTCAACTGCTGGCTCGTCAACACGGGCTGGACGGGCGGCCCGTACGGCGAAGGCGATCGCATCTCGATCCACTACTCGCGCGCGGTCCTGCGTGCCGCGATGTCGGGCGAGCTCGACAACGCCGAGTACGTCACCAACGAGCTCTTCGGCTTCGAGGTGCCCACGAGCTGCTCCGACGTGCCGTCCGAGGTCCTCGACCCGCGCAACACGTGGACGGACAAGGCGGCCTACGACACGAAGGCGCACGAGCTGGCGGTTCTCTTCACCGAGAACTTCAAGAAGTACGCCGACCGCGCCGCACCGGACGTCCAGGGCGCCAACCCGACGCCCCCCGCGCTCGTCTGATCCCGTGACCGCAGTTGCGGTGCGTCCGATCCAGGCGGCTGATCAGGCCGCCTGGCGTCCGCTCTTCGACGGCTACTGCGTGGTCTACGAGCGCGAGCCGGACGACGCGCGCACCGCCGCCGTGTGGTCGTGGCTCATGGACGAGCAGCACCGCTTCACGGCATGGTCGCCGTAGACGAAGACGGCGCGCTGCTCGGACTGGCGCACTACCACGTCTGGTGCTCGACGGTCGGCATCGCCTTCGAACCCCGACCGTTTTCCGCAGTGGAGGCGTCTAGCGTCGCCCCGGCGACCAGGGCACGCCTGCAGCCTCGAGCTTGGTTTCCAGCGCGGGCAGGTCGGTCTTCACCAGCTGATCGAGCTGCGTCTTGAGCTCGCCGAACTGCCTGGTAGCGATGTCGAAGCTCATGCGGTGCGTCGGCGTCGGCCCGTAGGTGGACCAGCCCACCCCCATGTGGGCCACGTCCAGTCGGCGGTGGATGGAGACCGGGCCGGGATCGTTGAGCAGGTTGCGGCGCCGGTTGCCCGAGAGCGTCTCCTTCAGGGCTGCGAGCCGCTGTCTCATCGCGTCGGCCGCCTTGTCGAGGCTCTGGTCCGGAAGCGTCGAACGCTCGAGGGCACGGAGGATGCCGCGCACGCGAGCCCACGTCTCCTTGATCGTCGCTTCGGCACCCGTGACCTGGCGGTGCAGGGCCGCGACCTGGCGCTGGAAGGCTGTGACCTCCGCGAGCGGAGCGCCCGGCAACCCACGCTCATGAAGCCGCACGACCTCGAAGGCCTGCGGCTCGCCGCAGTCGACGTACTGACCGTCCACGCGCTTGCAGAGCGAAACGGTGTAGGTTCCCGGTGGAGCGAGCGTGCCCTTCTCCTCGTGGTCGCCTTCGCCCTCCTCGTCCTTCTCCATCGGTGCGACGGCGGTCGTCGGCGGGTACCGCAGGTCCCACGCCACGCGGTGGAACCCCGCCTGCACGGGGCCTTCGATGCGGCGCACGACCTCGCCCGCGGCGTTCTTCACCGTCAACACCATGGCCGGCTTGCGCTCGAGCTCCTCCTTGCGGAGCTCTTCCCAGCCCGGGTACGGCGTGTCACCGCCTTCCTTCGCTGCCTCCTTCTCTCCCTTGCGCCGCGTCTCCTTGCGCGTCCGGATCTCGTCCTTGAGGTAGTACGTGATCGTCGCGCCGAACGCGGGATTGGGGGCGACGAAGAAGGCGTCTCCCTGCGAAGCCTGCTTGCCGCCGCCCAGCGTGCGCTTCTCCACGTACCACCAGGCCTTGCGCACCGGGAAGAGCACGGAGTCCTTCTCGAGCGCCGCTTCGGTGACCTCACGAAGCGACGAGTAGTCATCGAGAATGTAGAAGCTGCGTCCGAAGGTCGCGCAGACGAGGTCGTTCTCGCGCTTCTGGATCACCAGATCGCGCACCGGGATGTTCGGAATCCCACCGGAGAGCTTCACCCACTTCCCGCCGCCGTCGACCGTGAAGTAGACACCCATCTCCGTGCCGACGAAGAGCAGCTTGGGATTGACGTGGTCCTGGACGAGACGCCAGACGATCTCGCGCTCCGGCAGGTTGTTGTTGATAGAGGTCCAGGTCTTGCCGCGATCCGTCGTCTTGAAGACGTACGGCTTGAAGTTGCCGTTCTTGTGCTGGTCGACACAGACATACGCCGTGTTGACGTCGTGCAAGTCGGCTTTGATGTCGTTGACGAACCACTGCTCCGCGACGCCCGGCAGCTCATCGCACTTGCGCCAGTTCGCCCCGCCGTCCTCGCTGACCTGGATGTGGCCGTCGTCCGTGCCGGCATAGAGCAGCTTCTCGTCGAGCGGCGACTCCCCCAGCGAGGTGATCGTGCAGAACTTCGACATCGCGTAGAGATCCCAGATCGCATCGAAGCTCTGGACGCGGCCCATCATCGGCAATGCGAGCCGGTCGAGGTCGCGCGTGAGGTCGCCGCTGACGGGCTTCCAGGAATCACCCCGGTCGTCGCTGCGCCAGATCCGCTGGCTCGCGAAGTAGAGCCGCTTGGGATCGTGGCTACTGATCAGGATCGGCGCGTCCCAGTTGAAGCGATCCCACTCCTCGCCCTCCGCGGGCTGGGGCTGGATGTACATGAACTCGCCGGTCTTCCGGTCATAACGCGTCAGGTTGCCGACCTGCCACTGGGAGTAGACGATGTTGGGATCCGTCGGATCACAAGCAGGCTGGTGGCCGTCGCCCCACAGCGTCGTGAACCAGTCGCTGTTGCGGATGCCGTGCACGTTGTAGGTGCGCGACGGTCCGCCTTGGGTGTTGTTGTCCTGCGTGCCGCCGTAGACGTTGTAGAACGGCTCGTCGTAGTCGACCGCGACCTTGTAGAACTGCGTGAGCGGCAGGTTGGCGACGAACCTGTAGGTCTTGCCGCGGTCCCAGCTCTCGTAGACCCCACCGTCGCACCCGACCAGCAGGTAGTCCGGGTCGTGCGGGTTGAAGGCGAGCGCGTGGTTGTCGACATGCTTGGACTTCGTCCCGATCGAACGCCACGTCTTGCCGCCGTCCTTCGTGACGCGCAGCTTCATGTCCATCATGTAGACGCGGTGGCGCGTGTGCGGGCAGGCGAAGATCTCCTGGTAGTAGTGCGGCCCGGTCGCGCCCGCGATGATGTCGTTGCGCTTCTCCCAGGACTCGCCCCCGTCGGTCGACCGCCAGAAGCCGCCCTTGCGATGAGCCAACTCGACCGTGGCGTACACCGTGTCGGGGTCGTGCGGGCAGATGGCAAGGCCGATCCGGCCCATGTCCTCTTCCGGCAGGCCCTTGGTGACCTCGCGCCAGGTCTCGCCGCCGTCGACGGACTTGTGGATCCCCGACTCTGGCCCGCCGTTGAGGAGCGCGGCCACGTTCCGGTAGTGCTCGTGCGTCGAGGCGTAGAGCACGTCCGGGTTGCGCGGGTCGGCGACGACGTCGTTTACGCCCGTGTACTCCCCCCCACCGAGCTTCTTCGTCCAGGTCGTGCCGCCGTCCGTGCTCTTGTAGAGACCGCGCTCCCCACCGGCCGACCACAGCGGCCCTTGGACGGCGACATGCATCACCTTGGGATTGCGCGGATCGATGACGATCCGCGAGATGTGCTCGGACTCCTTCAGCCCCATGTTCTCCCAGGTCGTGCCGCCGTCGCGGCTGCGGTAGATGCCGTCGCCATACCCGACGTGGCGGCCGTTGACGTTCTCGCCCGTGCCCACCCAGACGATCTCCGGGTTCGTCGGATCGAGCTGCACGCACCCGATCGAATAGCTGCCTTGGTCGTCGAAGATCGGCGTCCAGGTCGTGCCGGCGTTCACCGTCTTCCAGAGGTTCCCGCTGCCCGCCGCCACGTACCAGGTGCTCTGGCGCTTGGGGTGGACGGCGATGTCGGCGATGCGGCCAGACATCAGCGCAGGCCCGATGCTGCGGAGCTTCAGCCCCTTGAAGGTCGCCTCCTTCAGGGGCGAGGGGTCCTCCTCTGCCTCATTCTTCTCGTCGGCGGGCGCGAGCACCGGAGCAGCGAGCAAGGAGAGGGCGATCAGAAACGCGAGGGCGATGCGCATGGCGGTCCTCCGGCGCGAGACGGTAGCACCGTGCGCCGAATTCCGCAGCCGCCTCAGAGTTCCCGGGAAACGCCGAGCGTGATCGTGCCGCGGTCACGCCGCCAGCCGGTGCGCAGCTGCCAGCCGCGTCGCCCGAGCAGCGAGTCATGGACGAACCGGCCGGTCAGGTTGCCGAGCGCGTGGCCCGCGAAGATGTCCGAGGGGAAGTGTGCGCCGGCCTCGACGCGCGACCAGCCGGTGAGCAGGGCCACGCCCGTCGCCGTGGCCTTCAGCGCCGTCTTCGCCTTCGGCGTCGTGCAGAGCCAGTCGCTGTTTCGCCAGGTCATGACCGAGAGCGCGGAGGCGGTCGTCGCGTGCCCCGACGGGAAGCTCAGGTCGTCGGTCCCGTTGGGCCGCTCGCGCCCGATGGTGTACTTCCCCAGGAATGCCAGGCCGGCCGCACCGCCCACGGCCAGGGTCTCGGCCCCGAAGCCCTTGAGCTTGTTGCGGCGGATCTCGGCACCGCAGCAGCCGCTCGGCGTCGCAAGCGCAGTCCCCAGGGCCAGCCCGGCAGACGCACCGAGCAGGATCTCCCCACCGGTCTTCGCCCCACTCGTCGAGCCGAAGACGGGCGTCTCGCGGCGGGCCCAGTCCGAGACTTCGTCGTCCCAGTCCGTCAGGCCGAACACGAGCGCTGCCGCCGCGGGCACGACCGTCTGCGGATCCGTGACGGCGTCGAGAAACGCACAGCGAACGCGTGCGTTCGGAGGCCTCAGCGTGGCACATGCCCCCCACGGCGGCTCTGCAGTGCTTCGGCAGCCCATCGCGAGGCCGGCCAGAACGAGCACAAGGGTGATTCCCGCGCGCATGAACGAGTCTCCTTGTGGCAGGCTATTCCGCTCGCGTCACGAGGAGTCCACCGCATGCCCCGCGTCCTAGTTGCCCTACTCCTCCTGCTCTCGCTGGTCGCGTGCGAGGACGTACGCGGCGAGCGCGTCTACTGGACGAGCGTGCTCGACGACGCGCAGATCACCGAGCTCAAGAAAACTGCGCCCAACGTCCGCTTCGTGAAGTGCTCCCGAAAGGAGGCTCTCGAGCGAGCTACGGAGTTTCACGGCGCCGACGCCCACCTGCTATCCGAGGAGTTCCTCGCAGCAGCCAAGAACCTCCGCTGGGTCCAGTCCTGGAGCGCAGGCGTGGACCGCTACATGGGTCTCAAGGGCCTGATCGAGAACGACGCCATCACCTTCACCAACATGAAGGGCGCGCACGGTCCCGTGATCGCCGAGCACGTCTTCGCCATGCTGCTGGCGCTTCGTCGGGACCTGCCGGCCTACTTCGATGCCCAGCGCGAGGGTCGGTGGGACCGCCGCGCCGGATCGGGACAGAGGGCGCTGGCGGGATCGACCCTGCTCGTAGCAGGCATGGGCGGCATCGGGCGTGAGATCGCCAAACGAGGCAAGGGCTTCGACATGAAGGTCTTGGCCACCGTCCGCAACGCGCGCGAGGCACCCGAGTTCGTCGACGAGCTAGGCACGTCGAAAGTGCTCGATCGCTTCCTCGAACGCGCGGACGTGGTCGCGATCGCGCTCCCTCTGACGAAGGAGACCACGGGGCTCTTCAACGCGGAACGCATCGCGAAGATGAAGAAGGGTGCCATCCTCCTAAACATCGGGCGCGGCAAGATCGTGGACACCGAGGCGCTCGTCGCGGCGCTGAAGTCGGGCCACCTGGCCGGCGCCGGGCTCGACGTGACCGATCCGGAGCCCCTGCCCGAGGACAGTCCCCTCTGGAAGATGAAGAACGTGATCATCACGCCGCACGTCGCGGGCCGGGCCGAGTTGACGCGGACGCGTCGCACGGCGATCTTCCGCCGCAATGTCGAGCGCTTTGCGAAGGGTCGCAAGCTCGTCAACGTGGTCGACAAGAAAGCCGGCTACTAGGCGCCTCGGGAGGCAGTGAGATGACGACGACGCAGGACGCACAAGACCTGCTGCGGGATGGCAACGGTCGATTTCGAGAGCATCGGGCAGGGGATCAGGCTCGCTGGGCAGAGCTCATGCAGGGACAGCAACCGCACTCGGTCGTGCTCACCTGCGCGGACAGCCGCGTTTCGCCGGCTGTCCTGTTCGACGCAAAGCCCGGGGAGCTCTTCGTGGTCCGCGTCGCCGGCAACATCGCGAACACGTCGAGCATCGCCAGTATCGAGTATGCCGTCGCGGTGCTCGGCGTCCGACTCATCGTCGTCATGGCGCATGCCAGCTGCGGGGCCGTCGCCGCCGCGATGGAAGGCGGCGACGCGGGTCAGAACCTCAACCACCTACTCGAACACATCAAGCCGGCCCTGGACGCGGGCGGAGGCGACGTAGACGGGACGGCGCGAGCGAACGCACGACTCACGGCGGACCGCCTGGTCGATGCGTCGGAAGTCCTGCGCGGCGCGGTGGAGAACGACGGGCTGCGTATCGTGCCGGCCTTCTTCGACTTCGCGACCGGCGAGGTCGAGTTCGACTAGCCGCTGTGTACGTCTCAAAGCACTTTGCATGGGGCCATCTCGTCTCCAAGCATCGCGGTCCGTTGGCGCTGATCGCCGTCGTCGTCGGCGCGACCGCAGCGATCACTCGCTTCGACACGGTGGACGTACCCTTTGGCAGCGGAATCGCAGTCTCTGCCCTCGGCATCGCCGTGTCTTTCTTCATCGCGTTCTACACGGCCCAGGCGTATGACCGCTGGTGGGAGGCGCGGAAGATCTGGGGCGCGTTCGTGAACGATTCGCGCTCCTTCGCCCGGCTTGCCCTCTCGTGCCTCCCCGAAGCCGAACGCGCAACCGCGAACCGGTGGGTTCGGCGTCATATCGCCTACCTCTACGCCGTAAAGGCACGGCTCCGGGGCCAGCCGGCCGATGCGTGCTTCGAGCGGTTACCCGAGCAGGACACGGAGACCGTTCGCAACGCGGATCAGATCCCGAATCTCCTGTTGCAGGCCACGGGCCGGGAGATCGACGCGGCGGAACGCTCCGGCCACATCGAGGTGATGCGTCTGAAGCTCCTCCAGGAGATGCTGAACCGATTCAGCACGTCGCAGGGGATGGCGGAGCGCATCAAGACGACGGTCTTCCCGCCATACTACTCCTTCATGATTCGTGTCTCGATCTGGGCGTACATCGCGGTCTTCAGCGTGACGCTGACGGAGCAGATCGGGTTCTATTCGGTGCCACTTGTCTTCGTCACGGCGTCGGTGTTCCGCCTTGTCTACGAAACCGGTCGCTCACTCGTCGATCCGTTCGAGAACCTGCCCAACGACACGGCCATGTCGAGCATCGTCCGCACGATCGAGCGCAACCTCCTCGAGCAGCTCGGCGAGCACGAACTGCCCCCGCCGATCGAACCCGTAGACGGGCGCTACCTGATGTAGGTACGGCTCCGAGAGAAAGGCTGGCTCCTCGTGTTCCCGATCGGCGACTCCCCGAATCCGCGCGGCATTGCATGGGTCACCCTCGCGCTCATCGTCTTGAACGTCGGCGTCTTCGTCATGCTGCTCCCGCAGATGAGCACACCCGCGGACGTCAACGATCCGCGCTACGCCGAGTACATCGAAGTCATCTCGAAGGAAGCCCGGCTCAGCGACGCCGATGTGGCGGCGCTCAAGGGACGCATCTCGCAGTACGACCTGACCGTCTTCGAGCACGGCTCGCGACCGGCCCAATGGACCTGGCTCACGATGCTCACGAGCATGTTCCTGCACGGCGGCTGGATGCACCTGTTCGGGAACATGCTCTTCCTATGGATCTACGGCAACAACCCCGAACACCGGCTGGGGCGCCTCAAGTACTTGGCGGTGTACCTGGCGACCGGCTTCGCCGCATCGTTCGGCGACATCCTGCTCCGACCCAGCTCGAACATCCCGGGCGTGGGCGCGTCGGGTGCGATCTCCGGCGTGCTGGGCCTCTACTTCATCTGGTTCCCCAGGAACAAGGTCCGCCTCCTGATCCTCATGCCGCCGGTCGTCCGGCGGGTGGACGTAGGCGCGCGCCTGGTCCTCGGCTTCTACATCATCGCGCAGAACATCCTGCCCGCGATCCTCACCTACGGCCAGGGCGGCGGCGGCGGGGTCGCGCATGGCGCGCACATCGGCGGTTTCATCGCCGGCGTCGTGGTCGCATTGATCGCGAATCTGGTCGGAAGGCGACCCTCCGGAGAGGAACGCGCCCGCGAAAAGGAAGGCCTGACCGCGGCGGACGCCGTGCATCGCGCCGAAGCGCTGGCGTCTGAAGGCCGGATCCGGGATGCGGTTGGCGTGTATGAACGCGCCCTTGCTCTCGACCCGGCGCGAGACGTCGAAGCGGCGGCCCGTCTAGGCATCGCGCGCCTTGCGGCCGGCCCGTTGCACCAGCCGACGGTTGCCTACCAGCACGTCGTTGCGGCGATCAATACCTACCCGTCTGACACGATGGCGCGTGAGGCGCAGGAGATCCTCGACCAGATCCGAGCCCAGGTCGGGACGCTGCCCCACCGCTTCATCTGATCTGCCAGCTGCCGGCTGGCCCGGCAACACCTCGGACGCGGCCCCCGCATCCGCGTGGGCCCAATGGCCCCTTGACGATCTTTGTTGATAATGATTCTCAGAATCATTATTGACTTGGGCGCCCGGGCCTCTAGCTTCCGGGCCATACGCGTAGCTGGAGACACCATGAAGCCCGCAAATCCCTACCTTCTGCTGTTTGGAACGATCCTGGCACTGTTGCTCGCCGGCTGTGGCGACGAGACGCCGATTACCGAGACGGCGACGCTGCCGTTCACGGTGACGGCCACAGCCCCCACGCAAGACGCCGAGGACCTGGCGCTCTGGCGGGCGAGCGAAGTGCGGTTCGAACTGTCCGACGTCGTCGACCCCCTCACCGCGATCCCGACCTCCCTTGACGTGACGCAGGACGGCTTGCCGGTGGCCTTCACACTCGAGCTCGAGCCCGGCGGCACGGCGCTGCTTCTCAACGTAATCGCCACGGCGCTGGGTGCGCCGATCGAGATCCGCCTGCTCCCTTCCCTCCTGCGCGCCTCAGACGGTGCGCCGATCATTGGAAGTGCGCTGAACCCCTTGCGATTCACGACAGAGCCGGGCGAGACGCAGACGTCCCCCCCACCGGTCGAAGACCTCGGTCGTTTCCTCGCGTCCATCGTGCGACTGGCCGACGGTCCTGCGCTGGTGACGGGCGGCCTCCGGTCGGATGGTGTCGCACGCAACGACGCCGTGACCATCAGCTCGGACTTGACGGTCACGCCGATTGCCGCGCCCATGGGGACAGCCCGGTGGAGCCATGGCAGCGTGCGTCTGCCCGACGGTCGTGTCCTCGTGGCCGGCGGTGCGACCGACGGAGCGGGTGCGACGGCGACGGACAGTGCCGAGCTCTTCGACCCAACCACGCAGCTCTTCTCCCCGGCGAATGCTCTGGGTGCGGCTCGCGCGCACTACACGTTCATCCCCACGATCGACGGCGTCCCTGTTGTGATTGGCGGGCTGAGCGCTCCTGGAGGCTCAGCCACGACCGACATCGTCGAAGCGTGGGACGACGCTCTACAGGAGTTCCAGCCGCTCGACGAGGTGTTTCCCGCACCGGTTGGTGACTGCGCCGTCGCTCCGATGGCCGATGGCAATCTCTTCGTTTGCGGCGGCGTGAATGACACGGGCGTCGTGCAGACGGCCGCGTTCATCGTCGAACCCGCGGACGGAGACGTCGAGCCGGTAGCCAACCCGCTGGGCGTCGGCCGACGCGGTGCGTCCGCTTGTCTTCTACCGACGGGACATGTTCTCATCGTCGGTGGCGAGGCTGCCGACGGCTCCAAGCTCGACTCCCTCGAAGTGTTCGATCCGGAGACAGAGGAGTTCCGGACGATCACGACGGCCACGCTGGGTGAGGCACGCTCTCACATCCGCATCGTCACACTCACGAACGGCGTCGTGGCTTTCGTCGGCGGCACGAAGGCCGACACCACGGGCTCCGATCTTCTGGAGACGTTCGATCCGGTCACCGAGACCATCGCCAGCACGTTCCAGATCTCGGATCCCCTGACGGGGCACGTGACGATCGCGGCGGCAAACGGCGGCCTCCTCGGGGCCTACGGCGCCGAAGGCACGGGCCTGCCTCCGATAACGTACGCCGCGATCCGCGGCTTCACGCCGGCGGCACTTGGTAGCAACGTTCCGGCGCCGCGCGTCACGAGCTGGTTGCCCGCCACGGCGAGCATCGGCGTGGACGCAGACAGCAACATCGTGGTCAACTTCTCGCGCCCGATCCTGGCTTCGACCATCTCGGCGACGTCGTTCCTGATAACCGACGAAGAAGGCAGGGCCGTGGAGGGAACGCGCACGGTGGCGCCCGACGGGCTCTCCGTGACGTTCGATCCGACCCATCCCCTGGGCGTGCTTCAGCGGATCGACTGCGAGATCACGACCACGGTGACTGATGCGCTGGGCGCCGCGGTGGTCGACGACCAGGCTCGCAAGGCGCACTTCGAGACCATCTACGACATGGTCATCGGATCACAGGACGACGGCTCGCAGTTTGGGTACGCGGCTCGTAGCGGTGACGTCAATGGCGACGGCATCGACGACCTCGTGATCTCAGCGTACGTCGCCGAGAGCGTGGCGAACTCGGGGACGAAGGAAGGACAGATCGCCGTCATCCTCGGTCGCAGCAGCTGGTCGTCCACGGGCGCACCGATCTACCAGGACCTGGCATCGGCAACCGGCGCGGCGGATCTCATCATCACGTGTGAGAACCACCTCGATCAGCCGGCGATCGAGGGTGCCCTTGCGGTCGGGGACATCGACGACGACGGCTACGACGACATCGTCTTCGGCGCGCACTTCGCCGACGGGCCCAACGAGGACGAGTCGCAGCGCGGCGAGGTGTGGGTCATCTTCGGACAGGAGACCCTGCCGGCGTCCACGCTCCAGCTGGGCGACGCGGCGGTCACCGGCTTCGACCTGCTACGCGTGTTCGGCACGAAGGCCGGCGACAAGATCGGTGAGGGGCTCGCTCTCGGCGACGTAGACAACGACGGCAAGCTGGACATCGTCACGGGCGCCACGGGCGACGACGGTGCAGGTGGCAGCTCGACCGGTGCCTTCTACGTCTTGTTCGGAGACACGAAGGCCAATCTCGGCATCGTGGCCGGATACGGTGAGGACACAACGGGGCCGTCTGCGACCAACATCGACAACATCCGCATCTTCGGCGTCGACAGCAACGACCGCATCGGTTGGAGCTGTGCTTGCGCCGACTTCGACAACGATGGCTACGCAGACTTCGCCGCAGGCGGGATTGGCGCGGACGGCAACGACAACATGAAGTCGAGTGCCGGCGAGCTCATCTTCGTGTTCGGTGCGCAGCGCTCGACCCTCATCCCGACGGGGACCTTCGCGTCCTACGAGGTGGGAAGCTCGACGCTACGTGGGTTCGTGATCCACGGCGAGGACGGAGTCGACCTCTTCGGCTGGTCATGCCTGCTCGACGACTTCGATGGTGACGGCCGGGCCGACCTTGCGGTCGGCGCGACCTCGGCCGACGGTCCGGGCAACCTGGGCGATCGTCGCGGCGAGGTGCTGCTCGTATTCGGGGTGACGCAGACGACCCTGGGCCTCGACGAAGACACGCCGTGGAAGTACGCCACGACCGGGGGCAGCACGGTCTTCACGCGCTGGCTTCGGGTCTTCGGCGGAGACGACAAGCACTCATTCGGAGACGCCCTGTTGTTCGCCGACGTGGACGGCAACGGCAGCAAGGACCTGCTGGTGGGCGACTTCCAGGCGCGCGGCGCCTTGGACAAGGGCGGCTCGAGCTGCTGCTGGGGCGAGATCTCCGTGATTCGCGGCACGGCACTGTATCCAGCGGCTGCGTCGCTCTCCTTCGAGCTGTCCAACGACGGATCGACGCACCCCACAGGCGTCACTCTCACGCGGTTCTACGGACCGACCAAGGGCGACCGGGCAGGCACTACGCTGGCAGTCGGCGACTTCAATGACGACGGGCGACTCGACCTGCTCACAGGCGCGAACAAGGCACGCGGGCTTGCCCGCCTGTTCAAGGACGGCGGCGAGGCCTACGTACTCTTCGGGCGCGATACGTGGTGGAAATAGCTCGCAGGCCATGAGCACAATGCCCCCTTCGCCGGAACGCATCCCTCGAGCGGCGCCTCCCCGCGGACCGCTAGAGACGGCGGAGGGGGCTCCTCGTGCCCGACAGCCGGAGCGTGGCCGAGTGCTGCCAAAGCCGAGGCCCAAAGCGGCGTGGGGCCGCTTCATGAAGTGGGCCCGCAGGATCCACCTCTACAGCGGCCTTCTGATGTTCCCGTGGGTGCTCATGTACGGCATCACGGCGATGTTGTTCAATCATCCGAGTTGGTTCGCTGCATCCGAAACACAGCCGTTCGGCCCGGCCACGACCGAGGCGTCGGCCTTCTCCGGACTCGCGTCCCCGGAAGTGATCGCGAGCGCCGTCGTCGACGAGCTCAACCGGCAAGAGCTCGACGCGGGTGCACCGCCCAGGTACCGCCTTCCGGCCGACGGCTACATTGCATTCGGTCGCTCGGGCTTCGCCCGCACGGAGCAAGAGGGCAGAGAGCACACGCTAGTGCTTCGCAGCGCGGACGGGAGCGGATACGTACGCACGCGCGTCAAGGATCCCGAAGCCAAGGGACTCAAGTTACCGAGAGTCAACCCAGCGATCGTGGACGACTTCTCCCGCATACTCGCAGAAGGCTTGCACAAGCAGCTGACGGCAATCGGCGTGGATCCGGAGGGGGTGTCGTTTCGTCGGCTGCCCGACGTGCGCTTCGATCTCGTTGTCGACGACGAGGTCCACCGAGTGCGCTACATGATGCCGCGGGGCTCCTTGACCGTCATCGAGCCGGGCGACACCCGGCGCTTCCTGCTGCAGCTCCATATGGCGCACGGGTATCCGAAAGAGAAGACCGTGCGGTGGTACTGGGCAATCGCGGTCGATCTCATGTTCGTCACGATGGTGTTCTGGGCCTTGTCGGGTCTGCTGATGTGGTGGCAGATCCGCAGGACCCGCGTCCTGGGAACCGTTTGCATCGTGGTGAGCCTTGTGGCCGCAGCATGGCTCGCGGTCGGCATGCACGGCGCCCTCGTCGGACCGGGGTAGGGCTCGCGTCGGCATCCAGAGTCTCGGCACCCGTTGCCCTGAACGTGCAACGGCACCTATGGCGCAGAGCGGAGCCGCTCATCCACTGCGGCGAGAATGGCCTCGCACTGTGCCGTCAACGTGTAGCGCGATGCACGAGCCACGCATGCGTCGTGCTTCTGCGGCTTCCAGTCGTCGAGCAGCGCGCGCGTGATCGTCTGGCCTAGCGCGTCGCTGAACACCACGTCGCTGTCCGCATCGGGCACCAGGGCGCCGACTGTGTCATCGACGAACTCCAGTGGACCGCCCGCTGCCGTCCCGACGACCGGCGTTCCACACGCCATGCACTCGATGAACACGAGACCGAACGCCTCGAACTTCGTAGGGAAGACTCCGATGTCCGCCACGTTGTAGAGCTCGGCAAGCGCGGGCTGATCGTGCGGGCCGATGAACTGCGCACCCTGCACGCCGAGATCCTCCGCCATGTCCTGATAGAGGCGCTGGTCTGCCGGCGGCCCGGAACCGGCAATGACCGTGACCACGCGCAGGCCCGCCGCGGCGGCCTCGGCCTGGTAGATCACCGCCGCCCGCAGCAAGGCATCCAGGCGTTTGATGTCGGCGAACTTCCCAACGAAGAGCACCATCCGGTCGGCCCCGGACGGCAGGGCGACAGAACGCGCCGCGCTCCCCTCGTAAGGGGCAGTGCGGAACCGCGCGAGGACTTCGTCGCGCGTGAGCGCGGGCAGCACGCGGAAGACGGCGGGGTCGATGCCGTTGGGCGTCACGAAGACTCGCTCTCTCTCGTAGTCCGGGAAGATCTCCAGGAAGCGCTCCTTTTGCGAGTCCGATATCACGAAGATCCCCGCGACCGATTCGAACACGCGTGCCTCGAGCATCTTGGCGTGGAAGCGCACCGGGTACTCCGGGTGCTCTCCTCTGAGCTCATGTGCGAACATCAGCAGTGCCGTTCCGTGCACGAAGGCCACGAGAGGCACGGGTGCACGTCCTGTGGCAGCCCGCCGCCGGTTGACCTCGGCCATGACCATCGGGTTCAGGAACGCGTGATGCGCGATGAAGAGGTCGAACGGCCGCCCTAGGTCTGCTTCCACGTCATCGATGTAGGCCGTGACGAAGTCGAGCAGGCGATCCCGGTAGGCCTCGAAGTCCTCCTCGCTCATGCTGTGCCAGCGATACGAGGAGACGGGCGAGACGGACTCGCAGATCGGGATGTCGTGGTCCAGCTCGAACACCCGGACGTCCGGGCGCTCGAAGCGCTGGACACGCGACGGAAACACGCTGTGACACGTGACGCCGTCCATCGTGTTGAACTTGGAATGGAGCTGCGCGTGCAGGATCCCGCTCCCGGGGGCAAACTCCTGTTCCGACTGCCAGTTGTTCGTCCCAAGCTGGAAGATCAGTTGCGTACGCGCGGTTGCGGCCAAGCCAGGGCTCCCTCCGCCGCGAAAGGTACCCACGAACCACCGCATTGCACGGACTCCGCTAGCGCCTCCTCGGCGTAACGACCAAGCCCATGGGCTGAGCCAGGCCGGCCTCGCGGATCCGAGGTAGCGCAACGACTAGACCGGCGCCCCCACGTCGATTTCCGCCCGATACTCGTTCAGCACCTGCTCGAGAATCGCGATGTCCGACTCGAACGTCTCGGGCAGCAGGGGCCCGAACGAGAAGCGGAACCAGTTGTCGTAGGGCGACACGTACGCCGGGTCCTTGTCGTGCGGCCGTGCCATGTCGCAGTCCTTGCCTTCCAAGATCGCGGCCCCGTGCTTGAAGAGGCGGCGATTCAGCTCGCTCGCGTTCATGCCATCCGGAAGCTTCATCCAGTGGTAGAAGCCACCGTCGCCGGTGAAGACCTCGAACCCCAACTTGGCAAACGCCGCACCGTAGCGGGCACGCTGCATGCTGTAGTGCTTCTCCACCGCAACGCGCGCCTGGGCAACGCGGCTCGGCTCGAGGAGCTCGACCGCGTAGTGCTGCGAGGGGTGGCTCACGCCCCCCATGCCGAAGCTCGAGTAGTTCGAGAGCGTCTCGACGTTGATCTTGCTGGCGATCATCCAGCCGATGCGGATGCCGGGGCACTGCAGCCCCTTGGTGCACGCACCTGCGAGGAACACGTTGCTGTTGTCGAGATCCTTCACGTACTGGATGCCGCTCACGCCCTTCGAGTGGTGGAACATCTCGTAGGCCTCATCGAGCAGGATGCCGTTCCCCGGTTTCTCCGCCATCGCCATCAGCTCTTCCAGCTCGGCGCCGGCACGCGTGTGCCCGGTCGGGTTGCCGGGGTTCGAAATGATCGGGAGCAGGTGGGTCTTGTGGTTGAGACCGGTCCGATCGAAGTAGGCCGCATTGGGCGGATGGAAGCCGTTCTCCTCGTTGGACGGTACGACGCGCCAGTGGGTGTCAGTCTGCGTCATGATGTCGAGGTACGCCGGCCACTCGGCGTTGGCGATCCGTACCTCGATGTGCTTCTTCAAGAACTGCAGGACCGCAAAGATGCCGGGACGACCGCCCGCGAAGACCATCACGTTCTCCGGCGTGATGCGCGATCCGTAGAACGAGTTGTAGTGCCCGGCCAGGGCATCCCTCAGCGCCGGGAGCCCCCATGCCTTCGGATAGAAGCGGTCTTCCCACGTCACCTCGACACTGCTCGGAAGCGGCGGCCCGCCCTCGAGCTGTGTGGTCAGCGGGAAGCCCTGCGACCAGGGATGCGTGCCCTGCGTTCCCATGAACTGCCCGAAGCTGTCATGGAACTCGTAGAGGGTCTCGTAGATGCCCATCGGCGGGCAATCGTCAGACAGGAAGGAGTCGCGCTGCATTTGATCGGTGCCGAGAGAGAGTGGTACGCGCCACGCTGTATTCGCCCCGGACGGGCGAAGCAAGAGAATAGCTCCACGCCGCACGGCAGCGCCAGCCACCTTCGGATGCTCGTCGCCGAGTACCACGAGACGCGGCTGCCTCTCTTCTCTAGAATCTCCCCCGATCTCGCGGCCCAGGGCGTCGAGGCGGACACACCATGCTCAAGAGCTTCACCGCAGAGATGACGTCGACGCTCCGCAGCCGACGCGGGCGTCGCAACCTACGCGTGCTGCTCCGGTTCTTCCTTGTCTTGGCCGCTATGGTCACCGTCTATTCGATCACGTTCCACTGGCTGATGCTGCGCGAGGGTCAAGAGTACACGTGGCTCACAGGCTTCTATTGGACCCTGACGGTCATGTCCACGCTCGGGTTCGGAGACATCACCTTCCACACGGACGTTGGCCGGCTGTTTTCGATCCTGGTGCTCCTGTCGGGCATGATCTTCATGCTGATCCTGCTGCCCTTCACCTTCATCGAGTTCTTCTACGAGCCATGGATGAAGGCCCAGGCCGAAGCACGAACACCACGGAAGCTCCCTGCCGGCACACGTGGCCATGTGCTGCTGACGAGCCTCGATGCCGTCACGAGCGCGTTGGTCCGCCGCCTGGAGAAGTACGAGTACACCTATGCGCTCCTGGTGGCCGACATCGAAGAAGCCCTGCGCATCCACGACCTCGGCTTCAATGCGGTTGTCGGAGATCTGGACGACCCCGAGACATGGAAGCGGGTGCGCGTGGAGAAAGCCGCCCTCGTAGCGAGCACGGGGGACGACGTCACCAACACCAACGTTGCCTTCACGGTGCGCGCCCTCGCCGAGGACGTCCCCATCATCACGTCCGCTCTCAACGAGGCCTCCGTGGACATCCTGACCCTGGCCGGAAGCAACCACGTACTACGGCTCGAGGAGATGATCGGCCGCTCGTTCGCAGTGCGGACACTGGGCGGCGACTCGATGAGCCATGTGATCGGCACTTTCGACGAGCTGGTGATCGCCGAAGCTTCGGCGAACGGCACGCCGCTCGTGGGCAAGACACTGCTTCAGAGCAAGCTGCGCGAGCAGGCGGGTGTCACGGTCGTGGGTATCTGGGAACGGGGCCGCTTCCTGCCGGCCCGGCCCGACACGGAGATCCGTGAGAACACCGTGCTCGTCATGGCCGGCTCGCAAGATCACTTCTCCCGCTACGACGAGCGCTTCGGCATCTACAGCGCAACCGACGAACCTGTCGTGATTCTGGGTGGCGGCCGGGTCGGCCGTGCCACGGCTCGTGCCCTGGCGAGCCAGGGAATCGACTACCGGGTCGTGGAACTGCTGCCGGAGCGGGTCCGGGACCCGGAGAAGTACGTGGTCGGCGACGCGGCTGACCTCGAGGTACTGCAGCGAGCGGGCATTCGCGAGACGTCCACCGTCATCATCACGCCGCGGGACGACAACCTGAACGTGTACCTCACGATCTACTGCCGGCGCCTACGGGCCGATGTGCAGATCCTGAGCCGCGCCACCCACGAGCGCAACGTCGCGACGCTGCACCGGGCCGGCGCGGACAGCGTGCTGTCCTATTCGTCGCTGGGCGTGACCGCGGTGATGAACCTGCTCCAGCGCAGCAGCATCCTGATGGTGGCCGAGGGCGTGGATCTGTTCGCCGTGCGTGTTCCCGCCGACCTCGCGGGCCGGACGATTGCGGAATCCTCGATTCGCGAGCAGACAGGGTGCTCCGTCGTCGGCATTCAGACGGAACGCGGCACGAACGTCGTTCCCAATCCTGCCGAGACGCTACCGGCGGAGGCGGACATCGTGCTAATCGGAACGGTCGAGGCGCAGGAGCGCTTCCTCGAGGCCTACGGAAGCAACCGAGCCAAGACGTCGTAGCGCGGGGCGCTAGCCGCCAGCCTCTTCGTCCCGACCGTGCGAGATCACGACCATGCCCACGCGCTGCTCCGACTCGACGAGTTGGTGCGCAAGAACGGCTTCCTCCAGCGGCACGACGCGGTCCAGGGGCACGCGGATCTCGCCGCGCTCGATCGCATCCTTGATATCGCGCAGTTCCTCCACGGTCTCGCGCGCCAGGGCGACGATGACGTCTTTGTCGGAGAACCAGGAAGTCGGATACGCCCGCAACAGGTTGATGAAGCGCGGATTGGCCAGGGCGTAGCGCCCCTTCGGCTTCAAGGAGCGCAGGCATCGCGCGTAGGAGCTCTTGACGACCATGTCGAAGATCACGTCGTAGCTCCGGCCCAAACGCGTGAAGTCCTCTTGCTCGTAGTCGATGAAGTGGTCTGCGCCGATGTCGCGGATCATCGCCTCCTTGGCCGCACAGTCGACCGCGGTGACCTCGGCCCCCATCGATTTGGCGATCTGCACGCCGAAGATGCCGATGCTCCCGCCGGCACCGTTGACGAGCACATGCTCGCCCGGCTGGACCTTGGCGCGGCGCAAGAAGTGCAGCGCATTGAGGGCGCCGAGGGGAACGGCGGCCGCCTCCTCGAAGCTCAGATTCCGCGGCTTGTCGGCGAGGGTCGCCTTCTCCGGAAGAACCACGTACTCCCCGTACGCTCCGACACGCAGGCCGGTACTCCCGAAGACCGCCTGCCCGTCCTCGAGCCGCGTCACACCGTCTCCGAGGCTGTCGATGACGCCGGAGAAGTAGGCGCCGAGAATCTGACGGCGCGGCCTTCGAATGCCCAAGGCCAGACGCAGCGGCAGCCAGAACCACTTCACGGGAAACTTGAAGCTGCGGAGTTCACAATCCGCCTTGGTTGCCTCCGCGGCGTGTACGCGGATCAGCACCTCGCCCTTGGAGGGAACCGGTCGCTCGACCTCCTGCACCTGCAGAACCTCAGGCGGCCCGTACTCCGTGTAGACGATCGCCTTCATGACGAATCGAGCTGTGGACTCGCGCGATGCTACTTCGCTTCGAGCTGTGCGAGCCGAGCCAGGAGCTGCTCGAGCCGCGACTCCATCGCGTCGACCTTCGAACGCAGCTTCGTGTTCTCGGCGGTGAGCCGGTCGAGCCTGGCCTCTTGGACCTTGATGCCCTCGACGGCCACAGCGACCACGTTGGCGTACTTCACGCCCTCCACGCGACCCGTGGCGGCGTTACGACTGACGGCCTGCGGCAGGACCTCGGCGACATCCTCGGCGACGAAGCCCACAGCCGCGCCTCCGCCTCGCTCCGGCTTCCAGTCGAAGTAGACGCCTTCGAGGCGCGTGATGCGCTCCAGGGCATCCGCAATCGGCCGGATGTTCGCCTTGAGACGACGACTGGACGCCTGGATGAAGTTGTCCGCGGTAATGTCGCCTTGGACCTGCACGCCCCTCGTGAAGATGAAGCCGTTGGGATCCTCGAAGAACAGGCCCGCGCCGGGGACACCGCGGATGCGGCACCCCATGGGATTGTCATTGGGTCCGAAGAAGAGCGTATGGCCCGGGCCCTGCGCCGCCGCCTGCGGGTTGATGATGCTGACGCCATTGGGGTCCTGAAGGGCCAGGCCGCCGCCCGGTGCCGGCCTGATGCGGCACTCCGACTGGAGGTCCCGCCCAAGGACCACGATGCCGTCCAAGGCCTGGAGCACCTCGCCCACGACCAGCGTGTCCTGGGCCGTGGCACTCGTACCGCAGCCCGTCGTGCCGAGCACGAGGATTCCCCCCAGTACGGCACCCAGGATCGCGAAGTGGATTGCATTGCGTCGCGCGGTCTTCATCAGCAGCCTCCTTCCAGATGGCGACCGGCGCCTGTGCCAATCGCCTGACGAGGCTTCAGTGAACGAACGGGCTCCCCCAAATGCAAGCGCGCTGACGTCTATGTCCGGAGGATCTTCTCCATGGGCCTGCCCTTGGCCAACTCGTCCACGAGCTTGTCCATGTAGCGGATCCTGCGCATCAGCGGATCCTCGACCTCCTCCACCCGGACTCCGCAAACCACGCCCGTGATCATCTTGGCGCTCGGGTTCACCTTGGGCGCCTCTTCGAAGAAGGTCCGGAGATCGGTCTCCCTCTTGACCTGGCCTAAGAGCGCTTGCGGGCTGTACCCCGTCAGCCAGCAGATGACCTTGTTCACCTCCTTCTTCGTCCGGCCCTTCTTCTCCGCCTTGGTGATGTAGTGCGGGTAGATGCTCGCGAAAGACATCGCGAAGACTCGTTCCAGGTTCGTCATGGCAGGTACACCGTGGGGGGATGTGAAGGCGGGAGCGTATCGCGGCTCTCTACGAGCGCGCCGAAAACTCGCTCGGCGCGCGCATGGATCGCGCCGGTGTGCTGGACTTCGTCCGGTAGATTGGCGCGCTTCGTCCTACGGAGACGCGCTATGTACACACCCGCTTGGCGCAGAATGGCCCGCGCCGCTCTCCCCGTTCTTCTCGTCTTGTGCCTCGTCGCCCCCACCGAGGCAGGCGGCAGCAAGTCCGACTACCAACGCGCGCGCCAGATCGCCGACCGGGTTCGTGACAAGGTCCTGAACGAGCGCCTGCGCGAGGTCTGGGTCGACGCGCACACGCTCGTCTACCGCCAGGCGCGTGCATCCGGCTGGCAGTTCATGCGCGTGGATGCACGCACGGGAAAGCGCGCCGTCGCGTTCGACCATTCGGCACTCGCCAAGGCGCTCGGCGGGACGATCGACGCCGCGCGCCTCCCGATCCGGCCGGTCGCGCTGGACGGCGACGATCTGCTGGTCCAGCACGGCGGGAAGGTCTGGCGCATCGGCAAGCGGATCGCTGAAGCGAAGCTCTCCGACGTGCCTGCCATGGGCCTTGCGCCGGACGGCGCGCGACGCTCCCGCGGCGGTGGTCACGACAGCGGGCTCCAGTTCGTGAACCAGACCGATCAGGCGATCGACCTGATCTGGCTGGATCACAGCGGCAAGGAGCGCAAGTACGCGACGCTTGCGCCGGGGGCCACACACGACCAGCACACCTTTCGGGGGCACGTGTGGCTCGTGCGCGCCGCAGACGGCAGCGAGTGGGGCTCCTACACGGCACGCGGCGCGCCGCGCGTGGTCATCGTGACGGGGCCTCCCCCCGAGGAACCGAAGAAGTCGAAAGAGGAGCCAGAGCGCAGAGCGAGCGACTCGCTCGATGGTCGTTATCGCGCGTTCATCCGCGGACACAACGTGTTCGTGCGTACGTTCGCGTCCGGCAAGGAGAGACAGCTCTCACAGGATGGCACGCAGGAGAACGGCTACCGCGCTCGCTGGTCCTGGTCTCCGAACGGCCGCTACCTCGTCGCCGTGCAGGAAAAGCCGGCACAGACGCGTCGCATAGGGGTCGTGAACTCCGTACCCAAGGACCAGTTCCAGCCGAGGATGCGCACCTTCAGTTACCGCAAACCGGCGATCCGATCCCCCAACCTCGTCCGCGCGTCTTCGACGTGAAGAAGGGCGAGGCTTCGTCGTCGTGCAGATCGACGGCATGGGCACGAACTGGCGCCACAAGGCCTTCCACGACGTGTGCTGGAAGAACCTCGGGGATTCCGGGTTCCCGGATCGCATCGCGTGGATGAAGGCCGCCGCCAAAACCCGCCCCTGGATGGACCTCGACCGCGTCGGGATCTACGGCGGTTCGGCGGGCGGGCAAAGCGCCATGCGGGCGCTGCTCGCGCACGGGGACTTCTACGACGCCGCGGTCGCGGACTGCGGCTGTCACGACAACCGGATGGACAAGATCTGGTGGAACGAAGCCTGGATGGGCTGGCCCATCGGGCCGCACTACGCGGAGCAATCGAACGTCACGCAGGCCCACAAGCTGACAGGCAAGCTCTTCCTGATCGTGGGCGAAGTCGACCAGAACGTGGATCCGGCTTCCACCTACAAGGTCGTCGACGCCTTGAGCAAGGCGGACAAGGACTTCGAGTACCTCGTGATCCCGGGTCAGGGGCATGGAGCCGCAGGTACGCCCTACGCACGCCGCCGCCAGGCGGACTTCTTCGTTCGGCACCTGCTGGGCGTTGCGTCCCGGCACGAGTGAGGCGAGCCGAGGGTCCGTTGGCTATCGCCGGTCGGGCACGATGCGCATGAGCCGGCCGTCGATCTCGTCGGTCAGCACGTAGATCCCGCCGTCCGGACCTTGCTCGACCCAGCGGATGCGGGCTCGGAACTGCAGGGTGGTCTGGCCGACGATCGCGCCGGCGTCGTTGAAATGGACCCGGCGGATCTGCTTGAGCACGAGGCCGCCTGCCAGCAGGTCGCCCTTCCAGCCGGGGAACTCGTTGCCGGTGTAGAAGGTCAGCCCCGACGGCGCGATGCACGGCGTCCAGACGACCCTGGGATCGACGGCGCCTTTCATGGTGGTCCGATTGGAGATGCGTGGTCCGAAGTACTCCCGGCTGTAGGTGACCGTGGGCCAGCCGTAGTTCGCGCCCTTCTTCAGCACGTTCAGCTCGTCGCCACCGCGAGCTCCGTGTTCGGTTGCCCAGACTTCGTTGGTCCCTGGGCGAATCGCCATCCCTTGGATGTTCCGATGGCCGTAGCTGTAGATGTACGGGTCGGTCTTCGGGTCGTCGTCGCCCGCGAAGGGATTGTCCGCCAGGGGTCTGCCGTCGTCGGTCATCCGAACCGTCTTGCCGAGGTGGACGGACAGGTCCTGCGCCTTCTCGCGGATGAAGCGGCCGTCGAGTTTGGTCGGCGGATTGCCGCCATCGCCGATGCTCATCAGCAGCGTGCCGTCCGGGAGCCAGAGCAGGCGGGAACCGAAATGCTGGCCGCCGGACTTGAGACGGTTGACCTGAAAGAGCACCTTCAGATCGCTCAGGCGCGTCAACGCCTTGTCGATCCTCGCGCGTGCCAGCTTGGTGCGGTTGCTCCTGCCGGTCCCGGCCGAGTAGGTGAGGTAGACCCAGCGGTTCTTCGTGAACTCCGGGTGGATGGCGATGTCCATCAGGCCGCCTTGGCCGGAGGCAAGGAGGTCACCGGGGAGTCCTTCGACGACATCCATCCGCAGCTTGCCGTTCTGGACAACGCGCAGGCGACCCTCGCGCTCGGTAACCAGGAGGATCTTGCCGTCAGGCAGCCACTCGGCCGCCCAGGGTCTCATCAGGCCTGCCGTGACCGTCTGTACCCTCCAGCCCCTCTCCTTTGCGATGTTGTTGCCGACCGGCCTGAGCGGCCCGGAGATGTCCCTGGCGTAACAGGCATACCCCGCCACGCCGGCGCCGATCAGCGCGAGGATGGTGACGGCGACCACCTTGGTACGCATGGAAGCTCCTCCGCTATCGGGCAAGGACCTGATGGATGAAGCTAACGGCAATCGAGCCCTCTCCCACCGCCGAAGCGACGCGCTTGGCCGAACCGGAGCGGACGTCCCCCGCGGCGAAGATCCCGGGGTAGTTCGTCTCCAACAGGTAGGGAGGGCGTGCGGGGGCCCAGGCGGCGGGCGCCATCTCCTCGGGACGAACCTCGCGGCCCGTTCGGACGAAGCCCTTCTCGTCGCGTCCCAGCTCGGCGGGCAGCCACTCTGTGTTCGGCGCCGCACCGATGAAGATGAAGGCATGCCGGATGGGGACGCGCCGGGACGTGCCCGTCGCCCTGTCGGTGATCTCCATGCCTTCCAGCGCATCCTCGCCGATCAGCGCGGAGATCTCCGTCTCCGGATGGAGCGTGATGCGGGGCGAGCTCTCGATCCGCTGGATGAGATAACGCGACATCGAGTGGTCGAGCGAAGCCGAGCGGATGTGGATGTGGACGTGCTGCGCGTTCTCGCTCAGGAAGACCGCGGCTTGCCCGGCCGAGTTGCCGCCGCCCACGATCGCCACTTCGTCGTTCTCGCAGAGGCGGGCCTCCATCGGCGTCGCACCGAAGTAGATCCCGCGCCCTTCGTAGCGTCGGGCGTCTTCGATCGGCAGGCGTCGGTATTGGGCACCCGTTGCGATGACCACGGTGCGTCCACGCACGGTCTGGTCACCGCCGATGTCGAGCGCGTACGGGCGGGCGCTCACATCGAGACGCTCCACCTTGCGCGGTGCGGCGAGGCGGGCGCCGAACTTCTCCGCCTGCACGAAGGCCCGCTGCGCCAGCTCACGACCGGAGATCCCCGTGGGGAACCCGAGGTAGTTCTCGATCTTGGAGCTCGTGCTGGCCTGCCCGCCCGGGGCCACCGCATCGACGATCAGGACTTCCAGGCCCTCCGACGCCGCGTAGACGGCCGACGCCAGGCCGGCGGGCCCGGCGCCGACGACCACGACGTCGTAGATCTGCGTGTCGTCGACGTGCGAAAGTCCGAAACACTCGGCCATGCGGTCGATCGACGGGTTGTGGATCACGGTCCCGCTCGCGTCGATCAGGATCGGCGTCTCTTCGACGCGTACGCCGAACCCCTCGAGCAGTTGGGAGACGTTTGCGTCGCTCTCGAGATCGATGAACTCAAAAGGCCGCGAGTTGCGCTCGAGGAACTCGCTGATGCGGAACGTATCCGGTGAGAACCGGGATCCAACCAAGGTGACGGAGCCGAGCCCCCGCTCGAGGAGCTCTTGGCGACGGGCGAGGAAGGCCGCAAGCAGGATGTCGGAGAGCTCCGAGTTCGACACCACCAGGTCCCGCAGCTTCTCCGCCGGCACCTCGATGGTCTCCGTCCGCCCGATGGCACGCCCCCCCACCACCGCCTTCTTCGAGGAGAGCAGGTCGATGTCGCCGGTGAACTCGCCCGGTTGGTGGACGACGACCTCGTGTTCCTCGCCTCTGCCCGAGACCTGGTATACGCCGACGGCGCCGCTCAAGACGACGAAGAGCGACATCCTGGCCGCGCCGATGGCCCAGACCTCATCTCCGTCGTCGAAGACCCGCTGCGTCCCCACGGCGGCGAATGCCTCGATCTGCGACGGGCTCAGAACAGGGAACGCCTCGGGGCGCATCGTCGGCCGAGCAGCGGAAGCGTGCTCCACGGGGGAACCTCCGGCGCCAGGGTACCGACCGCGCGAGCGCGCACCCCTGCTTCGGCCAGGGCTACGGGCCACCGCGGCGCGAGAGTGCCCGGAGAACAGAATGGGCAGATCCAACGCAGCATAGGGCCGAAGGCCATGAGCGAGGGCCACGCAGTAGCTCGAGTCGCATGGCTCCCCGATTTGGACTCGAACCAGCGCGCGAACCTCCGCTTCGCTCCTGCCGAGGCCAGCGACGGCCCCTGTCATTCGGGGCGCTGGGGCGAAGGCGCCGCAAGGAGGCTAGACGACGCGTGCGTATGGCACGCGAGGACGCCGCCGACACAGCGCCGCCGAGCAGCCAGCGCGACGAATGGCTCCCCGACCTGGACTCGAACCAGCGCGCGAACCTCCGCTTCGCTCCGGTCGCGCTAGACGCGCGGTCACCAGGGGGCTACCGCCCCCTTCGGGCCGAGCTCGCTTCGCTCACCGGCCCTACCCCCCGGTCAGGGTCCCTGGTTCTCGACGCCCCACGAGGCAACGCGACCCGCCCTGAGAACATCGGCGGAGGAAAGAATGGCTCCCCGACCTGGACTCGAACCAGGGACCCACTGATTAACAGTCAGCATCCCAACGCCCGAGACGGACTCTCGCAGATCCCGGGCAATGGGGCTTTGGTGCAGGGGCGGGGCGCGAAGTCGCGGGCCTGGTCGCGACACCAAAGTGTCGTATTCGCGCACGTACGGCCGTGTTTGGTCTGCGCGTCAGGTCGACCTGACTCGAAACCTGACGAAGTGAGCCCGGCGCCCTACGTGCGCCTGCGGGCGACCGCGTGCTTGGCACCAGCGGCGTGATAGAAGAACTTCTTGCCCTTTTCGGTGATGACGTGGGACGTCGCCGGGTCCCAATGCCAGCCGTCACCGGGCAGGCTAGCTAGCGTCTTCGCCATCTGTTTCGCGAATGCCTTCCCCGACGTGGCTGCGGGCGCTCCAGTGATCCAGTATACATGTGACGGCGTTCCCATCGCGGCCTCCCTATCAGATTGCCGTCACGCTAGGAAACGCCCCCCAGTCGCGTCTACTAGAGGATATCCGCTTGGGACTGGAGCCCCCGCCACGGGCCCGCAGCGAGGACCAGAGCACAAGTGGCACGTGGAGCAGCGAGGCGGCGTGGCGTGAGGCGAGTCGACGACCGTCACTCGGTCACGCGATCGCTCAACGCCGACGTTGGCCGCATGCGCAGCGAGGCGATCTCCGTCGTGAACGTCCCGGTAGCGACCTAGTAGACTCTCGGTGCGTCAGTAGCTCTCGACTAGCGTCGAACTTCCCGGTCGGTTCTTGCAAGCTCACCTGGGGAAATGGGCTGCTGGCGCACTTCCATTTTTGCAGTTGACGCGCCCTCACAGGAGCGTACGGTCGCGTGTGCAAGAACCGACCGGTGGATGAGCGCCTAGTTCGAGAGGGAAGTGGCTTCTTCTTTGTCGCGGCGTTCACTCCGCATGGCGGATGAACGACTGAGCCGCGTAACTGACGAGTGCCCGACTTGAATGTCGTAGGCGCCGATAGGAGGAGTGCATGGGACCTGTAGTGTTGGCGAGGAACTTCACATTTGCCCTAGGTAGCACGACCGACATCTTCAGGAGCGATTGGGTTCCAGTCAATCCGCAGTTCGAGAACTGGACCGTCCACTACTTCATTCAGACGCTGTCGCCGACGTCGCCCACCAACGGCCTGACGATCACCGTCGAGACGTCCTACGACACGGTCGAGGTTACACAGTTCGCCGAGAGCTCGGCCACTGCAACGGGCAACGGAAATATCACGCCAGCAAACCCCATGGCCCAGATGGCTCGGCTCAAGTTGAGCACATCGGACAGCGGTGGGCTGTTCGGGATTGTCAGCATTTGGCTCCAGCCGAAGAGCGATTGAGCCCGATGTCCATGGCTTCAAGGGTAGTAGATGTGCGCAACGGCGGGTTGCCGATAGAGGCCGAACACCAGGTTGCGATTCAAGATGATCTCGCGGGCGGTCTGGGGAGGGGCCCCGGGCAATCGCCCGCAACGTGCGTTGGGTGTTCCGACGATGGGGCATTCCCGCGCCCTACCTCGAGCGCTGGATCTGGACTCGCCGTAGCGCTGGGTACTCCCGCCCCTGTGTCCAGCCTCGGCGTCGGGATAGGACTGTCGCTTATCGACTATCCAATGCCCTTTCCGGTCGGGCCAGGCGGCCCCGTGGTCGAGGATCCCCCAGAACGGCCTCCGGGTCCAAAGGACGATCCGCTCTTGCCCTGGCCATGGGTGAACGACCGGGAGCCCGTGGGCAAGGACGACGAACAGGAGAGTAAGAACGAGATTGAGGAGACCTTTACTGAGGGCACGACCACGATTCAATGCACGCGCATCGAAACGACCCTAGGCGAATGGAAGATCGAGGCCGAAGACTTGGACGTGAGTATCCAGACTGAGATCTGCACCTCGCGAGACGGCAAGTCTCAAGAGTATAGAGTGTGTCGCGTGTACAAGGGCTGGCAACTCCTGCAGTACATCACGCACGTGTTCATTAGGTACGAAGGTGACAAGCGGTGTCCCCCCAGCTCTACGGACATCATAGAGGGCCCCATCGTGAAGGCCGAGTTCGAGCACATGGCATGCGGTCCTTGGCGCAAGGCAAGAGGACCAAAGATCGAGTGGCCTGACCTGCCCCGGGATATCGAGAACGACGCCGATCACGCCGAATGGCTGGAACAGAGGAAGGCGCTTCATCGGGACTCCCGTAGCGTGACTCAAACCGCTGTGTGGGTGAAAGAAGCGTGCGAGGATCTTCGGTAGCTGGACCCGGTCGGAGGCTTCGCGCGTAGGAGTTGCGGCGGACGGTCGCGAGACCTTGTAGGATTCTCTCTCATGAAGTGGATCTGGGTCGCAGCAGTTACTGTCATCGCCCTCGCTGGATGGACTGTTGGCCGCCACTGCGCGGAGCCAGTCTCGGGTGGTGATGCCCCGGGCTCTGCGGGATCTTCGGCAGAAGCGCGTGGGGTTGAAACCGATCTTGCGCGTACCACCTGTGTCAGGGTTGGAGCTACGCAATTGCTGCTAGTCACGACACCTGAGGGCACGGCTGTCTTCGACTTCACCAAGTTCGGTGCGCGAGATGCACCAACGACGTATCGGTGGCGCTATCAGAGCGTCGATCAACTTCCCGAGCAGTCTGGTACCGGGTCATTATTCGAGGTGTACAACGCCGCCAAGATCAAGTCCGAGGAGATGACCGGCGCTGATCGGCGAAGGCTGACCGCTGGGTCCGTTTCGCTGTCGTGGTCTTACGGATCGCCCCAGTTTGGGTGGATCTACTTGCAGACGGACACGACTGACTACATTGAGCTTCACGATGACGGTCGCTTCGCCACAATCAAGATCGGTAAGCACGAGGAGACGCTCAGATAGAGGGGAATCGGGACCGGCTCGACGTTCACCCCGCCCGTCGGCGCCTGATGCCCATGAGGTGCTCGAGGTGGTTGCGGACCTCGGCATCCTTCGGCAGCGCGGGATCGTTCGGCCGGATCCACTTGTAGACCGTGTCGCGCTTCACGCCGACAGCTCGC
>JANQJW010000012.1 GCA_028281445.1 Planctomycetota bacterium | reverse complement strand
CGGTCGCAGATCGTTGCCCGTACGCGCCTCGTCCTCGGCGATCTCCGCGCTGCGCTGCCACGGCGTGAGCGCCACGAGCTCGGCGTCGAACGTGTCGCGGAAGTGCATCTGAACAAGCTCGTTGGCGGTGCGCGAGAGGGTCAGCACGTAGACGAGCTTGTGCTTGGGCTGGAGCAGGACCGTGTAGGCGTCCACGGACGGCTGGGTCTGCCGCAGCAGCTCCTTGCGCAGGTCCTCCCGCATGTCGCGCCGTTCGTCGCGTCCGAGCCGCCGCCGGCCGCCGGCCTCCTCGGCCGCATCGAGGCGCGCGCCGATCTCGAGCTCGAGCTGCGCCCGCAGCAGACGCGTGTTCACGCGCCGACGATCCACCCGGAGCGCGAACGCGGCGTATTCGCCACGCATGAGGGACCCGACGTCGAACTCGGTTACGAGGAGGTTGTCTGCGGATACCCAGCCGTAGGTCCGCTCCATGCCCGCTTGGAGGGGCAGGAAACGGCGCTCGGTCAGGGCGGCGATGAACCCCTCGCCGTACGGCGAGGGCACGCTGCCACGCAGGCGGTAGCGAAGAAAGGAACGGCTTCGAAGGCTCAGCATCGCGGCGGACGATACGCCAGGCCGGGGACTACGCAGGCGACGGTGCCCGACGCGGCCCGCGCAGCTGCTCTCGTGCTGTCGCAATGTGGAGAACGGCCTGCTTCGCGTCGCCGTCTGGCCCCAGGAAGGCCGCGAGCGCGCGCCGCCGCTCACCGCGGGTCATCACGCCCCGGAGGTCGCGGTCGAGGCATGCCGCGTCGAACCAGGGCCCGCGGCGCCGCCCCTCCACTCCTCCGCGCCGGCAGTCGGCGAACCAGATCGCAGGCTCTCCGGCCTCGAGGCGCACCAGGATGTTGCGTGCGTGGCAGTCGCCGTGCACGAAGCCGCCGCTGCGCATGCGCGCGAGGTTCGCTCCCATCAGCGCCGCCACACGCCGGCGAGCCGCACGCGAGGTGCGGAGCGGATCGCCGTCCGTGTGCAGACGGGTATCGAGGTCGACGACGTCGAGCACTGCCTCTGTGAGGAGCGCATGAGCCACCAGACGGCCCCGCACGCGGCGCGATGCAGCCGCCACCGGACGCACGGCGGGTACGTCATGCGCGCGCAGCCACTGCAGCGCGAGGAACTCGTTCACTTCGGGTGCGCGCCCCCACAAGGTGCCGCGACCGACGAGACCGAGCGCCTTGCCCCATCCCGGATACGCGTAGCGCTTGAGGTAGAAGCGACCGGACGTGCCGGCCACGTCGAGCTCCACGAACGTGCCAACGCGGTGCGCACTCGCGTTGCCGCCCAGTGCAAACAGGTCCTGCGCCGTGGCTGTGCCGGCGCCGGCAAGTCCCTCTCGCAGCGCCTCGTCGACCAGGAACCGATCACCCATTGCGCGCGTCATTCTGACGGCGTGTGGGCTCCGGAGGGCCACAAATCGGGCGTTGGAGTCCGAAGGGACTACTGGTGCGGTGCGCCCAGCAGCCCCGCAACGGCAGAGACGTTGCGCCGACGCCCGTGCGTACACACGACGAGCGCGAGTCGGGACGCGTCCGCGACATGCATCGCGTGCGGCGCGCGTGCAACGTTGCAGCGTTCACCGTCGGAGGTACCGCGTACGCTCGGGTAGCGAGGAACGGAGGATCTCTCAGCGCGCCGGCGTTCTTGCCGCGGTGCGTGCATGCGCGCGTGTGTCGCGACGTTCGCATGACATTTTTCACGACTTTCTTCAGACGACACATCGCGTGCAGGCACGCAGTGCCGTGCGCAACCACGTCGCGCAAAGAGGAAGCACTTGAATCGTGGTCGATTCCAACAAACACGTCGTGCGTCGCAACACCGTTCAACTTGAGAGAGTTGTACTGCGTTCGTTTGGTGCTTTTCTCAAAATGAGAGTCCACACGTGCAACTTCGACCTGTGATGAACCCGAAACCTTGTACGGCACGGAAGTTGTAATGCCGCCGTTTGGCGTGCGCATTGGTCGCACAACGTGCGGGTTCTGTCCGTTCAGGAGACGCACACAGCGCAGTCGCGCACAGGTTTGATCGCAATTCTGACGATCTTTCAGTTCAAGACACGCAAGTCCACTCAACAAACCCAGCAAAGCAGGAGCTTCCCAACTCTGACGGAACACCCGGCGCCGACGCGCCGGCAGCCTCGGCATCCCGGGCGGGGCAGTCGGCGTGACGTCGCTGGGCGCGACCATGGCCTCACGGCCGGAGTCGATCCCAAAGACGCAGGGTGCCGGTAGGCCACCGGCGCTCCTCAGGCGATCGCCCAGATCCCCAATTGGGCAACAAGGAGGCAACCACATGGCTGCAAGGAAGAAAGCCCGCCGGAAGAAGGCCAAGCGCAAGGCTCCGGCCCGCCGTAAGAAGGCGAAGCGCAAGGCCCCGGCACGGCGCAAGAAGACCAAGCGCAAGGCGAAGCGTAAGGCGAAGCGCAAGGCGCCCGCCCGCCGCAAGAAGACCAAGCGCAAGGCAAAGCGCAAGGCGAAGCGCAAGGCCCCGGCTCGTCGCAAGAAGGCGAAGCGCAAGGCCAAGCGTAAGGCGAAGCGCAAGGCGCCCGCCCGCCGCAAGAAGACCAAGCGCAAGGCGAAGCGTAAGGCGAAGCGCAAGGCCCCGGCTCGTCGCAAGAAGACGAAGCGCAAGGCGAAGCGTAAGACCAAGCGCAAGGCTCCGGCCCGCCGCAAGAAGAAGTAGCTAGAACTACTCCCACAAGACCACCAGACCGCGGCGCCCTCGGGCGCCGCGGTTCCTCGTTTTGGGCCCTGCGGGGACTGGGTGCTGGGGTCTGAGAACGAGAACGGGTTCGGGAACGAGTTCTGGGTACTGCGTAGTGGGACTCAGGCGCCGAGTGCCGGCGGCTCGTCGGTCTTCGGGCCGTTGGCTTCCTCGTCCATCTCCTTGAGGCGGCGGTAGAGCGTCGCCACACCGATGCCGAGAATGGAGGCGGCCGCCTCCCGATTGCCCCCGACCGCCTCCAACGTCCGACGCAACGCTTCGCGCTCGAGCGCCGCGAGACTCTGCCCGACCTGGAAGTGGATCGCAGGTCCAGGGACCGACCGCACGCCCTCGGCGGGCGTCCGCACATTGGGCGGCAGGTCGTCGAGACGAATCACGTCGCCGCGCGCCAGGACGACCGCACGCTCGACCGCGTTCTCGAGCTCGCGCACGTTCCCCGGCCATACCGCAGCCTGCAACGCCTCGATCACCGCATCGTCGAACCGCAGCGGGCGCTCTCTCCCCGTCGCCCGCATCACCTTCTGCAGGAAGTGCTGCGCGAGCGGTGACACGTCCTCGATGCGTTCACGCAACGGCGGCACGCGGATCGCGATGACGTTCAGACGCCAGTAGAGGTCCTCGCGGAAGCGGCCTGCCTTCACCTCTGCCTCGAGATCGCGGTTCGTCGCGGCGATCACGCGCACGTCGGTACGCAACGTCTCCGTGCCGCCGACGCGCTCGAACTCCCCCTCCTGCAGCACGCGCAGGAGCTTCACCTGCAGCGGCTGGCTCAGCTCCCCGATCTCGTCCAGGAACAGCGTGCCTTCGTGCGCGAGCTCAAAGCGTCCCTTTCGCTGCTCGTGCGCGCCCGTGTAGGCACCCTTCTCGCTGCCGAAGAGCTCTGCTTCCAGAACCCCCTCCGCCAACGCTGCACAGGCCACCTTGACCAGCGGCCCGTTGGCGCGGCGGCTCCCCAGGTGGATGGCGTCGGCAATGAGCTCCTTGCCCGTGCCGCTCTCCCCGAACAGCAGGACGGTGCTGGACACCGGCGCGACGCGGTCCACGAGGTCCAGCACCTCGAGGAACGCCGGGCTGCTGCCCACCAGGGCGCGCCCGTGCCGCGTCGGGGCCGTTCTTCCGCCGTTTCGGCCCTGCAGCGCGCGCAACCGATCGCCCCCCACGGGACGGCGTGCGATCGCCTTCTTCACGGCCTTGCGCACGTCCCGCAGCCGAATGGGCTTCTCGAGCACATCCTGCACACCGCGCCGCACGGCCTTGACTGCCGTGTCGACGTTCGCGAAGGCAGAGATCAGGATCGCCGGCACTTCCGGCTGCACGACGCGCAATCCCTCCAGGAAGTCCAGCCCGTCGAGCCCCGGCATGATCAAGTCGGTCAGCACGAGATCGAGGGTGTGGTCCTGCGCGAACGCCAGCGCCTTCTTGCCGTTCTCCGCCGTGAGGACCTCGTAGCCGTCGCGCGTGAGTCCGCGACGTAGCGACTCGCGTCCGTTGCGGTCGTCGTCGACGATCAGGATCACCGGAACGGCCTCGGTCGTTACGGACACACGGTCTCCTGATTGCGCGCTCTGCACGCGCATTATGCATGCACCGCCCCCGCTACGAAACGACTCGTTGAGCAGTGCACGCGCGAAACGACCGCGCTACACGTTCTCCGATGACTCTTCGGCGAACGGCCATCGCATTGAAACCGTCGTCCCGCGACCGACCGTGCTCGACAACGACATCGTTCCGCCCGATGCGAGCACGATCTCGCGCACGAGATAGAGACCGAGTCCCGAACCGCCGGCCTTCGACGTGAAGAACGGCTCGAACACGCGCTCGCGGTTCTCTTCGGGGATGCCGGGACCGTTGTCCTTGACGGTCAACTTCACGCTGCGGCGCATGCGACGGAGCGCGACCGTGATCGTCCCGCGCTTGCGCGGCTTCTCTTCGCCGGTCTCTTCGCCCTTCACGGCATCCACGGCGTTCTCCACCAGGTTCACCAGGATCCGGCGCACCTGGCTCGGGTCGGCGGTGATGCGGTGGTGCCCCTCGTCGGACCGGGCGCGCAGCGTCACGTCTTCGTGCGTCCAGTGCGCGAGGCTGTCCTCGACGAAGGTCGTGACGACGTCGCCGAGGTCCATTACTTCGGGCTCGGACCCCGCGATCTTCGACAGCGCGAGGTAGTGCGTGATGATCTGGTTGAGGCGTTCGATCTCCTCGCGAATCGCAGCGAGCGTCGGCGCAATGGAGGCCTGCACCGCTTCGTCGCCCTCGAGCTCGTCCTCGAGGAGGTCCGTCGACAGGAACAGCGAGTTGAGCGGATTGCGGAACTCGTGCGCCACGCTGCCGGCGATCTTCGCCATCGCGGAGAGCTTCTCGGTCTCGATGAGCCGGCGCCGGATGTTGTGGACCTCGCTGAGGTCATGGAGGAGCAGCAGGTAGCGGTCCGGATCACCCTCGACGCGCGGCCGCCGGCCCTTGCGGGCTCCAGGCCCCGGCGGGGCTTTGAGACGTACGCCGGAGACGCGTACGGGCACTTCTTCGCCCGCCGTGTTGAGCAGTGACTCCTCGCGCCGCGCGATTCGGCCGCGCTCCTCGACGATCGCGAGGATGTCGGCCCACGCGTCCTTCTCCCGGAAGAGGGAGTCGAGCCCGCGACGCTGGATCTCCCAGCGGCGGCGGCCGGTCATGCGCGACGCCGCTGCGTTCCATTGCCCCAGCCGCCCGCTGGCTCGCACGGTGAGAATCGCATCCGGCGTCGCCGCGATGAGCCGTTGCAGGATCTCGCGCGTCGCCGCGAACTCCGAGTCGTGCCCACGTTTCTGCTCAGCGGCCTGGGTCTCTGCGATACCCAGGAGCGCTACGTCGGTGGCCTTGTCCAGCCGGTCGAGCCGCGCCCGCGAAGACCGCCCATTGCCCTCCGCCCTCAGCGAGTCGCGCACGGCGAAAACCAGCGGGATCAGCTGCGCAGGAGCCAGCGTCCCGGCGCTTGGATGGCGCGCCAGCGTCCGTGCCTTGGCGAGCGCGGTTCCGCGTCGCTTGGCGGGACGGGCGCCTGCCTCCAGCGCGCGGGCGATCTGCGCGTGCAGCGTCCGCCCCTGCTCGGCATCCAGTCCCAGCGCGTCGAGCTCGTCCTGCACCGCATCCGGAACGGGCGCACTCTTCGGCTTCTGCTTTGCGGCGGCGGTTTGACGCATCTGCACGTCGAGAATACACGCCCTCTTGGACGAACGGTATGCTGCGGGGCCGCTTCGAGAGCGGGGCAAGGTGGTCCATGCAGTCTCGAATCGTCGTTCTTGCGCTTCTCGCAACGCTCTTCCTGGCGAGCCCTGCACGTGCAGACGGACTCACCGCCGCAGAGTTCCTCCTGATGCAGGAGAAGGACGAGTCGGCGCGCGCGGCGCTCATCAAGTGGCTCGCATCGAACGGTCCTGCCAGCGACGGTCTGCTACGGGCAGCGCAGATCGGGCGCTACTTGCAGGACATCGATCTGCTGCGTCAGGTGCGGGCGGTCGGTGAGACGCTGGAGGAAAGGCGCAAGAACGACAGCGTTTCACTCGCACTGGGCTACGCCTACCTGGGACTGGCAGAGGAGAACCTGCGCCTCCAGACGGGCAGCCGATCGATCAGCCTCTACTTCGCGGATGCCGAAGCTCGCGACACGGACGGACTCCTGCTGGCAGAGACGCGCTACGCCCAGGGCGATCTTGCCGGTGCCTTGGCCGAGATGAGGAGACGACGCACAGGGTGGGAGGAACAGGGCGCCTCCGTCCTCACGGAGCACGACTACATCCAGGGCCGCTACGAGTACGAAACGGCGGCCGCTGCACCGGTTGACGCCCAAGGCCGACCGAACGCGAGCGCCGCGAGCGGCTTCGCGGCGGCGGTGAAATTCCTGACCGCGGCGCTGAACTCCGACGGCGATCCGATCTACCCCCGTAAACGCCGGCAGGCCCTGCTCTGGCGCGCGTACTCCCGTCACCGGACAGGCCACGTCGATCTCGCGGAGGCCGACTACATGGCCGCGTACAAGGAGGGAACGCGCGCAGGCACGCTCGTGCTGCGGGGCATCTCGAGCCTCTACGCACGGCGCACGAAGGAGTTCCCGGGTGCGCTGGACCGCCTCGCGGCACTCGGCAACGACGGCCCGAGGCTGACGGACATGCGCGTCGGCGCGCACCTCTCGGTGGGCAACAACGACAAGGCACTCGAGATCGCGCAAGCCTGGCGCGACAGGGACTCGTTCAACCCGGCAGCGAGGTTGGCGGTCGCGCGTGCGCTGTGGGCGATGAAACGCCTCGACGAGGCGCACGCCATCCACATGCGCATCCTCGCCTTCGACCCCGGGCACCAGCTCGCGAGCCGCGCCGTCGAGGTCATGGCGCGCCAGGTCGCATCCGAGGACTTCGACCGCTGCGTCGCGCTCTACGAGGATCTGCTGCACGCACGGCCGAAGGACCCGTACGTGCGCAACAACTACGGCTTCCTCCTGCGCGAGTGGGTCTCGCCGCACACCGACATGCTCGAGGGCGGCATCCAGAAGCTGAAGACCGACGCGCCACCGGTGGCGCGCGAGCGGCTCCGTCGCTGCGCCGCCGTCTACGGCGAGGCGGCGGCGTTGATCGACCCGGCCGAGGACGGCAGCCGCGAAGAGCTGGTCGCGTGGAACCTGGCGGGCATCGTCAACGACTACGGCCTGATCATCCACTACTTCGCCGATGTCCAGAACGCCGAGCTCGCTGAGGCGCAGTACCTGCGGGTCATGAAGATGACCGACTGGACGTTCAAGGACACCTACAGCCCGAACATGCACAGGCTCTACCGCTACGTGCTGAAGGACCGGCTCCTGAGCTGGTACCGGGCGGCCCGCGAGGCCCGCACGGCCATCCTGAAGGAGGCCGCCGGGCCCGATGGACTGACCCTGGTCCCGGACGCGCGCAAGCGCGCCGCCGCGCAGCGGGATCTAGAGGGTCTCCGGGCACGGATTCTGCGAGAATTGAAGAAGGACGCCGACGAGGACGGCATTGGCTGGCCTCCCGGCGAGAATCCCGCGCCTCCAGGCAAGGAGAAATGAGAATGACTGGTATCTCCCGTCACCTCGCATGCACGCTCTGCGTCGTCCTCGTGCTCGTGTGTTCCGCTCCGGCCGAGGCCGGAAAGCTGGAAACGGCACGCAAGCTCGCCGACGAAGGCAACTGGGCAGAAGCCGCCAAGCTCTATGCGGAGGTCCTCGACAAGAACGCGACGGACCGCGCCGCCGCCGTGGGCCTCGCCAAGGCGGCGATCCAGGGCAACGTCACCGACCTCTACCACGTAGCCGAAGACAGCCTGCTGCGGCTGCGCGACAAGAACGAGAACGACTGGGGCGTGCGCCTCGCACTCGGCGAGCTCAGCCTCGCCATCGCGGCAACCAAGACCGACACGCTGGCGCTCAAGAGCTACCACCACGAAGCGCAGCGCAACTTCGAAGCGGCGCTGAAGGGCGACCCCACCAACGAAGACGCCGCAGCCGGGCTGGCGCGTTCCAAGTTCGAGACCGCCTTCTTCCAGGAAGCGGCCGACGTCGTCGACCAGTTCCTCGCCAAGAACCCGAAGACGACCGGCAAGGCGCTCTACTGGAAGGGTCAGGCCTACTACTTCCTCGCACAGGACGCCTTCCGCAAGGGCGGCAACAAGTATCCGCTCAGCGCCGAAGCGACCGGCTTCTTCCGCAAGGCCCAGGGCGCCTATTTCGCCGCCGCGCAGGCGGACAACACGCACTACGACGCGTGGATCCAGTACGCGTACGCCTCTCAGTACCTGGGCGAGCGCAAGGAGGCCGAAGACGGCTATCGCAAGGCCGTCCCGCTGCGGCCGGAGAGCTACGCGCCGCTCAAGGGCATCGCCGCGCTCTTTGCACATGAGAAAGACAAACTCGCGCTGGCGCTGCAGAAGATCGCGGACGAGAACCCGAAACACCCGGGCGTCCTCTACTACTTCGGGAAGAACCGCTACGACAACAAGGACTACGCCGGGGCCATCGAGAACCTCGAGAAGTACGTGAAGGTCGCCAAGAACCCCGGCGTGGGTTGGTACTACCTCGGCAAGGCCTACCAGGCGGAGGTCGAGGAAGAGAAGGCCGTGAAGGCCTATCGCAAGGCCCTGGAGCACAACCCGGACGACATCTACTCAGCCTGGGAGCTCGACCGCCGCATCCAGGACGGCGGCGCGGTCATGAAGAGGGCCGCTTCGAGCTTCAAGGAGTGCAAGCGCGTCATCGCCGAGTACGAGGAGCTGATGAAGCTGGCGCCGCGCAACGCCAGCATCCGCAACAACCTCGCATTCACGCTGCGCGAGGCCTATGGCGCAAACAAGGGCTCTAGCAAGTGGCTCCCGATCCTCAAGAAGTGCCGCGACGTCTACGTCGAAGCGAGCGACATCATCGGCGAGTGGACGGATGAGCGCGAGCGCACCTGGGATTGGGCCAAGCGCTACAGCAACGCCCAGATCATCAGCGACACCGGCCTCATGTTTCAGTTTTACGACGAGACGCGCGATCTGAAGAAGGCGGAGATGTACTACGACCGCGCGCTCGAGTTCACCGACACCGGCTACCGCGACGCGTTCAACAACCTGTCGATGATCCTGGCGCAGCAGGAGCGCTGGCTCGAGCTCTACGACCTCGCGGACGTTGCCGCGGAGAGCATCAAGACCGAGCAGGAACAGCCCGACACGGGCACCCGCAACCGCGCCAAGTCGATCGTCGAGAAGCTCAAGGACGAGGGCAAGGTCAAGGACTAGCCCCCCGACCAGCGGGCCGGCGCCTCAAACCCCCATTTCCTGGGCCAGCTTGGATTCTAGTTGCATATATGTGAACTGCATATATACTTCACGCATCTAAGGACCCAAGCAATGCAACGCCCTGGCGACGATCCCCGAGCCGACGAGCAGGCCTTCCTGGCCGACTACGACGCATCCCGCTTCCCCCACCCGTCCGTCGCGGTGGACGTCGTGCTCATCACCGCCCACGAAGGCCGGCTCTGGGCCCTGATGGCACGGCGCGACGAGCATCCGCACAAGGGGGATTGGGCTCTACCGGGCAGCTTCGTCCGGATGGACGAGTCACTCGAGGCTGCGGTTCAGCGCGTCCTTGCGCGCGTGGGACTCCAGGACGTCTTCACGGAACAGCTGTACACGTTCGGCGCCGTCGCTCGGGATCCACGCACGCGCGTCATTGCGGTCGCCTACTACGCGCTGGTGGACTACGACAACATGCAGCAGGCGCTTCGCGGCAACAGCGCCTTGCATCTTGGCGCGATTCACGTTCCGTGGAAGGGACTCGAAGGCGAAGACGTGCAGGTGGACGGGCCGGACGCCCATCTTCCCATCGCGTTCGACCACGCGCGCATGCTCGCTACTGCCGTGATGCGCTTGCGTGGGAAGCTCGACTATGCCCCCATTGGATTCGAGCTGCTGCCCGAGCGTTTCACGCTGCGTCGCCTGCAGCGTGTTCACGAGAGCGTCCTCGGCCATTCGGTGAACAAGGACTCGTTCCGACGTCGCATGCTCGCCGAGGGGTTCATTGAAGCCACGGGTGAGCGCGAGCAGGGGGTCCTCCACCGACCGGCTGAGCTCTATCGATTCTGCAATCCGTCGCGGGAATGACCCGCAAGAGGTGAACCATGGCACAGATCAAGTTCCTCCCCTTTGTCCGTCACGTACGCGCCGAGCCGAGCCGGCACTTGATGTTGTTCCGCCACGGCAAGAAGAAGCGGAGCGGTCGCGGTATCGCGTTCTGGTTCACACCGCTGGCGGCGAGTCTCGTCGAGGTCCCGTGCGATGACCGCGAGGTGGCGTTCCTGTTTCACGCGCGCTCCGAGGACTACCAGGACGTCAGCGTGCAAGGATCGATCACGTACCGGGTCGACGACCCGGAGCGCCTCGCTTCGCGCGTGGACTTCACCATCAGCCCGTTCAACGGTCGCTACCTCGAGCGCCCGCTCGAGCGCCTGGAAGAGTTCTTCACGCAGCTCGCCCAGAAGATCGGCAGCGCGTACGTATCCGCGCGCGCGGTTCGGGTAGCGCTCGCAGACGGCCAGCGTGAGGTCCGCGACCTCATCGAGAAGAGCCTGGCAGAGTCCGAGGCGCTTGCGGCCATGGGACTTGCTGCCGTCGCCGTACACATAGGCGCGGTGACGCCCAGCGCAGAGCTCGAGAAGGCTCTACAGGCGCCTACCCGCGAGGCGATCCAGCAGCGCTCGGACGAAGCCGTCTTCCAACGTCGCGCGTTGGCCGTGGAGAAGGAGCGCGCCATTCGCGAGAACGAGTTGCAGAACCAGATCGAGCTCGCGCGTCGCGAAGAAGACCTGATCGCGCAGGAAGGCTCCAACGAGCAGCGTCGTGCGCGGGAGCAGGCGGAAGCTGCGGGCATCGCTGTCCAGGCACGGACAGAACGCGCGCGGTTGAAGGCCGAAGCACGTGCCGAAGTCGTCCAGACCTCAGCGGCCGGCGAAGCCAAAGCGCGCCGCTTGGAGACGGCAGCCGAGGCGGCCGGCATCGAGGCGGTGGAGTCGGCGCGCGTCCAGGCCGAGACGCAGCGAATGGACATCTATCGCGACCTCCCGGCCCACGTGTTGATCGGCCTGGCGGCCCAGGAATTCGCCGGGAAGCTGCAGCGCATCGATCGCATCCAGCTGACGCCCGACGGAATCGGCCCGCTGGTCCAGGATCTAGCCGAAGCCGGTGCCCGTCTCGTCAGCGGCAAGGCAGACGCCGTCGCCGCCGCGGAGGATTGATCGATGCCGGCGGTCGCCACACGACGCGTCGTACTCGTGACGCGCCGAAGCGAGTACGCGCGCCTGCTGGAACGGCACGCTACACGCGAGCAAGCACGGTTCTTCCTCGAGATGCGTGGACAGTCGATCGGGGACGTGGAAGCGCGCGACCGCGCACTGGAGGCGGGGCTCGCCCTGGCGAGCGCGGCCGTCCCGCTCGACTGGCGGCGCGCGCAGGTCGAACGCGGGGACCTGGATCGCTTCCTCTTCGAAGACGACGACATCCTCATCGTTGTCGGGCAAGACGGTCTTGTCGCAAATGCGTCGAAGTACTTGTGCGGACAGCCCGTGATCGGCCTCAATCCCGAACCCGGGCGCAATCCGGGCGTACTCGTGCCCCACGAGCCGGCGGCCGCTTCCGATCTGCTGCGGGACGTGCATGCCGGCCGCGAGCGTGTCGAGGAGCGCACCATGGTGCGCGGCGAGCTTGATGACGGCCAGACCCTAGTGGCCCTCAACGAGCTCTTCGTCGGACACCGATCACACCAATCCGCGCGCTATGACATTCGCTGGCGGGATCAGCGCGAGTTCCAGAGCTCTTCGGGGCTGATCGTCGCGACGGGCACAGGCGGCACTGGCTGGGCGCGCTCGATCCACCGAGAACGAGCGTCCTCGATGTGTTTGCCCGAGCCGACAGAGGACGCACTCGCGTTCTTCGTTCGAGAAGCGTGGCCGAGCCTCGCAACAGGCACGGAGTGCACACAGGGCCGCATCGACGAAGAGGAGATCCTCGCGATCGTCTCACGCATGGAGACTGGCGGCGTCGTGTTTGGCGACGGGATCGAGTCGGACGCTCTGGAGTTGCCGTGGGGCGCGCAGTTGCGCGTTCGCGTTGGCGAGCGAAGACTCCGCCTGGTGGCGTAGTTGCCCGGTGCGCGCGGAGGTGAACCGGATTGTCCGGAGACGGGTGGGGGGATATCCGTCCACGAACTCACCGGCGCACCTCGGCACGCACCGGGCGTACGCCAGGGCCGCGCGCGCCTAGCGCCTATCCCTCACGAGCGATCGCTTCGTAAGGGTCCGCGGCACCGCTCCTGCGGGCTGCGGTGGCCGAGAGCGCTGCCATCGTGCGAAGCGGGAGAGCGCCATCCATGGCGGGCCAATCGGCGCCGCCGGCTAACCAGATCTCGGCGCCGTCGACGGCTGCTTCGCGCAGCGCACCGCCCATGCGGAGCAGCAGTGTGGCCGCGTCGGCACTTCCCGGTGCGAGAAGCACCACGATGTGCGGCTGCTGCTCCGCGATCACCTGGCCGAGCGCCTCGGGATCCTCGCACCGTCCGGCGTCGAGAACCGTGATGCCCTGCTCGCGCAGCGCCGCCTCTGTGAGGGCTACCAGGACGTCTCCGGCGCGTCCGCCGGGACTTGCAAGAAGTGCGATCGGCGATCCGATGCGGGGACGAAGACGCCCTGCCGCGCGATTGGCGCTGCGTACGACGCTGCGGCGCAGGACGCGCCAGGCACCGTCGGAGATGCGTCCCTCGTGGTGCCGTCCGCAGAGCGGACCGAGGAACTCCTGCAACACCGCGTCGGATGTCTCGCCCCAATTCGCGCTGCTTGCACGCAGTGCGAGGAGGGCGGCTTCCATGCGGTCGGGGTCGGCCAACGTGTGGGCTCGGTCGACCCATTCGCGCGGTTCGCCCATGCGCAGACTCAGGTGTCCGCCGGTCTGGCCGACGCCGGCGCGCGGGTCGACCAATGCCCGGAAGTCCATGATGACGCTTCGCAGGAAGCGTCGATGGCCGCCGGGTGTCCGCGTATGGGGAATGCGCCCTTGGTCGCTCCAGCGCTTGAGTGTCGTGGGTCCGACGCCCAAGAGCCGCGCTGCCGCAGGCAGGGTGATTACGTCTTCAGGGGAGGGTGAGGGAGTGGTGCGTGTCATGTGCGTTTCCGATCACTTGGTCCTTCGTGCCGGTTCGGGCTCATAGACGCAACGACCGGGCCCAAACGCGGCACCGGAGAGCACACCACCTCCCAACGCCCAGAAACTCGGCCTTTCCGGCCACGGATTTTCGTCCTCGTGCAGGTCCGCACGCAGGGCGAATCCGAACGGTTGCGCGCAATCGAACCCGCGGCGGCTTGCGGAAACGGCGAGACCGCACGGTTTGGCGATCGGCGGGCGCGTCAGCGCGCGCTGTCGCCACGCGACAACAAAACTTTGCCGAAATTTCGACGCTCGTGCAGATACGTGTGCGACGCGGCTGCGCCTTCGGCTGTGAACGGGAACGTGCGGTCGATCGTCGGCTTGATGTGGCCGTCCGTGAGCATCTCCGCCATCCGTTGCATCGCCGTCTGATGGAGCTCGCGCTGGGTGAAGAGTTGCGCGAGGTTGAGACCGAACACGCCCTTGTTCTGGTTCATCAGCGTGATCGGGTTCACCTTCTGCGACTTCATGACGCTTGTGACGGCGTGCCACAGCTTGCGCTTGGGGCCGGTCACGAGACTCGAGAACCCGTAGCACACGATGCGGCCCAGGGGCTCGAGCAGGTCCATGCCCTTCTGGAACGACTCCGGGCCCAGCGGATCAAGGATGAGCTGATAGCCGCCGCCGCGTAGCTCCTTGCGCGACGCCTCGGCGTAGTCCTGCGTGCGGTAGTTGAACGCCTTGGCCACGCCGAGTTGTTCGAGCTTCCGGCACTTCTCGTCACTTCCGGCCGTTGCGTAGAGTTCGATGCCGAGCGGCCGGGCGAGATCGAGAACAGCCAGCCCGACGCCGCCGGCGCCGCCGTGCACGAGCACACGTTCACCGGCCCTGGCGTTGCCGCAGTGGATCAGCCCGAGATACGCGGTGAGGTAGTTGACCGGCACGGCGGCCGCCGTCTCGAAGTCGATCGAGTCGGGGATCGGAACCGCCCAGTGCTGGGCGATCCGCGCGCTGTCGGCGTACCCCCAGAAGCGCGTCGTGGCCATGACCCGCGTACCCGGCGTAAAGGCGGCATTGACCTTGTCTCCTGCTTCCTCCACCACGCCCGCGATCTCGTAGCCCGGCGCATAGGGCATGGGCGGCGCATCCGGGTAGAGCCCAACACGGCCCATGAGATCGGCGAAGTTGACCCCGGCTGCCTCGATCCGAACGCGCAGATCCTTCGGCGCCAGGCGACGGTCCGGCATCTCGCGCTCTTCGAACACCGAGGGCGGGCCGTGCTTGGGAATGACGAGAGCGCGCATGCGCGAAGGGTACTGGGATTAAGCCTGGGATGGAGAGTCGAGTGCTGGGTGCTGGGTTCGGGAACGAGAACGGGATGGAGTGCTGAGTGCTGGGTTGGGGATCCGACCCAGTACCCATCCCCCGAACCCGAACCCGATCCCGTTCTCAGCACCCAGTACCCATCACCCGAACCCGTTCTCAGCACCCAGTACCCACACCCCGCCCCCCGGACCGTCCCCCTACACAGCTAGCCTCCGTACCGTGGAGCGCGCCGTCTATCGCGGGTTGCTGTTGTTCGCGGTCACCTGCCTCGCGATTTGGGCGTTCGGGCTCATCCTCCGGCCGTTCATCGTGCCCATCGCTTGGGCCCTGTGCCTTGCCGCGGTGACCGCGCGGCCCTACCGGGTGCTGGCTCGCAAGCTGGGCAAGCCGCGCCTCGCGTCGGCCTTCATGGTCCTGTTCACGGCCCTCGTGATCCTCGTTCCGCTGATCGTGACGAGCGTGCTGGTCGTCGAGGAAGCAGGCAACATCGACTTCCAGCGAACACAGAAGGAGCTGCGCGAGAGCGTGCCGAACGTCGTGAAAGGACTCGACGAAGTGCTTGCGGACGTCGGCCTCACGTCACTCGATGCGACGCTCAAGCGCATCCAGACCGGAATCCCCGATCTCGCCGAGTCGATCTTCAGCGGACCGGTCGCCAAAGGCGCCATCTCGGTCTTCATGGCGCCGTTCTTCTTCCTGTTCGGACTCGTGATCGCCCTGATCACGCTCTACTTCCTCTACCGCGAGGCGCCACGCCTCCACCGCATGGTGTGCGAGCTCTCGCCGCTCGAAGAGCCCGACACCGACCGCATCCTCGGAACGCTGCACCAGACGACATCGGCGGCCATCCTCGGCGGCGTGCTGGTCGCCATCATCCAGGGCGCACTCGGAGGCATCGCGTTCGTCGTGGCCGGCATCCAGTCGCCCGTGCTCTGGTCGGTCGTGATGATGGGCTTCTCGCTGCTGCCGTTCGGCGGCACCGCGCTGGTGTGGGTCCCGGCAGGCGTCTATCTCCTGCTCACCGGACAGGACTTCGGCGGCTGGTTCGTCCTCATCTGGGGCGCCGTGGTCGTCGGTACGTCGGACAACTTCCTGCGCCCGTGGGTCCTACGCCGCACCGGTGCAGAGGACCTCCACCCGATGCTGCTCTTCTTCGCGATCATCAGCGGCATCGGGCTCTTCGGCATCTCGGGCATCGTCTTCGGTCCGCTGCTCCTCGCCCTGCTGATCACGATGATGCAGATCTACCGCGACCACGGCGGCGGGCGGGAGGAGGACCCCACGCCCAGCCCGGCCGCCGTGTCGGACAGGAGCTAGGAGTTTCTGCGCTTGAGCGGGAGGACGATGCGTGTCGAGTTGCGGACGCGCTTGGCGAGTTCAGAGTCGGCGGGCAGCCGCTCGAGCAGGGTCTTGTAGAAGACGAGCTGGCTTCGCGCCGCGACGTTCACGCGCGCAACAGTCACGCGGCCGGCCTGGGAGAGTGCGTCGGCCTCCTCGTCGAGGTACTCCTGCGTGAAGCTACCGCCCCAGCGGCGCGCCGCCTCGTGGACGGCGTCCTTGTGCTCGTCCGCGAGCGTGAAGTGTTGCATCGCCGCCCGCGTGATCTGCCTCACCAGGTCCTCGCGGTCCGTATAGCGGGTGGCTTCCGCCATCGTCAACCAGATGATGCCGCTCGAGAAGAGGTCCAGGGTGAGGCGTCCGCGGATCGCCTCGGGGTGCAGAATCTCGCGCTGCACGCTGGTCACCAGCCGATCGACGTCGGCATAGAAGCGGTCCTTCAGAGCGGCCTCGTCGATGGTCTTTTCCAGCGCCAGCGTGCCCTCGGGATAGCCGTCGAGGCGCCGCGCGTCTTCTTCGACGTACTTGCGACCGAGCTCGCGCAGCTGCTTCTCCTGGTCCTCGTCCAGCGGCTCGCCGGCCTCGATCAGCGTGGCCTGGACGAGGTTGGCCATGATCGACGGGTGCGAGAAGGCCCCGTTGACGCCCGTGCCCGGCACCTCGGCGTTCTGCGCCGAGATGGCTGCCGAGACGAGCGGTCCGTTCCAACGCTGCAGCTGGCCGATCCAGTTCGGCGTCCTGTTGCCCTTCTCGATCTCCTCTCCCCACTTCGAGAGCAGCGAGGCCAGGTTGACGGTGGCCTCGGCGGACTTCGTCCAGTCGATCGAGGTCAGGGCCTCTTCGAACTTCTGATAGCGAAAGCGCGGCTCGTGCGAGCCGGCCGCCTCTTCGGGCCCGACGCCGTTGCCTTCGGCCGAGGCCTTGCGCGCAGCCAGCTCGCGGACGAGGTGATCGCGTTCCTGCTCGAGGCGCCGGCGACGGTCCTGCTCCTCCGAGAGCTTTCGGCGCGCGTCGGCCAGCTTCGTCTCGACGCCGTCGCCCAGTGCGGGCGTCTCGTCAGTCTTCGGGTCGGCGGCCGGAGCCGGCTTCGTCGTACCGGCGCCTTCGGGCGCGGGCCCGTCCTTGGAGAACCAGCCGATCGAGAAGGCGAGACCGGCAGAGAGGAGGACGACGATCAGGGCGGTGATAGGTCGCATGAGGTAGCTCCATCGGGCGCGCTGTGCGCCTCTACCCCTACGTTCCCGCTCGGAGGGAAAACCCTCCACCAGCGTCTCAGGAGCGGTATTCGATGCCCTCGAGGGCGAGCAACTTGCGCTTCAGCGCCAGACCGGCGCTGAAGCCGCCGAGCTTTCGATCGGCGGCGAGCACGCGGTGTCAGGGCACGACGAGCGGCACCGGGTTGCGGCCGCAGGCCTGGCCGACGGCCCGCACGGCGCGCGGACTGCGCACGCCCCGGGCCACCGCACCGTACGTCCGCACCTGCCCGAAGGGGATGCGCTGCAGGAAGCGCCAGACCCGCGTGGAGAAGCCGGCATCGGGCAGCACGATGGGAACGCCCGACGGGTCGCTGCCGCCGCCGAGATACCCGCGAATCACGCGGCCCGCCTCGACGGTCATCGTGCTGGGCCGCTTGAAGGACGCGTCCGGGTACTGGCGGAGCAAGTCGCCGCGCAGGCGGTCGCCGTCGTCGTCGAGCTGGACGCGGACGATCCCGCCGTGCGTGCCGGCGATCTGGATCGTGCCCAGCAGTGCGGTGCGCAGGCGCGTGATGTGGACGTTCATCGGCGGCCGCGCCGCGTGGTCAACGTGACCTTGAGCGTGATCTCCTCGCCGTCCCGGCGAACGACGACGGGTACCGTCTTGCCGGCTTGCAGCTTCGACAACACCCGGCGCAGCGTGCGCACATCGCGAAGGGACTCCCCGGCGATCGAGACGAGAACGTCGGCGCTCTGCATGCCGGCCTTCTCCGCGGGGCCGCCCGGGACGACGCGATCGATGAGGATGCCGTGCGCATCGGGCTCGCGCGCCGGGAAGACGCCGAGCGTCGGCGGGCGCTTGCGCGGCGGGGGCCGCGTGAAGACGAGCCGGTCCTCCCGCTCGCCGATCTCATGTGCCACATCGCGGCAGAGATGCACGATGCGCTCCATGTCCGCAAAGTTGATCTTCTCGATGTCGTCGGACGGCCGGTGGTAGTCCGGGTGCAGGCCGGTGAAGAAGAAGAGGACCGGGAGTCCCTTGCGGAAGAACGACGTGCTGTCACTGGGTGCCGTGCCCTGCGGGTCCCAGGTGATGTTGAGGTCGTGCGGCTTGTTCTCCGCGGCCACGAGGTCCTTGAGCCCCTTCGCCGTTCCGACGCCGCCGACCTGCACGCGTCCTTCGCGGCTGCGGCCGACCATGTCCATGTTGAGCATGAGCACGATGTCCGCCAGCGCCACGGTGGGGTTGTCCACGTAGTAGCGCGATCCCAGCAAGCCGCGCTCCTCGCCGGTGAACGCGATGAACAGCAGCGAACGCCGCGGCCGGTTCTCGCCCTTGCTGAACCACTCGGCGAGCTCCATGAGTGCGATCGTGCCGGAACCGTTGTCGTCGGCGCCATTGTGGATCTTGCCCGCCGCCGCGGGCCCCCCGGTACTCCCGAAGAGCCCCAGGCCCACGTGGTCGTAGTGCGCGCCCAGCACGACGACGTCCTGCGCGCACGCCGGATCACGGCCGGGTAGGAATCCGACGACGTTGCGTGCGTTGGCCTCCTCGACCGTCGCCAGCGCCGTTCGGAGCTTCACCTCGACCCCGGGCAGGGTCTGTGACTGCGGCCCTTGCTTGCGCAACGCGGCCTCGAGCTCGTGCAGCGTCTTGCCTGTGGGCTTCAGCAGGCGCCGCGCGATGTCCTGACTGATGAAGGCATAGGGAATCGGCCCCGAGCCTGCGGGCGAACCGAGGTTCGCGCTCCAATGGCCGACCGCATCGCGCTTGGCTTCGTCGCTCGTCGCCGGGTTGTTGCAGAGCAACAGCGCCGCGGCGCCCTGCTTGGCCGCCTGGTTGAGCTTCGCGGTGAATGAGGCGTGCCGTACCTCGCGCCAGCCGGGGTTCTTGCGGAAGACGAGGACGATCTTGCCCTTCACGTCGATGCCGGCGTAGTCGTCGTAGTTGTAGCGCTCTCCCGGCGCGTTGATGCCGTAGCCCGCGAAGACGACCTCGGCTTCCGCCTCGCCGCTGGCCGTGAGCGAGAACGGGTTCCAGTCCTTCTCGACCGCGTAGGCCTGCGTGCCGTCGTCGTCGGTGACCGACAAGGCGTTGCCGTCCTTGAGCACGGGCTGCGGCACGACGAAGGGCTGGAAGTAGCCGTTCGTGCCCTTGGGCAGCACGCCGTGCTTGCGCCACTCGGCGGCGATCCAGTCGGAAGCCGTGACGGCTTCGGGACTGATGGTGTCGCGACCGCGCATCTCGTCCGAGGCGAACCACGCCAGCCGCGTGCGCATGTCCTCGGCGCGGATGGCGGTTGCCGTGAGAGAAGAAGACTCCTCGGCGGCAAGCGGAGCGCCTAGGAGACACGGGACGAGCAAAGGGAAGAGGAGACGTCTCATGATGACGCCCATCTTATGGAAGATCATGTAGGGACGGGCCTTGTGCCCGTCCGCGGTCATCGCAACGCCTTCGACGGCGAGCGGATTCGGTCCCTGCCGAGCGAACGCCCCTTCCGCGCCGCTGCGCGCCGCGGCGGGAGGGCACAGGGCCCTCCCCCTACATGGACGGTGGTGTTTCCGCGCGCATCTCTGGAATCATCCGTCCGCCTCCAGCAGCAGCTCCAGCTTCTCCGACACCTCCGTCCAGTCCGGGTGCGCCTCCTGGGCCTCCCGCAGAAGACGCACCGCCTCCAACAGCCGCTCGGGCAGCTTGGCCAGGAACAGCCCGTAGTTGCCCCGCGCACGCGAAGGGTTGCGCGCCGCCCGGATGGCGTTGCGATAGCCCTGCTCGGCGAACTTGGGGTTGCCCAGCTTGTTGTGCGCGATGGCATACACGGTCCATGCCCGCTCGTTCTGCTTGCGCTTCGTCAAGGAGAGCTGCGCGACGCGCGCGGCTTCGGGCCAGCGCTCGCACAACATCAACGAACCCGCGAGGTCGTCGAGGTACGGCCCCCAGTCGGGCTGCAGCTCAACGGCGCGCTCGAAGCAGCGCACGGCCTTCGTCGGTTGCTCGTCCTGGATGTAGGCGTAGCCAAGCGCGGCGCGCAGCGGCGCAGACCGCGGATGACGCCGGAGCGACTTGTTCAAGATGCCGATCGCATCCTTCGTCTTGCGCGCCATACGGTAACAGCGCGCCATGCGCAACACCGGCTCGACCTCTTCCGGTGCAAGGCGAGCTGCATGGCTGAAGGCACGCCACGCATTCGGCCAGTCCCTGCGCGCCTCGTACCCGCATCCCATCGTGAAGTAGAGCTCGCCGTGGTCGGGGTGCGCCGCGAGCGCTTGCTTCGCGAGAGCGTCGAACTCGGTCCACTTGTGGTACCGGCTATGGATCTCGAGCAGCCGCTCGGCGATGCGCGGTTCGGTCGGCAGCGCGGCCCAGGCCTGCTTCAGCAGCTCACGGCTCCGCCGGAACTCGCTGGCCCGCTGGAGCTCGTCGGCAATGCGCAGGATCTCGGATGCAGCGCCTTCAGCGAGGGCTTCGTGGAAGCGATCCTCGAGGTCGTGATCCGGGTCCATTGGCCCAAGGCTACCCGGTTCGGCCCGACGCCGACGCTACTTGATTCGCTTCCTGTACTCGTCCCAGGGGAAGTTCTTGCCGGGACAGCAGGTCGGGCAGCAGTCACAGTGGCCGAGGACGCGGTCACCGGGAATGTCGTAGCGCTCCTGGAGCCAGCGCGTCAACTCGACCAGCGCATCCATCTGCGCGCCACTCGGCCGCGACGTGCCCACGTCGAAGTCCCCCACCAGGCAGATGCCGACGCCGAAGTCGTTGTAGCGGTTGTCCGGCGTCTTGGCGTGTGCGCCGTGAAGCTGTTGGGTCCAGCGCGGGCCCATCTCCACCTCGCCGTCGCCGGTCTCGGTTCCGTTGCCGATCACGAAGTGGTAGCCGCAGCCGTGCTCCCAGCGCTTCGTGTAGCGGTGGTAGCGGTCGTACTTGGCCACGCTGCCGGACTCGTCATCACTGTGATGAAGCACGATGTAGCGCCACTCGCGATCGTCCCCGGGCACCGCCCAGGCGCTCGAGTCGGTGCGCGCCGCGGGGCGCGCCGCCGGCTCGGGTGCGGGCGCAGGCTTCTTCTCCTTGGTCACGACGGTCGGCTTGCGGCGCGCGGGACGCGGCCGCGGGGCACGCGGCTTTGCGACAACGACCGTGCGACGGGCCGTCTCCTGCGCGCGGAACACCCCCGCCTGGCGGCGTAGGAAGCGCACCACCCGATCGGTGAGATAGACGTCCCGGCCTGTGCGTTCGATGCGGTCCTTGAGCGTGTACTCGCGGCCGGCGACGACCGCCTTGTTGGTGCCCGGATAGAGCCGGATGCGCAGATGCCCGCTCTGCAGGATCACGTGCGTGCGCGCGTCGGTGTAGGTGAAGCGCTCGTGCGCGGCGAGCTGCATGCCCGTCATCGGGCCCGCAGCCCGGTACGTCGTCGTCCGCGCCACCGGCATCGTCTTGACGTCGCCGGCTTCGAGAGGCGCGGCCGCAAGGCCGAGCAGGACGGCCAGGGAGGCGCCGATGAGGCCGCGACGCGCGAACGGGAGCCGGAACAACATGCGCATGGGTCCTCCCTCATCCGCGGGGCCCCGAATCCAGAGGGAGCCCACGCGCGGTCGAAGCTAGCGTGTCGGTACGACGAGACACGGACGTGCCCGATGCACCCCGACTCCCTCTGAGATCGGTCGGCCGGCGGCTCCTCCGCAGGCCGATCCGACTGGGCTCGGCCGCGGATTCGTTAGCCTCTCGTAGGCAGGGCCGCAGCTGCCCGGTGGCGCCTCGCCCGGCGAAACGTAGAATCGCCGTTTGGGTGGCGGAATTCGCACGGCGGATTCGCCCCAGGGGTGTCCGAGACGGCGGCAATCCCGCCAGGCTGCCAGAAGAAGGGCTTGAATGCGCGCGCAGGCGACCACCATTCCGCCTCGGGATTCCGCCGCGTGCAGGCGGCGAAGCGCCCGATTCCGGGCTGCGCTCGCCGTGGTGGCTGTTTTCGCCCTTCTCGGCCTCGCGGAAGCCGCGGACGGGCCCTACGCGCCGCCCCGGCCGGGTCGCGTGGACGCCCACGCCTTCGCCAGCGCCCCCGAGATGGACGGGCGCCTCGACGAGTGGAGCAGCGCGGCCCCCGGCGCCGAGGCGCGCATCGAGCGCGCAGAGCAGAACCACCCCCTGCGCCGCGAACGCTGGGAGGGCCCGGCGGACGCCAGCGCCCGCGTCCGGGTCGGCGCCTACGGCGAGTCGCTCTACTTCGGCATCACCGTCACGGACGACCAGGTGTTTCACGACCCGAGCCGGGCGTGGTGGCACGGCGACTCGCTCGAGCTGTTCATCAACCACGACCTCGAAGGGCAGGGCACGCCGCCGCACGAGTACACCGCGGGCTGTTGGCAGATCTTCCTGATGCCCGCCAACCCGGAGATCCCGTGGGGTGTCGTCTATCACGGCCGCCGGATGCACTTCGACGCCGGCGGGCTGCACGGGGTCCGCGTCGTCCGCGGGGAAACGCGGGAAGGCTCCTACGATCTCGAGGTCGAGATCCCACTTCAGAACTTCGACATCGAAGGACCCGGTGCTGCACGCCTCGGCTTCGCCTTGGCACTCAACGACAGCGACGAGGAGCCGGAGAAGCCGGGCAGCTATCTCTCGTGGAACGCGGGCTTCGACCTCTACCTCCATCCCGATCACTTCGGCGTGCTGCACGTGCCCGCACGCGCGCAGCCCGCGAGCGGCTATGCGCAACAGGAGACGTCGTGGTGGCCGCTTGTCGCACTGCTGCTCGCCATTGTCGCCGTCGTCGTCCTGACGGGGCCCGGCGCACGCCTGCTGGCCCGCGTCGGCCCGCGCTGGAAGTGGATCGGTCTCGGCGCAACGGGCGTCGTGGCGCTTGCGGTGTACCTCTACGGGACCCTCTCGGTCTCGGGCGCGTACGAGGATGCGCGCGAAACGCTGGGCGGGCTCGCCACCGAGGCGCAGCGCGTCTACGCCGAGTATCTCGCCTACACCGCCGGCAGCGGCCCGGGCACGGAGCAGGAACGCCGGCAGGCGCTCCGGCGCCTCCTGAGCGGGGAGCGCGTGCCGTGCCAGCCCGGCGTCGTCGACGCGGCCCTCGTTCCGCTCCACGTCGACGGCGCGCACAGCGACCCGACGGAGGCGCTGCCCGCCTACGACGTCGCGCTGCGCAGCGCGCATCGCTTCTACTTGCCCCGCCCTGCGGAGGGTCGCCGCTTCGCGCTGCGCGTGGTGCCGGGTTTCGAGCCGCAAGCACGCCACAGCCCCGTCCGGCTGGGCAGCCTCGCGTTCCAGTCGCGCAGCGGCGCGGAAGGGTCGGCGGACGTGTACCTGCCGCCGGGCGTCGGCGGCGAAGCCACGCTGACCATCGAGCTCCCGAGTGTCGCTGCGTGGCATCGGGCCGACTGGACGCCCGATCGCGGCGCGCCGCCGACGCGACTCCGCGCGCTCTACCTCGTCGGCGACGACGGCGCCACGAGTGCTCTCGCCCTGACGGGCACGACGCGCGACCACGTTCCCGTCCTGGCGCACGCGGGCGGCCCCGATCACGGCCGGATCGTGGAGCCCGGGGGGACGTTCGCCGTTCCGATCCCCGTGCTGGCCGGTGCCGACCGCCTGTGGCTGCTGCTCGGCGCGGCGAAGGCCTTCCCGCACCTTCTCGGCGACCACGTCCTGGGCCGCGTAACGATCGAGTACGACGACGCGCGCGATCCGACCGTAATCGACCTGCGCAACGGGGAACACCTGACCTCCGAACGCCTGCTGCCCGGCATCCGGCGCCCGACGGGCCTGCGCAGCCGCGAGGCGTTCCGGTGGCAGGACAGCATGGGCACGACGCATCTGCGCCAGGCGCTGCCGATCCCGATCGACCCGCAGCGCCTGCCGCGCGTTCTATCGATCGAGAACGCGGGTGCAGGCGGCACGCTGCGCGTCGCCGCGGGCACGATCGTCCGTACGGCTCGCGAAGTCGACGGCTCGCCCGTGCGTGTCGTCACGGACGAGTACGGCCGCGACGGTCTGCTGCTCGCCGCGGGCGCGCCCGACTTCCGGCCGCACCTCGGCCCGTTGCCCGCGGGCACCGAGGACGCCGAGGTCGTACGCGTCGACGCGGGCTTCGAGCGTGGGCCGCTGGCCGCACCGCTCGTCCTCTTCGAGACGTTGCCGCCCGAGGTTGCGGCCACGCGCAAGCGCGCTCGGGTGATCCTGCTCGCCTGTCTCGCCGTCGCACTGTTTCTCGGCGTGTTGCTCGTCGTCGATGCGGCGGGGCGCATGCGTCAACTCTCGTGGCGCCTGGGCATTGGCGTGCTCGCTGCCGCGCTGGTGCCGCTCGCAGTGACGATCTTCCTCGTCGAACGGGAGAACACGAACCGCATCGAAGCCGACCACGCAGGACGGGCGCGATTCGGGCTGCAGCAGGTTCTCGGGCGCATCGAAGCCGCGCAGTCGCGCGTCGAAGACGCCGCGCATCAGCTGGCGCGTCACCTCGTTGCCGAGCTCGAGCCCGGCCAGACCGCGGAGGTCGGACGGCTCGTGGCGCTGCACGGCGCTTCTGCGCTCGACTACGGCCTCGCGGGAACGGCCTCGATCACGGGCGCGCGTCTCCCGCCGATGCAGATTCCGCTGGGCGAGAGCGCCACCGGCCTTCACAGCGCACGCTTCCTCGAGGGTGTCGGCGGCCGGTCGGGCATCCGATCGTCGCCGTGGGACGGCCTCGTGCTTGTCGGGGTGTCGCGCAGCGGCGGTCCGGAGGACTGGGTGCGCGTCACGGTCGGCGTCCGCGTGGAGGACGCGTTTCTGGCTGCGAGCCTGGCCGAGGCGCTCGACGCGGACGACACGGCCGCCGTCGTGCTCGACACGACGGGCCGGCCGCTGGTCGAAGCGGGCCGGGGCGGACGCGACCTGCGTCACGCGGTCGCGCGTCACCAGGACGACCTGCGCGCGAATCGCGCGGGCGGTACGGCGGCGTTGCTGCCGCGGGCAGCCGGCGACGCGCACGAGCACCTGGTAGCGGCCGCGCCGTTCCGCCAGCCCGCCGCGCCCACGGCCGGCGCCGCGTGGCTCGCACTCGGCGTGCATCGCGGTTCCATCGACCGCGCCGTGGCCTCCCAGCGAACGCCGCTGGTGTGGCTGGGCCTCTTCGGGCTCGTGCTGGTCGTCGGCGTCGCCGCCCTCGTCGCGCGGCGCGTGGCCGATCCCGTACGCCGGCTCGTACACGTCACCGACTCGGTCCGTCAAGGGGAGTTCGACGTCGAAGTCCCCGCGACCGGCGCGGACGAGGTCGGCCGGCTGGCGATCGCCTTCGATCAGATGCGGCGCGACCTCAAGCACCGCGTGGAAGACCTCGACTTCCTGCGCGGTGCGCAGGAGGCCCTGGCGGCGTCGCTCGAGTTCGGTCGGCGTGCCGACGTCGTCGTCCAGCTCTTCGCGGGCCGGTTCCAGACCGACGACGCGCTGTTGCTCGATGCGCAGGGTGCCGGCGGACCGCTCGCGGTCGTCGCCGAGTCGACGCCCGAGAAGCGCTTCTCCGAGCGCGCCTTCGCGCCCACGGGACGGCTCGCGAGCGCCCTGGACGCGAAGACGCCCGTCGACCTCGGCCCCGCCGAGGGAAGCGAGGACGCGCCGGCGGAGGGTCCCATGGGCGAGCGGCTGCTCGCATCCTGCGCGGCCTGGATCGCCGTGCCGCTGCGCGCGGGCGGTGAGGTGCAGGGTCTCGCCGTGTTGGGCTGGAAGGACCGCGCGGCGGTGCCGCAAGCCGAGGCGCGGCGGCTGCTGGAGCCACTGGGGGGCATCGCCGCCTCGTCCCTCAACAACGCGCGTCTCTACCGCCTGGCCGCGCTCGACGATGTCACGCGTCTGCCGGGCGCAACCGCCTTCGAAGCGGCGCTACGCGCCGACGTCGAGCGCGCCGTGCAGGGCGGCCCGCAGGCGGTGCTACTGCGCATCGGACTCGACCACCTCGAACACGTCACGCTGCGACGCGGCGTGGAGCTCTCGCGCGAGCTCCAGCGCGCATGCGCGCATGCGCTGGCCGGCGTCGTCGGAGACCGGGCACAGCTCGGCCGCTTGCGTGAAGAGCAACTCGCTGCGCGCCTGCCGGGGGCGACCCCCGACGAAGTCCGCGACCTGGCCGAAGCCGTACGCGAGCGCCTGCGCGGCGTCGAGGTCGTGCCGCGCGAGGGCGGCGAGCCGGTGGGGACGACGGTGTCGATCGGCATCGCGCGCTGTCCCGGTGACGCACGCAGCGTGGAGTTCCTGCTCGACGCCGCAGGACGCGCGTTGGCCGCCGCACAGCGCGAAGGCGGCGATCACGTGGAGGACGCCGCGCGCCTGGACACGGGCGCGGTCGACATGCCCCCGTTTGAGGAGGGGGCGGTCTTCCGCAACGAGCAGATGGTGCGCGTCGTCGAGTCCGCGCGTCGCGCCGCGCGTGCCGACTCGTCGGTCCTGATCACGGGCGAGACGGGAACGGGCAAGGAGGTGATCGCCAACCTCGTGCATCGCCGCAGCGCGCGCGCATCGCGCCCGTTCGTCACCGTCAACTGCGCGGCCTTCCCCGAGTCGCTGCTCGAGAGCGAGCTGTTCGGCCACGAGCGAGGCGCGTTCACCGGCGCTGAGCGCCGGCGCGAAGGCCGCTTCGAGCTCGCCGACGGGGGCACGCTGTTCCTCGACGAGGTGGCGGAGATGACGCCGAGCGCGCAGGTGAAGCTGCTGCGCGTGCTTCAGGAGCGCCAGTTCACGCGGCTGGGCGGAACGCGCACGATCACGGTGGACGTGCGCATCATCGCCGCGACGAACCGCGACCTCGAGAAGGCGGTGGCCGACGGCGCGTTCCGCGAGGACCTCTACTACCGCCTCAACGTCATCCGGCTCGAGGTGCCGCCGTTGCGGGACCGCCGCGAAGAAATCCCGCTGTTCGTCGACCTGTTCCTGAAGGAGGCGACGCGCAGAGCCGGCGGCGGACCGAGGGCGTTGTCCTCGGGTGCCATGGACGTGCTCTACCGCCACCCGTGGCCGGGCAACGTGCGCGAGCTCAAGAACGTGATCGAGCGCTGTGCGGTGCTCTGCGAGACGGAGACGGTCGGTTCCGAGCACCTGCAGCTCGACAGCTCACACAGCGAGGGCGGGCCCTTCCTGGCCCCGCGCGGCGCGCCGCAGGACGACCTCAACTCGCGCCAGCGCAAGCTGCTCGACTACCTCGCGCGCCACGGGCGCTGCACGAACCGCGAGTACTACCAGATGGCCGGCACGTCACCCCGCACGGGGCTGCGCGACCTGCAGGACCTCATGCAGCGCGGCTTGCTCGTCCGCGAGGGCAAGCGCCGAGGCGCGGTGTATCGGTTGCCGTAGTCCACAGAGGCACAGAGCGACCAGGGTGGTCGTCGGATCGCCGGGCCCGGGCGCCCGCCGCTTGCGGACCCTTGCTAGGAGTGCAAGGAGAGCGGCGCGCTTCTGCCGGGCATTGCTCTGTGCCTCTGCGTCTCTGTGGAGAGAACGCTCAGGAAGCGCTCATGTTCGAGGCGGCGAAGTCCCAGTTGATGAGGTTGTCGATGAAGGCCTGCACGTAGTTGGGACGCGCGTTGCGGAAGTCGACGTAGTACGCGTGCTCCCACACGTCGCACGTCATCAGCGCGTTGACGCCGTGCTTCATCGGCAGGTCCGCGTTGGCCGTCGTCATGATCTCTAGCTTGCCGCCCTGCTCGACGAGCCAGGCCCAGCCGGAACCGAACTGACCGACCGCGGCGTTCTTGAAGTCCTGGCGGAACTGGTCGAGCGAACCGAAGTCACGCTCGAGCGCATCCTTGAGGTCACCCGTCGGGTCGCCGCCGCCGCCGGCCTTCATGCACTGCCAGTAGAAGGTGTGGTTCCAGACCTGCGCGGCGTTGTTGAACAGGCCGCCGTCGGACGCCATGATGACCTCTTCGAGGCTCTTGTCGGCGTTGTCCGTGCCGTCCGTCAGCTTGTTCAGGTTCGTGACGTAGGCCTGGTGGTGCTTGCCGTAGTGGAAGTCGATCGTCTCGGCACTGATCACGGGGGCCAAGGCGTCCTTTTCGTAGGGCAGCGGCGGCAGCTCGAAGGGCATGAAACTTCTCTCCGTAGGAACGGGTTGTCGGCGCAAGAGCCCGCGACATGGACGTTTGCGGGCCGCGGAGCATACCACGGTAGGAGCGTTGGCCGGCTTCACCTCGCGCGCGTGCGTACGGCTTGCCGGATGCTCGACCTTCGGGTGCGGTGCATGGCATGAGACGCCGAGCCGGCGAGGTGTCGAAAGCACCCGCTGCGCCACACGCGGCGACGCCTCTCGCAGGCTGCGCTTGCTCGCCTGCTCGTGCAAAGGCACCGGCGTAGAAGCTCATCGGCTGTGCGGCGTCTTCGCCCCGGCAAGCCGGTGACGCTCGGACGCGACTCATACGCTTTCGGGCGTCGCCTCCCACCACGGTAGGCTTTGCCCCCTCATGGCGGCCAAGCGCACCACCCCGAGCCAACCGCTGGTCCAGCGCCCCCTGCTGATCGGCATGGTGCACTTGCCGCCGCTGCCTGGCGCGCCGGGCCGGAGCGTCCCCAAGAAGGGCCGCCGCGCGGCGCGCTGGCGCGCACGCGCCGTGAGCGACGCCAAGCTCCTCCAGCGCGCCGGCTTCCACGGCGTGCTCGTCGAGAACTACGGCGACGCACCGTTCTTCAAGGACCGGGTCCCCGCCGAGACGGTGGCCTCGATGGCGGTCGCGGCCGCGGCCGTACGCGACGCGCTCGGACCGCGCATGGCCGTGGGTGTCAACGTGCTCCGCAACGACGCGGCGTCGGCCCTCGCCATCGCCGCCGCCGCGGACCTCGACTTCATCCGCGTGAACGTGCTGACGGGTGCCGTGGTTGCCGACCAGGGTGTCATCGAGGGCCGCGCAGCGGAGTGGATGCGCCTTCGCGCCACCATCGCCCCGCGGGTCAAGGTCTTCGCGGATGCGCGTGTCAAGCACGCCCAGCCGCTGGCTCCGCGCGCGCTCAGCGAAGAGATCCGCGACACGCTCGAACGCGGCGGCGCCGACGCCGTCATCCTCAGCGGCCTGCGCACCGGCGAGCCGGTGGACGAGGATGCCCTCGAGGCCATCCGCATCAACGTACCCGAAGCGACGCTACTCGTCGGCTCCGGCGCAGACCGCGAGTCGATCGGCTACTTCCTCGAACACGCCGACGGCGTGATCGTCGGCACGTCGATCAAGCGCGGTGGGAAGACGGACGCGCCGGTCGATGCCCAGAAGGCGCGCGCGTTCGTGAAGGCAGCTAGGGCGTAGCCGCAGGCCCTGAGCGACCCCCCCAGCTTGTCGAGAGGGAGTCGAAGGGCGGCTAGTCGCCGCCGTCCTTCTTGGGGTCCCTCGGCTCGTCCTTCTTGGGATCCTCGGGCGGCAGCGGCGGCGGAATCGCAGGCAGGTCACCGCCGTCGGGGTCGCCGGACGCGTCCTTGCCGTTGCCGTCGGGGCTGCCCGCGGCGCCGTCCTTCTCGCCCTCTCCGCCTTCGTCCTTCGGCGGCTCGGGCTTGTCGATGAACTCTTCCGGGTTCTGCCGGATGCGGCTCAGGCTCGCACTGCGGACCTTGAACACCCACTGCGCGTCCGAACGCTGGACGTAGCGGTTGTCACCGCTCTCGTCCGCGTCGCCGACACGCAGCGTGTTCTTCGTGACCTTCTCGCCGTCCTTCTGCACGAAAGTCACGACGACCTGCGGATCCTTCAGGCCGAACTTCTCCTGGTCGGCCGCCGTCATCGTGCCGGACGCGATGTCCTCGATCAGCATGCCCGTGAACTCACGCGCGAGATCCTCGACCGCGATCCTCTTGGCGTCGGCCTCTTCCGGCGAGGCCATCCAGTAGATCTTCTCCTTGGCCTCGTCGGCCTCCGGCGCCCCCATCTCGATGTCGGCCGCCGACTCGCCGCGCTTCACGATCGTGATCGTGCGGTTGTCTTCCTTCTGCTCGACGTCGATGCGGATCATCTTCGAGGCCGAGAGGTTCGGCCAGATGCGCGTGTCGATCCACGACTTCACGTCGGTGGCCGCGACGTTCGGCACGATGTTGGAGGCCTTGATGATCTGCTCCTGGCCGCCGCTGGACACGCGCAGGAACGTCTCGGGGTACTGGTAGTTCCCGAGACCGAACCGCACCATGGCGCGCCCCTGGCTGTCGAGCACGGTGACGTCGGTCCAGCCCTCGTTGCCGGCGTACTGATCGAACGTGTCGACTCGGCTCGTGACCAGCGCGCTGCGGCGCGCGCGAGAGATCGCATCGAGCAGACGCGACGCGCCCGCCTGCAGCGGGTAGCGGTAGTGGCTCTCCATGACCCAGCGACCGCCCGCGTCGAGCTGCAAGGCGAGCTTGCGGCCCGGCTGATCCCCCTTGGGAGCGACGGAGATCTCCACCATGCGTGCGTCGTCCGGGTTGAACTCCGGGAAGACCTTGGGGAGCGACTCCTTCTTCGCACTCACGGTCGGATTGCCGCGCAACACGACGACGACGCCGAGTACGACGATGAGTGCGGCGAAGATGAGATTGCGCTTCTGGAGCGTCTTCAGCTTGCTGCTCATCGGACTAGCTCCTGCGCACGATGAAGACCGTCATGCCCGCCAGCAGGACGAGCAGCGGTATCAGGTACAGGTTCAGGTTCTTGACGAGATCGCGGTCCTTGTCCTCCATCTGCTCGAGGTTGCGCGGGTTCGTCGCCCGCGCGCGCAGAGCAAGGAGGTCGTCGCTGCCGCTCATCCACTCCGCCGCGTTCGCAACGAAGCTGAAGCCGGTCACACCGTTGATCGCGCGCGAGAATGGGAAGCGCGGGCCGAGCTGATCGCAGATCAGCTCCGCGTCGCCGACGACCAGCAGCTTGATCTCGCCGTCCTCGAGGCGCGCGGGGCCGCTCTCCTCGTCTTCTTTGGCGTCTGCATCGCCGTCGCCGTCCGACCCGTCCTGCTTGGGCTCGTCCTTCCCCGGATCCTTCTTCGGCTCGTCGGCCTTGGGCGCTTCCTTCGGCTCGCCACCCTCGGGTGCGTCGTCCTTCTTCGGTTCGTCGCTCTTCGGCGGATCGGCAGGGGCATCGCCGTCGGGTGAACCGGCCGCCGGTGCGCCGTCGCCCGAGCCCTCGCCGTCTTCGCTCCCGCCCTCGCCGTCGGCCGGCTTCTCCGGCTCGCTCCCAGGCACGGGCTTGCCGAGCCAGAGCGACTTGAGGGGCCCCTCGACCATGACGATCAGCGGCACGCGCTCCAGCAGCTTGCCGCTGGCATCCTCGGCCGTGTCCTTGAGCGCCGTGATGTCGCCGCGGCGATACCCGGAGTCACTCGTGGTGGCCAGCACGGTGGCCGTGCGGCCCTCGGCCGTCTGCTTCTTCTCGTCGACCGACAACGCGGCGGGCCAGTACATCGGCATGGGCGCAAGGTTGCGCGTCACCGGGTTCTCGCGGTCCATGAAGTCGGGCAGCACCTTGGGCCAGAACGGGTAGCGCACGGCCTCTCGACCGCCCTTGGGGAAGAGGCACGTGGCCTCGAAGTCCCCCACCACGCCGCGTTCCGCAGTGACACCGACGTGGGAGAGCCAGTCCTCCATGCCGCTCAGGTGCGGCTCGGCGCGCTGGGAGGCGGCACCGAAGACGTTGTCGATGTCGACCGGATCCAGCAGGAGAATCCCGCGTCCGCCGCGCAGCAGGAACTGCTCGAAGTGATAGACCTGCGTCTCGGTGAGCGCCCGAGGCCGGGTCAGGATCAACACCTCGACGTCCGGCTCGATGGGCTGGTCGAGCGTCAGGTAGTCGCGCGCGGCGTTGCCGAACGCCTTGCGCATCGTCTCGCCGAAGTCGTTGAACTGCCCCTGCGGCCGGCGTCCGCCCATGAACGGGTTGAACTGGGGCCGCGGCGCCACCATGCCGATCACGGGCCGCTCGGTGCGGCTGCGCTGGTAGATCGTGGCGACGATCAGGTACTCGAGCTGGTCCTCGATCAGCGAGAGCGCATTGAAAATGGCGGGCTTCTCGTTGCCGAGCTCGATCGTGAGGCTCATGTAGCCCTTGGACTCACGCACCTCGGAGCCGTGCGCAGCACCGAACACGTACTGTTCGACGCCCAGCTCCGATGCGGCGCTCTTGCCCTCTTCCTCTTCCATGTCCACCCACTGGACCTGGAAACGCTCGTCGCTGGCGGCGTTCTCCATCTCGTCGAGCAGCGCTTCGACGTAGCGCTTCGTGTTGTCGAAGCGCGCGGGAATGCCCTGCCAGAACACCTTGATGATCGCGGGGTCCTCGAGGCCCGCCAGGATGCGCTTCGACCCGTCCGTCAGCGTGTAGACGCCTTCTTCGGTGAGGTCGATGCGCGTGGCGCTACGCGCGAAGACGATGTTGGCCAGCACGATCACGGCGAACAGCAAGATGCTGCTCATCCAGGACAGCCGGCGAATCTGCAGGTTGCGGCCTTCCATGATCAGCGATACCTCCGGTTCTCGATCGTCTGCACGTTCAGGTAGAGGAAGAACGCGGCAAAGCTGACAAAGTAGAGGACGTCACGCAGGTCGATGACGCCACGCCCCATCGCCTGGTAGTGCGACGACAGCGAGAGTTGCTCGAGGATGGGCGCGAGCGGCCCCGTCTCGTTGGCGAGGTCGTACATGCCGACCAGCACGAGTCCCGCGAACAGCGTCAGGACGAACGACACGATCTGGTAGCGCGTCAGCGAGGACACCCAGATGCCCAGCGCGAGCAACGCGGCGCAGAATAGGAACGCGCCGAAGTACCCGCCGTGGACCGGCCCCCAGTCGAGGTCGCCCATGTTGCTCACGGTGACCGGGATGACCCCCGTGGCGAGAAGGCACACCAGGATCAGCGTGAGGCCGGCGAGGAACTTGCCCGCGACGAGCGAGGACGTGCGCACGGGCAGCGTCACCAGCGTCTCGATGGTGCCGCCGTTGGACTCGTTGCTCCACTGTCCCATCGCGATGACGGGCACGAGGATGATGAGGAAGTACTCGAGCTCGAAGAAGAAGCCCCGGTACATCTCGGCCTTGTCGTAGACGAAGAAGGCCTTGTCGGGATCGAAGAAGAACCGCCACGCCATGCCGCCCGCGAAGAGCGCCGTGACGATGTAGGGGATGGGGCTCACCAGGTAGGCCCGCATCTCCTTGCGGTAGACGGCGAAGATCTCACCCATCAGTCCGTCTCTCCCTTCTCATCCTTCTCCTCTTCGGGCGCAGGCGCGTCCCCAGCCTCGCCGTTCGCCGCGGGCTCGATGAGGTGCTCTTCGCGCCACGACTCGGATGTCAACCGTGCGAAGTCGACCTCCAGCGAGGGACGCTCGACATCGAGACCCACGAGGCCGAGTCCGGCCTTGAACGCGGCGCCCGACGCTTCTTCGAGCTGACCGTGCTCCGGCGCGCCGTTCGTGTGCACGAGCACCGTGGCGATGCCGCCGGCGGGCTGGTTCGGATGCACCTCGACGCCGGTGGCGAACGACAGCGCCTGGAACGTAGCGCGCGCGTCATCGGCGTCGGAACGCACGAGGACGCGAATCGAGTGACCTGTGGCCGCCTGTTCGCGGATCTCGTCGACCGTCCCGTCGAGCACGAGCTCCCCGTTGCCAATCAGGAGCACGCGATCGCACGTTGCTTCGACCTCCGGCAGGATGTGCGTCGAGAAGACGACGGTGCGCGTCTCACCCAGGTCGCGGATCAAACGGCGCATCTCCGCCTGCTGCGTCGGGTCGAGACCCGAGCTCGGCTCGTCGAGGATCAGGACGGGCGGACTGTGAAGCAGCGCCATCGCGAGTCCGACGCGCTGCCGGAAGCCGCGGGAGAACGAGCCGATGAGCTGGTGCTCCCGGCCCACGAGACCGGCGTCGCGAATGGCCGCGCCGATCGCGGCCGGACGCTCGCTCTTCTCGATGCCGCGCATGTCCGCGGTGAAGCGCAGGATCTCGCGCAGGCGCATCTCCAGGTAGAGCGGGTTGCCTTCCGGCAGGTAGCCGATCTGGCGCTGGCACGTGATCGGATCGTCGAGGACGTCGACCCCGTTGAGCGACACGCTACCGGTCGTCTGGGCCAGGTAGCCGGTCACGATCCGCATCAGCGTCGACTTGCCGGCGCCGTTCGGACCGAGCAGACCGACGACGTGGCCGGGCTCGATGTCGAAGCTGACGCCGCGGAGCGCCTTCACTTCACCGTAGTTCTTGGTGAGGTCGCGAACCTCGATCATGGGCTCATACCTCCATTCCCCGTCCCTGCCCGGGGCGCTCCGGCCCGGAGACCTCGCGGGGAATCCCGTACTTCTGCCGCAGACTCAGGGTCGGTCAAGTACCGGGGGCAGAGCCCGGGCACGGACCTGTCACAGAAATCAAACGAAGTGGGCCGGTGGGTCTTCCGAAGGGCCGCTTTGGGCCTACGCGCGGGCCGACGGGGTGAACTCCCCGAACTCGGGCTCGGGCAGCGGCTCCTCGTCCCCCTCGGCGGCGGCGGCGCGCGTGCCGGGGCCGAGAACCTCCACCACGATCTCGTTTTCGCGGTCGAGGCGGCAGGCCGTGACGGGATCCGTGCGGTCGTTCACGTTGCCGACTGCGTACATCTCGATCAGGCCCTCGTCGACGGCCTGGTTGATGAGGTCGCGCTTGATGCGCGGATCCTCGATGCCGCAGTTGTGCGGGCCGAGGACCTTGTTCACGAGGTAGCGCACGCCAACGAAGGGCAGGCGCTGCTCGAGCTCGTCGATGAGACGGACGAAGCGGGTCCAGTCGTAGTCTTCGAAGTCGGGCTCGCGCAGCAGCGACTGGCTGAAATCGCGTGCGCCGCGATCGCGCTCCTCGCGGCGGCCGCGGGCAGCACGACCGGCACTCTGGGGACGGCTGGTGCCGCCGTTGCGCTCGGTGCGGAACGCACGCGGCGTGACCGATGCGCCGCGCTTGCCGTCAAGCACGTCCTCGACGCTGAAGAACTGGTCGGCCTCGGCGCTCATCTCCTCGGCGAGCGCGGTATCCGCTGCGACGACGATGACCTCGCTGCCGTCGCTGCGGATGGCCTGGACGAGAGGCACGAGGCTCGGATCGCTGGAGACAACGATGAACGCGTCCGGCTCATCGCCGTTGAAGAGCGCTTCCATGGCGTCCACGGTGAGCTGGATGTGGCTGCGATCTTCGCCGTCCTGCGTTGCGGGAACGAGCACGGGTGCGAGACGCGTTCCGTTGAGTTGACGGGCGACATCGGGGTCACGAGACCAGTCGGCGTAGGCGCGCGCGAGGCCTACGCGGCCGAACGCATCGCCGAACTGAACGAGAGAACGCGCAATGTCGCGGCCGGTCGGCGTCGCGTCACCCTCATCTTCCGGTTGGTTGATCTGCTGCCGCAAATTGGCGAAGTCAACGAGAAGTGCAACGTGCGCACGCGGATCGGGCATAGCGCCTGCTCCCTAGAGTCTCAACAACCGCCGCACTGCCTCGACGCGGCGTAACACAAGGTCTGCCTGCGAGCGTCGTACTCGCTGCGCAGAACGATAGGAAAAAGTGCCGAGAGGGACCAGTCCCGTCAAAGCGCTTTTAACACATGCCGTTTTCGGATATCCCGCGCTGGCACTTCTTACAAGTGCGTGGAAAAACAGTGTCATGACGCGTGACTCCTCCACACCGCCGCTCGTAGGTCGCAAGGCGCTCGTGACGGGCGGCTCTCGTCGCCTGGGCCGCGCAATCGCGCTTTGTCTGGGCTCTGCGGGCGCGAGCGTTGCCGTGCACTACCGCAGTGATCGTGATGGAGCCGAGGAAACGGTTGCATTGTTGGAGGAGTCGAGAGAGTCGAATTGGGGCGCTGTCGCCTCATTATGCGACGGGGATCTGACAGACGAGGTTGCATGCGAGCGCCTGATCGAAGTGACGCATGAGTCACTGGGTGGCATCGACATCCTGATCAACAACGCGGCGATCTTCGAACGCACGCCGCTCGATGCCATGACGGTTGCTGATTTCGACCTCCACATGGCGGCCAACGCGCGTTCCGTGTACGCCTTGTCCCTGCACGCAGGCCGAGTAATGCGCGCTGGAGACGGTGGCGCGATCGTCAACATCGCGGACGTGGCAGGACACAGCCCGTGGCCGGGCTACGTGCCCTACAGCGCGAGCAAGGCGGCCGTCATCAACCTCACGAAGGGCTTCGCCAAGGCGCTGGCCCCGACCGTACGCGCGAACTGCATCGCCCCGGGCGCCATGCTGCCGCCTGCCGGCGGCGCAGACGACCAGGGTGAAAAGGCGGTGGCCGCGTCCCTCCTCAAGCGCTGGGGCAGCGCGGAGGACATCGCGCATGCGGCGCTCTTCCTCGTGCGCGCGGAGTACCTGACCGGCGTCGTTCTGAACGTGGACGGAGGTCGGTCGTTGGTGTGACTGCGGCTTGGGAGTGCGCGGGCCGACCACTCGCTCCGCTCGGGTCGCCCCTACATCGCGAGTCTCACAGCGTACGCGCCCAGGTGAGGGATCGATGTAGGGGCGACCCGAGGTCGGTAGGGCCGAGTGGTCGGCCCGCGATGAACGGATTCTCAATCCACGCCCACCGCGCGGTACTCGCCGCCCGTGGCGCTCGCAATGCGCCGCATGAGCGAGCGGTTGTGGCCGGGGCCGACGCCGATCGTGTGCACCACGACGCGGTAGAGCTCGTTCTTCTTGAGGAACCGCTTGAGCTGCTTCTCGATCTCACCCTGCGGAAGCTGACCGCCACCGCCCTTGGCCGTCGGCGAACCGTCCGACAACAGGAAGATCGTGTTCGCGCCGCTCGAGCCCTTCTTGCGCTTCTTCTTGTCGCCCGCGGCGCCAAAGGCCTCGGCGTATTCGAGCGCCTTCATGAGGGCGGGGAAGAGACTCGTCGAGCCCTCGGGATCCTGGCCGGAGAACCACTTGATCGCGTCGCTCTTGTTCGGCTTGGTGCCCTCGTGCATGGACGGCGGCTTCCGCCAGACAGAGACGTCCGTGCTGTAGAAGACGACGTTGAAGTGCACGTCCTTGGCCATTCGCCGGATGGTCTGACCGAGCTTGCTCTTGGCCACCTCGAGCTTGTTGGACCCCTCGAGGGGACCGTCTTCGTCTTCCTTCTCGTCCTTGTCGCTCTTCTTGCTCTTGCGCT
>JANQJW010000121.1 GCA_028281445.1 Planctomycetota bacterium | reverse complement strand
AGGTCGCGAAACTCGACGCGCGCGCGAGGATCGAGGCCGGCGGCGGGCTCATCGAGCACGAGGAGGCCGGGGTCGTGCAGCAGTGTCTTTGCGAGGTGCAGCCGCTGCGCCATGCCCTTGCTCAGTCCCGTGGTCGGGCGGTCGAGGAACTCGTCGAGCCCGCAGAAGTCGACGACCGATTCGATCGTCTGCTTGCGCTGTCTGCCGCGCAGGCCGTAGGCGCGCCCCATGAAGTCGAGGAACTCGGCGACGCGCAGATTCACGTAGGGAACGAAGCGATCGGCCATGAAGCCGAGGCGCATGCACGCCTCGCGGGGCTCCTCGAGCACGGAATGTCCGTCTACGAGCGCGTCGCCCGAGTCGGGCAGGTCGAGCGTCGCGAGGATGCGCATGGTGGTCGTCTTGCCCGCGCCGTTGGGCCCGATGAAACCGAAGACTTCGCCGCGGCCGACGGTGAACGAGACGTTTTGCACCGCCTGCACCTTGCCGAAGGCGCGGGAGACGTGACGGACCTCGAGCAGCGGCGCGCTATTCATCGATCACGTCCTCCGGACCAAGCAGGCCAAGGACGAGGTGCTCCTCTGCGCGGTAGTCGATGTCGAGCCCGAGCCCGTCGGCCAGCGGCGGGCGCCGCATGCGCGCCAGGTAGCTGCCTCTGGGCATCTTCTCGAGGCGGTGCTTGAGCCAGGTCCCAAGGGAGACCGTCCCGGCGGCGACCGCGAGCAGCGACGACTCCGTGTAGAAGCGTGAGCGCAAACGCCACTCGTTGCCGTGCATGATGCGGCCCGGACCGAGCCGCATCTCGCTGACCCCGTCGATGAGGTCCGCCACGGTGCCGCCGGACCAGGGGCCGAGCCGCTCGAGCTTCTCGACCACGCCGCCGGAACCGAGGTAGTAGCTGCCGTCCTGATGGCGAAACAGGACGGAGCGGTCCACGAGGGCGAGTCCGAAGTCCGGCGAAGCCAACACGTCGTAGCCCCCCTCCACACGCCGTCGAAAGCGAAGGCGGTCGCGCGCGCGGCCGACGCTGGTGGTCACGAACCCTGTCGCCGTGCGGGACGGCAACACGCTGCCGTCCACGCGAAAGCCGGCGTCGAGGTCGACCTGGAAGTAGGAGAGCGACTCGTCGTAGCGCTCGTCGGGGGCGAACGACGTGGGCACCAGCAGCGTGTCGGGCCCCGGATCGAGCGCGCTGGGCTGGAGACCTGCGTAGAGCGTGCGGCTCGCGTGGGACACCGCGAACTGGGACGCCTGGTCCAACACGCTAATGCTGCGCTGGCTTCCAATGACCCCGAAGCCCTCTTTGAAGAAGCCGTAGCCGAGGATGGCGGCCGTGCAGAGAAAGCCGGCCGCCGGCACGGTGACGAGCAGTAACGGCAGCTTGCGGCGGCGGCGGAAGTAGATGTAGCTGACCGGGCCGACCAGGATCGCGAAGAGCAGGATCAGCACGAAGAACACCCCGGTCGGTACCTCGCCGATGCCGGGGATCTGCAGCGGCAGCCACATCGAGTCGGGCAGGCGCCCGGCCTGCGCGCGCGACGCAACGGAGAGGATCCCCACGCGTTCGCCGGCACCCTGCCGAAGCCACTTCTCTACCCAACGTCGCGAGTTGTGCCCGCGATCACTGAGGACGATCCACCGACCGAGCCCGTAGTGGCCCTCTCCCTCTTTCAACTCCGACAACGGCCCCTCGACGCTCCGGGTGCGAGGCGCAACGACTAGGTTGCCCCCACCGGCGATGTAGCGCAGCAACACGTGCTGGAGCTCGGCGTCGAACGCGTGCGAGTCGGCGATGACGATGTCGAAGCCGCTGAGCAGGGACCAGTGGCCGGGCAGCTCGCTGGGCTTGCGGTAGAGAAGCTCGACAGGCCGCCCCGCGGGACCGAGCCGACGCATCTCCGACTCCAACAGCTTCTTGAAGTCCCACTCGCGCGTGGCCTGCACGTGCAGCACGGAGAGCGTGCGCTGGCTTCCCCGCGTTGAACCCAGGTGCACGGGATCCTCCGCCCACCGGCCGTCGACCTCGAAGGTGAGGATCATGCCGTAGCGGCTGTTGAGCAGCGGCAGGTCGAACGTCACGCGCGTCTCGGGCTCGATCTTGCGCGAACGCGTATAGAGGCACGCGCCGCTCGACATCGAGGGCGTCATGCGCATGGTGACGTTGTGCGCCTTGTCCGTCGGGTTGAGCAGCTCGACACGCGCGTAGCCGTATCCCCCTACGCGGCGTCCCGCGCGCGTAGGCAACACGCGCGCGCGCAGGCGCTGTGCCATCGCGAGGCCCGCCCGGTTGTCGATGACGACCTCCTCGTACTCGTCGCCGTGGGCGTTCCCCGCGGTCAGGGCGAAGACGAGCAGGAGGCCGAAGACGGCAAGGGCCGCCCGCAGGCGGGGGATCACGAGACGTCCTTGGGGAGCGGCCGCGCGAGCGGATCCACGGCGCCGAGCACGATGCCGGCGACGTCGGCCGGCGTGACGCCTTCGAGGCGCGCGGTGTGATCGAGAACGAGACGGTGTCCGAGCGCCGCCGGTGCCACGCGCTCTACGTCGCCGAAGTCGACATTCGGCCGGCCCGCGAGGAGCGCTGCAGCGCGGGCCGCCTCTCCGATCGCGATCGCGGCGCGCGGCGAAGCACCGTAGCGCACGTACGAGGCGATCTTCTCGACGCCGGTGCCGGGATGCGTGGCGGCGACGAGGCGCGCGATGTACTCCGCTACGGGCTCGGGCAGGAAGATGGCGTCGACCGCGGTGAACAGCGCGTCGAGCGCCTCGCGGTCCAGTGCAGGCTCGATGGCCGGCGGCTGGCCGCGACGACGCGTCGTGAGGATCGCCTGCAACACGTCCTGCCCGACGCTGGGCACCTCGACTTTGAAGAGGAAGCGATCGAGCTGCGCCTCCGGCAACGGGTACGTGCCTTCGAGCTCGATCGGGTTCTGCGTGGCGAGCACGAAGAACGGGTCCGGCAAGGGATGCGACTCGCCGAAGACGGTGACGTGGCGCTCCTGCATCGCCTCGAGCAACGCGGATTGCGTCTTGGGCGACGCGCGGTTGATCTCGTCGGCGAGCACGAGGTTGGCGAACAGCGGCCCCTGTTGAAAGACGAACTGACGCCGGCCTTCCTCTTCCTGCAGGATCGGACCGCCGGTGATGTCGCTCGGTAGGAGGTCGGGCGTGAACTGCACGCGACCGAAGGTGAGTCCAAGCAGCCGGCCGAGCGCGCGCACGAGCTCGGTCTTGCCAAGGCCCGGCAGGCCTTCGAGCAAGACGTGGCCGCGCGCGGCGAGCGCGACGCAGACGAAATCGAGCAGCTCGTCTTGTCCGAGGATCACGCGGCCCAGGCCGTCGCGGACCGCCTGCAGACGCTTCTGACCGGCTTCGACCTCTTCCGGCGCCAGGAGCCCGGTATCACCCATCCCGCCTCATCCCCCCGCTGACAACTACTTCCCGGTCCTGAAGAACTCGCGCACGACGTCGCGGTGCTGCGGCGCCAGGCGCCGCCGCCATGAAGCTTCCCCGGACCCCACGTCCCCCGCGCGTCCGGCGCTCGTGTCGCGCTTCGGATCCACATCGGGCGTCGCGCGGCGCAGGCCCGTGCGTTCCCATTCGGTGGACGGTCGCAGTCCCGGCGGGAGCTTCTTCGCCTTGAACGCGTCCGTCGTGCCCTTGGTCTGGTTCGTGTACTGGAGATGCGCGTCGGCACGTCCGCGTGTGATGCCGCCACGCCCCGGGAGGCCCGTGCGCATTCCCGTCGTTCCGGCGGTCAGCTTGCCCCGCCCACCTTTGCCTGCCTTGCGGCCCGAACCCAGGCCGAACTTCCCCGAACCCGCTCACCCCGGGCAGTCGCCTTCGCCGCCGTCGCACAAGCCGCACGGATCCCCCAGCTGCGCCAGCATCTCGTCGGTGATCAGTTCGTCGAGCGTTCCGAGCTCGCCCAACGCATCGAGGCCTTCCGCCGAGAGCCCGGCGAGCTTGTCGTCAGCACTCTGCGCGAGCGCAGCGGCAAGCTGCTTGAGCGCTTGCTCGTCGAGGCCCTTCAGTCCATCGAGACCTGCTGCATTGGACGCGCCGGCGCCGAGCTTCTGCTTGAGTCCTTCGGGCAACTTGTCCAACAGGCCGGCCATCTCCGCGTCGCGCAGCAGCTCGGCCATGCGCGAGGCCGCGACCTCGAGGCCGCCTTCGATGCTCTCGTCTTCACCGCGGGCGAAAGCGGCCAGGTCTTCACGCGAGCGCGCGAGACGCGAAGCCTCCAGCGCTTGCTGGTGCTCCAGGGCATCTTCGAGCGCGTCGAGATCCTTCCACTCGACGTTGCCATTCTCATCGAGCTTCTTCTTGAGCTCGTCGAGCCGCTCGGTCAACTCCTCGTGCACTTCCTCCCGCAGGCCTTCCTCTTCTTCGAGGGCGTCGAGCTTCTCCTGGTAGTCGGCCAGCGTGTCCGCGACCAGCGGGTTGGCCTCCGCACCGCGCGGCTCGGGCGCCGGCAGGAACAACAGGACGAGTACGACCGCGGCGGCGAGACCGAGACGCGCACCGAGCACGCGGTAGCGGACGCGCGGCAGGGCGTCACGCGCTGCCTGGAGGCGTGCGCGTAGCGTGCCGTTGTAGCCCGCCGTGTCGCGCTCGATCGCGGTCAAGAGGAGCCCGTCGAGGCCGAGGCGACGATCGAGGTGCGCCGCGCTTGCGGTCCGTCCGAATGGAAGCTGCCGGACGGTGAACACAGCCCAGCCCAACGCAGGCAGAGCGAAGAGGCCCCACCATGGGGAGGGTTCCAGCGCGACATCGAACGTGCGGAGTACGAGCAACACCGCCGCCAGCGCAAGCGCAACGAAGACGAGCCCCTCGCACAGCGCGCCGAGGAAGCGCGCAACGCGCACCCGACGGAGGAAGCGACGGATCTCGTTCTCGATGGGCGCGCCGGTCACGGGCACGATCATAGTCACGATTGAGCGCGCTCGGGCGACGACGAGAAAAGACCGGCGATCGCCTCTGCCGCGTCGTCCCATGTGTCGGGAGGCGGTGCTGCGGTTAGCGGCGGCCTCTCCCGCAGGGCCGCCACGGCCGCCGGCCAGTTCCACGCACCGTTGTTCGCCGGCACACCGGCCAGCGTGATGCCCTGAGCGCCTGCATCGACGAGGTCGCGATGCGGGCCGATGTCGGATGCGATGACCGGAGTGCCGCAGGCCAGCGCCTCGACCACCGGCAGGTCGAAGCCCTCCAGCAGCGAAGGGGCGAGCAGCCACTGGGCCGCCCCGTACTTCGCAGCCAGCGTCATGTCGTCGATCTCGCCGTCGACGATCTCGAGTGCGACACCGGCCTCACGCGCCGCGGCCACCGCGGCCCCGCGTGCCTTGCGCGGCTCGTCGCGCCCGACCACGAGCGCCCCGCGCCGCACGCTCTCCGCCGGCGGTTGACGGAACACGTCGGCAGCCGCGTTCGCAGCGACGAGGACGCGCCGCGCGTCCAGGTCGTACGTGCGCGTCGCTTCGTCGCCCACACTGCGGGACACGGCAATCACGGCCGCCGCCCGCCGCAACACAGCGCCGTAGCGAAAGCGCCCGTAGAGCGCGCGCAACGTACCGCCGTAGCCGTGCAGGAACCGCAGGTCGTGCAGCGTGACCAGGTTGCGCACCCGGCGCGGGTAGACGACCGGCCCGTGATCGGTGAAGAGATCCGTGAAGGGTGCCTGCGCGTGGCGGCGCTTGAGGTCGCGCGCGCGACGCATCCAGCGGCGCGCGCCGCCGCGGCACGAGACGTCGACCGTTGCATGAACGAGGTTGTCCGCCTCGATCGAGCGTGAGGGACCGCCGCCGTCGTGCGCCCAGTGCACCTCGAAGACATCGTCGGGCAGCAGCGCAGGAAGCCGCTGCAGCAGCTCCTCGCAGCGTCGCCGCGCGCCGCTCATCCCCGGTCCGTAGGGCGTGGCGTCGACGACGATCAGGCGCGTCACGCGGGCACCCCGACCGACGTGAGGATCTCGACCATGCGCCGCGCCGCCTCCGGCGGCGCAAACGCGCGTGCACGGACCACTCCGGCCTCGACGCGCGACGTACGCCGCGCGTCATCCGTGCCGAGCGTGTGCAGGGCGTCGGCCAACGCGGACACGCTGCCCGCATCCACGACGTGGGCCGCCTCCCCTACCACCTCGGGAATCGACCCCGCGTTCGTCGTGAGCACGGGCACACCGGCCGCCATCGCTTCGAGCGGTGGATAGCCAAAGCCTTCGTAGCGCGACGGGTAGACCAGCAACGAAGCGCGTGCCACGAGACCGCGCAGCGTCTCGTCATCGGGCTGGGCGTGCACCTGGATCCCGGGCGGTACGTTCAGCGCCGGTTCGCCGACGAGCTTCAGCGTCCACCCGGCCGGTGCGGCACGGATCCACGCGGCGAGCAGCACGTCCAGCCCCTTCTTCGCAGCCATGCGCTTGTCCCAGCCGACGCCAACCATGATCGCGTAGGGCGGGTCGGCCGGTTGCGTGCGCGCGGCCTCCCACGGGGCAGGCTCGAACGCGTTCGGCACAACGTGCACACGATCTTCGGTCTCCGGATGCACTCGCAGCAGGTCGGCCCGCGTCGCCTCGGACGGCGTCACGATCGCCGCACAGTCCCGCGCGTTGCGCGCGAGCCACGTCTTGTGCCGCCACGCGCGCACCCGGCCTTCGATCGGTCCGTGTACGACGAAGGGCAGCTCGTGGACGACACTCACGACGGGAATCTCGAGCCGCGGAAACGCCGACCACGGCGAGAGAAAGACGCTCGCACCGTGCTGACGCACGAGGGCAGGCATCAGGCGCCGCGCGGCGCGCGCGCTGGGCGCGTCGCCCATGATGAGTGCGGTGGGCGGCCGATCACGGTACGCGTCGAACCCGCGCAGGAGCTCCTCGAGGGCGCGCGCAACGCCGGTGCGCGGCTGGAACGTCAACGGCGCCAGGTCGATCGCGATCAACCGATCGCCTCTTCGTACACCGCCCGCGTCTGCTCGGCCGCACGCTGCCAGGTGTAGCCGGCTGCGCGTTCGACCCCGTGCGCGGCCAACCGATCGCGCAGCGCCTCGTCGTCGACCAGTTGCTCGAGCGCATCGTGGATTGCCGATTCCTCGAGCGGATCCACAGCGAGCGCGGCCTCCCCGGCGACCTCCTCGCAGACCGTGCCCGCGCCGACCACGAGCGCGCATCCCTTGCTCATCGCCTCGACCACCGGCAGCCCGAAGCCCTCCCCGAGAGACGGATAGGCGACTGCCAGGGCCCCGGTGAAGAGCGCACTCAGGCGCTCCCTGTCGACAGCCCCTTCGTACACGATGTGCGCGCGCATGCGCATGTGCTCGAAGGCCTCACTGTCCATCCACCCGCGGGCGCCGGCAACGACGAGCCGCAGGTCCGGCTCCCGCGTGTGCAAGCGCTCGAACGCCGCGAAGAGCCGCTGGTGGTTCTTGCGCGGTTCGAGCGTGCCAACGGCGAGCACGTAGCGACCGTATTCGTCGGCCGGCGGCGCGTCCGGCAGTGGCGCCACGCCGTGGGGCACGACGTGGGTGCGCGCTTCCGAGGCGCCGAAGTGCTCGATCAACGCGTCGCGCGCGTGCGCGCTGGGAACGACGAGGTGCTGCGCGTCGGCGACGATCCGCCGGGTCACGTCCGCCAGGCGGTTTCGCTGCGCGGGCGTGTAGCACTCCGGCAGCGTCTCGAAGAGCACGTCGTGGATCGTGGCAACGACGGGCGCGCGCGTCGTGCGTAGGCGCACGTAGTCCGTCCAGTGCATCACATCGACGGTGCCGAGCAGCCGGTCGGCGCCGAGCCCGGCGCGCGCCGCCAACGCCAGCGCGGGGGATGGCACCCGGCTGCGGTGCAACCGCGCATTGGACGGCGGAGTGACATCCGCCGCGCTCCCCTTGCGGAACCGATGGCCGTAGAGCTCGAGCTCGTCCTCGGGAAACGCCTCGCCAAGCGCGTTGACGAGCGCGTTCGTGTATGCCGCGATCCCGCCGCTGCCCGAGGTCGCCGGCCGGTAGTCGATGCCGATGCGCACGACAAGAATCTAGCGATACATGAAGGAAAACGTCGGCTCGGGGTCCTTGAGGGCCAGCCCCTTGGTGACCGCCTCGAAGAGGGCGGCCGGATTCCGGCCCAGGGCCGTCACGGCGTCGAAGGCCTCCATCGCCCCCGCGACGCGCGCAGACTCGCGCGCGTAGGCGGTCAGCTCGTTGCCCGGGGCGATCTTCATGGTCCCTGGGGTGAGACGCGCGGCGAGCTTCACGGCTTCCCAGCGCAGCAGGAATCGGCGCACGTCCTTGCTGTGATCCCAGCGGGCCTTGGTTCGCAGCCAGAAGCGGTGGGCCCTCGCGAGCTTCTCCCGGACCTTGCGGTCGAGCTTCAGGAGATCCTTGGCCATGTAGTCACGCAGGGCCGACCGGCGGCCGGGCGAGAGCCGCACGCGCTGGTTGCGCGCGAGGCTGGCAATGAACTCCACCAGCTCGATGTAGGCATCGGCGGCCATGCCCTTGAGCGGCGGCTCGCCGGTACCCAGGACCTCGTGGCGGCGCTTGACGGCGCGCGTGATCAGAACGCTCACGGTGTCGGTCGGCTTCGCCCGGATCTGTTCGTCCATGCCGCCGCGGAACCGCCGCAACATCTCGTGCACCGAGGCACCATTGCCGCGTCGCGCCTGCTCTCGCATCGGCACGATCAGATCCGTCGTGCTCAGGAACGCCTCCCGGTCCTTGGCGTTCGCGGCATCGAAGCGATTCTCCAGCGCGTCACGGAGCGCCTGCTCGTCCTCGGCCGAGAGCGCGATGTCGAGCGCGGCTTCGAGCATGTCGACGTAGGCATTGAGGTGGCCGCGCGAGAGACGTGGCGGCCCCTTCACGAGCGCGTCGCTCGGCGCCCCCTCGCGGAAGCGCGGGTCGAACATCTGCGCGTCATCGGGCCGCGCGGGCGCGGCCAGGACCAGGATCAGCACGAGGGGAAGCAGCCGGGCAATCGCCATGGGTTTTCGCATTCTGGCATCAACAGGAGTTCGCGCAGTCGCGGGCGTAGAATCGCCGCCCCTTCGAATCGGGAGCTCCCATGACGACCGCAGGCACGCTACCTCAGGGCAAGGACTTCACCGCGGGCTACGGCGGCCCGGTCCGCGCCCCGCGCGGAACCAAGATCAAGGCCGCCAACTGGCTGCTGGAGGCCCCGCGGCGGATGCTGCTCAACAACCTCGACCCCGAGGTGGCCGAGGCGCCCGAGCAGCTCGTGGTCTACGGCGGCACCGGCCGCGCCGCCCGGTCCTGGCAGGCCGTCCGCGCGATTCTGCAGGCGCTGGAGACGATGATGCCGGACGAGACCCTCTGCGTGCAGAGCGGCAAGCCGGTCTCGATCTTCCGCACCCACGAGGACGCGCCGCGGGTGCTCCTGGCCAACAGCCACCTCGTGCCGAACTGGGCAACGCGGGACGAGCACAGCCGGCTCGAGGGGCTCGGCTTGACGATGTACGGCCAGATGACGGCCGGCTCGTGGATCTACATCGGGAGCCAGGGGATCCTGCAGGGCACCTACGAGACGTTCGCCGCGTGCGGCCGGACGCACTTCAACGGCATGCTGGCCGGCGAGATGCTCGTCTCCGGCGGACTCGGGGGCATGGGCGGCGCCCAGCCCCTCGCCGCGACCATGGCCGGCGCGACCTTCCTCGGCGCGGACGTCGACGGCGCGCGGATCGACAAGCGGCTCGAGACCGGCTACCTCGACAAGCGCATCGACGACATCGACGCGGCCATCGATGCGGCGATCGAGCACGCGTCCAAGGCAGAGGCCGTCTCGATCGGCGTGTGCTGCAACATCGTCGACCTGCTGGACCGGATGATCGAGCGCAACGTCACGCCGGGCGTGCTGACCGACCAAACGAGCGCGCACGACCCGATCGGCGGCTACGTACCCGAAGGGCTCTCGCTGACCGAAGCCCAGGAACTGCGCGCGAACGATCCCAAGGGGTACGAGACGCGTTCGCTGAACACGATGCGGCGCCACATCGACCTCATGCTCGAGCTCAAGAGCCGCGGCGCGATCACGTTCGACTACGGCAACAACCTGCGCGGCGGTGCGCAGGAGGCGGGCCATCCCAACCCCTTCGACATCGAGGGGTTCGTACCAGCCTACATCCGTCCGCTGTTCTGCCTGGGCAAGGGGCCGTTCCGCTGGGTCGCGCTCTCGGGCGACCCCGACGACATCTACCGCACGGATCAGCTCGCCCTCGAGATGTTCGGCGACGACAGCTACATGGAGCAGTGGATCACGCTGGCGCGCGAGAAGATCCAGTTCCAGGGCCTGCCCTCGCGCATCTGCTGGCTCGGCTACGGCGAGCGTGCCGCGTTCGCGCTGCGCATGAACGAGCTTGTTGCCAACGGCGAGATCAAGGCGCCCATCGTCATCGGACGCGATCATCTCGACTCGGGCTCGGTCGCGAGCCCCAACCGCGAAACGGAGGCCATGGCCGACGGCTCGGACGCGATCGCCGACTGGCCGCTGCTAAACGCCATGCTCAACACCGCGGCCGGCGCCACCTGGGTCTCGCTCCACCATGGCGGGGGCACGGGCATCGGCACGTCGATCCACGCCGGGCAGGTCATCGTCGCCGACGGGACCGAGGCCGCCGCGCGGCGCCTGGAGAACGTGCTCAACGCAGATCCCGGCATGGGCGTCGTCCGGCACGTGGACGCGGGCTATCCCGCCGCACAGTCGTTCGCGAAGAACAACGACATTCGAACGCCCATGGACGAAGTCGACAGCTAGCCCTCGATGCGAACCGCCGATCTCCTCCTTCTCGGCGCCGCGCAGGTCGTGACCTGCGACGGCGGGCGCGCGGCAGCCAAGCGCGGCCCGAGGGAGATGAACGACCTGCGCGTCATCGAAGACGGCGCGATCGCGGTGCGGCGCGGCAAGATCCTCGCCGTCGGACCGACCAACGACATCACGCGCACCTACCGCGGCATGCAGCGCTTCTACTGCCGCGGCCGCACGATCCTGCCCGGCTTCGTCGATGCGCACACCCACCCGGTGTTCGCGAAGATGCGCGAGGACGAGTTCGCACGCCGCACGCGGGGCGAGGACTACGAGGCCATTCTCGCCGCGGGCGGGGGCATCCATGCGTCCGCCGAGGCACTTCGCGAGGCCCCCCAGAGCGCGCTCGTGGCCGACGTGCGCGCGCGCCTCGACAGCATGCTGCTGCACGGCACGACCGCGGTCGAGGCGAAGTCGGGCTACGGGCTCACACCGGAGAGCGAGGTCAAGAGCCTGCGCGTGATCCAGAAAGCGGCCGCGCAGCACCCGATGACGGCCGCGCGGACGTTTCTCGGTGCGCATGTGGTCCCGAAGGAGTACCACCGCGCGCGCGCCGCCTACGTCAAGCTGCTGATCGAGCAGATGATCCCGCGCGTAGCACGCCAGCGGCTGGCTTCGTTCTGCGACGTGTTCGTCGAGAAGAGCGCGTTCTCCGTCAAGGAGGCCCGCGAGATCCTGCGGGCGGGCAAGCGCCATGGCCTGCGACCCAAGGTGCACGCGGACCAGTTCCGCGACAGCGGCGGCGCGAAGCTCGCCGCGGAGCTCGGCGCCATCTCGGTCGAGCACGTCGACGCAACGGGACGCAGCGGCATCCGTGCACTGGCGAAAGCAGGCGTGATTCCGGTGCTCTTGCCCGCGGCGGCCCTCTTCACGGGACTCACGCACAAACCCAACGCACGCGCCCTGATCGAAGCCGGTTGCGCGGTCGCACTCGCGACCGACTTCAACCCGGGCACGGCGCCGTCCGAGAACCTCGCGCTTACCGCCTCGCTCGGCTGCAGTCTGCTCGGCATGACGCCGGAGGAAGTGATCATCGCGATCACCCGCAACGCCGCCGCGGCGTGCGGCCTGCAGGAGAACCACGGCCGGATCGCAAAGGGCCGCCCGGCCAACCTGGTCGTGCTCGATGCCCCGTCGTACACGTTCCTGCCGTACCGGATGGGAACCAACCTGGTCCACCAGGTCTTCGTGAACGGCCGCAAGGTCGTCAAGCAGGGCCGACGCGTGCGACAAGCCGCGCCGCGCTAGACTCGCTGCGATCCGCGAGACGAACGGCGGCCCGCCGGGCGTCAAAGCGACGGACTTCGACCTCCCAGATAAGGAGCGGCATGGCTCCGGCGCTCTCGATCGTCATCGTCAACTGGAACGCCGCCGACGAGCTGCGGCGCTGCCTCACCGCGCTGCGCCGCGAGCCTCATGACGAGGTCGAGCTGATCGTCGTCGACAATGGCTCGACGGATGACTCGCTGCACGTCACGCGCAAAGCGTGGCCGGACGCCGTCGTGGTCGCCTTGCCGGAGAACGTCGGGTTCGCCGACGGCTGCAACCGGGGCATCGCGGCATCGCGCGCGCCCTGGGTGCTCACGCTCAACAACGACACGGAGGTGCGGCCCGGGTTCCTGCGCATCGTGAAGGAGGCGGTCGCCAGCGCCCCGGACGACGTGGGGATGATCCAGCCGCGCATCCTGCTGCGCGGGCGCGGGCGACTCAACTCGACCGGCGTCCTCGTGCACAAGGACGGCTCGGCGCACGACCGCGACTTCGACGCGCCGCTGGACGCGAGGCGCGAGCCCGGGGAGGTGCTGTGCATCACGGCGGGCGCGGGCCTGTACCGGCGGCGCATGCTGGAAGAGACACGGCTGCGCGACGGCTACTTCGATCCCTCGTTCTTCATGTACTTCGAGGACGTCGACGTCGGTTGGCGCTGCCGTCTTGCGGGATGGAACGCGTCGTACATGCCTGATGCGAGCGTCGAACACGCCTTCCAGGCAAGTAGTCGGCGCAAGGGCAAGCACTTCGTGACGACGCAGTGCATGCTCAACCGCGTGCGTACGCTCGGGAAGAACGCGTCAGTGCGCATGATCCTGCGCTCCCTGCCGCGTACTGCCAGCGAGCTGCTCTGGCTGCTGCAGCACGGCGGCGGCACCGCGCTCGCGCGCTGGCTACGCGCCGTGGGCGGCGCGCTGCGCCAACGCGGCTGGGTGACCGAGCTGGCCCGCGTGGACCGGCGCACGCTCGAGTTGCGGTGGATGCGCTCGAAGGCGGGATGACCTCCTTGACTCGCGGGAGGGCACGAGGCCCTCCCCTACATGTCCCGCTGCCGCCCACGCACTGAAATCATGTAGGGACGGGCCTTGTGCCCGTCCGCGACTTCGGTGGCCGCAACGAATGGGGGTAGAACATGGCCCCCTCGGAGAGACGCCATGACGCAGCACGACTTCCGCGCCCCCACCATCAACGACTTCATCGAGGCGCTGGGCAGCGACAGCCCGACCCCCGGCGGCGGCACGGGTGCCGCGGTGACGGGCGCGCTCGGTGCTTCGCTCGTCCGCATGCTCGCCAACCTCACGATCGGCAGAAAGAAGTACGCCGACCACGAGGAGCTAATGCAGGCCGTCGCCGAGCAGGCCAAGGAAGAGGAGTGGAAGCTCATGGAGCTCGCCGCGGAGGACGCCGCGGCCTACGAAGCCGTGGGCGCGGCGTTTCGCCTGCCCAAGGAGAGCGACGAGGAGAAGGCCGCCCGCAGCCACGCCATCCAGGAGGCACTGAAAGGCGCGTGCGAAGTACCGCTCCGGGTGATGGAACGCTGTCTCGAGGTCATCGCGCTCGCCAAGCAGGCCGTGCAGCGCGGCAACACGAACGCCGTCTCCGACGGCGCCGCAGGTGCCGAGCTGGCGCGCGCGGCGATGAAGGTCGCGTCCTACAACGTGATGATCAACATCGACTCGATCAAGGACGCCGAGTACGCCAAGGACGCGCGCACGCGGATGGAAGAGATCTTCTACATGGGGACGAACGCGGCGAACGAAGTCGACCGCCATGTGATGGGGATGTGGAACCCGGCCTCGGCGAACGCTTGAGACCGTGGCCGAGCCGCTGCTCGAGATCCGTGATCTGACCAAGCACTACGGCGCCGTACGTGCGCTCAAGGGCATCAACCTCCAGGTCCAGGCCGGCACGATCTACGGCTTCATCGGTCCGAACGGCGCGGGCAAGACGACGACAATTCGCATCCTCGCCGGGCTGATCCGTCCCACGCGAGGCCACAGCTACCTCGATGGCCACGACCTCGCGACGGATCGCATCCCCGCGGCAGAGGGTCTGCGCACGCTCGTCGAAGTCCCGCAGTTCTATCCAGGCCTCAGCGGACACGAGAACCTCAGCGTCTTCGGCCGCCTGGCGCGCGCCGAACGCGGGGAGGTCGACGAGCTGCTCGAGGCCGTCGGGCTGACGGAGGCCGCCAAGCGCGCCGTCGGCGGCTACTCGCTCGGCATGCGCCAGCGCCTCGGCATCGCGCAGGCGTTGATCGGCAACCCGCGCCTGGTCGTGCTCGACGAGCCCATGAACGGGTTGGATCCGTCGGCGATCCACCTGGTGCGCGAGATCATCCAGACGCGTCGCCGCGAGCACGGCGTCACGTTCTTCTTGTCGAGCCACCTGCTGCATGACGTCGAGTCGCTGTGCGACGAGGTCGGCATCATCCACCGGGGAGAGATCGTCGCCGAGGGCAAGATCGACGAGCTCCTCTCGGGTTCGATCTCCGGGTTCCGCCTCCAGTGCCAGGACAGCGCCGCGGCGCTGGCTGTGCTCGAAGAGAAGCTCGCGAACGCCAAGCCGCATGCGGGCGAGGGCGGCCACGTCATCGTCACGGGCGACGAGAGTCTGCTGGCCGAGCTCAACCGCGTGCTCCTGGACGCCGGCCAGCCCCCCCACTCCGTGATCCCGATTCGCGAGACGCTCGAGCGCTACTTCATCGAGATGACCGAGGGGGTCATGGGATGAAGAAGCCCTCGCTCGGAACCGTGCTGTGGTTGATCGCGGCCGTGGTCTGGGTACATGGCGCCCTGCGCCGCTTCGAGCCCGAGGGCGCCTACCTCGCGGCCGGACTCATGGGACTGGCGTTCGGCCTTCTGCCGCTGCTGCCCTCGGCGCGCGGCCACGGCTTCGCGGCCTTCCTGCGCGCGCTGGTGCAGGGCGGGCTGCCGCTCGCGGTACTGAGCGTGGCGTTGCTTCCGGTGCTGGACTGGCTGCAGGACGTCCTCTTCACGCCGAGCGCGTTGTCGTTCCACCTGCTCGCGTATCCCGTCATCGGCGTGGTCGCGTTGCTCCAAGGCGGCTGCGCGAAGCGCATCTGGGTGCTGATCGGCGTGGAGTGGCTCAAGCTCAAGCGCGGCAAGCTGCTCAAGGGCGGACTGCTCGTCGCGATCCTCGCGACGCTCTTGACCGCGTGGAGCCACGAGCCGCTGGAAGGCGAGTCGGGCTGGGCGATCGCGGCGCACTCCCTGGGTGCGGGCTTCTGGACAGCGGAGATCCTGCTCCTCGTGCTCGGCGCAACGGCCGTCGCCGGCGAGATCGGCCAGGGCACGATGAAGATGATCCTCCCGCACGCCTACCGCCGTGCGGAGTGGGTCGCGGCGAAGGGAACGGTGCTCGTGATCGCCGCCGTGCTCTTCGGGCTGCTCGTGAGCGCCGCGGGCGTCGTCTACGCCGGCGCGACGCAAGGCCTCGACGACGTAACGAAGCTCGTGCCCGCGGGCTTCGGCGAAGACGACGAGGTCCAGGTCTTCCAGACGGCCGAGGTGATGCGTGGCCATCTGCAGAGCACGATCATCACGGCGTCGGCCAGCCTCGTGGCAAGTGCGATGCTCGGACTCCTGATCTCGTGCCTCTTCGACTCGCTCGTGCCCGCGCTATCGGCGTCGTTCCTGCTCTTCGTGGCGGTGAAGGTCGGCGACATCCTGCTGGGGCTTCCGCGCGCCGTGCTGGAGGGCATCTATGCGCAGGTCCCCGACGAGCTGCGCGAGTTGACGGTGCGCCTCGGCCGGGGTTTCAACGAGCGCTGGGACTCACAGCTCGTCTACGACGGCTGGCACCTCGCGTTGTTGACCGCCGTGATGGGACTGCTGGCCGCGATGCGTCTCTTTGGCCGCCGGGACCTCCACGGATAGGGGGCAGTCGCTACAATCGCGCGCCGGAACCGGGAGGCACCATGAAACGAGCCATCCTCTGTGCGTTGCTGCTGGCGCTCGCATCCCCCGCGTTCGCCGGCAAGAGCGAGAATCCGCCCAAGGGACCGCCGTGGCAGCGCAGCCTGCTGGCGGCACAGGAGCAGGCACTCAAGGAGGGGAAGCCGATCTTCCTCTACTTCACGAAGACCTACTGACCCCACTGCGTGGTCGTCGAGGAGCAGTTGCTCCCCAACAAGAAGCTCGAGCCCGCCTACGACAAGATCGTCTGGCTCTACGTCTACCGCTCGTTCGAAGAAGACGAGAAGGACCGCGCCGCCGAGCGCATCTCGCTGCGCTTCGGCGTCACGAGCTGGCCGCAGCTCTTCCTGGCCGACCCGGCCACCATGAAGATCCTCAACCACACGGGACGCAAGGTCGACAGCTTCCTGGCTGCCGTGAAGCGCACGAAGGTCGACAAGCAGCGCTATGCCGGCCCCCACGAGAAGCTCAAGGAAGCCGAGCTCCGCGCGATCGCGCTCGAAGAGCGACCGAAGGAAGCCGACGCAAGGAAGGGACTCGACGATGAAGACATCGTCGTGCGAAGCCGCGCGCTGCAGTTCCTAGCCAACGAAGCGCCGAAGACGATCGTCACGCGTGCGGTGAAGCTGCTCGAAGTCCCCAACGACCCGTTCCGCTACGAAGTGTGCAAGGTGCTCCAGAAGGCGGCGGATTCGAAGGCCAAAGACGCGCTCGAGTCCCTCGTCGAGAAGCCCAAGGACAGCCTCAATCCCAACGTGTTGCGCATTCGCGCCGTGCAGGCCCTGGCGGCCTGCGGTGACGCGGGCAGCGTCGATGTGATCGCGCCCTACGCCAAGGGCACGTGCAACAACGGCTTGACCGGCATCTCGGTCGACGCGCTGGTGACGCTCGCCAAGCGCCACAAGAAGGCGCGCAAGAGAGTCGACAAGATCCTCAAGGACGCCTACCCCGAGCCCCATAAGGACGCGCGCATGCAGAAGATGTGCGTGGCGCTCGCCAAGCGCATCCACAGGGCGCGCGGCGCGAAGTCCAAGTTCCCCAAGACCTACGACGAGAAGGCCTGGAAGAAGCTCCGGGGCAG
>JANQJW010000094.1 GCA_028281445.1 Planctomycetota bacterium | reverse complement strand
CAGGCCCGGGGCGAAACGCGTCCACAGTCTGCCGGTGTCGCGCTTTTCGGTCGTCGAGCGTGAATCGCGAGTGGTAGACGAGCGGCTTGGTGCCTACGCCCCACAACTTTTTCGCAATGCGCTGGCAGCGCGCCACCGTATTCACGACCCAAAGCACGCGCTCGCCGCGCGCGATGCCAGCCGTTGCGGCCTCGAACGCATCGTCTTCGCTCTCGATTTGTGCGACTAGGTATCGGGGATGGGTCTCGGCCCGCATCAGTCGATCAAAGGACGTGCGCTCATCGGAGTTGGGGTAGACGCGCAACGCTAAGTCCTCCAGGTCCTGGCGCCGCGTAGGTGGCAACGTCGCGGTCATGCAGAGGACCGGCATGTCGAAGTGAGCCTGCCCCGCTTTGGTGGACATCCCGAAAGGGACTACTCTCCTGGGAAATCCGCCAATGCCACGAAGAAGACCACACGAAGATTCATTCAAGAAGGACGCGGTTCGCCGCTTGCTCGCTCGCGGGCCGAAGACGATCGCCGAGGTGGCGAAGGAACTCGGCGTCAGCCCGAGTATGCTGCATCGCTGGCGCGTTCGATTCGAACCGGAACTCACCGGAGTCGCAGCGCCGAGCCAAGGCGATCGCGAAGAGATCGAACGGCTTCGGCGCGAGCTTCGTGACGCTCACGCGGAGAACGCCCTTCTAAAAAAAGCGGCGGCCCTCTTCGCCAAGGACGTGAAGTAGCCGTGTACGGACTGATTCACGCGGAGAGGGAGAACATCCCGGTGGCTCGCGCCTGCCGAGTCCTCGGAGTGTCGCGCAGCGGCTACTATCGGTGGCTGGCTGCCGAGCCGAGCGTGCGGTCGCTGGACGACGCGCGCCTCGGCGCCGAAATCGTCGACGTCTTTCAACGGCACCGCGGCCGCTACGGCGCGCCTCGGATCCAACGCGCTCTCGTGCGCCGAGGGCCCAGACCAAGCAAGAAACGCGTGGCGCGCGTCATGCGGAAACTGGGACTTCGTGCCCATACGCCACGGCGCTTTCGAAGGACGACGGACTCGCGGCACACCAAGCGCATCGCGCCGAACCTTCTCGGACGCAACTTCACGGCTCGTCGGCCCAACCAGGTGCTCGCGGGTGACATCACGTACATCGCGACGAGCGACGGATGGTTGTATCTGGCCGTCCTGCTCGACCTTCACTCGCGGCGCGTGGTGGGCTGGGCCATGTCGGACCGCATCGACACTGAGCTGGCCCTCTCGGCGCTGCGCATGGCCGCTACGACGCGTGCACTGACGCCAGGCTGGATCCACCACACGGACCGCGACTGCCGGTACGGCAGCGACGACTACCTCGCTGAGCTCAAGCGACTCGGGGCCCGACCGAGCATGAGCCGTAAGGGTGACTGTTGGGATAATGCCGTGTCTGAGTCCTTCTTCGCCACGCTCGAGAAGGAGCTGCTGGCGCTGCACCCACTGCGAACCCGATACGAGACGCGTCGCGACGTGGCAGACTACATCGACAGCTACTACAACCTCGTCAGGCTGCACTCGCACCTCGACTACGTTTCACCCATCGAGTTCGAGACCAACGTTCGCCACTGAATCAAGCAGTCAAATCTGTCCGCCAAATCGGGGCAAGTCCACTCCTTCGACGGAATCACTGCGCCAGCCCGACGGTGATGGGGAAAGCTGCTGGATGCGGCTGGCCGGAATCGGCTTGACCCCGAAGGCATGCACGGCGACCGAAACGAAGACGGATGCCAGAACGGCTAGCCTCCCTGCTCGGGTCCGGGTTTCGCCGTGCAGTTGTTCCTCACGAGACGGGCTCCCACAGCTCGGCGCAGCGACTGAGCGAACGATGATTCCGCAAGTGGAACGATACTTGCGTGGCACCCAGATTGGTTCGGCGGATCTGACGCCCAGCCGCGTTTCACAAAACAGGGAGGCAACGAAATGCATCAAGAAGGAAAAACGACATCCTGGAGGAGAAGCGTATGGATCGCGAGCTCTCTCCTGGCCGCCTGCGGGGGGGAGGTCAGCACCACGCCGCCCGCGACCGAGGATCCACTAGTTGAGCAGTGGGCGAGCGAGCCAGGGGTTCCTTCCTTTGAGGAGTTCAGGCTGACCGTTGAACGAGAGAGTATCGAGAACGGCAAGTACATCGTCGACGGTGACATCGCACTGGATGAGGAAGGA
>JANQJW010000048.1 GCA_028281445.1 Planctomycetota bacterium | reverse complement strand
CCAAGGCCGCGGTACTCAACGCGATGGCGCCGAACGGCGCGGTGATCAACGTCTACAGCATCGGCGATGCGGTGCCTGATCTTGTCGACGCCGTCATCTCGTCCTTCAACGGCGTCTGGGTCGGGAACGGCCACCTCTTCGCTCACGTCGACATCATCGACAACGTCGGCACGCGCACCTTCGGTCTACTCGGGGCTGCCCTCGCCCCGGGCGGCGCTTCAGGGCGCGTCGGCCTGCTCTTCGATCAAGACAGCCTCGCAGGGGCGGGCGTTGCCGACACGGTTGACGACATCGACGAAGTGACGCCGCACATCGAGAGCGGGGGCAGGATCTGGATCCAGGTCACCGAGGACACATCCGGCGAGAAGAACCTCTACAGCATCGACGTCGACGGCACCGATCTCACGGCGCGTGCGCTGGTTGGCGCGGCGTTGCCCACCGGGCTCAACATCGTCAGCATCGACGCGTTTGCGGTCGAGTTGACGGGGGTCTTCTTCGCCCTCGTCGCCACGACGACGGCGGCAGATCGGCGGATCTATATCCGCAACACCAGCTCGGCGAACTTCGTGGAGATCATGGCCGAGGGCGATGTCGTCCTGGCCGAGGTCATCACCGACATCCACGTGAGCGGGACGCTCTGTGTGTTCGAGACGGGCAGCGTCGCGTGGATGGCCGCATCCGGCGGCGTGCAGTGGTACCTCTTCGGCCAGACCGCGGGTGGCGACCCGATCGTCCCGCTGGCGCGCACGGCGGTCACCGCTCAGTCCAGCGGCGGAGGCGTCTTCGGTCAGCTGCGCGGCTTGAACCTGCGCTCCCCCGTGCGGATCCCGCAGTTCGCCGCCGACGTCGTCGGCTCGACGAACGGTGTGACCTTCGGTACCTACGGTTTGTCCGGCGGCCCGCCGCCCGTGTTGGCGACCGACAACCAGTCGAACACGACCGGTGGTGTCATGGGCGCCACGTATCTCGGCCTGGGCCAGCCGCGCGCCTACCGGGAGGTGTCGGAGGACGGGTCGTTCCTCTTCGGCAACGTCCTGCAGAGCGGCCTGTCCGCGATCTGTTGGCTGATTCCCGGCGACCGCATCTACGCGCTCGCCGTCGAGAGCCTGGCGACGCCGGACGGCGACACGTTCGCAGGCTTCGGTGGCACCAGCGCGCACACACTGGACAACGGGTGCGCCCTCTTCCGCGTCAACCTCGTCAACCGAGGGAGCGGGATCTACCGACAGGGGCCGTAGGGGCGACCCTGGTGGTCGCCCCACCAGCAGTTCAGCGAATCAGGTCCCGTCCTGTTTGGGCGGCCCTTGTGGCCGCCCGCGTCGGGAAGACGCTTGGAGATTGGCGGAGAGGACAGGATTCGAACCTGCGATCCGGTTTCCCGAATACGCGCTTTCCAAGCGCGCGCCTTCGACCACTCGGCCACCTCTCCGCGCTTGCGTGGTGACGGGAGGATAGCCCCCCGCGGGGCGCCCACAAGGGGCGCCCGGACAGGCAGCGTCCAGATCCGCTGAGCGCGTCGTGGGGCGACCACAAGGGTCGCCCCTACAGGAATCGCGCCCTCTGAGCGATACTCCCTCGCATGTGGCGGCGGGATCGCAAGCAGCAGGACTACATCGAGCGCATGGGGTTCGGCTCGAAGGTCCTCGACTGGCTGACTTCGCGCTCACCCCGCGCCATGGGTTACACGGTGCTCGTCGTCATCCTGGTCGGCACGGTCGGGTTCTGGCTCGTCAGCAAGCTCGATAGCGACGCCAAGGACATCGACATGATCGAGGCGCTGTACATGGCCGTCATCACGGTCAGCACCGTCGGCTACGGGGACCTGGTGGGCACCCGGGCCGAGTACATCTTCGCCACCATCTACATCATCCTCGGCGTCGCCGTCGTCTCCTTGACGATCTCGACGCTCGCCGCCGCGCTCGTCGCCGGCCGCATTTCGGAAGTCTTCGGGAGGCGTCGCATGGAACGCCAGATCAGCACACTCAAGGATCACCTGATCTTGTGCGGCTTCGGCCGCATCGGCCAGCTCACCGGCCGGCAGATCCACGCCAAGGGCGTACCGCTCGTCGTGGTCGATACCGACGCCGCGCGCATCGACGAGGCCGACGACGACGGCATGCTCGGCATCGTGCACGACGCAACCGAGGAGGATGCCCTCCAGAAGGCGGGCATCGACAGCGCTCGCGCCATCCTCTGTTCCCTGCCGAGCGACGCTGACAACGTCTACACCATCCTCAGTGCCCGGGAGCTGCGCCCCGACATCCTCATCGTCGCGATGTCGCGTGCGCCGGGCGCGGACAGGAAGCTCCGCGTGGCCGGCGCCGACCACGTCGTGTCGCCCTACACCATCGGCGCGCAGCACATGGCGCGCGAGATCATCTCGCCCACGCTTGCACGCGTGATGAACCTCGCGACGAACGATCCCAGCGAAGGCGGCCACGGCGGTGTGGGCCTGGAGGAGTTCCCGCTCGAGCCCGGTTCGCCCTTGATCGGTCTAGCGCTGAAGGAGTCACCCATTCGCCGCGACTTCGGCGTGATGCTCGTTGCCGTCGTCGACGCCTCGGGCGATCAGCACTTCAACCCCGGTCCGGACCTGGTGATGGAGGAGGATGCCGTGTTGGTCGCAATCGGGCCCCCGGAGGGCCTGAGCAAGCTCGCTGAGATGGCCTCCCCGCCGGTTACGAAGGAGTAGGCAGTGCGCAAGCCCGGTTTCCGTGACGCCATCATCGCGATGAAGCTCTATGAGCTGCGGCGCGAGCCGGAGCTCTTGCAGTCGCGGGATCTGATCCGCACACATATCCTCGGCCACGACTGGGGCAAGGTGCGGGAGCTGCTCGACGAAGAGCACGAGGAGCACGGCCACCTTCGCCAGGCGATGACGTTCTGGGACATGGCGGCTTCGTTCGTGAACCGGGGCGTGCTGCACCCGGACGTCTATCTCGACTCCTGCGACGAGGGGCTGCTGCTCTACGCCGCGCTGGAGGAACACATCCAGCGCATCCGCAAGATCCGCCCGCGCTTTGCCACTCAGTCCGAGGCGATGGTGAGGGACTTTCCCGAGATCAAGGGACGCCTGCTGGAGCTGCGCAAGCAGGTCTACGCGAGCCGCAAGGAGAACGATCCTTCGTAGTGGAGGCGTTCTAGAACGTGAAGCCCACCCCGATCACCGGACCCCACTTGAGCATGCGGATGCCGTTCTTCGTCGCGCCGGAACCGGACGACGACTCCATGCGTTCGCTGCGAACGCCGAGGTAGGCGTGCCAGCGGCGCGCGAAGCGGTAGTCGACGAGGAGCTGGCCTTGCGTGTGCCAGAGGTTCTCGCTCTCGATCATGCCCCACAGCCGCAGCCCGAGCGTCCAGCGACAGCCAAGCGGCTGCGCGAACTTGACACCGACGAACGGATCGAAGCGCTCTTCCACCGTTGTCGTCCGGCGCTGCGTCATCGCCGGACCGAAGCGGACTCGGGATGTCAGCGTGACCTCGTTGCGTGAGTAGCGGCCACCCGCGAACGCGTAGAGCTCCCGGCAACGCGTCACGCACGTGCCGCAGCCTCCCGAGAACCGCATCGCGTCCGACCAGATGCGGTAGCCGAGGTAGACGTCGAGGAACCACTGCTGGACGCGGACTTCCGCGTCGATGCCGAGTAGCGTTCCGTCGAGGATCGTGCCCCCTTCGCGGAGGTTTCCGTAGATGAAGTCCAACGCGAAGAACCACTTGCCCTTGCGTGCTTCGACATACGTCACCCAGCCGCTCTCGGTGATGCTGTCGATGCTGGAGAACGGCACGTCGAACTCACTTCGCACGCCGTCGTCCCAGGTGACGCCCGAGACATCGGGAAGCCAGGCATAGATGGAGGCGATCCAGCGGATGCGCTCCTTCCAGGGCCGGCAGCAGTTGGGATGGTCGACCCCGTACGTGCGTGTGAGCACCTGCCGGTGATCGGGCGCGGGCGCCTTCATCGCGGTGAGGACCTCGCGGAAGGTGGTGCCGTCATCCGCGGCGTGCGCCTGCGGAGCACACGTGATCGCGAGCACCAGACCAGCGGCGAGACACAGTCTCTTCATCATGCCGCCGGAGTAGCGCGCGTGGGTCACCGACGAGTCAGGCGCCCGCCGGGTCGCGGTCCACGAGCTCGAGCCCCAGGATCGAGACATCGTCGCGGATGCTGCCGCTGCCGGCCCAGCGCTCGACGACGTTCATGAGCAGGGCCACGGTGTCTTCGAGGGGCTGGCTCTTGCCGAGCTCGATCACCTCGAGCATCTGACGGTCGCCCAACGCGTTCTCGTCCGGGTCCATGGCTTCGGGTACGCCGTCCGAATAGAGATACAGGCGATCACCGCGCGAGAGCTGTAGGACGCTTTCGCTGCACTGGAACAAGGGCTCGTCGAACCAGCCGATGCCCATACCGGCGGCCTCGACCAATACCGGGTCGGCGCCGGCGGGCACGTGGACCATCTGCGGATGGCCGTTGAGCACGTAGCGGAACTCGAGCGTCTCCGTGTCCAGCACGCCGTAGACCATCGTGAAGTAGAGGCCGCCCTGCTCCTTCATCTTGAATCGGCGGTTGAGCTCGAGCGCGACCTCCATGGGGGGAACGATGCGCGTTCCGCCGTTCTCGTCACGGTCGATCAGCAGGGACGACGTCGCAGTCATCAATCGCCCGACCGTCACGGACAACAACGACGAGGCCACGCCGTGGCCGCTGACGTCGACGACGAAGAGTGCTGCGTAGCGGTCGTCGAGCGGGAAGTAGTTGAGGAAGTCCCCGGCCAGTTCGTCGCACGGCGTGTAGTTCCACGCGATCTGCGCGCCTTTGATGACGGGCGCCTCGTGGGGGAGCAGGGACTGCTGGACGCGAGCGGCCGCGTTGAGGTCGTTCGACATGCGCGTGTTGGCTTGCTCGAGCTGCGCGTTCACCGCTTCCAGCTTTTCGTTCCACGTCGTGAGTTGCTCCTTCGCGACCGTCAGCTCCTGGTTGGTCTTGATGAGCTCGTTGTTCTTCTCGACCGCGTTTTCGAACGTCGAGGCAAGCAGACTCAGCACCTGCTGGCGGCCGGCCTTCACCGTGTAGCGGTTGCCGGCCAGCGTCACCTCGAGCTCTTGCTCTTCCTCATCCGGATCGATCGGTGTTTGCAGCACCGACTCGACACGCGAGAGCAGGAACTCCGGCTCATACGGCTTGGTGACGTAGTTCTCCGCGCCGCAGTGCAGCCCACGAATGATGTCTTCGGGTTCGCTGAGCGTGGAGAGCAGGATGAACGGGATCGTCCGAAGGTCCGCGTCGCTCTTGACCGCGCTGCACAGCTCGTAGCCCGTCATGTTGGGCATCTCGATGTCGGAGATCACCAACGTCGGACGCTCCGCGCGGATGCTCTCGAGCGCGAGCGCGCCGTCCCTTGCAACGCGCACCCCGTAGCCGGCGTCGCGCAGCTTCTGTTCCAGGATCTGCGCCTGTACGGCGCTGTCCTCGGCGATCAGGACGTTGACGTCGCTGGGGTCCATCGCGGTGCTAGCTCCCCGTTACGTGCTTGGTGATGGCGCGGGCGACACCTTCGAGCGGGAGAATGCGATTGGCCAGGTCCCCGTCGGCAACCGCCTTGGGCATGCCGTAGACGGTGGACGTCTCTTCGTCCTGTGCGAAGACCGTGCCGCCGCTGCGCTTGACGACCTCGCAGCCCGCGAACGCGTCGCGGCCCATGCCCGTCAAGACAACCGCGAGCACGTCGCCGTCGAAGGCGCCGACGATCGACCGCAGCGTGTAGTCCGCCGACGGACGGCAGCCGTTCTCCGGCGGATCATCCGTGAGCTCGACGTAGGCCTTGCCGCCGCGGCTGTAGATGAGCATCTGCTTGCCGCCCGGTGCGAGCACGGCCATCCCGGACCGGGCGTGCGTTCCGTCCTCGGCCTCTTCGACGGTGAGTGGACTGATGCCGTCCAGGCGCTGGGCCAGCGCCGACGTGTACCGCGCCGGCATGTGCTGCACGACGAACACGGGAACGGGCAGGTCGCCCGGCAGGTTCGAGAGCACCTCGCGTAGCGCGGGGGGGCCGCCGGTGGAGGCGGCGATGAGCACCGCTCGGCACACCGCAGAGGGCGCCTTGCCGGGCTTCGCCGGGGCGACGGCGGGGGCCGCGGCCGCTGTCGCCCGCAGCCTCTCCGCGCGGCCGCGCCGGCTGCGGCTCCACATCCGGAAGGCGCCGATCTTCTCGTCCAGGGCGTCGCGCAGCGTGCGGCGGTTGGCCGTCAGGTCGCTCCCCGAGGGCTTGAGGATGAAGTCGAACGCGCCTTCGAGCAGCGCGTCGGTCGTCACCTGTGCGCCTTCGGCCGTGAAGCTGCTCACCATGATGGCCTTTGGCCTCAGCGCCTGGCGGTTCATCTCGCGGAGTACTTCGATGCCGTCCATGCCCGGCATCTGGACGTCGAGTGTGAGCACGTCGGGGTCGAGCTCGCGGATCCGTGCGAGCGCCTCGTCGCCATCCTTGGCGATGCCGACCACCTCGATGCCGGATTCGGCCCGCAAGATGTTGCAGATGGCCTGCCGGTAGAGCGCGGAGTCGTCCACGACGAGAACGCGCGTGGGATGGGCCGTCTGCGCGCTCACGGGATCAGCCGCTCACCACCAGGTACTTCTCGAAGAAGCTCTCGAGGCGCGCTGTCTGGAAGGGCTTCACGATGAAGTCGATGGCGCCGTGCTCGATGCACGCGGTCAGCTTCTCGCGCTGGTCCACCGCGCTGATCATCACGACGCGCGCGTCGGGGTGAGAGGCCATGAGCCGCTTCAATGCCGTCACACCGTCCATGTTGGGCATGACGATGTCGAGTGTGACCAGATCCGGCCGCGTCTCCGCGTAGAGCGCCAGCGCCTCTTCGCCGTCTGCGGCCTCGCCCACGACGGTCCAACCCGTACGCTCCGCGATGTCCCGGATGCGTTTCCGCATGATCAGGGCGTCGTCGACGATCAACATCCGGTTGCTCATCGCTCAGATCTCCTCGGGGTCGCAGCCGACGATCTCGATCGTGATCGCGCCGGTTGCAACGTCCATCGTCATGCGACGGCCCTGGGTGCCGCCGCAATGCCGTCCCACGACCGGGATACGCAGCGTTTTGAGCAGCGCCTCGGCCGCCTCGATGTTCTGGTCCCCGATCCGCCGGGCTGCGTCGGTCGCGAACATGTTGGCGCCGCCCGCGAGGCGGGCCACGAGCTTGAGCGGGATGCCGGCCAGCTCCTCCATCGCGGCGCATAGCGCGGGGAGCGCGGTGTCCACGAACTTGCCGGGCGTTTCCGTGTTGCCCCTGGAGTCCGGCAGCACGATGTGCGCGATGCCCGCCACGCGCTGCCGTCGGTCGTAGAGCGCGAGACCGATGCACGATCCCAGCAGCGTGCGCAGCACGCCCTCCGATTGCGCGACAGCCATCTCGCCCATCCGGATGGCAGGCGTCTGCTTGGTGCGCGGCTTCACTGGGCCTGCCCTCCGGGGAAGGCGTCGCGCAGTGTCGCCATCGACGCGGCGTCGGGCACGAAGAGGAGCTTCCAGTCCACGGCAGTCTCGTCGATGTGGAACTGCGTGCGACCGAACATGACCCGGTCGCCGGCGACGGCCTGGTCCATGAGCGCGAATTCGAGCAGGCTCGACGGGTAGTCGCGCGCGAAGCGCGGCGGCGTCGGCATCAGGTCCGCCCGCATGGCGCGTGACAGGGCATTCAGATAGGCGCAGAAGACGATGTTGGCCGTCTCTTCCGCGGCCGAGCGCTCCATGTCGCCCCACTCGCTCGCGCTGCCGGGCGGCTTGTCCATCAGCAGATCGGCCAGCGTCAGGCCGCTACGGTCGTCGAACGCGAGGATCATGCAGCCGCCGAGCGCGCCCTCCAGGCCCACGGCGCAGAAGCACACCGGCTCCTCGGCGTCGCCCAGGGCCGATGTGGCGTCATGCAGCGGCACCTGCTCTACGGCATCGAGCTCGATGCGCGCGGGCCGGTCGATCCAGGTGCCAAGGGCGGTCGATGCCTCGGCGGCGCCCGCATGCAACGCGTCCTGGATTGCTTCGAGCTGCGCGGGCGGGATCAGTACGTCGTCCACCGCTAGCCCTCCCCGGTCCGGGACGCGGAGCGGATGGCCAGGTCGAACACGCTGCTGACGTCGAGCATCAGGCAGACCGTGCCGTCGCCGAGGATGCTCGCGCCGGACAGCCCGCGGATGTGGATGAAGTTCTGGGAGAGGGACTTGATCACGAGATCTTCGCTCCCCAGCAACGCCTCGACGCGCAGTCCCATCAGCTTGCCGCCGGACTGGAGGATGACCACCTGGTCGACGTCTTCCGTGTCCGTTGTGGGCGCCGCGTCGACGCCGGCCGCGATGTCGTTCCACTCGAAGACGTCGTCGATCTCGATCAGCGGCAAGAACTCTCCGCGGACGTCGATCGTCTCGCGACCGTGCACGGTGGCCACGTCGCCGGGTGCGACGGCAACGATCTCGCGCACGTCCTCGATCGGCATCGAGAAGCAGACGCCCCGCACACGAATCAGCAGGCTGTGGATGATCGCGAGCGTGAGCGGGAGGCGGATCGTGAATACCGTGCCTTCGCCAGGCGTCGTATCGAGCTCGATCGTCCCGTTGAGCTCCCGTATGCGCGTCTTCACAGCGTCCATGCCGACCCCGCGCCCCGAGATGTCGGTCACCTCGCTCGCGGTGCTGAAGCCGGGATGCCAGATGTAGTCGAGCGCTTGCTCGTCGGTGAGCTGTGCGCAGGCGTCGCTGCCGAGCAGCCCGCGTTCGTGGATCTTGCCTCGAATCCGATCCGCGTCGATGCCGCCGCCGTCGTCGCGAACGTCGATGAACACGCTGTTGCCGCTGTGGCGTGCCTCGAGCCGGATCGTGCCGCGCTCGGGCTTGCCGCGCTGCGAACGGACCTCCGGCGACTCGAGGCCGTGATCGATCGAGTTGCGCACGAGATGGACCAGCGGCTCGCTGAGCTCGTCGATCATGCGCTTGTCGAGCTCGGTCTTCTCGCCGGAGATCTCGAAGTTCACCTGCTTGCCCCGCTCGGTCGAGAGGTCGCGAACCACGCGGCGGAAGCGGTTGAACAGAGGCGCGACTGGCACCATGCGCGTGCCCAGTACGCTTCGCTGCAGGCTGTCGGAGATGCGCGTGAGCTGGTCGACCGACTCTTGGATGTCCCCGAGCGAGCGCCGGCCAGTGTCCCAGAGCTCCGACTGTTCTTCCAGCAGCTCGATGCCGTCGGAGAGCTCGTCGATGCGCGCGCGCCACTCGCCGTTGCCGTTCCCGCTCCTCTCGAGCTGCGCGATCGTGTGGCGCAAGGTGTCGGCGAAGTCGCGTGCGCGGCTCACCGCGTTGCGCGAGCCGAGGACCTCGGACACGTTGCCAGCGACCTGGCTGAACCGCGCGCGGTTGACGACCAGCTCGCCGGCGAGGTTCATGAGGTTGTCGAGCCGCTCGACGTCCACGCGCATCGTCTCGACGGTGGCCGGCTTGCGGCGCGCGGGCTCTCCTGCGGCGTCCGCGGGTTGGGGAGGCGGCGGAGCGGGTTCCGGCTCCGGCTCTGCCTCTTCTGTCTGCACCGGCTCGGACGCCGGCTCGGGCTCGGGTTCGGGATCCGGGTCGGGCTCCGGGTCGACTGTCGGTTCCGGTGCGGGAGTCGGCTCGTCGGCGTCGTCGTCGAGGGTCACGGCACCGACGCCGTCCACGTCGGCTGCCTCGCGGATCTCCTCGGCGGACGCCTCGGTGGCGAGCACCAGCTCGAGGCGTCCGGAGGACGCCAGGGAGTCGAAGTCGTCCTGCGCCGGCGTCGTCGCAACGACATCGCCCAGCTTGCCCAGGCGGGAGAGGATCAGGCGCGCCTTGAGGTCGACGAGCTGCAGGCCCGATTCGAAGACGATGACCACGTGGCGCTGACCCTCGCCGGCAGCGAGCGGAACGGACTGGGGAGCGGCGTCTTCCGTCGTCTCTTCCCCCGGCTCGTCACTCTCCTTCTCGAGCGCCTTGACCTCTTCGAGCAGCGGACCGACGGCACCGAGCGCCTCGCCGGCGCGCATGCGCTCGACGCAATCACGCAGGAAGTCGATGCAGCGCAGGACGATGTTCATCGTCTGGCGGTCGAGTACCCGCAGCCCGGAGCGCAAGAGCTCGAAGTGGCTCTCGAGGTGATGCGTCAGCAGCGTGATGTTCTCGAGGCCCATCATGCCGGATGCGCCCTTGATGGAGTGGAGCAACCGGAACGAGTCGTTGAGAGCCGCGGTGTTCTGCGCGTCCTCTTCAAGGACGAGCAACGCCTCGACGAGAGACTCCAGCTGTTCGTCGGTCTCGTCGAGAAACGTGCTGAGGTACTCAGCCATCTCCTCGGGCACGTCGTCGGGTCGGCGATCGTCGGTCATGATGCGACCTTCTCGTAGAGGAACGCCGAGTGGCGTTTCAGCGGGTCCAGCATGGCGTAGATGCCTTCGGACGGACCGACGACGAGGAAGCCCCCGGGCGCGAGCGCGTCGACGAGATGCTTGACCGCGCGCCGCTTGGAGGCTTCGTCGAAATAGATCAGCACGTTGCGGATAAAGATGCAGTCGTAAGGGGGAGACGGCGCGGCCCGCAGCAGGTTCTGGCGTTCGAACGTCACCGGCGCCGCCACCTCCGTACGCACCTTCCAGCGGTCGGCTTCGACGGGGCGGAAGAAGCGCTTGCGGCGCTTCTCCGAGACGTTCTCCATGGCACGGTCGCCGAACACGCCATCTCTGGCCATCTCGAGCGCGGCCTCGCTGATGTCCGTGCCCAGGATGGACAGCTCCCAATCACGGAGGCGGTACGCGTTCTCGCGCAGGCAGATCGCCATCGTGTAGGCCTCCGCTCCGCTGGCGCACCCGGCCGACCACGTGCGCAGCGAGCGCGGGCGCTTGCCCAGCCGCGTCGCCGTGACGAGGTCCTCCAGGAAGGGGCCGCCGAACCAATCGAAGTGGGTGGGGGTGCGGAAGAAGGACGTCTCGTTCGTGGTCACCGCATCGAAGAAATAGTCGAGCTCGCGCGCGCCGCGCAGGGACGTGAGGTGGTCGTAGTACGCGTCGAAGTCCGGCCAGTCCCCCGCCTTGAGCCGCTTGCGAATGCGGTTGCTCAGGAGCGTCAACTTGTTCTCGGGGATGCGGATGCCGCTCTTCCCGTAGATGAAGTCGCTGAAGCGCTCGAATTGCTGGGGGTTGAGTTGGACGAGTTCCAACGATCGCGCCTGAGGTCTGTGGATGGAGATCTACGAATTGAACGTGGCGATGAGGTCTTGGAGGCTCTGGGCCTGGGCACCGAGCTCCTCGGCGCTGGCGGCGAGTTCCTCCGCGCTGACGGCCCCGGCCTCCGTCGTGTTGGTGACGGACTTGATGGCCGTCTGCACCTGCTCGGCGCTGGCCGACTGCGACTCGGTTTGCTCGGCAATCGAGGTGATGCCCTCGGCCGTCTTGTTGACGGCCTCGACGATGCCCGAGAGCGCGTCGCCTACCCGCTCGGAGAGCTGCGCGCCCTCCGTGACCCGCCGCGACGACTCCTTGATGAGCTGCGTGATCTCCTTGGCGGCTTCGCTGGAGCGTTCTGCGAGCTTGCGCACCTCGTCGGCGACCACGGCGAAGCCGAGCCCGTGCTCGCCGGCGCGCGCCGCCTCGATGGCGGCGTTGAGCGCCAGGAGGTTCGTCTGGCTCGAAATCTCGCTGATGACCTGGATGATGTCGTTGATCTGCTCGCTGGACTTCTCGATCAGACGCATGGCGGTGACCGCCTCGGTCACGGTCTGGCCGCTCTCGGCGGCGGATGACGCGGTCTCATCGGCCTGGGACTTGGCGCTGGCCGCGTTCGCGGTGATGACCTGGATCGCAGTCGTCAGCTCGGCGACGGCAGCGGACATCTCTTCGACGGAGGCCGCCTGGGTCTGGGCGCCGTCCGAGAGGTTCGCGCTGCTCTCGGCGATCACGCGCGAGCCCTCGGCGAACTGGTGCGCGCTCTCGATCACCTGACCCGTCAGCTCGTCGGCCTTGCGGCGCAGCTGGACGCGCTCGGTGACGTCGGTGGCGTACTTGACGACCTTCACAGGCTGTTCGTTGAGGTCGAGGATGGGGTTGTAGGACGCCTGGAGCCAGATCTCGTTCCCCTCCTTGCCGACGCGCTTGAACTGACCGGACGCGTACTCACCCCGGTTCAGCGCCTCCCAGAACTCGCGGTACGCCGCGCTCTCGGCCTCCTCCCTCTCGAGGAACATCTTGTGGTGTTGGCCCTGCACCTCGCTGAGGCTGTAGCCGATGGTGTTCAGGAAGTTGTCGTTCGCCGTGATGATCGTGCCGTCCATGTTGAAGGCGATGACCGCCTGCGACTTGCTGATGGCGGCAAGCTGTCCTTCGAAGTCGGCGTTGCGCAGTTTCTCTTCCGTGACGTCCGTCGCGAACTTGACGATCTTCGCGACGCGGCCGCGCAGATCGAAGATCGGGTTGTAGGTCGCCTGTAGCCAGACTTCGCGGCCGTCCTTGCCCGCGCGCTTGAACTCGCCGGTGATGTACTCACCGCGGTTGAGCTTCGCCCAGAAGTCGCGGTAGGCCTGCGTTTCCCCATCGCCGTCGGCAGCGAACATGCTGTGGTGCTGGCCGTGGATCTCGCCGAGGCTGTAGCCCATCGTGTCGAGGAAGTTGTCGTTGGCCCACTGGATCGTGCCGTCCGGGTTGAAGTGGATCACGGCCTGGGACTTGTTGATGGCGTCGATCTGGCCCTCGAACTCCGCGTTCTTGAGTTTCTGCTCCGTGGCGCACGTGGCGAACTTGACGACGCGATACGGCTTGCCCGCGGCGTCGAAGACCGGGTTGTAGGACGCATTGATGTAGAGGTCGGAGCCGTCCTTCGCCCGGCGGCGGAACTCGCCCTGAACATACTCGCCGCGATTGAGCTTCGCCCAGAACTCGTGGTACTCGGGGCTGCTCCCGACGTCGGCGTCGACGAATACGCGATGGTGGCGGCCCTTGACCTCTTCGAGCGTGTAGCCCATCGCATCGAGAAAGTGGTCGTTGGCATCGAGGATCGTGCCGTCCATGTCGAACTCGATGACCGCCGACGAGCGGGCGATGGCGTCGAGCTTCGCCTTGAGGAGCTGGGTCTTCGTCCCGTTCTTCTTGCGCTTCTTGGTCGCGGTGCCGGACGCTTGCGTGGTCATTGCGTAGTTTCCTCGAGGAACAGAGACGGGATCTGTGTGATCGTTCCGAGCTGCTCCGGATGCAGCAGCCGGTTGATGTCGAGAAGGACGAGCAGGCGGCCGCCGAGCCGCGCGAAGCCGGAGATGTAGTCGGCGCCGCCGGCTGTCACCGTGTCGGGGGCCTGTTGGATGTCTTCCTGCGGGATGCGGATGACCTGCGACACCATGTCGACCGTGCATCCCATGGTCTTCTCGCCGACGTTGACGACGACGGTGCGGGTCTCGCTGTCGGCCTCCTTCGGATCGAGGCCGAAGAGCTTGCGCACGTTGATGATCGGGATGATCGAACCGCGCAGGTTGCTGACGCCCTCGCAGTAGTCCGGGACCTGGGGTGTGCGCGTCACCTTGTCGAGGACGACGATCTCGCGGATCTGCTCGATCGGGAAGGCGTACTCCTGGTCTGCGATCTGGAAGCCCACGAACTGCGCGGCATTCTTGGACGCGGCGTTCTCGGGAGCGGACGGATCGGTCATCGGCACACCTCGTTGTTCCCCATCCGCGCGTTGGTCTGCCTCGCGAAACGGGCCGCTCATTCTAGGGAGTCCGCGCAGAGCCGCACAACGCTAGTGCGGTCCCCATGTACTTCTGCGGCCGCGTGCATGGCGTTCGTACGACGATGGTGCTAACGCACGCTGTAGCTAGGGGTTGTGATGGCCGGTCGGATCGCCCCTGCTCGCGCTGTCGCAATCGACAGGGTCCTCGGGAAGGGCGGATCTGTTAGCCTCCACGCGCGTCGAATCGGCGAGAGGGACGGACCATGGTGCGCAACGCAGCGATATCGCTTGTCGGACTCCTAGTCGAACGCGCGCGTGATGTCCTCCCTTGAAGGGGCCCCGCGCGTTGTTGTGCTGCACGCGGAAACCCACGTGATGCAGCAGCTTGCCCTCATCGGTCTCGGTGACGACGTCGACCTTCACGGTGCGCATCGGCGTCAACACGATCGTCCGGAGGTTGTCGGAAAGCCCAAGCACGTCGGCGGCCTTATGGAAGTAGTGATGGCTTGGTTCGAGCATGGCGGGCTCCGGGTTCGGCGCGTATCCGCCGCAGTCTAGCAATTCGCATGTTGCTCGATGCGCCCTGTTCGCCGATTGCGGCTAGGCCGAGGTCGATGCAGTCGCCGGCGCGCGTAGAGTGTCGCCCATGCGATCCTACATCTCCGCTCTGTGCCTCGCACTGCTACTTGCTGCCTGCGGTGGCGACACCCAATCGACGACAACGCAGCAAGACGCTGAGACGATCGTGTTCCAGAATGGGGAGATTCCCTTTGGCGGCTTTGCCTTCAGTAGCGGGCAGCCGAGCGAGGCGCGCTTGAAGGAGCTCGCGCCGCGGGTTGCGAGCATCGTGAGCTTTCGCATGCGCGACGAGGTAAAGGACTTCGACGAAAGCGCGGTCGTGGTACGTGCCGGCGGCACGCACAAGTCCATCCCGTTTGCCAAGGAGACCTTGAAGAACCCGATGCGGCGTCAGGGCGCCTACGCGGCCTTCGAGGAGGCGATGAAGTCCGACAAGCTGACGTGGTTCCACTGCGGCAGCGGCAACCGCGTGGGCGCGCTCTGGGCCATGTACAACGCCGAGGTCAAGAAGCAGCCGCTCGAAGACTCGATCGCCGAAGGCAGGAAGGCGGGCCTCACCAAGCTCGAGCCTCTCGTGCGCGAGATTCTCGGGGCCAAATAGGAGCTGCGGCGGCCACGGTTGCCGTTTGCGGATAGCCGCGCCGCGCTTGGCCCGCACTGCACTTTGCGCGCATCCGGTGCCGCACCTAGGATCTCCATCCGCGCCGGAACCCGTGTGGAGATTCTCATGAAGCGCATCACCGTGGTGGGCGTCCTCCTCGGGGCGCTGCTCTGGGTCGTCTTGCCCTCGCACGCTGAGGAGCAGCCCGCCTCGGAAGCCGGCCGTCCGCCGTCGGAGACACTCGAGAAGGTGATGCCACGGCGGCCGTACTCCCCGTACGCGGGCGGCGCCGTGCCGACCCGTGTGTTCTGGGGCGACACGCACCTGCATACGGGCATGTCGCTGGATGCAGGCGCGTTCGGCTGCCGGCTCGAACCGGAGGATGCGCATCGCTTCGCGCGCGGCGAGGAGATCCGGTCGACGACCGCCGGGAGGATCAAGCTCGCCAGGCCGCTGGACTTCCTCGTCGTTGCCGACCACTCCGACAACATGGGCTGGTTCCCCGATCTCTTCGCCGGGGCGCCGCACCTCCTCAAGGACCCCACGGGGAAGCGCTGGTACGACAAGGTCCAAAAGGGTGGGAAGGACGGCGTCGAGGTCGCTCTCGAGGTCATCGACCTCTTCTCACGCGACGAGCTTCCGGAGGCCATGCGGTACCGTCCGGACAGCACGCCGTACAAGCGCGCCTGGCAGAAGACCATCGCAGCCGCCGAGAAGTACAACGAGCCGGGTCGCTACACGGCCTTCATCGGCTACGAGTGGACGTCGCAGGTACCGCCCGGTGACAACCTGCACCGCGTCGTCATCTACCGCGACGGCGCCGAGAAGGCGTCTCAGACCGTGCCCTTCACGACCCTTGCGCCGGATGGCAGCACGAACCCGGAAGACCTGTGGACGGTTCTCGAGGCCTACGAGGAGAAGACCGGGGGCGACGTGCTCGCGATCGCCCACAACGGCAACCTGTCCAACGGCATCATGTTTCCGCTGGTCAACCCGGTCGGGAACAAGCCGTTGACGAAGGAGTACGCGGAGCGTCGCGCCAAGTGGGAGCGCCTCTACGAGGCGACCCAGATCAAGGGCGACGGCGAAGCGCATCCGTACCTGTCCCCCAATGACGAGTTCGCCGATTTCGGCACATGGGACAAGGGCAACCTCAATCTCAGCGTGCCGAAGAAGAACGAGATGCTCGCGAAGGAGTACGCGCGCAGCGGGCTCAAGCTGGGCTTGAAGCTCGAGAAGGAGCTCGGCACGAACCCGTTCAAGTTCGGGATGATCGGTTCGACCGACAGTCACACCGGGCTGGCAACCGCGGACAACGATAACTTCTTCGGCAAGCACTCCGGGTCGGAACCCGGTCCCGAGCGCATGAAGCACCCCTTTGCCACGTTCAACGGCGTGTCGATCTACGGATGGGAGTGTCTCGCGTCCGGATATGCCGCCGTCTGGGCGACGGAAAACACGCGCGAGGCGCTCTTCGACGCGATGGAGCGCAAGGAGACCTACGCCACGACCGGGCCTCGCATGATCGTGCGGTTCTTCGGCGGCTGGGACTTCGTGGCGTCCGACGCCGTGACGCGTGTTCCCGCGGAGGTCGGCTACCGCAAGGGCGTGCCGATGGGGGGCGACCTCTTCCAGGCACCCCAAGGCAAGTCACCGACCTTCCTGGTTGCCGCCTTGAAGGACCCGATCGGGGCCAATCTGGATCGCGTGCAGATCGTCAAGGGCTGGATGGATGCAGCCGGCACGTTGCATGAACGCATCTACGACGTTGCCGTTTCCGACGGTCGCCAGATCGACGCAAACGGACGCTGCAAGACGCCGGTGGGGGACACCGTCGATGTGGCGAACGCGACATGGACGAACAGCATCGGCGACACCGAGATGATCACGGTCTGGAAGGACCCTGAGTTCGATGCGTCGCTCACCGCGTTCTACTACGTGCGCGTGCTCGAGATCCCGACGCCGCGTTGGACGGCGTACGACGTCAAGTACTACGGGCTGAAGAATGTCTCGAAGGAGATCCCGATGAAGCTTCAGCAGCGCGCGTACACGTCTCCGATCTAGTACTCACCGAAGTAAGAGGACCTGTGACCCGCGGACGGGCACAAGGCCCGTCCCTACAGCCCAAGGTCCACACGAGTACGCGCTCGAGCACGCGTACGAGGACGCGACGTGCGTGCGCGCAGCGCTGCACGCTGCGCCGAGGACGGCCACGGGGGCCAAAGCAATCGAGAGGTCACCCTTAGGGCTGCTTCCTTCCGGACCTGACCCGGTTCGAGGCCACCGACCCCCTGGGCCGTGACCGTCCTCCGCGCACCGCGCGACACAATCCTACGCCTCCGGCATTGGAGGGGCCCAAGGATGGCGCGCCCATTCGACTCGCTGCGCTCGCTCAGGGCCTCGGCCTGCGGCCTCGGTTCTCCACAAAATCACCACGTGAGGTGGGGCTGAAGCGCCCCGGATTAGGTACCGGTTAGCCGTCGTAAGGCGCCCAGTGTCAAAAAGTTGGGGCGACAGTGTGCCTAGGGTTTTGGAGGTTGTCACCGAGTGTCATGAAGTGTACAGTTCGACCATGGGAGGTCAGAAACGTTCGGAATGCTCCTCTTCACGGGCCATCGCGATCACCGTCTCGACCCAAAGGATCGGGTCGTGATCCCCGCAGCTTTCGCGGCTGTCATCCAGTCTGAAGGCGAAGGCTGCCTGTACGTGGTGCCCAGCGGCGAGTTCCCGTGCCTCGAGGCCTATCCGGGAACCGTCTACCGCCAGATGGCGGAGGGGCAGGTCCCGAACCGTTTCGAGGGGGGCCAGCAGGCCAACCGGCTCTTCTTCCAGGCCGCCGAGCGGCTGGAGCTGAAGGGCCCCGGTCGCATCACGCTTCCGAAGAAGTTCCTGAAGTACTTCCCCGCCGGCGAGGTGCGTATCGCCGGCATGAACACCTACCTCGAGCTCTGGCACCCCGCGTGGTGGGAGGAGAAGGTCGGCTCGGCCCTCGACGCCGCCGCGCTGCCCGAGTCCGAGGTGTAGCCGGGGATGTCCCCGGGTTCCGACGATCTTTCACACGTCCATGAGCCGGTTCTGGTGGAAGAGGTCCTGGCGTTCCTCCTGACGGAGCGAACCAACGAAGGCCTCGTCGTCGACGGCACGGTCGGGGCAGGCGGACACGCCTCGGCGATTCTCGAAGCTGCGCCCAAGGCGCGCGTGTTCGGGATCGACCGCGACCCCAAGGCCTTGTCGCTGGCGACCGAACGACTGCAGCGGTTCGGCGATCGCGTGCACCTCGCGCACGGGTCCTACGCCGACCTTCCCGACGCGCTCGCCGAAAACGAGCTGCCCGCGCCGCACGGGGTATTGCTCGATTTCGGCGCCTCGTCCATGCAGTTCGACGATCTCGACCGCGGGTTCTCGTTCCGAGGGGAGGGAGAAGCGCCCGACATGCGCTTCGATCCCACGTCGGACGAGTCGACCGCGCAGGAGATCCTCAACCACGCATCGGAGCGCGACCTCGCGCAGATCCTCCACGACTACGGGGAGGAGCCGCGAGCTCGTGCCGTCGCGCGCGCCATCGTGCGCGCGCGTCCGATCCGCACGATAGCGCAGCTGCGCGATGTCGTGCGAAGCGCGGCACTTCGTGTCAAACGACACGATGCCGCGACGCGCAGCTTCCAGGCGCTGCGCATCGCCGTGAACGACGAGTTTGCGCACATCGAGAGGGGCCTTCGGGCCGCGATCGAGTGCTTGCGCCCGTATGGGCGCCTCGTCGTCATCTGCTTCCACAGCGGAGAGGAACGCCTCGTCAAGGCGGCGTTCCGTGCCGCGGTCGCCGACGACCGCGGACGCATCCTCACGCGCAAACCGGTTCGACCGACGAGTGACGAAGTTCAGAAGAACCCGCGGGCCCGCCCCGCAAGGCTGCGCGCGTTCGAGCGCGCGTGAGCCGGGAAGGGTCGAGATGCGGTTCGTGGTGACGTTTGCGGTGCTGCTGGCGGTCGTGGCAACGGCCCTGGTCGCCGTCTGTCAGCACAGCGAGACGCGCCGCCTGCAGTACCGCGTGTGGCAGTTCGAGCGCCGCAGCGAACGCCTGGAACGGGCGCGCCACCGCCTGCAGCTTGCGATCGAGGCCACGCGCACGCCGCGTGCGCTCCTGACAGAGCTCGACGGCATCGCGCCGGCGGCAGCTCCCGCACCGGAGGCCCGTCCCGGGCCGTACGAGCCGCCCGCGAGCAGCGGCGGCCCCGTCTTCCAGGCTGTGCCCGGCTTCCGGCCCGGCTCCAACTTCGAGGGGACCGCACGGTGAGCCGCGCGCCGACCCCTGCCCAGCGGCGCCAGGCCCTGCTGGCCGTACGCCGCTTCCGCACGAACTTCCTGTTCGGCACGCTGCTGCTGCTGTTCGTCGTCCTCCTGGGACGCCTCGCGAAGCTGCAGCTTGTCGATGGCGCGCGCTTCCAGGCCGAAGCCGAGGCCAAGCACGCGAGTGCGCACGTCTTCAAGCCGCGGCGCGGCAGCATCCTCGATCGGTTCGGCCGGCCGCTCGCGACCCCCAAGCCGGCGCGGCGCATCGGCATCGACCCCACGCAGATCAGCGACCCGCGCACGTTCGCGATCGTGCTCTCCGACTACCTCGGCGGCGCGGTCACCCCCGTCGCTGTGACCGACGCGATGCGTGCGGCTCGCGCCTGGGCACGCGAGAAGAAGCGCCCACTTCCCCAGTATCGAGTGCTCGTGCCCTACGTCGACGAGCCCCTCCTGGTCGACCGTCTGGACGAGCTCAAGGGCCTCTCGATCCGCGAGAAGCGCCGCATGGGGATCTACGGCGTCGTGGTCGACATGAGTGAAGGCCGCCAATACCCCAACGGCGAGTATGCCGCCCACGTGCTGGGCGAGGTACCGCGCGAGAAGCAGACGGCGGGGACCGGCGCCGAGAGCGCGTTCGACGACGTGCTCAGCGGCGCGGAGACACATGTGGCCTTGCGGCGCGACGGACGCCGTCGTGCCTACGCCGAGCGCGGCGCCATCGATCGCTCGGCAAGCCGCGGCGAGGACGTCGAGCTCAGCCTGGACGTCACGATCCAGCACTTCCTCGAGACCGAGCTCGATGCGCTCGTCAGGACGTGGGAACCGACGCAGGCGTGCGGCATCGTGCTGGATCCGCACAGCGGCCACATCCTCGCGCTCGCCAACCGTCCGACCTTCGACCCGAATCGCCAGCCGGCGAACCAGAACATCGCGATCCAGGGCCTCTACGAACCCGGCAGCTTCTTCAAGCCGTTCACGGTGGCCTGGGCGCTGCAGTACGCCGCCGTCGGGCCCGACGAGCAGATCGACATGCCCGAGCGCACGATGCTGCCGCGTGACCCGCACCCTGTGCGTGACACGCACTACGTGGGCCCCGGCAGCGTCGACCGGTTGCTCGCCGAGAGCAGCAACACCGGGGCGGCGCTCCTCGGGCACCGCCTCGGGCCCGAGCGTATGCGCGGGCTGTTCGAGACCCTCTACCCCGATCGTCACGGCGGGACCCGCTGTGGTTTGCCCTACGAGAAGAGCGGCGGCCCGCGGCGAAAGACCTGGCCCTGGTGGCTCGCGCACCGCGCCGCCTTCGGCCAGGGGTTCCGCATCACGCCAATCCAGATGGCATGTTCGTTCGCCGCGTTCGCGCGCGATGACGGACGCAGCGTGCGTCCGACGATTCTCGCCAATGAAGACCACGATGCCGCAGGTGTGCAGGTCTGCGAACCCCCGCACTTGCCCATCATCCGAGCGGGCCTCGAGGGCTGCGCCGCGTACGGGACGGCCCAGAAGGCCTTCGCCGGCTCACGCTACACCGTGGCCGCGAAGACCGCCACCGCCCAGCAGTGGGGTACGTGGCACGGGATCCGCTGCCAGTTCAACAACTGCAGCGTCGCCGCATACGCGCCGGCCGCCCAGCCGCAGGTCGTCGTGTTCATCCTCGCCCAGGTCCCGCCTGCCAAGGAAGGCTACGGCGGGAGCGTGGCCGGCTCGCACGTCCGTACGGTCATCGAGCGCACGCTGGACTACTGGAAGGTCTCGACGCAGGACCGCACCGGCGTGCTCGCCGCGCGTGGCCCGGGGGAGCCGCGATGATGACCGCGCTGGCCCGCCCCCGGAACGTCGCAGCGCTGATCGAGCTGCTCGGTGCTGCACCGAGCGATGTCGTCGACGCCGCAACCGCCATCGGCGGTCTCGCCGACGACTCGCGCGACGTGGCGGCCGGTGACGTCTTCTTCGCACGTCGCGGCACTCTCGCCGACGGCGGCGCGTTCGCCAAGGACGCCCTTGCGCGGGGTGCGGTGGCCGTCGTCTCGCGGGACGACATCGCCGGCGTGCCCGTGCTGCGTGTTTCCGATGTCGACGACGCGCTGCGCAAGGCGGCCGACGCGTGGTACGGGTGTCCGCAGGACGCGCTCGGTCTGATCGGGATCACCGGAACCAAGGGCAAGACGACGACAGCCCACCTCGTCGCGGGCGGGCTCAGGGCCTGCGGCATCAAAGCCGCCGTCATCGGCACGATCGCGTACGAGCTCGGCGACGGTGAGCCGATCGCTTCGCGGAACACGACGCCCGGCGTCCTGGCACTCAGGCGCCTGCTGGCGCGGGCGCGCGATGCCGGCTGCACGGCCGCGGTGATGGAGGTCTCCAGCCACGCGCTCGACCAGGCGCGGGTCGCAGGCCTCTCGTTCCAGACGGGCGTCTTCACCAACCTCGCCAGTGACCACCTCGACTACCACCGCACTCCGGAGGCGTACTTCGAGGCCAAGGCGAAGCTGTTCGCGGGTCTCGTGCCCACGGCGACCGCTGTGCTCAATCGCGAGGATCCGGCGTGGCGCGAGCTCGCGTCCCGCTGCGAAGGGGCCGTCCTGACGTACGGCGAGGCCCCGGAGGCCGACCTGCGAGCGGACGCCGTGGCGCTGACGACCGAGGGCACGACGTTTCGTTTCGTCGTGGCGGGGGACGGGCAGTCCGAGCTCGCTTCAGCCCTCGTCGGGCGTCACAACGTGCTCAACATGCTGGCGGCCATCGGTGCGTGCGCGGGCCTCGGACACGATCCCATCGTCGCGGCACAGGGTGTCGTGTCCGTGGACCTCGTTCCCGGCCGGCTGCAACGCGTAGAGGGGCCGGAGGATGCGCGCGACATCGACGTCTTCGTCGACTACGCGCACACGGAGGACTCGCTCCGCCAGGCGCTGGGCTTCCTGCGGGACGCCGGTGCGGCGGCTGTCGGGTGCGTGATCGGATGTGGCGGCGGTCGCGATCGCACGAAGCGTCCGCTGATGGCGCGCGCGGCCGTCGAGCTCGCGGATCACGTTGTCTTCACGAGCGACAACCCGCGCACGGAGGATCCCGACGCGATCCTCGATGAGATGACGGAGGGGCTTGCGGCCGCAGATGGTGCGTCCGTCCGCCGCATCGTCGACCGCCGCGAGGCGATTCACGAGGCGATCCTCTCCGCGCCCCCCGGTACGACGTTGCTCGTCGCCGGCAAGGGACACGAGACGTACCAGATTATCGGAACGCAGAGACTCCCCTTCGACGACGTGGAGGAAGTGCGTCGCGCGCTCGAGCGCCGCGCTGCGTCGTCATCCGAAGGGAATGAGGTCCGGGGGGATTCCCCGGCATAGTGAGGGACAGACGATGGAACCGATTCGCTTCTCAGATTTGATCCGCGCGACCGGCGGCGAGCCTGCGGGCCCCGTCAGCGGAGATCCGCTGATTCCTGCCGTCACGACGGACAGCCGCAACGTGCCGCACGGCTCGCTCTTCGTGCCGATTCGCGGCAAGCGCTTCGACGGCCACATGTTCGTCGAAGAGGCGTTCCTGAGCGGCGCCGCGTTCGCGTTGGTCGCGCAGGATGCAGGCTTCCAGCGCATGCCGTCCAACGCCATCGTCGTGCGGGACACGGTCAAGGCGCTGGGCGACCTCGCGCGCTGGCACCGCAGCCGCTTCGACGTGCCGGTGATCGGTATCACGGGCTCCTGCGGCAAGACCACGGTGAAGGAGATGTCGAAGCTCGTCCTCGGCGACGGCATCGTGGCGAGCGAGGCTTCGTTCAACAATGCGATCGGCGTTCCCCTCACGCTGCTGCGCATGAACAACAGTACCCGCGCCTGCCTCGTGGAGATCGGCACCAATGCGCCCGGCGAGGTGGCCGAGCTGACGGCGATCGCGCGTCCGACCGTCGGCGTGCTCACGAACGTCGAGGAGGCCCACCTCGAGGGCCTCGGCACCGTGCGCGGTGTGATGCGCGAGAAGGCGAGCCTGCTGCAGGGCCTGCCGCAGCGCGGCGCGGCCATCGTCAACGCGGACAACTACTGGTGCCGCGAGATCATGGAGACGCTCGATACCACCAACATCGTCTCCTTCGGCACGTGGGAGGACGCCGACGTGTTCGGCATCGATCCCAAGCCCACGGAGAACGGCTTCCAGTTCTGGCTCTACGGCAAGTTGCCCATCCAGGTGCCCGCGCTCGGGATGCACAACGTCAGCAACGCCTTGGCTGCGCTGGCCGTCGGCCTGTGGCTCGGACGCGACCCGTTCGCCATCCAGCAGGCGCTCGCCAACTACCAGCCGCCGGCGATGCGCATGAGCCGGGCCACCGTCGGCAGCGTCACGCTGATCAACGATGCGTACAACGCAAACCCCGGCAGCATGGACGCAGCGATCCGCGAGCTCGCCCTGCGCGAGGCGCGCGGCCGGCGTGTTGCCGTCCTCGGCGAGATGCTCGAGCTCGGCGACGAGAGCGAACGCTGCCATCGTTCGCTCGGTCGCAAGGTCGCCAACGAGGGCATCGACCGGTTGATCGCCATCGGGCCCAGCGCCGCCTGCATCGCAGAGGAGGCCATCCGCCTCGGGCTCCGTGCCGAGCACGTGCGCTGGCACGAGACCGTGGAGGAGGCGATGGCCGATCCCGGCTTCGAGCCGGACCACGGCGACATCTGGCTCTTCAAGGCGTCGCGCGGCCTGGCGTTGGAGCGGCTGGCGGAGCGCGTGCGTGATCGCGCCGCCGAGCTCGATCCTGCCGCCGGGGCCTACAGCCTCAGCCGCCTGGACCGTCCGCCCACGTAGTACCGCCGCGCCCGGCGCCAACATCCGAGGGTCCCGGCTTGCTCTACCACCTCTTCAGCCAGATGAAGGACGTCCTGTCGGGCTTCCGGCTGATCGAGTACATCACCTTCCGCGCCGCCTTCGCCGCCATTCTCGCGTTCCTGGTCGCGACCGTCGTGGGGCCGGGCATCGTCGACACGCTGCGCAAGAAGAAGATTGCCGGCTTCAGCAAGACCGGAAGCGGGGAGGTCGACAGCCAGCGCAGCGCGAAAGCGGGTGTGCCGACGATGGGCGGCGTCATCCTGCTGATCGGCGTCGCGCTCTCGGGCTTCCTCTTCGTACGACTCGATACGCCCTACACGTGGATCATCCTGCTCTCGTTCCTGGCCTTCGGGGCCCTCGGCGCGGTGGACGACTGGAAGAAGCTCACGCACGCGGAGAGCAAGGGCATCAGCGAGCGCCAGAAGCTGGGCGGGCAGCTGGCCATCGCGCTGGCGGCTATCGGCAGCCTCTACGCGCTGGGCAACGTCCAGGACGGAACGCCCTGGCTGCGAGGCCCGAGCGTCAAGCCGAACCCCTACGCGCTGCAGTGGGTGAAGCGGCACACGATCCGCGAAGGCGAGTCGTGGAGCTCGATCGCGGGCAAGTACCTCGGCAACGCGCAGCGCGCTCGCGAGATCGCGGTGCGCAACGGCGTTCCGAAGGACCAGGTCAACAGCGCCGTGCTGAGCGTGCCCGCAGGCAGCGATCTCTGCGATCCGGATACCCCCGAGGCCGCTCTGTTCGCGCCCGTCATCGACCGCGTGATCCAGCTGCCGGCGAGCTGGCCCGATCCACGCGACCACCACCGGGCGGATCTGCAGGTGCCCTTCTTCAAGAAGTTCTGCCTCGACCTCGGACTGCTGTTCATCCCCATCGGCATCCTCGTGATCGTCGGTGCGAGCAACGCCGTCAACCTCACCGACGGCCTCGACGGACTCGCGATCGGGACGACGGCGACCGTCGCTGTCGCGTTCGCGGTGCTGGCCTACATCGTGGGCCGCGTCGACTTCTCCCGGGAGCTCTACGTCTTCTACGTGCCGGAGGCCGGCGAGATCGCGATCATCGCCGCGGCGCTCGCCGGCGGCTCGCTCGGCTTCCTCTGGTTCAACGCCTACCCGGCCCAGGTCTTCATGGGCGACACGGGCTCGCTCTCCATCGGCGGGATCCTCGGCGTGATGGCCGTGGCGCTGCGCCACGAGCTGTTCTTGTTCGTCGCGGGCGGTCTGTTCGTTGCCGAAGCGCTGTCCGTCATCTGGCAGCGCGTCTACTTCAAGTCGACACGGCGGGCAGCGGTACGCGCCGGTGACGCGGCTGCAACCGGCAAGCGCTGGTTCCGCTGCGCGCCGTTTCATCACCACTACCAGATGGGCGGCCTGCACGAGAACAAGGTGACGATCCGGTTCTGGATCGTGTCCGTGATCTGTGTCGTCGCTGCGATGGCACTGTTGAAGCTGAGGTAGGCACGTGGCGACACGCTCTCTTCCCGCACCGCTCGACGTTCCGGCTCCGGACGCGCTGCGCGCCGGGCATATGGTCGTCGGGATCGCGATCGGCCTCACGGCACTCGGGCTCGTGATGGTCTACTCCACGAGCGGTGCGATGCACGCCGCCGCGGGGCAACGCCAGGCGGATGGTCTGCTGCGCCAGCTACGTTGGGTGGTGATCGGCGCCGTCGCAGGCTTCATCGTCTCGCGGCTCTCGTTGCAGACCCTGCGGCGGATCTCGACGCCCGTCCTGGGCTTCGCCCTCGTGCTGTTGGTCGCGACCCTCGTGTTCAGCCCGGCCGTCAAGGGCAGCCGGCGCTGGCTCTACATCGCCGGGTTCTCCATCCAGGCGAGCGAGGTCCTCAAGATCGGTGCGCTGCTCTATCTGGCGGATCGCCTGGCCACGCGCGAGCGCGATCAGGCGCGCGGCGCCCCTTCCCACTTGCTCAGCATGCTCGCGCCCGTGGGAATCGGCGTGGTGCTCGTGCTCGTCGAGCCCGATCTGGGTGCCTCGCTGTTCCTCGTGGCAGAGGCCGTCGTGTTGCTCGGCCTGGCGGGCATCCGGCCTACGCGTGTCGTGCCGTTCGCGTTGACCGTCATCCCCGTGATCGTGCTCTTTGCCTACACGCGCTTTCCCCACGTGCGGGATCGCCTTGCGATCTACGCGAGCGGGGCCGGCTCGGGCACGCAGCTCCACGAGGCCCTGATCGGCATCGGCTCCGGCGGTCTCGTGGGCAAGGGACTCGGCGAGGGCGCGCAGAAGCTCGGGTACTTCTCCGAGGCGCACAACGACTTCATCTTCGCTGTCATCGGCGAGGAGCTGGGCTTCCTCGGGTGTGCGGCTGTGGTCGTCGCCTTCATGGCTTTCGTCTGGTACGGCCGGAAGGTCGCGTGGAGTGCCCGCAGCCTCGGACCGCACGCCTTCTATCTGGCGGCCGGCGCGACCTTCATCGTGAGCTTCCAGGCCCTCATCAACATCGCCGTGGTGACAGCCACGGCCCCGACGAAGGGCGTCTCGCTGCCCTTCATCAGCACCGGCGGCAGCAACCTCCTGATGGCGTGCGTCTGCGTCGGCTTGATCCTCAACGTGAGCCGGCGAGCAGCCGCCGAAGGCAACGAAGAAGCGCTGTAGTCCACGCGTACAACGTTCGAACATTGCTCTGGAAAGTGAACGCATGTAGCGCGTTTTGCACATGGCGCCTACGCACGGCATTCCCCGATCTCGAACAAATCGGCCTTTGCGACTCGAACGGCCCCACGGCACGCAGGCTGCGAGGGTTCCGGCGCGAACCCAGTTGAGATAGAATCCCGCCGCCCTCGTGAGCAGGGTTCTTCATTGTGGAGGTAGTTGATATGCGTGGCCTGATCACTCTCGTGGCGATCTGCACGTTGATGGTCCCGGTCGCCGGCTGCGGCACGAGCGACTCGGAGATCTCGCAGGCAACCGTCGGTACGGGCGGGAGCCCGCGTCCGGTCAACCCGAACACCGTGCCCGTCACGCCGACGCCGAATCCGGCCGGCGATCCCGGCATGCGTCCGGCGAACATGACGGAGCAGGAGTACGCCTTCGCGATCGACGTCTTCAACAAGACGAACGAGTACCGCATGAACAACGGCCGGGCACCGCTCACGTGGAACATGCAGGTCGCGTCCGTTGCGCAGGTGCATACCCAGTCGATGGAGAACGCGGGCACGCTGACGCACAGCAGCCTGCCGCCGAACCCGCCGTGCGCCACCCCGCCGATGGACTGCCACGCGGTACGCCTGACCCAGGGCGGAGTCGCGTGGACCCGCGCCACCGAGAACGTGGCCCGTGGTCAGATCTCCGCCGACGAGGTCATGAACGACTGGCGCAACTCGGCCGGCCACAACGCCAACCTGCTCGACCCCAACGTCACGCAGCTCGGCGTGGGTGTGCGCCTCGGCGCCAACGGGCCGTGGTGGACGCAGAACTTCATCAGTCCGTAGTTCTTCGCGCTGTTTCTCTTCCGAGGCGCGCAGCCGTAATGGGCTGCGCGCCTCGCTGCAATTTAGAAGTTCGCTTCGTCTGCGGTCTGCGGTTCCATGCACGCCATGGTCAAGGCGTCGCGGCTCGTGCTGTTCTCCGGCGGCGGTAGTGCGGGCCATCTCGCGCCCGGCTTCGCCCTCGCAGACGAGCTCCGCGCCCGCGGCATCGCGACGCGCTTCGCTACGCCGGGCGAACCCGTCGAGCAAGCGTGGTTCGACGGCCGCGAGCCGCCGGTGCGCATTCCCGCCGCGCGTCTGCCCAAGGGCATCAAGCGCGCGTTGGTCTTCCCGTTCCGGTCGCTGCGCGGGCTCGTCCGCGCGCGCCGGCTTCTCTCCAAGGAGCGCCCGGGCTGCGTCGTCGCGCTCGGGGGCTGGCCCTGTGCACCTGCGGCGCTGGCCGCTCGCATGAAGCGCGTGCCGCTGGTCTTGCTCGTGCCGGATCGCGTGCCCGGCCTCGTGGCGCGCAGGATCGCCCCCTGGGCGGGCCGCATCTACGCGTCCGACCCCGGCGCCCGGCGCGCGCTGGGGGAGAGCAAGGCGGTCCGGGTCACCGGTCCGCTGCTCCGGGACGACGTGCAGGCCGGCGTGCGCGATCCCGAGGCTTTCGGCCTCGAGCCGGGACGCCGCACGCTCTTCGTCACCGGCGGCAGCCTCGGCTCGCGGGCGCTCAACAAGCGCTTCCTGGCGGGCCTCGAGGCGGCGCTCGAAGCCGATCCGGATTTCCGGACGCGCATCCAGATCCTCCACTCCACGGGCGCCGACGGAGAGTCGGTCGTGCGACGCTACGACGCGCTCGGCGTGCTGCACTGCGTCGTGCCCTTCGTTCAGGAGATGGGGGCGGCGTATGCGACGGCTGACCTCGTGCTCGCGCGTGCGGGGGCCAATACCTGCGCTGAGCTCCAGGCGACGGCCACGCCGTGCGTGCTGGTGCCCTATCCGCACCACCCCGACCGCCAGCAGTTCCTCAACGCCGAGCCGCTCGTGGCGGCCGGCGGGGCGCGGTTGATCGAGGAAGCCGTCCTCGACGCGGAGCGGATCCGCGAGGTGCTGGGCCTGCTGGAGGATCCGGAGGCCCTGGCACGGATGCGTACGGCGCTGCGAAACGGGCAGGCTGACGCTGCCGCTGAAACTGCGGAGGATCTGGTCCGATTCCTTAATTGGGATCAGTAGATGTCGAACCAAGCACGGATGATCGAGGGCATGACCGCGCGTGCTGCCCGCCTGCCGCTGCTGGCCGATGTGCAGTCGGCGTACCTGATCGGCATCGGCGGCATCGGCTTGGGCGGGGCGGCCCGCATCCTCGAGGCCCGCGGGATCACGGTACGCGGCTCGGATCGCGCTGCCGGCGACGGCATCGACGCCGACAGCGGCCCGCTGCCCCAGGATGTCGACCTCGTGGTCCATTCCGCCGCCATTCCGCCGGATCATCCCCAGCGCCTCGAAGCGACCGCACGCGGGTTGCCGACCTTCAAGTATGCGCATCTGCTCGGTGCGCTCATGACCGACCGTCTCGGCATCTCGATCGCCGGCAGCCACGGCAAGACCACGACGACGTCACTCGTCGCGTCGGCCTTGCTGCATGCCGGACGGGATCCGAGCTTCGTCGTCGGCGGCCGCCTGGCCGAGACAGGGAGCGGCGCACGAGCCGGAAGCGGCGAGCACTTCGTCGCCGAGTCCTGTGAGTTCGACCGGTCGTTTCATGCGCACCGCCCGCGCGTGGCGATCGTCACGAACGTCGACGAGGACCACCTCGACTACTACCGCGATCTGGAGGAGATCCAGGAGTCGTTCCGCGTGTTCGCCTCGCTCCTGCCGCACGACGGCACACTCGTCGTCAACGAGGCGTTCGCGCCGCTCTTCCGTAGCGACGCGAGGCTGCGCGCGGGTCTCCAGACGTATGGCTTCGGCGACGGCACGGACTGGCAGGCGACGGACTTGCGTCTCGACGAGGGCGGCTCCGTGTTCACGTTGCGTCGTAGCGGCAGCGATCTCGGCGACGTCCACGTCCCCATGCTCGGCCGGCACAACGCGCTGAACGCATGCGGCGCCGCGGTCGTCCTCGATGCTGCGGGGCTCGAGTTCTCGGAGATCCAGGCGGGCATCGCTGCCTTCGCCGGCGTCGGGCGCCGGCTCGAGTGCGTCGCCGGTGACGAAACAGGCCCTCTCGTCTTCGACGACTACGCGCACCACCCCGAGGAGATCCGGGTCGTCATCCGCGCGTTGCGCAAGCGCTATCCGGCGCGGCGGCTGGTCGTCGTCTTCCAGCCCCACCAGGCCAGCCGGACGCGTTGCCTGCTCAAGGACTTCGCCGCCGCGCTGGCAGGTGCCGATGCGGTGTGGATGCCGCCGATCTACTTCGCGCGCGACAGCGAGGAGGAGCGGCGGCGCGTGACGTCGGAGGATCTCGCTGCGCGGGTACGCAACGAGGGCGGCGATGCCCGCACGTTCGCCGATCTCGACGCGGTGGTGGAGCATGGCGCACACAACGTGCGCGCGGACGACGTCGTCGTCACGATGGGTGCAGGGAATATCGACGAGGTGGCACGTGGTCTTGCCGGTCGAATTTGAGAACGCGCGCCAGCGCGCCGAGGGGCTGTCGCGACGCACGTCGCTTGGCGTCGGCGGCCGCTCGCGGTTCCTGTTCGAGCCCGAGACGCAAGAGGAGTGCGCACGCCTCGTGCGTGCGTGCCGGCGCGAGTTCGTTCCGGTGCTCTTCCTCGGCGGGGGCTACAACCTGCTCGTCGGCGACGGCGAGATCGAAGGCGCGGTGATCGCAACGCGCCGGCTGCGGCGCTACGAGATCCGGGAGGACAGCGTGCACGTCGGCGCGGGATATCCCTTTCCCAAGCTGGTTCGCGAAGCCATCGAGCTGGGCATCCCCGCGCTGCCCGGCTGTCCCGGGATTCCCGGCAGCGTCGGCGGCGTGGTGTTCATGAACGCCGGCGGCCGCTTCGGCAGTGCATCGGACGCGCTCGTCGAGGTCACGGGCGTTGATCGCGAAGGCGTGGCGTTCCGCCGGGAGATCCGCGCGGGGGACCTCGGCTATCGCGAGAGCGTCTTCGGCGGCAGCCTGATCACGGGGGCCGTGTTCCGGCGCGACCCGGCGCTCGCGCCCGACAACCAGCGTGCGCTCTACCGCGAAGCGATGGACTGGAAGAAGGCCACGCAACCGCTCTCCGCTCAGAGCGCGGGCTGCATCTTCAAGAACCCGTTCGTCGCATCCAGCGGACCTTCTGCTGGACGCTTGATCGATGAGGCCGGCCTGAAGGGGCGGGCGGTCGGCGGTGCCATGGTCTCGCCGCAGCACGCGAACTTCATCGTCAACACCGGCGGCGCGACGGCCCAGGACGTGCACACGCTGATTCGCCAGGTGCAGCAGGCCGTCCACGACGTGCACGGCGTAGATCTGGAGCTCGAGGTGAAGATCTGGGGCGACTGACCCTTACATCACATCTCGGCTTCTTGGAGCATCTCGACCACGCCGGCGTTCGATGTCTGCAGGTCGAGCTTCGCCGCGTCCTCGCGGAAGAGCGACTCGCCACTCGCTGCGTGGGTCGTCGTGACGACCGGCTGCGTCAACGAGCCCGTCTGCGACTCAACGCGCGCGAGCTCGCCGCTGTCCAGCTTGACGCGACTCCCCACCGGGTAGATGCCGTTCACCTCGATGAAGCGCCGGAACAGCACCGGGTCGAAGTGATCCTGCATCGACATCATGATGCGGTACGCACGCGTGGGTGACATTCGCGGCTTGTACGGGCGCACCGCCGTGAGCGCTTCGTACACGTCGCAGAGCTTCACGATGGCGGTCGCCGCGGACTGCGGACCGGCGCGCACCGAGCGCGGGTACCCACCGCCCGACGGCGTCTGGTGGTGTGAGAAGGCCACCGCGACGGCAAGCGGATCGGAATCGGGCGTATCCAAGAGGATCTGCCCGCCGTACACCGTGTGCAGGCTCATCTCCTCGCGCTCCTCGTCGCTGAGGAGCCCGGTCGAGTGCAGGACCTCGAACGGCACCCAGGCCTTGCCGATGTCGTGGAGAAGCGCTGCGAGGCCGATGCGCTCCAACAAGGCCCGGTCGTCGGTCAGGTGACGGGCGAAGTTCAGCGCGATGAAACAGACGCGGATGCTGTGCCCGAAGGTGAACTCGTCGTACGCCTCGTACCGTGCGAGACTCATCATCGACTTCGTGTCGACTTCGAGCTGGCGCAGGATGGCCTCGATATTGCCGAGCGCCTCGTTCACGTCGATCGTCTCGCCGCGGCACGTCTTCATCATGGCGTCCTGCAGCACGTAGACGACGTCCTGGTAGAGGTTGATCGGGAGATCGATGTCCTCGTCCAGGTCGATGATCGACTCCGTGGGCACGTCGCGCGGGGAGGGTTCCTTCTGCGCGCCGACCTCGTACGGACCTCCGTCGCCCGTCAGCCCCGTGTAGGGCGGGAGGAACCGGACGGTCGGGCAGCCCTGGCGGTCGAGGGACTCGTTCGCCTGCGTGTACGTCTCGGCGTCCTTGCAGCCCGTGCTCAGGTACGCGACGAGCGTACGCAGGTGATCGCGCTGCGTACGCGGGTCGAAGGCGATGCCGCCGGACTCGAGCGCGACCAGGGGATCGATCAGGCGTCGCGACGAGAGTGACGCGCCGAGCAGCGGGCGGCGGTCGTAGAACAGGAAGCCGTCTGCGCACCCGAGCTCGAACCCGCCATCTTCGTGCTCGCCCTGCAGGCGGTCGAAGCTCTCGACCAGGGCGCCGAGCGAGGACTCGAGTCGCGGGTGGCCGCCCGAGTAGATACGGCTGTTGGTCATCGCGACGACGAGCTCATCGACGAAGCGCACCGCGCCCTTCGGGCGGGCCGCGCGTTCTTCTTCGCTCAGGTGCTGGTCACACATGGTTCTTCCTAGGCCGCCTTCCCGGTCGTGCGCGACACGGCGCGCGCAGCGCGACGGACCACGCCGGGTTCGCGATTTGAGAACGGGCGCCATGCGCCGCGCATCAGCTCGCGCAGCATCTGGTTTGCGGTCGGCGAGGGGAATCGTCCCAGGCTCCGGATGGACTCCACGCGTTCCGGGCTCGACGGATCTGCCGTACCAAGCCGGCGGATGTGCCGGCACAGGGCGCCCGAGACCGCATCACGCAGGCGGCGGGGATCGGCCCGTCCGAGCTCGAGGTCGATGATCGCAAGCAGGTAGTCGACCGTGAGGTCCGCGAGATTGCTGAACTGGTAGAGCAGGAAGGCCTCGGGTGCCTCCGGGTCGAGGGCTCGCAGGTAGACCGCGATCTTGGGCGACACGGGCTGCCCGAACCAGCTCAGACACAGGCGTGCCAGGGCAAGGCGCGCCGGTGTCGGCTCTTTCAACAGGCGCGTAACCACGGTGTGGTTGAGGAGCTTGGCCTCGAGCTGTGTCTCTCGCGCCGCCTCGATCATGCGGTCCGGGCCGATTGCCCGGCACACCTCGTCGAGCTGCGCCATCTCGGCGGGCACCACCGGGTTGACGGACTCGAGGTACGGCACGAAGTAGCGCGGGAAGGCCTCGACGACCCACTCGGGGGAGAACAGGCGGCAGCTTCGGAGCAGCGTCGTGTTGTTCGTGCTCCGCAGGAACGACTGGATCGGTGTCAGGCCGACGGGGCGTTCCTCCGCGGTGCTGCGCGCCACGTCGGCGAGGATGCATGCCCTGAGCGCCTCCATCTCCGGTTCGCCGGGCGTGTCGAGCAGCCGCCGCAGGGTGTCGCCGAGATGCGCGGGCTGCTCCGCCTCACCCATGTTCGTGAGGTAGTGCAGGCACACCGTGAGCTCTTCCGCGGGGCGCTCCACCTCGTCGCGCGTGAGCACGAGGTTGGCGGCTTCCGGCAGCGCGGCTAGTTCCTCGAGCAGGCCTTCGACGTCGTCGGTGATCTCGTCGTCGCCCTTGCGGGCCTTCCGCGGCCCTCCTTCGTTCTCGCCCTCGGTCTCGCGCGCCCACGACGTCTTGTCGGGACCGGAGCGCGCGAAGTGGCTGTGGCTCACGCTGTGGAGCAGCGCCTTGAGTGTGCGATCGTCGGACAGCGCTCCGCGATCGTCCGAACGACCATTCTCCGCGTCCACCTCGAGCGCCTCGAGTACCTCGTGCGCCGCCTCCAGGAAGGTCCTGCGGTCCTTCAGGGCTTCGGCCGGCATGTTCTCGACGATGCGGTACAGGAGCTCCGTGGCGCTCACGCGTTCGTCGCTGTCCGTGCGTTGATCGGTGAGCGCACGGATCCGTGTCAGCCGGATCATGACGTCGCCGTCACCCATCAGGACGTCGACGAGATCCTCGCCCTCCAGCTCGCCGCCTCCGCGGCGGCCGCCGGATGCGGCTGCGCGCTTGCGCACCTTCTTCTTGCGCGCCGTGCCTCCGCCGCCTCCGCGGCCGTGCGTGGTTCCCGTACCCCGTGCCGCCGCGCCGAAGCCGCCGTCGAAGCGGCGATCGACCAGTGCGAGGCCGGCGAAGGGCTCGGGCCAGAGCTCTTCGTAGGAGGGATGCGCTTCCGCGGCGAGGTAGGCCCGCAGCAGCTGCTTCGTGAACTCGATGACGGCCTCGGTGTCGAGATCCGGCAGGAAGTCGACTCCCGCGAGCGCGGCCCGGTCCAAGCGGTCACGCAGCCAAGGGAGGTTGCCGCCGCCCAGGTCCTCTTGCGCCTCGCCGTTCAGCTCCAGCTTCTCGTCCCGGAACAACACCGCGACACCCGTGCCCGCGGCGTCTCCGCGTTCGGACAACGCTTCGGCATGCAGCGACTGCATCCGCTCGAGCGTCGTGCGCACGCGCATGTTCGTCGCCGGGTAGATGGAGAGCGCCTTCGTGAAGTCCGCCCAGCACCGCGCGAATCGAATCGCGGCGGAGCCGTCTTCGGTACGGACCTCGGGCAGGTTCATCGGGACGCTTCCCCAGTTCTCACGGTGCGCACAATCCGCCTACTTCTTCGACCGTCCGCGGCCTGGAGGCGGAGACGAATGCACGGCTGGCTCACTCAGTCTGGGGCGGAGGGACCCTCTCAAGACGCGAACAGGGTTCAGACTTGGCACGCACTCCGCCTCGTCGGGTTCAAGCGGCCCGCGCCGGGACCGATCTCTTGGCCTGCGGCAGGGAGGTCCGCGGAGCGGATCCGGCACCGCTGCCGTCACCTCCGGGGAGGACCATGCCTCGACGAACCCAGCCCGCCGGTCGGCTCGAGCGCTTCCAGGCGCTGATGGACTCGAGCCTCGGCCACCTGCTCGTCAAGGTGACGGTTGCCTCGCTCGTGTTCCTCGTGGCCGGCATCGTGATGCGTCAGGCACGGGCCTACACCTATCGCCTCGACGACTTCCGCGTTCACGGCAAGACCGTGGAGTTCACCGGCATGCCCGACTGGGCGGACAGCCGCATCGCCGCCGCGCTGGAGCCGCGGATGTTCGGACCGATGTCGGTCTCCATCTACAACCCCGACGCCGAGGACATCCTGCGCGCACGGATCAAGCGCCATCCCATGGTGCGCAGCGTGCAGGAGGTGCGGCTGCTGTACCCGAACCGCGCACGGATCGAGCCGATCCTGCGCGTGCCCGTAGCGCGCGTCCTGTTCTGGGTGAAGCGTCCCAAGGGACACCAGGTCATGCGCTGGCGGCTGCTCTCCAACGACGGCTGTCTGCTGCCACGCGGGCCGTACAAGGGCTATCTGGAAGGCCTGCCCTACGAGCTGCCGCTCGTGTCCGGAATCACGGAACCGGCGCCGCTCGACCCCGGCGAGGTCTGGGAAGACCGCACGGAGCGCGTGCAGGAGGCCGTAGCTGCTGCCCGGGTCGCGCGGCGTCTGTACCGTGATCTCCGCGGCCGCGTGACCGTCACGCGGATCGACGTGTCACGCTTCCCTGCCGAGAGCGCCAAGCGCGAAGGGGGCGAGGTGCGCCTCGGGATCTCGTGCCCGCCGGAGACGCGCGGAGGAAAGCGTGTCCAGCGCACCGTGGAGTGGGGTCGGACCGAGCGAGCCTGCGCCGAGGTGTTCGGTGAGGACTGCTACGAGCAGAAGCTCGAACGCCTGCGTCGCGCGCTGACCACGAAGAGGCCGCCGCGCTTCATCGACGTACGCTGGGAGCTGACGGCCGGCGGCCGAACCCACCCCTGACGAAACCCGTTTCGATCCTTCGATGAAGCGCGATCTTGCCGTTTCCGCGCTGGCCATGCTCCTCCTCGCGCCCGCGTTGTCCGTGGCCGGCCTGGCGAGCGGCCGACTCCTTCCGTCGACGCCATCGGGCTACTACCCGGTCGCGCTCGGTGTCTGCGTCCTCTTCTTCCTGGGCGTCGCGCCCGTCCGCGGGAGCGCTTGGTGGCGGCCGCTCACGTTGGCGTTGGCGGCGGCGCCGTTTCTCGTCTTCGCCATGGTCGAGAGCGGCGCGGGCCTGCCCGGGCCCGGCTGGTTCGCCGTTCTCGGCGTGGGGATGCTGATCGGTCTCACGGGACGCAACGCATCCAGCCTTGCCGCCGCCCTCGTGGTCCTCCTCGGCGGCGGCGCGGTGCTGGCCGCGGGGGATCTCGGCGTCGTGCCCCGGACATTCGACCCGCTTGCGGCGCCCCGTGTGGACGAGACGCCCGCGGGGAACAGCGGAACGACGTCACGGCAAGGCGCGCCGCTTGTCCGCGAGCGTGGGGACGTGGCGCTGGGTGCCGGTCCCGGGCCTTGGTGGGGCGCAGGTAGCGCCGCCACACTGCCTCCGCGACCCGTGCTGCGCATGATCGATGGCGACTCGGAGATGGCACAGCCGCAGACGCGCGTGACGATCAGCGCCGCTGCCGGCGAACCTTTCACGCATCCGTTCGATCTAGCCGGCATCGATGCCGTGTTCGTGGGTGCGGACGCGTGGGCTGCCGACGACGCACACGCCAATGAGAAGGCGGGTGCACTGGTCGGCTTCGTGCGGTCGGGCGGGCTGTTGATCGGTCCCGGCCCGCACGACGGCTGGCCGCCTCGGCTGGGCATGCGCTTGCGGGATGCCGGACGCGTTGAAGACAGCGGACCGGATGCTGCGCGCGCACTGGGCCTCGGGCGTGTCGCCCGGGCTGCAGACGTGCGCGATCTCGAGGCGGTGCTGGAGGCGCGGCTCTGGGTGCCCGAGATCGCGACGGTGTTCGATCGCCGCAGCGGAGGACTGCCGCGCGTTCCGGAGGCCTTCACCCCATGGCACGACCGGCCGCACGAGCGCCGGGTTCAGGGCATCCTGCTGATCGTCTACAGCCTGGCGGTGGCGGCCTTCGCCTGGCTCGTGCGCGCGCCGTTTGCCCTTCTCCTGGTCGTGCTGCTCGCCGCCTCGGTGGCGTGCGTCGGGATCCTCTGGACCTCGCCGGAGGATCCGGGCTTTCGAATCCACGGCTTCGCCCTGGACCTGGGGGGCGCAGGCGGACGGCGGATCGAGGGCCTCGTGGTCTCGGCCGGCCCCCAGGGGTTCCGGCGCGTAGTGCAGTGGCGCGGCGGCGGGAGCCTGATCCTGCGCGGGGCCCGGCTGGCCGGGGGAGGCACCGTGGCCGTGCCCCCCGGGCGCACGGGCTGGATCCTCCGGGAGCGCGTCGGAGTCGGAATCGCCGCCGGAGACGTCGAGGAGCGCGGCTCGCTGTTCGTGCAGTCCCTGCTCGTGGGGGAGGTGGATCTGCGCCGGGTGCGGCTGGGGCGCCTGCCGGCCCTGCCGGTGGGGATTTCCGGGCATGGCCCGGTGCCGGCCGCGACCCTCCAGTACCGGCCGGCTTCGCCCTGATCAGGCCCCGCGAGCGGCTTGACCCGCCTCGCGCTGGGGATACGCTCGTGCGCTTTGCCCGAGCAAGCGGCCCACGAACTCACGGCGGGCCGGGATCCGAATGGGGGCCTCGGCCCGCGGGAAGTACCCATGAGAAAGACGACCGTTGCCAAGTCCAACCTCGGCCAGGCCTCCTGGTACGTGGTCGATGCGGCCCAGGAAACCCTCGGGCGCATGGCGTCGCAGATCGCCCGCATGCTCATGGGCAAGCACAAGCCGACGTACACGCCGCACGTCGACACCGGCGACTACATCGTGGTCATCAACGCCAAGGATGTGCAGCTCACGGGCGCCAAGAAGGACAAGAAGATATACCGCCGTCACACGGGCCACCCCGGCGGCCTGGTCGAGACGCCCTACACCACCATGCAGGAGCGCCACCCGGAGGACATCGTCCGCCTGGCGGTGCGCCGCATGCTGCCGAAGACGAACCTCGGTCGTGACATGCTCCGCAAGCTGAAGGTCTATGCGGACGACCGGCACGAGCACCACGCACAGAACCCGCAGCCGCTCTCGTTCGGCACGGGCAGGGAGTAGCCGATGGTTGGCACGAAGACGTACACCTGGGGCACGGGCCGCCGGAAGACGGCCGTTGCGCGCGTCCGGATCTGCTCGGGCGAGGGTGTGATGCGCATCAACAAGCGCGACTGGCAGGAGTACTTCACGACCCCGGCGACCCGCCTCGCCGCTCGCCAGCCGCTCACGCTGACCGACACCGAGAAGACCTACGACGTCTTCGTCAACGTCCGCGGCGGCGGCCCTCAGGGGCAGGCCGACGCGATCCGCCACGGCCTGGCCCGTGCGCTCGTCAAGGACAACGAGGGCTACGAGGCGGCACTCCGCGAAGCCGGCTATCTCACGCGCGATGCACGCGTCAGCGAGCGCAAGAAGTACGGCCAGAGGGGTGCGCGCGCTCGCTTCCAGTTCTCGAAGCGCTAGACGACTCACGAACGCGGCTTCCCGTGCTGGGTCCTGGGAACGGGATCGGGTTCGAGAACGAGTGCTGGGTTCTGGGTGGTGACCCCGAGGTCGCGCGCGGTACCTCTGCATCGCGCGGTATCCTGATCCCGGGACGGAGAAGCCATGGCAGGCCACAGCCATTTCGCCAACATCATGCACAAGAAGGCCCGCGCCGATGCGAAGCGCGGCAAGGCCTTCTCCAAGATCTCCCGGCTCATCATGGCCGCCGTCAAGATGGCCGGTCCCAAGGTCGAGGACAACCCGCGGCTCGCACTCGCCATCGACAAGGCGCGCGCCGCGAACATGCCGAAGGATACGATCAAGCGCGCCGTCGACCGCGCCTCGGGTGCGACCGGCGGCGCAGACTTCGAAGAGCTGACCTACGAAGGCTACGGACCCAACGGCGTTGCAATGCTCGTCGAGGCTCTCACCGACAACCGCAACCGCACGGGCGGTGAGGTGCGCCTGATCTTCGACCGCAACGGCGGCTCGATCGGCGCATCCGGTTCCGTGGGTTGGATGTTCGAGCGCAAGGGCGAGCTCGAGGTCGCCGAGTCCGCGACGAACGAAGAACAGCTCTTCGAGGTCGCCGTCGAGGCAGGCGCCGAGGATGTCCAGCTGCTCGACGGGGGCACGGACGACGGTCGCTTCCTCGTCACGTGCGAGGCCGCGGCCTTCGAGGCCGTCAAGAAGGCCCTCGCGGACGCGAGCCTCGAGCTCCTGCGCGCGGAGTACGCCATGGTGCCGAGCAACACCGTCGATGCTGATGAGGACATCGCCCGCAAGGTGATGCGGCTCCAGGGCCTGCTCGAGGACAACGACGACGTCCAGAGCGTCACGACGAACCTGGACGTGTCCGAAGAGGTGGCCGCGAAGCTGGCGGCAGGCGACTAGGGGGCCGGCGTGAGCTCGAACGCAACGACGAACACCGAGTTGCACGCCCTCGTCGCGAAGCTGCACAAGAACATCGCCAGCGTCTTCCTGGGCCGCCCGGAAGTCGTGCGCGCGGTGATGACGGGTCTGCTCGCAGGCGGTCACGTTCTGCTCGAAGACGTGCCCGGCGTTGGCAAGACCGTCCTCGCCAAGAGTCTGGCGCGCTCGGTCGACGTCGACTTTCGGCGCGTGCAGTTCACGCCAGACCTCCTGCCCAGCGACATCGTGGGTGTTGCCATCTACGACCAGCAGAGCGGCGCGTTCGAGTTCAAGCCCGGTCCGATCTTCACGCACGTGCTGTTGGCAGACGAGATCAACCGTGCGACGCCGCGGACGCAGTCGGCGCTGCTCGAGGCGATGAACGACTCGCAGGTCACCGTCGACCGCACGTCCCACGATCTGCCCAAGCCGTTCTTCGTCATCGCGACGCAGAATCCGTATGAGTTCGAGGGCACGTACCCGCTCCCCGAGAGCCAGCTCGACCGCTTCATGCTGCGTATCCGGATCGGCTACCCGAACATCGAGGCCGAGAAGGCCGTGATCCGCGCGCAGCAGACCCGGCATCCGCTCGAGGACCTGCGACCCGTGATCCACGGCGCCGACGTGGAGCGCCTGCAGGCTGCCGTGCGCACGGTGCGGCTCGATGATGCGGTGCTCGACTACGCACTGGCGCTCGTACGGGAGACGCGCGCCAACAAGCATCTCGTGGTGGGGGGCAGCCCGCGCGCATCGATCGCACTCACGCGCGCCGGCCAGGCACACGCCTTCCTCCAGGGCCGCGGCTTCGTGTTGCCCGATGACATCAAGGCGCTCGCAGTTCCGGTCCTTGCGCACCGCGTGCTCGGCGCCGGCTTCACGAGCGAAGGCGAGAGCGACGAGCGTGAACGCATCATCGCGGACGTTGCGGAACGCCTGGAGGTTCCGATCTAGGATGCGCCTCGCGTTCGCGTCGCTGCTGCTCGTTCTCTCGTGTGGCGCGGCGGTGTATCTGGCGCTCGTGGTGGGAAGCGCGCAGCGGGCGGACGACCTCGCTGACGACAAGGCGTCGCCCGCCGAGTCTGTCTGGCCCTTCCTACGCGGTCGACGACCGCGGTTCACGCCGGCACCCGTTCCGCACCAGCCGGAGGACGAGGATGCGCCAGAGGTCCAGGTGGTCAGGCGCACGTCCATGGCCGAACGCGAAGCGGAGCGCCGGCGCTGGATCGAGGAGGAGTACCTCGAGAACAGGCTCCGCTCACGGATGTTCCGTGATCCCTTCCGCGCCGCGACGATGTCCATGACGGGACAGCTCCCCACGAGTGCGCCGTTCGAAGCGGACCTGCGGCGCTTCGCCGCGCAGTCCAAGGACCCCAAGCGCGCGCTGACCATCGCAGCGCTCAAGGGCCTCCTGTCTCTCGTGCCCATGAACACGGCCATGACGCCGGTGCAGCGTGAGGTCGCGGCGAAGCGCGCACGCGAGGCAGCGGGGCCGGACTTTCCGATCGATGTCTTCGTTGCGGGTCTCGAGAACGAGAATGCATGGATCCGCACGCGTACCGTGTGGCTGCTGCCCTACCTGATAGAGCAGGCCGATCCGGCGCTCGACACGATCGAGCGCATGCTGCGGACCGAGCGCGCCGATCGCTGGCACACAGCCACGGGGGCGCTCGAGTCGCTCCGGGGCGTGCCTGGGGACCGCCGCAACGTGCTCGCCGTGTTGCGCGATGCGATTGACCGGCGCGACCATCCCGAGCGACGCCAGGCGATCCGCGCCTACGCCCGGCATGCGGATCCTGCCGAGGCCCGCCCCGTACTCGAGGATCTCGTGCGCTACGCGCCGCGCGAAGTCGGCTTGATCGCCCGAGTCGAATTGGCGATGCGTGGGCGGTAGATGTTTCAGCCGAGTTCTCGGTCTTGCCGATGACGGTCGAATGTGTAGTGTCGTGTGACTCCTAGTCGAAAGGACCGGTATCGATGCGCATCAAGAGCCAGCACGTGGTCATGACGGCCATCCTCCTCTTCCTCTGTCTCGGGTTCCCCGCATGCGGGAACAGCAGCGGAAACAACCCGACGATGACGGCGCCTGCGAACTGCGGGGTCATGGCGCCCGGCGTGCCGGGCGTGCCCGGTTCGACGCCCGTCGCAGGCGCGACCACGGCGCCGACGGCGGCCGAGCTGGCACTCATCGAAGAGGTGTTCGCCATGGTGAACGCGGAGCGCGCTGCCCGCGGCCTGGGGGCCTTGGGGTGGGGCAACATCAACCGCTTCAACGCGACACAGGACCACACGGTCTATCAAGAGGGCATCGGAATGCTCACGCACGACGGCCCCGGCGGCTGCGTCGCGCCCACGGACTGCCTCGGCAATCGCCTTGCGACCGCCGGCGTTGCGGGCCTGACATCCTGGGGTGAGAACGTCGCCCAGGGGCAGACGACCGCCGCGCAGGTCATGAACGGCTGGATGAACTCGGCCGGCCACTGCGCCAACATCCTCAACCCCACGTTCGCGACGATCTCGATCTCGGTGCAAGAGGGCGGCGGTGGCGGCCCCTACTGGACCCAGGTCTTCACGACCCCGTAGTCGGGTCTGCTCGAGCAGCCCTCTACTGCGCCCGGCGATCCTCTCGCTGCGTCGGGCCCCGACTCGGAACCTGGTCCAACGTGCTTCAGCACGCCTGTGGCCAGAACCGCTCGTCGGGGCTCCGGCTCGCATCGGTCTCACCGGGCTCGTTACGAGGCCTCTCAATCACACCCTCCGCGCTACGCGTTCGAGAAGCCGACCCGGTCGCTGGGACCCGCGGCCCAGCGGCCGCGCGTCGCGTTCTCGATGCCGGCCTGAAGGTCCGCTGCGGTCACCAGCAGCGGGTCGCGCAGGCTGGCTTCCGTCAGCGCGGAGAGCACCGCGTTCTGGATCTCGGCGCCCGTCAGGTCGTGCGCCGCCAGCGCGTCGTAGTCAACGTCCCCAGCAAGCGGAACACCGGGGGGCAGGTGCGCCGTCCAGATCTTCGCGCGCTCGGCCGGTCCCGGGCGCGGCACCTCCAGGCGGAAACTGAGGCGCCGCTCCAAGGCCGGATCCAGGTGCTGCGGGTGGTTGGTCGTGTAGACCGCAACGCCCTCGAACGCCTCCATCTCGACCAGGAACGTGTCGACGAGAGATCGGATCCACGGCTGCGCCGTTTCGCCTCGCCGGACGATCAACCCGTCCACTTCGTCGAAGACCAGCACCGCGTGTTGGCGTGCGGCGGCGCGGTACATCTGACGCACCGTCTTCTCGGCCACGCCGATCCAGCGGCTCTGGATGTCCGGCGCATGCACGATGCGCGGCGGCTGTTCGAGCCGTGTCGCGATCGTTCGGGCGGCGAGCGTCTTGCCCGTGCCCGGCGGTCCCTGCAGCAGCACATGAATGCCGCGCGCGGTGGGTAGGCGGTCCGCGAGGCCCGTCTGTTCCAGCACACGCCGACGGGTCTTGACCGCGTGGACGATGCGCTCGATCTGCGCCGAGAGCTCCGGCGGCCAGACGAGGACCGCGCCCTCTGCTTCATTGACGAGCCCGTCCTCGGGCTGGGGGATTGCGTCCGCGACGACGACCCGCGTGGCGTCGTCGGCGCCGAACGCCAGGCGCAGGGCCTTGTCCGACGGGTAGAAGACGCTGGTCAGCAGCGGCTCCTGCAAGGCCGATCCGCTGACGACGAGACCATGGCGTCGTAGCGGTGCGTCCTGCGCGAAGCGCCCGATCTGCTCGATGGCCTTCGCGGCCTCCAGATCGAGTGCGACAACGAGGAGATCGAGCGCCGTTGGGCGGAACACGTCGTAGCCCTGTGCGCGCCCGAGGGTGTTGCGGAGGATCACGTACAAGAGGGCGAGGTCGACGGCGGGGAGCTCGCGGGCGAGAGCGACGGCCGGGTGGTGCGCGTGCTTCTTGGTGAACTTGCGGATTCGCCGGCGCTCGGCGTCCCCCTTCTTGATCTCGGCCTTCAGGGCCTTCTTGGCGGGGTGTTTCCGCGCAAGTGCCTTCAGCGCAAGTGCACTGTGAGCACAGACCAGGTCGTGCCAGTCGGAGAGGTGGCCGAAGGCCGGGCGGGGAGCGGAGCGAGATTGGGGCATCGGGATTCACGGATCAGAAGGGAAGACGCACTACGGACGGAGCACACCGGGCGACCTACGCCGGGTGCGCGAGATGTCCGACTATTGATGTGCGGGACGCGCAACGCGGTCCTCCTTCGTGAATCCGGAAGATCTACGGACGCGCGCAGGCCGCGGCGTGTTCCGTGTCGATTCGTGAAGCGACGTTTGTCGCGCTAGACGTCGCGCTCGGCCTTGCCGATCGTCGCCTGGGCCGCGGCGAGTCGCGCTACGGGCACGCGGAACGGCGAGCAGGACACGTAGTCGAGGCCGACCGTGTCGAAGAACGCGATGCTCCGCGGATCGCCGCCGTGCTCGCCGCAGATGCCGACCTTGAGATCCGCGCGCGCCTGCTTGCCACGCTCGGTGCCGAGGCGCACGAGCTCGCCCACGCCGGTCTGGTCGAGCGAGTCGAAGGGGTCTTCGGGCAGCACGCCTTGCTCGAGGTAGCCCGGCAGGAACGTGCCGATGTCGTCGCGGCTGAAGCCGAACGTGAGCTGCGTCAGGTCATTCGTGCCGAAGGAGAAGAACTCGGCCTCCGCACCGATGGCCTGGCCCTGGAGCGCCGCACGCGGAATCTCGATCATCGTGCCGAAGATCACGTCGACGCCTGCGTCGCCGTTCGCCTCGTCGGCGACCCTGCGCAGTCGGTCGCGGAGCACGGTGAACTCCTCGACCGATCCGACCAGCGGAATCATGACCTCGGGGCGCGGGCCGCCACCGGCCGCCTTCGCGGCGGCGGCCGCTTCGAAGATGGCCTGCACCTGCATCTCGTAGATCTCGGGGTACGTGATGCCGAGACGGCAGCCGCGATGACCCAGCATCGGGTTCATCTCGTGCAGACGCTGGGCCCGCTCGCGCACCTCGCTCGCGTCGACGCTCAGGGCGGCGGCGACTGCGTTGAAGCCCTCTTCGTCACGCGGGAGGAACTCATGCAGCGGCGGGTCGAGCAGGCGCACCGTGACCGGCAGGCCGTCCATCGCGGTGAAGATGCCGCGGAAGTCCTCGCGTTGGAACGGCAGCAGCTTGGCGAGCGCGGTGCGGCGTGCCGCCTCGTCCTCGGCCAGGATCATCTCCCGCATCGGGGTGATGCGATCTTCCCCGAAGAACATGTGCTCGGTGCGGCAGAGGCCGATGCCCTGTGCCCCGAAGTCGCGTGCGACCTTTGCGTCCTCGGGCGTATCGGCGTTCGCGCGTACCCGCATGCGGCGCATGCCGTCAGCCCAGCCGAGCAGCTCGGTGAACTCGGGTCCCGGATCGGCGGCCATCGTCTCGACGCGGCCGACCATGACCTCGCCTGTGCTGCCGTCCAGGGAGATGACGTCGCCTTCCGCGATCGTCGCGTCCGCGATGTGGAAGCTCTTCGCCGCCTCGTTGATGCGTACGTCGCCTGCACCCGCCACGCAGCATGTGCCCATGCCGCGCGCGACGACCGCAGCATGCGAGGTCATGCCCCCCGTGGCCGTGAGGATGCCCTCGGCCGCGTGCATGCCGCCGACGTCCTCGGGGCTCGTCTCGTTGCGGACGAGGATCACACTCTCGCCGCGCGCTCCCCACTCCTTGGCGTCCTCTGCCGTGAACACCACCCGGCCGCTGACGGCGCCGGGACTGGCCGGCAGACCGCGCGTCATGACCGTGCGCTCGGCTTCGGGATCGAACTGCGGATGCAGCAGGCGGTCCAGCTCGCTCGGATCGATTCGTGCAACGGCTTCCTGCTCCGAGATGAGGCCCGCCCGGGCCATCTCCACGGCGATCCGCACCGCCGCGCGGGCCGTGCGCTTGCCGGTCCGCGTCTGCAAGATGAAGAGCGTGCCGTCCTCGATCGTGAACTCGATGTCCTGCATGTCGCGGTAGTGCTTCTCGAGCAGCGTCCGCACGTCGCAGAGCTGTTCGTGCGCATCGCCGCTCTCGTCCGCCAGTCCGCCGAGGTCCTTCGGCGTGCGAATGCCCGCGACGACGTCCTCGCCCTGTGCGTTCATGAGGTACTCGCCGTAGAAGATGTCCTCGCCGGTCGCCGGGTCGCGCGTGAAGCAGACGCCTGTGCCCGATTCGGCGCTCAGATTGCCGAACACCATCGTCTGCACGTTGACCGCGGTCCCGGTGAGGCCCTCGATCTTGTGGATACGGCGGTACTCCTGCGCGCGGTTGCCCATCCAGGAGCCGAAGACCGCGGCGATGGAGCGCTCGAGCTGTTCGTACGGGTCGTCGGGGAAGTCCGACCCCTTCAAGCTCCGGTAGAGCGCGAGGTAGTTGTCGACGACCCTGGCGAGACTGGCCTCCTCGAGCTCGGTATCGGTCTCGACGCCGGCCGCCGACTGCTCGACCTCCAGGATCTGCTCGAAGCGCGCGAGGTCGAAGCCCTCGACGACGTTCGCAAACATCTGGATGAACCGGCGCCGTGCGTCGAGAGCGAAGCGCCGGTTGCCCGACAGCGTTGCGAGGCCCTCCATGGTCGCGTTCGTGAGACCGAGGTTGAGGACTGTATCCATCATCCCCGGCATCGACAGCGCCGCGCCGCTGCGGACCGACACGAGCAGGGGCCGCTCGGGATTGCCGAACCCCTTGCCGGTCTCCTCCTCGAGGCGGGTGACCGCTGCCCGGACGCCGTCGGCGACATCGCTCGGCACGGACTCGCCGCTGTCGTAGTAGCGCGCACAGACCGCGGTCGAGATCGTGAACCCCGCCGGCACGGGCAGACCGATCCGGCACATCTCCGCGAGGTTCGCGCCCTTGCCGCCCAGCACGGTCTTCATCTCGGCGCTGCCGTCGGCGGCGCCGGGCCCGAAGTGCCAGATGGTGCGGTCAAGAGAGGAGGATTCGACGGTCGCCGGCGTGGCCTCGGCCATGGCTAGCAGCTCCCACCAAAGGAAGACAGTGAAGAGGCAGTCCCTGCCCGCAGCCCCCCGGCCCGGACGCGGGCAAAATACCGCCCGGGGGCCCCGCTGCCGCATTGGGCAGGACCCCGGCAGGCGAGTTGGCGCTTCTCGCCCCCGGAACTGGCCCGCCGTGTGCTATATCCGTGGCCTCCCGTGCCCGGAGGCGCCTCTTGTCACACAAGCAGCTCGGTCAGATCCTGCTCGAGATGGGCCACATCGACGAGCGCAAGCTCAAGGAGGGCCTGGAGCACCAGCGCCGCGTCCCCGGCATCAAGATCGGGCAGGCCCTGCTGGAACTCAACTTCATCGACGAGGTGCAGCTGACCAAGGCGCTCTGCCGCCAGTTCAAGCTGCCCTACGTCGATCTCTCCCGCGCCCATATCAGCGACGACCTCGTCGCTCTCGTGCCGCAGCAGGTGGTCCAGGACTTCGGGATCGTTCCGGTCAAGGAGCACCAGGGCAAGCTGATCCTGGCCACGGACGACCCGATGATCACCTTCACGGGCGACGACCTTCGCTTCGTGCTCAACCGCGAGCTGTCGTTCGCCCTCACGCCGCCGTCCGCGCTCAACAACATCCGCGCGGAAGCCTACGGCCTCGGCGAGAAGGTCGAGATCAAGAAGAAGAAGCTGGGCGAAGAAGAGGAAGAGGACGACGAAGAGGGGCCGATCATCCGGCTCGTCCACGAGATCCTCGAGCAGGCTCTCGCCCAGCGCGCCTCCGATATCCATGTCGAGCCGCAGGAGGATCGCGTCCGCGTTCGGTACCGCGTGGACGGCGTGTGCTACGAGGCGCACTCGCTCGAGCCCGACCTCAAGGGCCCGATCATCACCCGCCTCAAGGTGATGGCCCGCATGGACATCGCCGAGCACCGAAAGCCCCAGGACGGCCGCATCAACCTGCACCTGATGGGGCGGCCCATCGATCTGCGCGTCTCGTTGATCCCCGCGACGCAGGGCGAGTCCATCGTCATGCGAATCCTCGACCGCGAGGCCGGCCTCGTGGACCTGGCAGATCTCGGCTTCGTGGGGGAGGACCGCGATCGCTTCGACCGCATCGTGAAGCGTCCCAACGGCATCTTCCTCGTGACGGGGCCGACGGGCTCGGGCAAGACCACGACGCTCTACGCCGCGCTCAAGATCCTCAACCGGCCCAACGTAAAGATCATCACGGCCGAGAACCCCGTCGAGTACCACCTCGCCGGCATCAACCAGGCGGAGGTGCGTCACGACATCGGGCTCGACTTCTCGCGCATCCTGCGCGCGATGCTGCGCCAGGCGCCCAACATCATCCTCGTCGGCGAGATCCGCGACCAGGAGACGGCCGAGATCGCGATCCAGGCCGCGCTGACCGGTCACCTGGTCTTCTCGACGCTGCACACCAACGACGCGCCGTCCGCGCTCACGCGCCTGATCGACATGGGCGTCAAGCCGTTCCTCGCCGCCACGGCGGTGATGTCCGTCATGGCGCAGCGCCTCGTACGCAAGCTCTGTCAGACGTGCCGCCAGCCGCACGACCCCGCCCCGTCGCTGTTGGCCGCGATCGGCGTCACCAAGGAAGCGCTCGCCGGACGCGAGGTCTACCGTGCGGTCGGCTGCAAGGAGTGCCGCTTCGAGGGCTACCGCGGTCGTACCGGGATCTTCGAGCTCTTCCAGATGGACGCCACGTTGCGCGAGCTGACATACAAGGGCGCCAGCACCTCCGAGATCCGCGAGCAGGCCCGCATCAGCGGCGGCCTTCGTAGCCTCCGCGAGGACGGTGTCCGAAAGGTGCTCAACGGCACGACGACGATCGAGGAGATCCTGCGCGTGGCCGGCGCGGTGTTCGCCATGGAGGAGACGGCGAGCATCGAATAGGTGGCAACCGAGAAACCAGCGGCACCAGATCGGTGTAAACCGCCCTGCCAGTCGCCGGTAACCAACTACACAAACGGGAGATAGGGAACGCACCATGCCCATCCTCGGCGAAGACATTCATCGGCTGTTCGACACCATGGTGGAGACCGGCGCGAGCGACCTCCACATCACCGTGGGGCGGCCGCCCGTGCTCCGGCTCAAGGGGCGCTTGCGCGACATCAAGCACTCGCCCCTGACCATGGAAGAGACGGACGCGCTGATCAACGAGATCATCCCCAAGTCGAAGAAGGAGGAGTTCGACGACTGCGGGAGCGCGGACTTCGCCTGGGCCCACGGCGAGAAGGCGCGCTTTCGTGTCGCGGTCTTCAAGCAGCGCGGCCGCTCCACGATGGTCTGCCGCCTCATTCCCAGCCGGCTGCTGACCTTCGAGCAGATCGGTCTCAGCGGAGAGGTCATCAAGCTGCTCGACCGCCCGCGCGGCCTGCTCTTGATCACCGGCCCGACCGGCTCGGGCAAGACGACCACGCTCGCGACGATGATCGACTACATCAACCAGAACCGCGAGCACCACATCATCACGATCGAGGATCCGATCGAGTACTACCACGAGCACAAGTCGTGCATCGTGAACCAGCGCGAGGTCGGCGTCGACGTGACGACGTTCGCCGAGGCGATCCGCCGTGCGCTGCGTGAGGACCCCGACGTCATCCTGCTCGGTGAGATGCGCGACCTGGAGACGATCTCCACCGCGATCACGGCCGCCGAGACAGGCCACCTCGTGCTCGGCACGCTGCACACGACGGGATCGGCGCGTACGGTCGACCGCATCATCGACCAGTTCCCCGCCGATCAGCAGGACATGGTGCGCGTGCAGCTCTCCGTGTCCCTCGTCGGGGTGCTCAGCCAGGTGCTCATGCCGAAGGCCGACGCGAGCGGCATGGTCGCGGGCTTCGAGATCATGGTCATGACGCCCGGCATCGAGAACCACGTCCGCAAGAACGAGACGTTCAAGATCCCGAGCGCGATCCAGACCGGGCGCCAGCGCGGAATGATGCTGCTCGACGACCATCTCTTCGAGTTGCACAGCGAGGGGATCATCGATCAGAACCAGTGCCTCTTGAAGTGCCAGAACCCCAAGGCCATGCACGAGCGCCTCGGCCTGGACGGCGGGGAGTAGACCGGGTGGCCAAGGACATCAATCGCTACGCCCGCACCAAGAAGCTCCTGGGGCAGATCCTCAAGGAGATGAAGGCCGTCCACGAGGGCATGATCCAGGAGGCGCTCGCCATCCAGCGCGGCGAGGGCGGTCAGATCGGCCAGATCCTGGTCAAGCAGGGGCATCTGGACGAATCCACGCTTCAGCAGGCGCTGGCGCGCCAGGCGGGCATGGAGATGACCGATCTCTCGACGGTCAACTTCGACGAAGACCTGCTGCTCTCCATCGACGCCAACACCGCGCGCATGTTCAACATCGTGCCCGTGCGACGCGAAGGCTCGAAGCTGGTGGTAGCCATCAGCAACCCGGCCAACACTGCGGTGCTCGAGGACCTGCGCTTCATGACCGGCGGCGAGGTGGAAGGTGTGCTCGCCCCCGAGGAGCAGATTTCCAAGCTCGTCGAGAAGCACTACGGCGGCGCCGCCGACTCGATGAAGGAGCTCGTGGACGAGGTGTCGTCCGGCGTCGACATCCCCGCGGCGGCGCGCCGGGGGGGGCAGGTCGACCTCGCCGACCAGGAAGCGATGGCAAACAGCCCGCCCGTCATCAAGCTCCTGCAGTACATTCTGTTCCAGGCGATTCGCGACCGCGCGTCCGACATCCACCTCGAGCCCTTCGACGGCGACTTCAAGATCCGCTACCGCGTAGACGGTGCACTCTACGAGCTCGAGGCCCCGCCGCAGCACCTGTCGCTGCCGCTGATCAGCCGCGTGAAGGTCATGTCCGGCCTCGACATCGCGGAGACGCGGCTGCCCCAGGACGGTCGCATCGAGATCCTCATCGGCGGGCGGCCCGTGGATCTCCGCGTGAGCACGCTGCCCACGATGTTCGGTGAGTCGTGCGTGATCCGCGTGCTCGACCGGTCCGTCGTGTCGCTCGACCTGACGCAGATCGGTCTCCGCGAGCAGGAGCTCGCGACGATGAAGCACCTCATCAAGCTGCCGCACGGGATCGTGCTCGTGACGGGCCCGACGGGATCCGGAAAGACCACGACGCTCTACTCTGCGCTCAACTTCGCAAACGACGTCGGGATCAAGATCATCACGACGGAAGAGCCGGTCGAGTACGAGCTCGAAGGCATCATGCAGATCAACGTCAACGAGGACATCGGCGTCACCTACGCCAACTGTCTGCGCGCGATCCTGCGTCAGGACCCGGACATGATCCTCGTCGGTGAGATCCGTGACAACGAGACGGCCACGATCGCTGTCGAGGCCGCGCTGACGGGCCACGTCGTGTTCTCCACCCTGCACACGAACAACGCGGCGCAGGCCGTGCCGCGCATGCTGGACCTCGGCATCGAGCCGTTCCTCGTCGCTGCGACGGTGGAGGCGATGCTCGCACAGCGCCTGGTCCGCACGATCTGCAACGGCTGCAAGGTGCAGTACGAGCCCGGGGCCGACGTCCTGCTCGAGCTCGGCCTCGAGGCCTCGGATCTGGCGGGCAAGCGGTTTGCGTACGGCCAGGGATGCCGTCAGTGCAACAACACCGGATACAAGGGCCGAACGGGCATCTACGAGATGATCGTCATGTCCGAAGCCCTGCGCAGCATGGTCATGGACGGGGCGTCCTCGGATGCGCTCCGCGACCAGGCGCGTCGCGAGGGCATGCAGACGCTGCGCGAGTCGGGCCTCCTGGCCATCTTCGACGGCATCACGACCGTCGAGGAGGTCATTCGGGAAACTACTGAGCTATGAGTGGAGTGCGAGCGATACCGGGTCCGCCTGCAAGTGCGGCTTTGCAGATGCTCGGCAGCGCTGCGACGACCGCTTCGCTTGCGTCGTTGCGTGGACAACCACGCGGCCTCCTCATCGGCTTTGCGGCGCCTTCGCCCTGCCAAGCCGGCTACGACCGACCGCCACCCAGGGCCACCCGCGGCGGCAGGACGGGCAGCATTGCCGCAACTGCCATATGATCGGGATTCAGCCTCAAGCGCCACGTGCGAGGAGATAGGGACGCATGCCGAAGATTACCAAGGAAGCCAAGGGCAAGGGAGGCCGCCGCGGCGCCGGTGCCTCGCGTTCCGCACCCTCGTCGGCGCCGGCGGCCCGCAAGACCGGGCGTCGGGCGCGCGTGTCCACGAAAGCCCTGACGCAGTTCACGACCCAGCTCTCCACGCTCCAAGACGCGGGCCTGCCCATCGTCCGGAGCCTGAAGATCCTCGAGGGGCAGATGGAGCGGGGCCCCTTCAAGAACGTCGTCGGCGAAGTGACCGACGAGGTCGAGGCCGGTTCGCCTTTGTCCGAGGCCATGTCGCGCCACCCGAGCGTCTTCGACGGCCTCTACACGAACATGGTGAAGGCCGGTGAGGCGGGCGGCGTTCTCGACGTCATCCTCTCGCGTCTCGCGGGCTTCATGGAGAAGGCCGAGAAGCTCAAGAAGCGCGTCAAGGGCGCGATGATCTACCCGGCCGTCGTGTTCACCGTCACGATGGCGATCCTGCTCCTGATCATGATCTTCGTCGTTCCGAAGTTCGAGCAGGTCTTCAAGCAGCTCCCCGGTCTCGGTGAGCTGCCGGCTCTGACCCAGGCGCTGCAGGGCTTCTCGAAGTTCCTGCTCGAGAAGTGGCACTGGATCCTGCTCGGTCTCGTCTGCCTCGTGATCGCCTGGAAGTGGTTCGCCGTGACGCGTGTCGGCCGGCGTTTCATCGACCGGCTGAAGCTGAGTCTTCCGATCCTTGGGCCGCTGGTCCGCAAGATCGTGGTCGCGCGCTTCAGCCGCACGTTCGGGACGCTGATCGCGTCCGGCGTGCCGATCCTCGAGGCACTGGACATCTGCCAGCACACCGCCGGCAACAGCGTCATGGAAGAGGCGCTCATCGGCGTGCGCGAGTCCATCTCGGAAGGCGGCACGATCGCCGAGCCGCTCGGCGAGAGCGGCATCTTCGACGACATCGTCGTCAACATGATCGACGTCGGCGAGGAGACGGGTGAGCTCGACAAGATGCTCATTCGCGTCGCGGACAACTACGACGACGAGGTCGACGTCGCGGTCGGCTCGCTGGTCTCGATCATCGAGCCCATTCTGATCGTCTTCATGGGCGGCGCGGTGTTCCTCATCGTGCTTGGCCTCTTCTTGCCGTTGTTGAAGCTCATTCAGTCCATCGAACAGAGCATGTAAGGCACCTGGTGCAGCGGCCCCGCGCGACCGTGCGGGCCGCTGGCTGACTCGGTGGCGCTGCGCCGGGCGCTGCGCTTCCGCCCTTGCGTGTTTCGAACACGCCCCGCTCTCGGACCTCGCCGGCTCGGTCCTCGGATCGCGCACGCGCGATCACCGCGGCGAAGGGGCTCCCCGGCTTTGCGGCACATTCGCCCCAGCGGCCCGATCACGAGCGGGAGCAGCTGGATCCCGCCGGCGTCGGTCATTGGCCTCCCGCGTGGCGTACGGATCCGCAGGTCTGTCCCGATTTGACGCCGTTTCGGGCGGTTTCGGGGTGGGGGTGTGGCGACCCCGGCCGGCGGGGCTAGGCTGCCTTAGAGAGCCTTACGGCGGTGTGTCTACGTGCCAGCCTCCGCCAGGCCGATAGAGAGTCCATGCGCCTCCTCCGCATCCTCCCGCCCCTGCACGTCCCGGCCCTCGTCGCGCTCTGCACCCTGCTGGCCGCGGGCTGCGGCAGCGGCGGAGGCGGCCCCTTCGATCCGGGCGTCACGAAGGTCGGTGCCTGCCTGACAGGCGGCGGCCCGCCGATCACGATCAGCGGCACGGTGCTCTACACGCGTCTTGTCTTCAGCCCGCCCGGCGGCGTCGGGCCCGCTACGGAAACGCGCCCCGCTCGCTTCGTGGATGTCGACGTGCGGCTTGCGGGCGGCGGCGACTGCTACGGCCGTACCAGCACGGACGCTGCGGGCAACTACTCGATCACCTTGATGCCGCCCGAGGGCGGCGCGGCGCTGGAGGTCGCGGTGTTCAGCCGCACGCTAGAGGATCCGGCTCGCGAGATTCTCGTGCACGAGGCCGATCCCCCGTTCGTCAACGCGCACAGCGAGACCGACGTCTTCGCCTACGCCTCGGGACCGATCGCCAGCAACGCCAGTGCGACCGTCGATCTGACCGTGCCCTACGGCGGCGGCCCCGCGAACCGTCCCGGCATCGGGTTCGGGCTCCTCGATACGGCCATCACGTGCTGGGACGGCATCACGGCCGAGCTCGGTGGCGTGCTGCCGCCCGCACACATCTATTCGCGCATCGGCAACAACGCAGCCTTGAGCAGCTCGAGCTACTACGCGCCGGGCTCCAACAGCATGGCGATTCTCGGCGGCGCCGCCGGCAATCCGGACAACTCCGACACCGACTACTTCGACGATCCCGTCGTCGCCCACGAGTTCGGCCATTTCGTCGAGAACAGCATCTCGCACACCCTGACGCGCGGGGGCTTCCACGGCGGCGAGCCGCTCGAGCCCGGCTTCGCATGGAGTGAGGGATTCGCGACCGGCCTGGGCTGCCTGCTGCTCGGTCAGCCCGACTACGTCGATTCCGTGACGACGGCCGGCGCCGCACTGTTCGCCTTCGACATCGAAGACGTCACGTCCTTCGACCCGCCGGGCATCGGCGGCGAGTTCACGGTGGCTGAGATCGTGTGGGACCTCGCCGACGGTGGCGCCGGACCCGCCGACGTCGATGGCGATGCCGCGGCCGTCCCCCTGCAAGAGCTGCTCACGGCCTACGTCAGCTTCAACAAGGGCCTGGACGCTCCGTACCTTGGACTGTTTCTGGACCGGATCACGGGCGCCCCGGGCGCTTCGATCAACGTGCCGACGATGACCGCTCTGCTGTCGGGGCCGCCTACCGAGAACCAGGGCGTGACGTATCCGCTCACCGGAACCGACATCTGGCCGCGAACGATCGGCTTCGGGGGATCGGACGCCGGCACGGTGGACTCCCTGCCCGGCCTGTCCAAGAACCAGTGCCGCGGGATCACCTCCTCGGCCTGGTATCAGATCACCCTGCCGACAGCCGCGGTGGTCACGATCAACCTCACGTCCACGCCCATCATCGGGAACGGCGATCTCGACCTCTTCCTCTTCCCGAACTCGAACGTCCAGACCCCGATCGCCTCGTCCGCTTCGGGCGGCGCCGCGCCGGAGTCCATCAACGCGTCGTTGAACGCAGGCACGTACATCCTCATCGTCGAGGCCTACTGCGGCGGCGGGGGCACCCGCGCGTCCTACAACCTCACGGTGAACTGATGCGTACGTGCCTCACACTCGCCGCGCTCCTCGCTCTCGTGCTCGCGGGCTGCGGCGACGCGCCGAAGCCGACCGGTCCGGTGGGGGAGTGGGTCATCAGCAAGCCCAACCCGATCGTGGGTGAGCTGCGGGGCGCCGTGCTCGAGCGGCCGGCGGTCGGCGTCGCGCGCGTCGGCGTCGAATGGCGCGCCTTGCCCGGCGCACGCAACTGCGCGCTCGAGATCATCCTGCCCGAGGGCGGCGAGCTGCTCGAGGGTACGGCAACGGTCCCGCTCCATCCCGACGCACTCAGCGGCGAGCAGGCCTGGCTCGTGTCGTTCCCCACGGATCGCACGCTGGACGCGACGTTGCGTCTGTGTGCCGACACCGAGGACGGCATGCGTGCTTGCGAGGTGGCGGTGCGTTTGGTGACGGTCGCGCGCTGATCGCCGATCCCCGCCGCGATGTAGGGGCGACCCGAGGCGCATCGGGCCGAGTGGTCGGCCCGCGTGTCACATCAGTCGTTCATGATCCCGCGCTCGAGCTCTGTGTAGCGGCCCGAGATCATCTTCGTCGCCACGCGCAATCCGACGCGGTCCAGCGAGGGCGAGATGGCGCGCTGCAGCTTGATGCGTGTGCGCGCGTGATGGCAGAACAGATCCGCCAGCTCGCGCGACGCATCGTCGCCGCGTGACGCCGCGCGGCTGATGCACAGTGCCATGGCGGTCAGGTTCGTCGCTTCGTCGACCAGGCGTCCCAGGCGGGCTTGGCGGTTCTCCAGCGAAGGCCCGTGACGGAACATCGCGTATGTGATGCGGCGGGCGAGTCGCTTTCCGTTGCGGCGGACGTAGCGCCAATGACGGCGCAGCACGGTGGGGATGCCGTCGGGCATCTCGAACGTCGGTAGCCAGCTCTTCACGTACCAGACCGGGTAGTGGCCGGCGCCCTTGAGGAGAGCCTTGGCCTTCTCGCCGAGCGTGGAGTCGGGCCGCGCCAGCGCACCGAGTCGCTGGAGGTGCGGGTCGAGCGCCTCGCGCGCGAGGAAGAGCCGCATGACCTCGCTCGTCCCTTCGACGATGCTGTTGAGCCGCGCCTCACGGAACAGCCGCTCCACCGGGTAGGCGACGGCCCCACGCGCCTTCAGCGACTCGTAGGTCTCGTAGCCGCGGCCGCCGCGGATCTGAAGTGTCCGGTCGGCGATCTGGAACACGACCTCCGAGCAGAACATCTTCGCCATCGCCGCTTCGAGCCTGAGGTCGGTGTCGCCGCGGTCGGCCAGGCGATTCGCGTAGTCGCTGAGCGCCTCCATCGCGAACGTGTGGGACGCGATCCAACCGAGCTGAACGGCGACGGCTTCATGCGTGCCGATCGGCCCGCCCCATTGCGCGCGTGCGCGCGCCCAGGAGCGCACGATGCGCGTGCACTGCTTGGCCACCGCGACGTTCGTCGCGGGCAGCGTCAGGCGGCCGGTGTTGAGCGTGATCAAGGCCAGCTTCAACCCCTGGCCTTCGTGCCAGAGGAGGTTCTCCTTGGGCACGCGCAGGTTCTCGAACTTGAGGACGCCGCTCTGGATCGCGCCGTAGCCCATGAAGTCGCAGCGGTGGACGACCTCGAAGCCGGGCCAGGACGTTTCGACGATGAACGCCGAGATCTGCTTGCGCGGCTTGCCCTTCACGATCTTGTCGGGCGTGCGGGCCATGACGATCAGTACGTCGGCCTTGGGGCCGTTCGTGCACCAGAGTTTTTCGCCGTTGAGGATCCAGCCGTCCCCGTCCGGATCGGGCTCCGCGTAGGTCTGCATGCGGGCGGGATCGCTACCGGCCTCGCGCTCCGTGAGGGCGAAGGCGGAGAGCTCGCCCCCGGCCATCCGCGGCAGGTACTTCGCCTTCTGCTCCTCCGTGCCGAAGAGCTTGAGCGGGGTCGACACGCCGATGCTCTGGTGCCCGGACATCCAGATGGCGAGGCTTCCGCACCAGCTCGCGGTCAGCGCGACGGCCCGTGCGTAGTTCGTCTGGCTGAAGCCGAGGCCGCCGTGCTCCTCGGGGATCTTGAGCCGGAACGCGCCCACCTCGTGCAGGCGGCGCATGGCCTGCTCGGGGATCTCCCGGTCCCGCTCGACCTGATCCGGGTCGATCTCCTCACGCAGGACCGCTTCCAGCTCGGCGAGGATGTCATCCGCCTTGGCGCGGTCCGCGGCGTCCTGCTCGGGAAACGGATGCACCAGCTCCGCATCGAGCTTGCCGAGGAACAGCTCGGCCGCGAAGGACGGCTTCGTGCGTACCTCTTCGCGCGCGCTTTCCGCGACCTCCATGGCCTCGGCGCGAGCCTCTGCGTCTGTGCGGGGCTTCGACATGACGGGACTGTAGTGGTGGCGCGACGCACCAGCGTAGCTTTGGAGGACGGGTTCGGCGCGGATCCGGGCGTCGTCCGCTCGGGCCGGGTAGTTTTGCGCACAGGATGTCGCTGCGAACCAAGTTGCTGGCCGTCTTCGTCGGGCTGCCCGGGGCCATCCTCCTCGTCGCGCTCGCTCTGCTCATCCGGGCCGACCAGACCGTCCCCATGGAAGCCGTCGACGAGCTGCTCCATCTCCAGGGCGAGGACGTGCAGATCCTCGCGCCGGCCGTGCTGCGACCGCTTGACGCCGGCGACTTCACGGACGCCTACGTCATCGAGGAGCGGCGCGACAAGCCCGTGAGGATCTGGACCGCGCGGCAGTTCTACGAATCGGCTCCGGATCGCGACGCGCCGCCCGCCCAGCCGGACGTGACCGACGAGGACCTGCGGTCGCGCCTGCTTCGGTACCTGCGCAACGCCCAGGGGCTGGCGCCGCCGCACAAGCAGACGCAGTCCTACGTCGCCATGGACCTCGGGCCGAGCCGGCCCCGCTACGGCATTGTGGTCGAGTGGGGCAGCCCGCGCGCCGTGGCGCGCGCGGTGTACTGGGTGATGATCGGCGGGATCGCGCTGATGATGGTCCTCTCCTACGTGCTGATCTCGCGCCTGGTCGTCAAGCCGCTGACGAAACTCTCCGCCGCCGCGGACCGGATTGCGGAGGGCGACTACAACATCACCATCGAGGGCGAACACGGGGCCGACGAGGTCGGTCGAACCGTGCGCGCGATGAACCGGATGGCGCGCGAGATCGCCGAATACCAGGGACACCTCGAGGATCGTGTGCTGTCCGCCCTCGGGCGCATGAAGAAGGCCGAGCAGCATCTGGCCATCGCACAGCGCCTGGCCGCCACAGGCACCCTGGCTTCGGGCCTCGCGCATGAGATCAACAACCCGCTCGGCGGCATGAAGAACGCGGTCCGCGCGTTGGCGCGCGGTGATTTGTCGCCGGAACGAACCGAGCTCTACCTCGACCTCATCACCGACGGCCTCGGTCGTGTCGAGCAGACGGTCAAGAAGTTCCTCTCCTTCACCCCGCGGACCATCGAGCCGCATCCGGTGGATCTATCCGATGTCGCCGAGAAGAGCGTTGCGCTTGCCATGCACAAGCTCGAGAAACAGAACATCGAGGTCGAGACCACGGTGCCGCCGGCAGGCGAGGCGATCGTCTTCGGCGATCCGCACGAGCTGCAGCAGGTCGCGCTGAACCTGTTGCTAAACGCGGCCGACGCGATCGAGGAGGGCAAGGCCGGCCGGATCGACGTGAGCGTGGAGCGCACGAGCGACGAGGTCGTGCTGGCGGTGACCGACAACGGCAGCGGCATCAGCCCGGAGGACCAGGACCGCGTCTTCGACATCTTCTTCACGACGAAGTCGGTGGGGGAGGGCTCGGGCATGGGGCTGGCGGTGGTCCACAACATCGTCACCAACCACGGCGGCCGCATCGAGCTGACCAGCGAGCCCGGTGCCGGCACGACGTTCCAGGTCTTCCTCCCGGGCGAGAGCACGCCGGACGCGCAGCCCGCTCCGGCGGCCGCCGAGGCCCGTCCGCCCAACCCCAGCTGAGCCCGGGATTTGGGCCCCGCTGCCGGTCATGACGGACCGGTGAGAGTCCTGGCCCACAATCGCGGGTGAATTCGGGTGTCTCGAGGACGCCCCGGAGGGTGAACGATGTCATCGCGCGCTTCCATGTGGGTCGGTTTCCTGGCAGGTGGGTGGCTCGCCACGATCGTGGTGATCCTGCTGCCTTCTCTGGGCATGCGTACGGCCACCGCCGAGGACCCGGTGCAGTCCGGCCAGCCCGTGCCGGTCGGCCCGTCGGTCAACCCGGTCGGCGGCAGTCGCGGCCCTCGCGGTATGCAGCCCGTTCCGGGCGGCGGCACGGCCGACTCGAACAACCACGCCATCGCGCTCTCGGCCTCGATCGGGGGCGGAGAGAGCGTCGTGTATTACTTCGACACCGCGCAGAAACGCGTTCTGGTCTTCCAGTACAAGGGCATCATCCAGGGCAGCAAGCCGCTCGATCGCCGTGACAAGGGCGGCCTGCGGCTGCTGGCGGCGCGCCACTTCGACTACGACCTCCGCCTCAACGGCTACCGAGACCTCTCGGAGCAGACGCGCAACGACCTCAAGGAGGCCTTCCAGGAGGCCTTCGGCGAGGACGACCAGAAGGGCATTCCCACCAAGAAGCTGGATCTGCCGGGCGGCTTCAAGTAGCAGCTTGGCGGATCCCACCGCGAGCCACGCGCCGCTCTCGAACCTCGCCAGCTCGGTTCTCGGGTCGCGCCAGCGCGACCACCGCGGCGAAGGTCGTCGCCCGCTTTGCGGCGTCTTCGCCCCCGGGAGCCGATCACGAGCGGCAGGTCTCCGGTCACTCGTGGTTCCGGCCTCTGGGTCTGCGTTAGCTGCACGTCAGGCGGCGCTAGGGCCAGTGGCCTGCCCCGAGTCTTGATCGGGCCCGAATCTTCTGGGATCCTCTAGACACGTACGCTGGCTCGGCGCGGGAGGGTGCCGCGGCTCGGCGTCGGTTCGTATTCAGACCGGTCGCGGCGGGAACCCCCGCCGGATCGCCCACAAGGAGTATGCGCTCGTGGCAAAGTCGAAGAGCGGTGAGTTCTACAGTTTCGACGAGGTTCTGCAGCAGCTGAACATCGACGAGAACCGTCTGAAGCGCCTGGTCTCGGAGGGCGAGATTCGCGCCTTCCGTGAAGGCGGCGCGATGAAGTTCAAGCGCGGTGAGATCGACAGTCTCGCCGGGCGGACGGGTCGCGGCAGTCAGACGTCCGAGACGTCGCTGACCGAGATCAGCCTCGAAGACGACAGCCAGCCCACCGTCAACGTCGGCGCCGGCGCCGGCGAGACGCTGTCCGACGATCTGCTCGAAGAGCCGGATCTCACCGCGTCGGGTGGTCTCAAGACGGCCGAGATCTCCAGCCAAGACACGTTCATCGACCAGGGCGACGTCGGCATGTCGACGGAGCCGATCGACTTCACCGAGGAAGATGGCCTCGGCGATGACGAAGAGATCGAGGACATCGGTGCCGATCGTCCGTCGCGTCGTGGCGCGGGCCGCCAGCGCCCGCAGCAGCGCGTGGTCATCGAGGAAGCGCGGACGCCCGCGCTCATGTACATCTGCCTCTTCCTGACTGCGATCATCGGCGTCTCGGGCGTGCTCGTGACAACGTCCGTCAGCAAGGGTGGCTCGAACAAGGTGACCAAGTGGTTCGCCGAGCAGTTCGGGCCCAAGACAAAGGGCGGCGCAGAAGGCAACTAGTCTGCCTTGGGGGGCAGTGCCCCCCAAACCCCCACTCTAAAGGGCGAGCGTGAGCGGCAACGCGTTGACCGTGTCGCTTCATCGCGAGGTAGAGTGCCTGCGAGATCAAAGGAGCCGGACATAGGTTCGGCTCCTGTTGTTTTTGGAGAGGGAGCGGCGCCCTCTGGCTGCGGGGCGGGTTCCAATGCGAGCCGTGAGACGCGCACTCGCTATCGCTGCCCTGCTCCTCGGCCTGTCACCGGCCCTCGCCGATGACGCCGCCGCGCGGCGGGCTACCGACATGGCGGCCCGGCTGCTGGACAAGGGCGATGCCGATGGCGCGGTTCGCGAGCTCGAGGACGCCCACCGCGCGGTTCCCGAGAGCCGAAACGCCGCGCGGAACCTGGCGCTCGCGCTCAGCCGCCGGGCAGAGGCCGCGCTCCGGCGCAAGGACGGCGCCACCGCCCTGGATGCGCTCGACCGCGCGCTCGAGCTCCACCCCGGACGGCTCTACTACCAGGTCCTGCGCGGACGTGCCCTCCATCTCCTCGGGCGTCCCGGCGACGCCCAGCGCGCGGCCGAGGTCGTCGTCGAGAAGAGCCCGACGTACGCCGAGGGCTGGCTGCTGCTGGTGGAAGTCCACGAACGGGCGGGCGAGCTCGACGAGGCCCTGGCCGCGCTGGACAAGATCGCGGCGTTGCGTCCGGATGATGAGGGGCTCCGGCGGCGCCGGGCCACGCTCGCGACCCGCGCCGAGAGCGAGGCCAGGTATCTCACCCACGGCACCGGCAACTTCCGCGTGCGCTACAGCCCCGACATCGATCCCGGCACGGTCCGTCTGGCGCTCACGCTGCTCGAGGACGCCTACTCGAACGTGACCGCCGATCTGGGCGTGGCCCCGCGTACGCCCGCACAGGTCGTGCTCTACGAAGGCGCGGAGTTCCAGCGCATCACCGGCGCGCACTCCTGGGTGGGGGCGCTCTACCACAACGGCACGCTGCGCGTTCCGATCCGCAACCTCGAGCGCCATCAGGCGACCGCGGCGCGCGTGCTGGCGCACGAGTTCACGCACCACGTGCTCAAGGAGCGCAACCCGGGCCTCCCGATCTGGTGGCACGAGGGCATCGCGCAGTTCATCGAAGACCGGGACGCCACGCAGAGTCGCCGGCGGCGCGCACGCCTCGACAAGCAGCTCGCGCCGCTCGTCGAAAAGGACGCGTTGCTCGGCGTCGGCCAGCTACGCCGGCTCAAGATCACCTCGGTCCGCGACCCCGTATTGGTCAACCTCTTCTACGCGCAGGCGCTGTCCTTCGTCGGTTGGCTCGTGGACGGCGTGGGGCCGGGCGCTCTTCCGGCGTTCCTGGTGGCCCTCGGAACGGGAACCGACACGGATGAGGCGGCGCGCAGGGCCTTTGGGTCCGACGTCGAGGAGCTGCTGCGCAAGTGGCGCGAGGCCCTCTGAGGTAGGCTCGGGCCATGCGCCGGGCGTTGGTCCTTCTCGCCATCCTGCTTTCGTTTGCGGCTCCGGTGCGCGCCGACGAGGACGCGCGCAAGCTCCGGATCGAGCTCCAGCACCTCTGGTACGGCGGGAATCCGAAGCTCATCGAGGCAGGGATGAGCGAAGCGAAGCTGAAGCCGTTGCTCGACGACGCCGAAGAGCTCTGTCGTTTCCTCGTCTTCCTCAACGACGTGACGCCGCGCCTCGACCCCGGCGGCACGGTCGACGCGGCCTGGAAACGGATCGAGGCGAGCATCGCCAAGCTGGGCGCGTCCGCAGACAACACGTCGCGCGGCGTCTGGGCCCAGGAGGAAGCCAAGCAGTTCCCCGTCTACCTCCGGCGCCAGGCCGGCGCGCCGGACGAAGAGGACTGGAAGCTGATGCACAAGACGGTGGAGGAGATTTCCCGCACCGAGGGCACCGGACTCTGGACCACGCACGGCTACTTCCGCGCCTTCGAGCACCACGCGCGCGGCATGTGGGCCGAGGGGATGAACTTCTACACCGCCGCGGGCGGCTTCATCTACCTGACGGCGAAGATGGAGTTCATCCCGCGCCGCTTCTCGCGCCATGCCATTCCGGTAGCGCAGGCCCACAAGCCCTACGTCACGGGCGTCATCGCGCTGCGCGGCAAGAAGCCCGACTACGCCAAGGCTCGTCCGAAGCTGGAAGAGGCACTGCGCACGATTGGCGGCTACCTGACCGACGACAGCGTGCCGCTCCCCGCGCTGCACCTGCACAACGACATCGTCCGCATCATCGAGCGCTTCCCCGGCCTCGAGATGGAGGTCGCCTACAAGACGCGTCCGCTCGAACGGCTCCGGGAGACGCTGCACCCTCGCATCGAGGCCATCGACACGACGCTCGTGCTCGCGCCGCCGCTGACGCGCGATTGGCGTCTGTTCGAGGGACGCGTGGGCGAGCGCGAGGCGCTGCATCTCCTGCGGACGACGCCGGGCGGCCTACCGGCGTATGAGTTCACCGTCACGACGTTCCCGCTCAACGAGAAGTGCCCCGTCCCGGGCGCGAAGAAGCCGCTGAAGGGCTCGAAGCTCAAGCTCGTGGCCGCGGCCCTGGCGAAGACGGTGGGCGCAGCGCTGGGGGCGGAGGCGAAGGTGCGCGCGCCGAAGAAGGCGGCGTTCCACGGGAAGCTCGAGAGCGGCTACCGCTACGAGGTGACGCGCAACGACCGCCGGGTCGAAGGCTACGTCGGCAGGGGCGCCAGGTTCGCCTACGCCATCGAGATGCTGCGCCACGCGCCGCTCGATCAGCCGCTGCCGGGTGACGTCGCGCTATTCCTCGAGAACCTTGCCCTCGCGAAGTAGCTACTTCCCCTGCGCGATCGCCCAGCGCACCCAGGGATCCTTGCTCGCGGCGGCCTTTGCGAGCACATCGGCGTCGGTCGCCTCGGCGCCGCCGAGCTTCGTCCGTGCGGCCGCCGCCGCGACGCGCACACGCTCGTTGTCATCACCGAGGAACGCCTCGAGGCGCTCGAGCACGTTGGCCTTGTCCGCCCGGCCGTGCACCCCGCGATCGCGCAGGGCCTGCACCGTGGCCCAGCGACGCTCGGGTTGCTCGAGCTTCGTGGCCATGTCGATGCGGCGCATGACCTCCTTCTCCTCCATCCGCCACTCGCCGAGGATGTACCCGGCCATGACAGCCATCGACGCGCGCGGGTGGTGCGTGAGCGTGATGCAGACGTTGAAGCTCAGAAGCACGTCCTTGGCCTCTTGGTACTTCTTCCAGACGGCCAGCTCGATCGGGACCAGCCCGCACTGCCGCCCGCCCAGGTATGAGGTCGTGATGAAGTAGTACTTCATGAAGTGGCCGGGAACGTGCTTGCGCGTGTGGCGCACGTTCTCGACGCCGCTTGTGCCCGGCGCGGAGACCTCGACCGTGAGAGAGCCCTCGCGATCCATGGGAGCGAAGATCTCGAACGAGCCCTTGGGGCCGGGTTCATAGTTCACGCGCACGTGCAGGCGTGGCGAGGCGGGCAACGCGGGGCCGGTCATCACGGACGCGAGCTGCGTTGCCCACGTGGACAGCGGCCGGCAGGGCCAGCCGCGCACTTCGACGGACAGACCGTCGTCGGTGATCGAGTCCTCGTCGAGGACGGCGTAGTGTTCCCCGTGCAGCAGCAAGGCGACTTCGGTGCCGCCGAGCGCCTCACGCCAACCGTCAAAGCGCGCCTGCGCTCCGGGCGCCCACGTCAGCTCGAGGGTCGGGATGTCGTCATCGGGCTGGGCGACCGCCACCTTCGAGAACATGGTGCGGTTGAAGCCGTTCGTCGTCTCGTCTTCCGTGACGAGCTGGAAGTGATACGGCTGCGAGCCGTCGTAGCCGGCCTCCAGGACCAGCCGCTCTGCTGCCGTGGAGGGCTGGTACCGCCGGTTCGCCGTACGCGCGGCGCGCCACGCGGTGATCGCTTCCTTCTTCCGCGCGCGCGTCTCGGCGTTCGCCTTCGCGAGCGCCCTGATCTCGATCGCGCCGCTTGCGTGCACGAGCGGCGCCAGATCCGCACCCCCGTCGATCGAGTGTGCGGGGATCTCGACGCGCAGCAGCCCGTTGGGCGTGGCTCGGATCTTCGTGTCGAAGTGCCCACCGGCGTGTAGGCGGGTCTCGATCGGTGCGATGCACGCCTTGGCGCGAGCCGCACGGGCGGTCGTGTCTTCGCCGGGCCCGCTCTCGAGATCGTAGAGCAGCGTCGAGCCGCTGCCCACGTCCAGCTCGAAGCGCACCTTGTCATCCTGATCCATGCCGCGAACGCGCAGTCGCTCGATGTCCACAGCGGTACCGGAGAACTCCGCGAACGCGAAGCCCGTTTCGTCCGGGCCGAAGGCGCTCACGCCGAGCCGCGCGGCCTCGGGCTTCTTCTCGTCGCCATGGATCACGCCGGCGAGGACGGGCATGGCGACGAGCAGTACAAGGAGCGTTCTCACGCGTACCAGCGTACGTTGTCAGGGGCGATGCGGACCACAACGACCCTCGTTCTCTTGCTGTGTCTCACCGCCTGCGGAGACGAGCGTCCCGGTCCTCCGCCCCCGGGCGAGCACCGCGCGGAGTGGGTCAAGCCCTACGACGGAGTGCTGCCCGGCACCACCGAGCCCGAGCAGGTCGCCGTCTTGCGCGTCATCGACGAACGAACGGGCCGCCCGATCGCCGGCGCGGTCGTCAAGCGCCACCTCGAGTTCGAGATGGGGCCCGACGGGTGGGCGCCGGGCTTCGAGGAGGGAACGACGGACGAGTACGGCATCGCGGTCATCCCCGTCGAGGAACGTCCGACGTGGAGTGCGCACTGGGTCGTGCATGCCAAGGGCTATGCATCGACGGAGACCTATGCCGTCATGCCGGAAGAAGACGTCGAGATGCTTCCCGGCCGCACGTTGCACGGACGCCTCGTCGACGCCATGGGCCGTCCCGCCGCGGGTATCGACATCGGTTACAAGATCGGCTGCGCGCATGCCCCGTCGCTCGTGAACGCGGTCACCGACTCGGACGGGCGTTTCGTGCTTCCGAACGTCGCGGAGAACGGCGATGTGCCCTACAGCGGTGTGGGCATTCTCGTGGACTACTTCGAAGGGGCATTGCGCTTCCTCGATGAGGCGCCGGACACGGTCGTGGCGTCACCGGCTGTTCGCGTTCGAGGACGGATCGTCGGGGCGGACGCCTCGGACCTGGATATCCGGGTCGTCCACAGTGAGTCGACACCTCGCGGCGTGATCGCACGGATCGCGGACGACGGGTCGTTCGTCTTGGACGGCGTCGAACGCGAGAGCATGCTCGACCTCTACTGGGCGCCGGATGGCGACGGACGGCGGATCGACTCCGGCAACTGGCGCATCGACACGCCGTTCGTGTGGGACGTGCGCAAGAAGGGCGGCTACGAGGACCTGGACGCTGCCGACGATGTCGAGGTCCGCTGGCGGGTCGTGACGCCGGACGGCGCAGCGGCCGAGCCCGCCGCCATCTACGTCTACCGGGCGGCTGACGGATACCTGGCCGCGTCCGACGATGCCGCCGAGGACGCGCCGGCCGATCCGCTGGCACTCGACCCCGGCGCGTACGACGTGATCGTGGGCGACGCGACGTCCCGGTGGGTCGCACCGCCGCAACGCGTCGTGATCGAGAAGGGGAAGCCGGCCTCGATCCTCGTGCAGGCCAGGGAGCAGCCGCAGCTGGTCGTGAAGTGGATCAGCGGGCACGTTCCGCAGGACACCATCTGCGGCCTCGCGTTCACGCGCCCGGACGGCCGCATCGACCACGAATACGCGGAGGTGGAGACCGGCCCGGGTGCGCGACGCGTGTACCTCCCGGCCGAGGCTCCCGCGCGCATCTCCGTCGAGTCGGGCTACGTCACGCGGTTCTTCGAGGTGGGGCCGCCCGTGAACGGGCGCCGCACGGCCGTGGTGGATTGGCCCGCGTCCACGTGGTTGCACTTCGAGGCACCGCCCGATGTGACGCACGTCACGCTGGGCCGCTTTGCGCACTTCTTCCGGCGCGTAGGCAAGGATGTCGTAGTGCCGACGCAGCTCCAGGGCAGCGTACGCCTTACGATCGAGCGGGACACGGATGTCGGTCTCTCGCCGAGCGGCACACGCCTCGTGGAGCTGCCGCCTCCGGCCGGCGAGATCGTGCGCACGGAGCCGCTCGCGTACGCGCCGCAGCCGGCCGGCGTCGTCCGGATCGTCGACGCGGCGGATGCACCGGTCGAGGCCGCTCGCGTCGAGGCCCGTTGGTGGGATCCGACGACGCGTAGCTTGCATGTCGAGGACTTCGAAACGGACGCGCGGGGCGTCGTCACGAGCCCGCTCTTTCGCCCCGGTGTGTGCGTGGCGTGGAGTACCGACGAAGCGCGTATCGAGCATCGCGCCGTCCTCCGGACGCCGGGCCCCTGGACGCTGCGCATGGGGTCCGCCCGCGTGGTTCTCCACGTCAGCGGCCCGCGAGGGGCGCTCGAAGCGTCGTATGTCCTGCTCGCGGATGCGATCCACGAGGCGGACCGCATCTACCTCGACGAGGCGTCGCCTGCGGGCCGCTTCACGTTCGCTGCAGTCCCCGCGGGCGTGCACCGGTTGGTCGTGACCGCGAAGGGGCATCGGGGCCAACAACGACGAATCGTGCTGCAGCAGGGGGAGACGCGCCGGATCGACGTGAAACTGCCCGAACGCAAGTGAGCGCTCAGGGTCTCAGCGTCACGGCGGCGACCGGCAGGAACGTCCGGTCGAAGCGCGCGGCGAACTCGCCCAGGAGCACGGCCTTGCCGCGCTTCACCTTGACCTTCTTCGGACGGCCGTTGACCAGGACCTCGACACGCTCACCGGGAACGAACATCGACGGGTCCAGCAGCAGCCGGAACCGCTTCACGCTCCGCGTCTTCACAGTGAAGCGTCCCTTGGACACGAACTGTGCCTCGAGGCGTGCCGTGTGCTTTTCGCCTTGTTCTGCGACGACGGCAGCTTGCTCCGCGCGTGTCATGGCGTTCCACGACTTGGCGTTGATCCGCAACCGGAAGACCTCCTTCACAGGCGAGCGCGTCTCCAGGATCTCGACCCAGTGCGCGCGGCCCTCTCCCGCGCGCGCCGAGCGCCGGATGACGCGCTCAGGGATCGGATTGCGACGCGTCTTGTACAGCTCGGGCCAGTCGACCTTGTCGTAGCGAAAGCCGTGGCCCAGGTCCGGGAACTCGATGTACTGCGCGTCGAGCGCCTTCACCTTCTTCAGCAGTTCGAACGTCAGCCGCAGGTTCGCCACGAGCAGCGGGTCGTCTTTCGCGCCCTGCAGATCCCGGATCGTGACGGCCACCAGGTTCTCGTGATAGCGGATGTTGTTGCGTCCGCCGGCCATGTTCAGCATCGGCCCGCCGATCGCGGGCACGATCGCAGCAAGGCGGTCCGGCTGCCGGAGCGCGAGATCCCACAGCAGGTGTCCGCCGCGACTGACCCCCGTGGCATACACGCGGCACTCGTCGACGTTGAATCGCAGGCGCGCCCACCGGAGCGCCGCCCATGCTGCTGCGTTCTCTTCCTTGGATCCCGTGAAGCCGCCGCGGCCGCGCCGGTCGCTGGGGGAGATCACGATCATGCCCAGCGCCTCGGCCACGGACCGCCACGGTGCGTGGCCGCCGTGACCGGTACCGCCCGCGCCGTGGAGCGTCAGCAGCAACGGCGAGGGCTTCGCAGGGCTATAGGTGCTCGGAACGAAGAGCTCGATGTGGGTGTTCTCGGTGCTGCCGAGCACGTCCAGGTCCGCCTGGACGTCGCGGACGCCCGCGGCCTCCTTGCCGAACTGACCGAATGCGCGCATGGCGGCCAGCCAGGCCTCGAACGAGATGTCCAGCGCCGCCAGCTCCTTCACCAACGCGGCCCGCTGCGACGCCGGCCTATGCGCGAGCCTGATCAGCGCCATGTCGGCGAGTGCCCGCTCGTCGGCCGACGCGGGCGCTACCGCGACGAGCAGAGGCAGGCACAGGAGGAGGAAGCGAGGCGGCACGCGGGCTCCACGGGGACGTATCTACCAAACGTGCCGGCGCGAACGATGCAGCAGGCCTACCAGTTGTTGTAGTTCAGCCCGAGCAGAAGGCTCCAGACGATCAGCACGACCGCGATCCCCAGCGCTGCAGCACCGAACAGCGAGCCGCGGCCGGATGTGCGCCGCTTGCGCTTCACGAGAAGCGGCGCGTGCCGGGTTGCCGCCCGGCGCAGGGGCCGGAGCAGGGGGCGCGCGACCGGTAGTCGGCGGCGCGCCCGCCGGACGCCCTTGCGGTTGAGCTGGCGTTCCCACGAGCGCCCCTCGTGCAGCACCGCGAAGATGACGACCAAGACGGTCCCACCGTAGTAGACGGCTTTTGCGTGGAGGACGTCGAGCACCACCAGGTGGATCAGGATGGCGAAGATCGCGATGACGATGACCAGGGAAAGGACCGTCTGCAGCAGTCCACGGCGCCACGCGCGCTGCCGGATGCCGCGTAGGCGCTTACGGAGAGGCGGTCGAGTCCCGTTCCGTCCCACGTCCTCTGCTGAGCAATTCCGGTACCGCGTCCAGGCGCCGTGTGCGTGGGGGGCGCGGGTAGGTGGTTGAACGAAACGTGCAACACGGATTGCACACTTCATTCCACTGCCTTCTACAAGCGTAGCAGGTTACGCTGCGGCGCCGCAACGAGCCCGGAGGATGTGATGGCTGCGAAGGCGAAGTTCAAGACCGTGAAGGAGTACGTGGACGCATTGCCGGAGGAACGGCGCAAAGCGATCCGCAAGGTCCGGGCGAGCATCAACCGCGCGTTGCCCAAGGGGTACAAGGAGGGCATGCAGTACGGGATGATCGGGTGGTACGTGCCGCACAGCAAGTACCCGGCGGGCTATCACTGCGACCCCAAGCAGGGCGTTCCCTTCGCAGGCCTCGCATCGCAGAAGAACCACATGTCGATGTATCTCATGTGCATCTACGGCGATGCGAAGCACCGGGCGCAGTTCGAGAAGGACTGGAAGGAGACGGGTAAGAAGCTGAACATGGGCAAGGCCTGCATCCGCTTCAAGAGCGTCGACGATCTGGCGCTTGACGTCATCGAGAGGGCCGTCACGCGCGTGCCTCTCGACAAGTTCATCGCACACTACGAAACGCAGATCCCCGCCAGCGCGCGCCGCCGCCGCTAGGTTGCATCGAGCTTCGCGGGGGCACACAAGGTGCCCCCCCTACAGCAACTCGCAAACGCTCGGCCTTGGGCTGTAGGGGAGGACCCCTGACGAAGTCCCCGAGCGATGGCACCGAGTCGAGGGGTGCCCTCCCGCGCCGCTCAGGCGGCGGCCGCGGGCCATTGCCACGAGAACACGCCCGCGCTTACCAGTCCGTAGATCACGCCGTCTGCGAGATAGCGCGCCGTGATGGACCAGTCGATGCCGTTCCAGATGGAGTCGACGATGCGGGGGACCGCGTAGACCATGACAGCGACCGTGCCCGTCACACGAAACACGTGCATGTACTCGGCGCCCGCCTTCAGGCTCAACGTGGCAATGTAGGCGATGAAGACGCCCACGAGCAGGGTGTAGAGGAACCACTGGAGAAGGGCCTTGCCCATGCCGGGCATGCCGTTGGGCAGCACCGAGAGGAAGGCGACGGGGCCGCTCTCGAACTTCGCGATCATCTCCGGCGTCTGGGCCTCGGCATACGAGTCGGCGCACGGGATCATGTAGCGCCCCGGTGGCACGCTCTGTGCGCGCATGGCTTCCCCGATGGCGTCCTCGCCCGGGAGATTCTTGTAGTCCGCCTTGTGCCAGCCGATCACCATGTGTACGAGCGAGCTGGCGACGAAGACACCGACCGCCGCGAGCACGATCGCCAACCAGAGATCCGTCAGTGAGACCATGAAGCCCTCCCGGGCACAGGGTAGCCCGTTGACCCCCCGCGGCCGGGCCGGTATTCGTCCACGCACCTCACGCCGCGAACGAAAGGCACTTCCATGCAGCGCTTCGACCGCTTGATCGTCTACCCCGCCCTCCTCGTGCTCGGTTTTCTCGTCCTGGCGGACCGCCTTCCCGTCCGCGTCGTCGAGGCCGAGCCGGCCGAGGACGCCGCCTTCGGGACGCTCAAGGCGCAGCGTGTCGTGCTCGTCGACGATCAAGGCCGAACCCGCGGGGAACTCTCCGTGGGGGATGCCGGCGGGTCGCTGCGCCTCCACAACAACGAGGAGAGCGTGGTGTTCCAAGCCGACGTGAGCGAGCACAGCGGTGGTCGTTTGCGTGTGGCGAACAAGGAGGGCAAGGTCCGCGTGCAGGTCTTCGATCACGAAGACGGCACGGGGGGCGACATCGTCATCGCCAACGCCGAGGGCAAGCCCGCGGCCGGCCTCACGGTCCGCAAGCATGGCGGCGGCTGGGTTGGTGCGTACAACAGGCAGGGCGAGGCCGTCGCCGCGCTGCAGGATCGCGACGACGATCGCGGCGGCGACATCCATGTCCGCAACGCCGAGGACAACATCGCGATCGGCCTGTCGGTGCTGGAGGACGGCGGCGGCTTCCTTTCCGTTTCTCGCACGGACGGCAATGAGGTCGTGGCTCTGTTCGCCGACGGCGAGGCGGGCCAGGTGACGGTCCGCAACAAGGAAGGCAAGCTCGCTACGGGCATGATGGTGCGACCGCATGGCGGCGGCTGGGTCGGGGCCTACGACCGGGTCGGCCGGGCCGTGGCCAGCATGCAGGACCGCTCGGACGAGACGGGCGGCGAGATCCATACCTTGAACACGACCGGCAAGATCACGGCGGTCATCAAGTCGGGCCCGTCCGGCGGCGGCATCGCCGCGGTGTACACGAAGGACGAGCGGGAAGCCGCCAACATGAGCGCCCATCCGAACGGCAGCGGCGGCGACATCGTGGTGTTGAACAAGGACAACAAGATCGTCACCGGAATGACCGTGCTCAACAACGGCGGCGGGTGGGTCGGGGCCTACGACAAGGAGAGCAACGTCGTCGGCGGTGTGTTCGCGCGCGACGACGGCGCCGGGGGCGAGGTCAACGTCCGCGACAGCCGCCGGAAGGTCGCGGCTGCTGTCGCGGCTACGCCCAGCGGCGGCTGGGTGGGCGCGTACGGCAAGGAGAGCAAGCCCGTCGCGAGCCTGTTCGCGCGCGGGGACGGAGCCGGCGGCGAGGTTCAGGTCCGCAACGCGCGGGACAACATCGCCGCGGCCGTTTCGGTCCGACCGCACGGCGGCGGCGTGCTGGCCGTTGCGAACGTCAACGGGAAGACCGTGGGGGCGCTGCAGGATCGCAGTGACGTCCGTGGCGGCGATCTTCAGATCTACAACAACCTCGGCAATCTGGTCGGCGCGATGTCCGTGGACAAGGAGCAGCACGGGTGGATCGGCGTCTACGACTCGCAGAACAAGCAGGTGGCCGGCATGGAACGCGACCAGAAGACCGGCCGCGGGTACCTCTGGCCGAAGTAGGGGCTACGAGTCGTCGTCGTCGAAGCTCTCAGGAGCGTCCGGCAGCATGCCGAGCTCCGTCTCCGTGCTGCACCGCGCCTCGACCGTCCAGTGCCCGGTGTCCTCGTCCTTGCTGTAGACGAGCGTGCACTGGTGCTTCTGCTCTCCGTCCTCGAAGGCGTACACGCACTCGTACGGCTGGTCCGGGGGCAGGCCCGTACGCAGAAGCTCCAAGGCGTGCGCGAGCGCTCGCGTGACGCTCGCATCACGCTCCGCGCGCTGAGCGACGACCTTCTCCGTACGGATCAGGTCGCGCGTCGTCAGGAATGCGAGGGCCCACGCCGACATGGCGACGATGCCGAGCACCGTGGCGAGCAGCAGGGCATGGCCCCGCTCGCCGTGTGAGCAGGCGGCAGCCATCACGGATCCCAGACGAGCGTCACGTTGCGCTCGAGCAGCCCTTCGCCTGCGAGGATGGTCACGTGCGTGGCAAAGCCGTCGGGCTGATCGACCTTGAAGCCGGAGATGAGGCGAGCGACGACGGTCTTTCGCGGCGGGTCGAGCTCGATCCGGACGAGGCGGCCTTCGTCCTCGACGTACTCGACATGGGTTCCTGGCGCCCAGGCCTTGGGGTCCTCGAGGTCGGTGATCGGATCCTCGCGCACGATGCGCAAGCGCCCCTTCTCAGGCACGACCGTGTCGGCACGCGCGAAGTCCTGGCGGAGGAACTCGAGCGCCATGCGCAGCTCGGAAGCCACGCGGGCTCGCAGTCGGAGCTGCACGGTCTGCCCGGACATGTAGCGACCCGCGAGGCCGAACACGACGCCGAAGATGCCCAGGAGCGTGGCGACTACGGTCAGCTCGATCAACGTGTGCCCGCGTTCACTGGCGCGCGCACGACTCACGGGTCGATCTCCTCGACGCTGACGACAGCGGTGGCACGCTCGGGGTCGAGCACGCGCGCCAGCGAGATGAGCGTGAGACGGTTCGTGTACCCCGGCGCCGCGGGCGGAGCCGGCGGTGTGGTCACCTCTTCCACCAACGCCGCGGGCATGCCCGCTACGCGTTCGTGCGTATCGACCGGAGGTACCACGTAGAGCGTCGGGGCGCCCTTGCACCAGGACTCGAGGTCGCGCACGAGGGACTCCTGGGCTCCGACAAGGTTGTTGAAGCCGAAGACGACGAGCGTGAGGAGGGACAGCCCGACCATGAGCTCGAGCAGCGTGAAGCCGTCATCTCCGGCGCATGCACTACGGCGTGACACGTTCGCCTCCCGCGTTCTGGAGCCAGCCGCCCAGCGTTCCCTCCTCGTCGATCGTGAAGCTCCCGTTCCACTGCGATCCCGTACGCTCGGCCTCGGCCAGGAAGGCGTCGTTCGAGCCAGTGAGCTCGTAGGTGAACGGACCACCCGGCTTGAGCGCGATGCGGTCGATCAGGCCCACCGCGTACAGCGCCTTCAGCGAGTCCGCGAAGGCCCCGTTCTCGAGCCGGTAGATGCGCTGCGCACCCCACAGGCTGCGCAGGGTCTCGATCGCCTGATCGGCCTTGGCGTTCTCGACCGTGCGCGTGTACTGCGGTGCGGCTGCTGCCGCGACGACACCGATGATCGAGACGACGACTATTACCTCCAACAAGGAGTGCCCGGAATCCCTCACCCGTCACCTCCCTGGTTGGTGGGCTGCGCGGAGTTCACCATCCGCTGCGCGACGGCTGCACGCGGCTGTTCGCTCCGCACCTGGAGCGCGAAGCGGCGGCGCGATGCGTCGATCAGCGCCGCCAGCGTGCGATGGTCGCCGGCGCCCAGCTTCGAGGCGCGCTCGTAGGCCAGCGCGGCTTCGTTGAACTGTCCGCTCCGGAAGCGCATGTGGCCCCAGAGCATCGCGGCCGTCGCGTTGCGCGGTTGGAGCGCAAGGGTCTCCCGCAAGGCCTGCTCCGTCTGCTGCGGCCGGTCCATCAGGAAGAACGCACGCGCCAGGTCGAGCCAGGCGTCCGCATCGTCACGACGGCGCTCGACGTGCGCCTGCAGCATCCGGACGGCGATCGGGTATGACTCCGTGACCAGGGCGGAGCGCGCCAGCGTGAGCTGCAACCGGCTGGCGTCTGTATCCCCGACGCGATCGCGAAGCGCGGCGACGACCTCGCCGTGCCGGCCGAGGGCGTATAGCGCCATCGCGCGTCCGTTCCACGCGGGTCTCGAGCCGGGCTGCTTGCGTAGCGCGGCATCGTAGTAGCGCAAGGCACTGTCCGCGCGGCCCGCATTGAGTTCGCGATTGCCGGCAATCAGGAGCACGCCCGTCGAGCTGTGGCCGGCCGCCGGGTCGGCGACGTGCCGATTCACATTCACGTCGTGGCCGGCCGCCTCGAGCGCGCGCATGCGGGCTACCTGGATCCGCTCGTTGGTGGGTAGCCGCTTCGAAGCGATGGCATAGGACTGGGCGGCCGCTGTCCAGCGTCCCTGCGCCTCGGCGAGCAAGCCTCGCACGGCGTGGACGGACGCGTGGTCTGGCTCCAGGCGCTCCGCCGCGGCGAGGTTTGGTTCGACGGCGTGCCAGTGGCCGGCTTCGATGGCGACCCTGGCGAGCATGACGTGTACATCCGCCGTTGCGCTTCCGCTTCCGATCGCGCCTTCGAGCTCGCGCCGGGCCGAACCCAGGTTGCGAGCCTCCACATGCCGCTGCGCGTTGCGCAACGCCAGTTGCGCACGAACCCGATCCCACTCCAGGTTCTGGGTTCGCGTCGGTGCATCGGGCGTCGCTTGGCAGCCGGCGAATGCCAGGGCCAGGACGATCCACAGGGTCTTCATCGTGCGCCTCCTCTGCGCTTCGGACTGATCAACGGCGGCGGGAGCGCGCCCGGCGTCGCGGAGGCGGAGGCAGAAGGTCGGTGCGGCTGCACCGGGTCGCGGGACGGCGCGACGAGAGATGGCGCAGGACGACGGGGCGCATGCGCGGGCGCGCCAAGGCGCTCGAGGATGCGTTGATCGACCGAGTGGGCGGCCGGTGCTGGTGCGGGCTTCGGCACCGGTGCCGGTGCGGCGGGTGACCGCGGAGGCTCACCGAGACGATCCAGGATGCGTTGATCCAGCGCGTTGCCGACCGGTGCACGGGCCGGGGTGTGCAGGGCAGGCGCCGGCGCAGGCGTGTAGGCCGGGGCCGGGCGCGTGGACAGCGGAGCCCGCGGCGGCGCGGGCCTGTAGGTCGGTGCCGGGCGCGACGGCGGAGCGGGCGGCGGGAAGCTCACGACCTCGGGACAGACCTGATCGAGAATCCGTCTGTCCACGGCTGGGGACGCGGGACGTGCCGGACGGCGCTGTTCGAGCTGGGCGCGCAGCCCCGTGATCTCAGGGCGCTTCGGATCGAGGTCGGCCGCGGAGTCGAGCATCGAAGCCGCGGCAACCATGCGGCCTTGTGCGATCATCTCGCGTGCGCTTGTCAGGTAGGAGTCCACGAGGCGGCGCACGCCCAGCGGGACCTGCTTCGCCTTCGCGTCCGTCTCACGAGGGCCGCCCACGATGCGCGGCGTCAGCATGATGATGATCTCTTCGCGACGGCAGTCGTCGACGTCGCTGCGGAAGAGAAGACCCGCGCCGGGTACGTCGCCGACACCGGGCACCTTGCGACGCGTGCTCTGCGCGCGCTCACGGAATAGACCACCAATCACGACAGTATCGCCGCTCTTCACCATGATGTTCGTTGTGACTTCCGTGGTCGACTTGAAGGGCAGGCCGTCGCCGCTGATGCCGCCGTCCGAGTCTTCGGGATGGATCTCGAGCCGGACGTAGCCGTCGCGGCCGATGTAGGGCCGGAACAGGAGGCGTGTCCCGGTCTCGAGGAACTCCACGTTCTCGATCGCGGCCGTCTGGGTCACGGTCGTCGTCAGGTAGCCGTCGCGGCGGCCGATGATGACCTCGCCGCGCTGCTTGTTCAGCGCCATGACCTTCGGGTTGGCCAACACCTTGAGGTCGGTCACCTCCGAGAGGGCCCGGATGAAGCCCGCCACGTGGTCGGTCAGGATGCCGATGTTGAGCCCCGTTGTCGGGATGCCGTCCAGCAGGTTGGTGCCGCCGGAGCCCACGCCGTCCCGGATCTGATTCGACGGGACGAGACCCCGGACCAGGCTCGAGCCGCCGTCCGGTCCCACGGAACCGACCTCGCTGAAGCCCGTTCCCAGCAGCGCGGCCCACTCGACGCCGAGCGCGCGGTCCTTGTCGACCGTCGCAGCGCAGATCGTCGCCTCGATCAGGACCTGTTGCGGGCGCACGTCGACGGCTTTGATCGCCTCCTCGATGCGCGTGAGGTTCTCCGCATGGTCCATCGCGAGAACCACTTCCTCGTTGGCGTAGTCGTCGCCCCCGGCTCCGTCCTGCGAGGAGCGGATGCCCTGCTGCGCCTGGATCGATGCCGTGAGCTTCCCCTCCGGACTCACCAGCGGTTCGACGATGGCGATCACCTCCTGGGCGCGCACGTAGTGCAGGCGGAAGAGCCGCGTCTCGAGCGCCGCAGGATCCACGTAGATGAAGGAACCCTCGGTGCGCACGCGTAGACCCGCGCTGCGACTCACGGCTTCGAGAAGTTCCTGCAGCGTGACGTCGTACAAGTCGCCGGTGAAGCGCGCGTTGACCTTCGGGGAGACCACGATGTTGCGGCGCGTGAGCTGGCGCAGCTGCGCGAGGGCATCGGCGACGCTCAGATCGCGCGCATGGAACTCGAGCCGGCCGGAGGCGTGCATCTTGAACGCGTCGCGCGCAGCCGCGGCGTCGGGTGCGGCCCGCGTGGAGGCGGTGGGCGCTGCTGCAGTCGCCGTGGGGGTGGTCCCACCGCCGGCGGGCTTCTTCTTCCTGTTCTTCCTTGCCCACGGCAGCTCATCGCCGAGCGCGGGGCCTGATCCCACGCCAACGATGAGCAGGATCAAGACGATCCGAAGCCCGTTCATGGTTCGTTCCCCTCTCATGCCGCTACACCCCCGATGCCATGGAGAAGAGCGGCAGGTAGATGGCGCACAGGATCACGGCGACCGCCACGCCCATGCCCAGGATCGCAACGGTCTCGAGCGCGCCCGTCACGCGGCCGACGACGTTCTTGACCTTGCGCTTGTAGAAGAGGTCCACCTGGTCGAGGACTTCGATGAGCGTTCCGGATTCCTCACCGATGCGGACCATCTTCGAGACGAACGCCGTGAAGACCCCGGCCTCCTCCAACGCGTCTGCGACCTTCCCGCCGGATCCGACGCGCTTGTCGACGACGCCCAGCGCGCGCTGGTAGACGACGTTGCTCTGGAAGATGCCGTTTAGCGAGTTGATCGAGTTGTGCAGCGGCAGGCCCGCGCGCAGGAGCAGCGCCATGTTGTTGGCGAACTTCTGCATGTTCAGCTGAACCACGACGTCGCCGAGCAGCGGCAGGCCGACCATCAGGTGATGAAGCAGGCTGCGCCCGCCGGGCGTCTTGAGGTAGTGGCGCAGGGCGAGGGTCGTGCCCGTGATTCCGCCGATGAGAGCCAGGAAGTTGGCCTGCAAGAAGTCGGAAAGCGCCAGGACCTTCTGCGTGATCCCGGGCAGCTCCTTGCCGAAGCTGTCAAACATCTGCGCGAAGGTCGGCACGACCTTGATGAGCATCACGGTGACCGCCGCCACCGCAACGGCCATGATGATGAGCGGGTACATCATCGCGCCCATGATCTCCGCCTTCATGAGCGCCGCGGCCTCCATCTGAGCGGTCAGCGACTGGAACACGTCGCCCAGCTCGCCACACTCCTCACCGCTCTTGACGATCTCGATCCACTCGGTCTTGAAGTGCTTCGGATACTCGGCGAGCGCTTCGTTGAGGGACGAACCGGCAGCTACTTTCCCGGCCACGGCCTTGATGATGACCTGCAGCTTGGAGCTCTCCGTCTGCATGGCGGAGATGTGGAGAGCCTCGAGCAGCGGCGTACCGGCGCGAAACAGCGTGCTGAGCTGCTGGAAGAACGCAATGAGATCCGGCCCCAGGATCTTGGGGTGCATCTTCGTGCTGACGCGCGGCTTGAGGAAGCCGCCGGTGGGCATGGCGGCGGTCATGCGGCCTCCATCGGTCGGAGGTAGTCAGCAACCTCTTCCACGCTGGTGACGCCTTGCAGCACCTTGTCGCGCGCGCTGTCCGCGAGGAAGTCGTATCCGCTTCGATGTCCCGCTTCGTACAGCTCGGAGAGCGGAGCGGCCTTCATGACGAGCTCGGCCATCTCCTCGTTGAAGAGAATGACCTCGAAGATGCCGACGCGGCCCTTGTAGCCGACGCCGCGACAGTTTTCGCAACCCTCCGCGCCATGGCGGTACAGCTCGAGGCCGGGCTCGATGCCGTATAGCTCCGCGATGTCCTCGGAGATCTCATAGGCGACCCGACACTCCGGACAGAGCTTCCGAGCGAGGCGCTGGGCTTGCAGGAGCCGCAGTGCCGGGCCGAGTAGGAACGGTTCGATTCCCATGTCCACGAGGCGGTTCACCGCCTGCAGGGAGTCGTTGGTGTGCAGCGTCGAGAGCACGAGGTGCCCCGTAAGCGCCGCGCGCAGGCAGATGTCGGCGGTCTCCTGGTCGCGGACCTCACCAAGCATGATGACGTCGGGGTCCTGGCGCAGGAACGCACGCAGTGTCTTGCCGAAGGTCATGCCCACGTCCGCGTGGACCTGCGACTGGTTGAGGCCGTCGAAGCGGTACTCGACGGGATCCTCGACCGTCACGATGTTCTGGGTGGGCCGGTTGATCAGGTTGAGGCACGTGTAGAGCGTCGTGCTCTTGCCCGAACCCGTCGGCCCCGTGACGAACATGAGGCCGTGCGGCGTGTTCGCCGCCGTTTCGAAGTTCTCTGCCTGTTCCTTGGAGAACCCGAGCTTGGTCAGATGGTCCGGCGTCGCTTCTTTCGCCAGGATGCGGAGCACCATCTTCTCGCCGTAGACGGTCGGCACCGTCGAGACGCGGAAGTCGATGCGCACGCTGCCCAGGCGCGAGGCGATCGCCCCGTCCTGCGGGATGCGCCGCTCGGCGATGTCCATCTTCGAGAGCACCTTGAGACGGGAGATCGTGGGCACGAACAGCGCCCGGGGCGGCGGGGTCACGGCGATCAGCTTGCCGTCGATGCGGTAGCGGACGCGCACGCTCTCCTCGTAGGGCTCGAGGTGGATGTCGCTCGCGCCGTCACGGATCGCGTTGGCGAGCAGCAGGTTCACGATGCGGATGATGTGGCCGTCCTTTCCGGGCGCCACGGGCCGCTCCAGGTCGACGACCTCCTCTGCCTCCTCGTCGCCGTGGATCTCCTCCTCGGGCAGCTCGTCTTCGCCTTCTTCCTGGTTGGCGATCTCAGCGACCATGTCACGTGCGCCGAACAGCTCGTGGAGCAGCTCGTCGAGCAAGCCAAGCGGTGCGGCCATCGGTTGCACCAGGCAGCCGGTCACCACCTGGACCTCTTCGTGTGTCATGAGGTCCGCGGGGTTGAGGCAAGCGAGCTGGACGACGCCGTCCCCGAAGTCCGTGGCCATGACCCGACGCTGGTGGCAGATCGTCTCCGGAACCCGGTCAGCCACCGCCTTGCAGCGCTCCGCGAGCTCTTCGCTCGCGGTGACGAGGGGGACCGACAGGTAGTCGGCATAGGCCTCGGCCACCGCCATGTCTTCGACCATGTTCGTGCGAATCAACGCCTCTTCGAGCGAATCCGGGTACTGCTGCTGCGCCTTGGCCACCTCCTTGAGCTGGCGCTTGTGCAAGTCGCCGCGCGCGAGCAGGAGACGCAGGAGGAGCGGCTGATCCGTGGTGGCGTCTTCGCTCACGGTGCCCTCCGGAGACGGCACAAGCGCCCGGCTGCGTTGCCGCAGCCGGAGCTTCCGCTACTGTTCTCGAACCTGCCCTGCATGGTGCCTCGCTCGGGGACGCGGGTCCCCGCTCAACGCGCCTTCCACAACGCGATGAGTGGCATCCGGATCGTCCGACTGGAGCGAACTGCGACAGTGGGCGGGTGGGCTTTTAACGCGGCGCAAACGGGTCTTCAGAAGTCTTCACCGCCAACACAAGGCGTACGCTCGCTGCGACGAGGATGGGAGCACGAACGCCGCGGGCAGGCTGCGGCCGGAATGCGCGACTCCGTTGGGTGGGGTCGCATGGGGGAGCCGAGGTGGAGCGTGCGCGCATCCTGATCGTTGAAGACATGCGCTTCATCGCGCACTTCATCGCGCGCAACCTGGAGAAGGCCGGCTACGAGACCCACACGGTCCTCCGCGGTGACGAGGCGCTGGATGCGGCGCATGCATTCCGTCCCCAGGCCGTGATCCTCGATCTGGTCCTGCCCGGATGCTCGGGCCTCGAGGTCAGCCGGAAGCTGCGCTCGGATCCCACGTTCGAAGGACTTGCGATCGTGATCGCGACCGGGCACTCCTTCGACGAGAAGAGCGCGGCCGAGGTGCGTGAAGCGGGCGCAGATGCGCACTTCACCAAGCCCGTGAGTCCTTCCGCCTTGCTCGCAACGCTGCGTCGGCTCGGAGTTCCCGCCGACGCGAGCGTTACGACCGAGGCGCCCCAGCGCGCATGGGACGCCTACGAGCGCGCCTTGGCGCGCATGCTCGACGCCTCCGGCGGCGTAGCGGATCTAGCCGCCGCCGTCGAGACCCCGGCCGGGCCCCAGTGGCTGCATGGCCGGGAGATCCGCGACGGCGTGGAGACCACGCTGCCCGCCAATGGGGAGCGCCCGGCCGTACGGCTACGTGCGCCGGCGGACAAGGCCGAGCAGCTGGCGCTCGGACGGGCGCTGGCGCGGGCGGCTGAGCCGATGGCGGTCCTCACGCGCGAACGGGACGGGCTCTCCGCAGAGCTGGGCGTGGCCTACGAGAGCCTCACGACCGTCTACGAGATCGGCTGCGATCCCAGCCTGCTCGCCGATCCGGATCGTGCCCTGGCGCTGATCCTCGACCGGGTCGTCGGGATGGAGCCCGGTCTCCGCGCGCTTCTGTGGGTCGAGAAGGACGGCACGCTGCGCGCCGTGCAGGCACGCGGCGTGGCCGTGCCTCTGCCGCGGGACCTCCCTGGCACGGCCGTCGAACGCGTGATGCAGGAAGGGGCCGGTCGCGTCTGGAACGATGGCGTCAAGGGTCGCTTCAGCGATCCCGAGCTCGAGGATGCCCGCCGTGTCGCGGCCGCGCCGTTGCTGCGCGACGAAGAGCCGGTGGGCGGACTCGTCGTCTGGTCCGAGCGCCCCGGCGAGTTCGATTCCCGCGCGATGGGACTCCTCACCTCGCTGCTCTCCCATGCCGCGATGATCCTGGAGCAGGACCGACTCAAGAAAGAGCTCGTCGCCGGCGAGCGCCTCAAGCACGAGCTCGAGGTCGGGGGCCGCATCCAGCGCACGCTGCTGTTCGGGCGCGTACCGCCGGAGCTCGCCGATCTCGACCTCGGCGTCATCGCCGAGCCCTGCCGCGACGTGGGAGGGGACTTCTTCGAGATCTACGCCCATGACGAGCAGCTCTTCGACGTGCTCATGGGCGACGTGATGGGGAAGGGCCTGCCTGCTGCGTTGGTCGGGGCGGCAGTCAAGAGCCAGTTCGATCGTCATGCGCACACGCAGCGCGCGAGCGGCCTTGCCACCAGCCCGTTGGAGCCCCGCGAGATCGTCGCCGCGGTTCATACTGCGGTTGCCGAACAGCTGATCGAGCTGGGCAGCTTCGCCACGGCCGTCTACGCGCGCTTCGACCTGCGCGCCGGCACTCTGACCTACGTGGACTGCGGTCACACCGCGTTGCTCCATCGCACGACCGACGGTGCGAAGGCGCGCGCCGCGGAGTTTCCGGGACGCGTCAACCTGCCTCTGGGGTTCCTGGCCGGCACGCGCTACGAGCAGGTGACGGTGCCGTTCGATGCGGGCGATACGTTCCTGCTCTACACGGACGGCGTCACCGAGGCCGTCGACGCCGACGACGAGATGTTCGGCGAAGAGCGGCTGCACCAGGCCTTCACCGGTTCGACCGCCGGTGCCCAGGAGGCCGCCGAGGCGATTCGCGACGCAGTGGGGGCGTTCAGTGAGTCCGGGGCAGGCGACGACCTGACATGCGTCGTCTTTCGCGCCCCCGACGTGATTCCGGAATCCGAGGACGCCGCACAGGTGCTCGAGGTACCCGCCGTCCGCGGGTACCTCGCAGAGGTACGCGACCTCGTCGCCCGCGCCTGCCGGCGCATCCCGGGCAGCGGCTTCGATCCGGCGACCGTGGAGATGCTCCAGGTCGCCGTGGTGGAGGCCGCGTCCAACGTGATCCGCCACGCCTACGCCCCGAAGGAAGCCGCGAGCTTGCGGATTCGAGCCGAGACGGATGCCGACGCCCTGCGCTTCGAGGTCTCTGACAAGGGCCGGCCGTTCGACTTCGGTGCGATGACGACCCCCGAGGCGAAGCGCACGGAGGGCGGCGGCTTCGGGGTGATGCTCATGAGCCAGATCATGGACAAGATCGACTACAGCCGCTCCGAGAGCGGCAACCGGCTTGTCCTGACGAAGCACCTTGCGAAGCAGGGAGAAGACGCATGAAGGTCGCAGGGAAGAACGTCGACGGCATCGAGGTGATCCGGATCAGTGCCAAGGCGCTGGACGCGGACTCGGCGACCGAGTTCACCCGCCAGCTCGAGCCCCTGGTCGAGCGCAGCGACCGCGTAGTACTCGACCTGGAGGACGTGGCGTTCGTCGACAGTACCGGCCTCGGAGCGATCCTCAGTTGCCTGCGCCGACTCGACGCCGAGGGCATCTCGCTTCGCATCTGTCGTCCCGCGCGCGCCGTGCGCTCCGTGATGCGCATGGTCGGCATGCATCGGGTCGTCGAGACCTTCGATACGCTCGAGGAAGCGCTCGGTTCGTTCCACACGCAAACGGACACGAACGCAGCGTGAGGCGTAGGGAGGGCACAGGCCCCTCCCCTACTAGTGTCCAGCGTGCGCCTTCAAGTAGTAGGGGCGGGCCCCGTGCCCGCCCGCGCAGTCGCTGTGCGTTCTTTCGCGCAGCACCTCTCAGCTGCCTTGTTCAAGACTTTTGAATTGCGACTCCAGCCTCTGCGCAACGCCTCAAGGCGCGGTCGATTGGTATTGCGCAAGTGAGTGAACACTCACGAGCAGGGAGTAGTGCGACGGTTGTCGCACGGGAAACAACCAATCGTGGGAGGGAACACGCGCGGGTTGTGCAGGCGGACAAGGCGTCCGCGGATATGTCGCCCCGCTGCCCCGAACCACTTTCGCATCCCCAGCGAGGGATATGGAAAGGGCTAGGAAGTATGCGTCGTATCAACACGAATCAGCGCGGTTTCACGCTGGTGGAGCTGGCCGTCGTGGTCGTGATCATCGGGATCCTGGCGGCATTCGCCGTCCCGAAGTTCCTGAACTCCGTCGAGCGTTCGAAGGCTGCAGAAGCTTTCAACTATCTCTCCACCGTGCAGACGGCTCAGGAGCGCTACCACGCGCGCCAGGGCTCGTACGCTTCGGGGATGAGCGATCTCGACGTCGACCTGCCGGTCCTCGAGTACTTCGAGACCAACGGCATCGACGAGTCGGATCCGCAGACGCTCCAGACCGAGTGGTCCATGACGCTCACCCGTAAGGGCGCGTCGGCCGGCTTCGGTGCCTACACGGTCGTCTTCAACCAGGACGGCTTCGACGGCGAGAGCAGCACGATTTCGGATTACCCCGAGATCAACCCGATGCAGACGGACTCCGGCGGCGAGTAACAACTCACGACGAACTGAAGTCCGAAGCGGTCGGGTCCCCGTGGCCCGGCCGCTTCTTTCGCGATAAGGGGAACACGCGGCCATGTCCCTCCTGAAGGTGATCCGCTGGAAGAAAGCGACGGGCTTGATCCTCGGTGAGGACCGCCTCACCATCGCCCGCGTCGCGTCCACGGCCGCCGGTATCCAGACGCTCGACACCGAAGACATCGAATACGGCGAGGAAGGCGTGCGCGGCGCGCTCGAGAGCCTCGTCGAGAACAAGAAGCTGGCAGGCCTCGTCGTCGCCGGGCTGCCCGCCCATCGCGTCTACTTCGCGGCCAAGCCCAGCGACGAGATCGCGGACGCCGCGGACGTGCTCGAGGTGCTGCCGCCGGCCCTCTCCGCGGGATCGAAGTACGTGTTCCACCAGGTCACGCTGAAGGGCAAGAAGCAGACGTACACGGCGACCGGGGCCTGTCAGAAGGACATCGCGCGTGACGTGCTTGCGGGACTCGAGGACGTGAAGGCCACGCGCCTCCGTCTCGAGCCTGCGCCGCTGTCCCTGTTCGCGGCAGCGCGCAACTCCGGCAAGATGCCGCGGCGCTGGCGTAACACCATCCGCATCCTGCTCGATGGCGGCCGGGGACTCGCGTTCCTCGCAAAGGGAAAGCGTGCGTTGGCGTGGCGCCCGTTCCGCTACGACGAAGAGGATCCGGGACCTGCGGTGGCAACCTCCGTGCGGGGCCTGCGCACGTTCGGCCGCGCCGACCTTGCACTGGACGACGTCGACGGGTTGATCGTTCACACCGCAGGCGATCGTGGCGCCGTGGAGTCGTCGTGCGAGGAGTACGCCGGCATCGAGACCAAGGCGATGCCGCCCGTGGCGCTCGACAGCGAGACGGCGGCCGCTGCGCTTGGCGCCGCGGGGCTCAAGGCGCGTTCCGAGTCGCCCGACATGCTCCAGCGCCTGAAGCCGCCGCCGTCCATTCGCGACATCTTCCCGTGGGGCGTCGCGGCCCTACTGTCTCTTGCCGTTCTCGGAACCGGCTACCAACTCAGCGAAGCGGCCGACCTCGCCGAGCACAAGCGCCGCATGGCCGTCGGCTCCACCCGCAAGGACGCCAAGAAGGCGAAGGTCAAGGTGCCGCAGCTCAAGAAGCGACACAAGGAGCTCGCCCTGGAGATGGAGCTTGTCTACAACTTCATCGTGAAACGTGTCTCGTGGGCGGAGGCCATTCGCGACCTGCCGCCGCGCCTCTCCGACTCGGTGGGCCTGTATGGCATCCGCGGGCGCTGCAGCTTCACCATGCCGAGCAACACGAAGACCAAGATCAAGGTCCTCGAGACCAAGGAGCTCGTGCTCATGGGCCGCGGCCGCATCCCGCGGGGGCAGGCGGCACCGGAGGAGATCACCCAGCTGCTCGAGTCCATCGCGCAGTCCGACGTGATCAAGAAGGACTTCCCGCGTGTCGACGGCGCGACCGTCACTCGCAAGCCGGGCAAGAAGGTCGACGCGATCAACTTCGTGGCCCGGTGCAGCAAGCCGAAGTGGTAGGGGGACGGCGTGGAGACGTCGAAACGCGATCAGTTTCAAGCGATCAAGGGCGCCGTTCTCCGTGCCTGCCAGGATCCGGGCAAGTTGCGAGCCATCGTGATCACGACGATCTCGGTCCTCGGCTTCGTCCTCTATTGCAACCCGCAGGCGGGCCGGCTCGCGGAGGTCAGCAAGAAGCTCAAGAAGGCCCAGGAGAAGGCGCGCTACGCCAAGGAGTGCCGCCACTTCGTCGAGCAGGCCAGGCTCTTCGAGCCGCGCTGTCCCAAGACGGACGACGTCGGTGACTGGCAGGACTACATCATGGGTTGTGTCGGCGCAGCCGGCGCCAAGATGCGCAAGCTCGAGCCGCGCCGCGGGTTGATGAAGGGCAAGTACCGCATCGTGCTACTCGAGCTCGAGGCGGATGGCATGTACGACAACATCGTCGACCTGATCGACCGGCTCGAGCGCGGGGAGCGCATCGTGCGCCTGGACCGCCTTGCGCTGGAGAAGAAGCCGGGTCGCGTCAGCTTCCGCTGCGTCGTCATGGGACTGGTGAAGCTCCGTGCTTGATTTCATCAAACGATTCGCGCACGTCATCGCAGCGGTCGCCATTGCGTACTTCGGCTACTCCGCGCTCGAGGGCGGCGGCAAGAAGCGAGGCGACAAGCAGAAGCTGCCGCGGATTCCCAAGTCCGCCCTGCCGCTGCGCGCGGCCGACGAGACCTACGAGATCGAGGGCGATCCCTTCTATCGCGACTGGGCACCCTACGGGCCCGAATACAGTCCCGAGGCGATCGCGGCGCGCAAGCGGGCCGAGCAGGAGGCCGAGGAGAAGGCCAAGCGTGACGCGAAGCTCGCCCGTGAGAAGGAACGAGCCGAGCTCGCCAAGAAGCAGGCGAAGGAGCGGGAGAAGGCGGAGGAGAACGCCGACTCCTACAAGCCGTTCACGCTGCACCTCGACTCCGTGCTCGCCATGCCCGGCGGCGGTTTCGCTCGCATTTCGGGCCGGACGGTGCGCGTCGGCGAGAGGCTCGAAGGACTCGACAAGCGGGAACCGCCGGTGCTCGTCGGCGTGCGGGGTGTGCTCGCAGAGGTCGCCTACCGCGGCAAGCGCTATGTGCTCGACATCAACCACAAGCGCTCGGTAACCATCGACCGCAAGCCACCGAAGCCGAAGGCCGAGGCGGAGGACGTCGGAGCTCAGGGATGAGCTCGGAGGGACACCGCGAGAGCCGGATCCGCAAGCTCGAGCTCGAGCTCGTTCGCCTGCAGTCCATCCTGGACGCCGCGTCGGACGGGCTGCTCACCTTCGACGCACACGGCAACATCACGCACGCGAACGAGCCGGTCCACGCGTTGTGCGGGTACGCCGATGGCGAGCTCTCGGGACGAAACCTCAACCTGCTGTTCCCCGAGCTGGACCTGTCGCAGCATGCCGAGCCGCTGCGAACGCTGGTCGAGAGCGACAAGGTGACCGGGCTCTACGCGCGCCGGCAGGACGGTACCAAGCTGCCGGTCTCGCTGTTCGTGCGCCCCATCAGCCGCGGCGCGCGTCCGCTCTTCACGGGAATCGTGCGCGACCGCAGCCGCCTCCACGATGCGGAGCAGTCCCTCGACAAGCTGTTCGACGCGTCACTCGACTTCATGTGCATCGCGGGGACGGACGGCTACTTCCGGCGCATCAATCCCTCGTGGACCGAGTTGCTCGGCTACACCGAGGAAGAGCTTCTCAGCCGGCCGTACATCGAGTTCGTCCACTCCGACGATGTGGAGGCGACGCTGGAAGAGGTCGCGCGACTCAGCGGGGGAGCGGATTGCTTCAACTTCGAGAACCGCTATTGCGCCAAGGACGGTACCTACTACTGGATGCAATGGAGCGCGCGCTGCGATGTCGAGCGCGGATTGATGTACGGAACGGCACGCAACATCGATGAGCTGAAGGCGGCATCGCAGCTTCTCGAAGACGCGAAAGAAGCGGCCGAGGCCGCTACGCGTGCGAAGAGTGAGTTCCTCGCCAACCTGAGCCACGAAGTCCGCACGCCGATGAACGGGATCATAGGAATGACCGATCTCGTCCTCCGAACGGACCTGAAGCCCGAGCAACAGCAGTACCTGCGCAGCGTGCACGACTCCGCCGAGTCCCTGCTGCGCCTCCTCAACGACATTCTCGACCTCTCCAAGATCGAAGCCCGGAAGCTCGAGTTCGAGGCGATCGGTTTCAGCGTTCGCGAGTGTCTCGGTGACGCGGTGCGGCTTCTCGGGCCGCAGGCGCACAAGCAGGGACTCGAACTCCTGCTGCGCATCGACGCGGACGTGCCCGATGGCCTGCTGGGTGACCCGACGCGGCTGCGCCAGGTGATCGTCAACCTGGTGGGCAACGCCATCAAGTTCACCGAGGAAGGCGAGGTCGTCGTCTCCGTCGAGCTCCGCGCTACAGAGCTGCGCCAGGCACGCCTCCACATCGCGGTCAGCGACACGGGACCGGGCATTCAGCTCCACAAACAGCGCCACGTGTTCGAGGCGTTCGCGCAAGAGGAGCGGTCCACAGCACGGCGCTACGGCGGGACGGGACTTGGGCTCGCGATCTCCGCACAGCTCGTCGAGATGATGGGCGGGCGCATCCGGCTGGACAGCGCCGAAGGACGCGGTAGCGAATTCCACTTCGAGGTGCCGTTCCGTGTTCGTCCGAGCGCCGCCAGCGAATCGGTGAGCACGCAGCTCGCCGCGCTGCAGGGTGTACGCGTGCTCGTCGGCGATGACAACGCGACGAGTCGCGATCTGCTCGGCGAGCTGCTCTCCCAGTGGGGCATGCGTCCGGCCGTGGTCGCCGACGGAGACACGGCGCTCGACGCGCTGCGATTCGCATCCACGTCCGGCGACCCGTTCGCGCTCGTGTTGCTCGATCGCGGCATGCCGGGACCGGGGACACGCAACGTCCTGGAGCACGCGCAGCAATCGTCGCCGTTCGCCGACACGCCCGTTGTGCTTCTCTCGGCTCAGGGGCCCGACGCACACGATGACGACGTCGTCTGCGAAGCGGTTCTCCTCAAGCCGCTCAAGCAGTCGGAGCTCTACGACGCCGTGCGGAATGCGCTGGGGATCCCGATCGAGGTAGAGCACAGCACGTCATCCTGGTCAGAGGTCTCGCTCCTGCAGCCGCTCGAGATCCTGCTCGCCGAGGACAACGAGGTGAACCAGGCGCTGGCGGTCGCGATCCTCGAGAAGCGCGGGCACCGGGTGACCGTTGTCGGCGACGGCCGGTCGGCCGTGAAGCACGCCGTGGGCGGCCGTTTCGATGTCGTCTTGATGGACGTCGAGATGCCCGAGATGAACGGACTCCAGGCGACGGCCGCGATCCGGCGTGCCGAGCAGGGCGGCGAGCACGTGCCGATCGTCTCCATGACTGCGCATGCCATGGCCAGCGACCGCGATCGCTGCCTCGAGGCCGGAGCCGATGCGTATCTCTCGAAGCCGATCAATGCGCGCGAGCTGTGCGAAACAGTAGAGCGGTTGGGTGAGGGCGGAGCCCTCACCCGAACCGCGGCCTAGCTCCCGAGCCCGATATCGGCGGCAGCGTGAAGGCTGCGACCGTACGCGTGGTAGCCGGTCAGAAGGCCGTAGCCCACGACCGTGATCACGAGCCCCGCTCTGGCCACAGGTAGCGCGCGCAGGCGGAGCAGGATTGCTCCACCGATCACGGTGATCAGCACCTTCACCGCGAAGAATGTCTCATGTCCCGACGAGAGCAGCGCACGCATGACCGGGTTCGCCTCTTCACCACCTCGACCGAGAAGATCGAGGGTGAGCACCGCGTCGAGGATGCAGAGCACCACGACGGCGGCGTAAGCGAAGACCATCCAGGGGCGACAAGGGTGGGAATCGCCCGCGGAGGAGAGGCGGGGAGAGCTGGGGAGCACGAAGTTGAGACTGGCCCACGTTCAAAAGTCGGCAACCAGATCCTCACATCCGTGGCGCCGGCGTCTCATCCTGCAACGAACCTGTCTCAGTTTCGTTCAATCGGGCAAGCCCCACAGCACCCACGCCGCCCAGTACTTGGGATGCGACCACTCGGACTGCGTACGAATCCACGCTTGGGACGCTGCCAGCGCCTCGGCAGCACTCAGCGCCGTGGCGGGATCGTCGGGGTTCCACAGCTCGTAGAACCGCTTCATCAACGCCATCGTGGCCTTGTCGTCCACCTTCCAGAGCGAGCACAGCACCCGCGGCGTACCGGCGTACATGAAGGCCCGTGTCAGGCCCACGATGCCCTCGCTGCGGAAGATGCGCCCGCGCGCGCTGTTGCACGCCGACAGTACCGCGAGATCGCTCGGGATCTCGATACGCAGGATCTCGAGGCAGGTCAGGAAGCCGTCATCTTCCTTGCTTCGCGTGAGAGCAAGCGACGAGAGGGTCGGATGTTCGGCATCGATCAAGCCGTGGCATGCGAAGTGTACGGCGCGCCAGCGGCCCTTGTGTTCCGACAGCTTCTTCTGCAGTGCCCCCTCGTTTGCTTCGTTGGCAAGTAGCACCCTGGTGCCGACGAACCGTGCCTCCGCACGGGAGTTGGGGAGTCGATGGAGTTGGTTGCGCCGGACGTAGAGGTCCGCCGCCGCCTTGTCCATGTCTTCGTACTGCGGGTCTCCAAGGGCCAGGATCTGCGTTCCCCGGGGCCAAACCTCTTCGCGGAGCAGCACGTGCGTCGTTGCGGATGGCGTCATGGTGACGGTGCGGCCGTGCCAGAGGGCGTTGAAAGGGACATAGCACAGTGCTCCGTCCGGCGAGATCAGCACGCGCCGTACAGCGGCAGGTAGCTTCAGCGGATCGACAACCAGCTCACGTAGCTTGTCGATGCCCGCCCGCGCCGTGTCCGCTGAAGCCTGGACGTCGAGGTTCCGGCACGCTTGGCGTACGGGCTCTGCGGGCCCCAGGTGCACCACGCGCGGATCGCCCGGCCTCAGCACCAACGCGACGCACTCCTCCAGGCAGAACCCGTAGACGATCAAGGCCGTGTCCTTGGGCACGTGACGCTGCACGCGATCCAGGCCGGCGGCGCGCGGATAGAAGAGCCCAGCTTGCCGTTTGGCCTCGCGCTGGATCCGTGCAGACACGCCGCGCATCTCCGCCAATGCGTCGTCGAGGGCGCCTCTCTGGTTGCGCGCCGCAACCAGGTCGTTGGCGCGCCGCGCCCGATCGAGGTCGTGGCGCGCACGGACCACGTCCGCCTTCACGCGCGCTTCCGCGGTACGCAAGCTCTCCGGCAGATCCGCCCACAACAGACCGCGGCGGCCGTTCAAGGACTCGAGCAACGTGCCGGCCCGTGCGCGTTCCAGTGCTTCGAGGACTGTGCCCGGCTCGTCGAGCCGCACCCCGGCCAGCGCACCGACGCCGAAGAGCTCGACGTATCGCTCGCGCGCCGTCGCGCCTTCCTCCTCGGCAAGGCCGCCGAACATCATCTCCATGTCGTGTGCCGTGCCCGTTACCAGGCTCGATGCTCGTCCGTAGTCGCCGTCTTCGAGATGGAGTCGCGCGAGGGGCCCCAGGAAGTCGAGCTTGATGGGCGCGGTGCGTAGGCTGTGCGCGGCCTTGACGGCCGCGTCCAGGTCCGCCTTGGCACGGTCGCGGTCGCCCGCTGCCAGCCTGCTCAGTCCGAGGTGGCCGAGGATCCGCGCCGCCGCATCGAGCTCGTCGATCTCCACGGCTTTGGCGTGTGCGTACTCGAGTGCCGCGATCGACTTGTCGTGCTTGCCGAGAGCGCGGTACGCCCTGCCCAGGCCGAACCGGTGCCACATCTTCGATGCGACGTCCGTCGTGTCCTCGGCGATGGCCAGCGCCCGTTCGTGCTGCGCGATGGCCAGTTGTGGCTCGCCCATCCGTTCGTAGAGGCGGCCGAGGTAGTACAGGCTCATGGCCACGCCGCCGCGTGCGCCGATGTCTTCCTTGATCCGGAGTACGCGCTTCTGCAGGCGCAGCGCCTCCTCGTGATCGCCGATCCGCTCCCGCGTGCGTGCGAGGCTTCCCAGCGCGCTCGACAGAGCGTCGGGGTCCTTCAGCTCGTCAGCGATTGCGATCGCGCGCTCGAACTGCAGCATCGCCTTGGCGAACATCCCAAGGTCCACGTACGTCTTGGCGAGATTGATGCGTGCACTCGCCATCGAGGCGCGATCGCCGAGCGCTTCGTGCATCTTCAGGGCACGCGTGAGGAACATCACGGCCTTGGGGAAGTCACCGCGTCCCAGGTGAACGGCGCCGATGCTGGCCAGCGCGCGCGCTTCTCCGGCTCGGTCCTTTCTCTGCCTGAACTGGTCCAGGACGAGCTCTTGTGTCTCTAGGGCCGACGACATGTCGCTCAGCAGCAACTGGAGACTTCCGATGTCAGCGAGCGTCGTGGTTACGCGGTCCTTTCGACCGAGCTTCTCGTAGCGTGACAGCGCTTCCTGCTTCTTCTTGAGCGCTCCCGTGAGGTTCCCCTGCCAACGGTAGACGAGACCGATGCGCTCCAATGCGAACGCAATCCAGTCCTCGTCGCCGAGCTCGGTCCAGATGGCGAGAGCCTCGTTCTGCAGTCGCAGCGCGTCCTTGTAGCGGCCCTGTCGCCAGCTGAGGGTGCCTAGGTTGCTCAGCGCGTTGGCCTCGAGGTGCTTGTCCTTCAGCGTGCGCACGATATCGAGTGCCTCGCGCTGCACGCGCGTTGCGTCGTCGTAGTCGCCCAGGCTCTCGTGGATCAGCGCCATGTCGCTCAGCGCACGTGCCATGCGCCGCTGATCCTTCAGAGTCGTGAAGAGCCGGTACGCGTTGCGGAGCGCGTCCAAGGCGCGCGGCCAGTCCGCGCGTTGGTAGTAGACGCCGGCGCCGTCGTAGTACGCGCCGGTGGCCGCGTTGATCCAGCCGAGCTCCGCGGCCGCCGCAGCGGACTCGAGGTACGCCGAAGCGGCTTCGTCGAGCTTCCCGAGTCCTGCCCGCGCCTTCCCGCGAAAGTACGCCGCACGGATGTGAAGCACGGTCTCGAGCTTCGTCCCGAACGTGTCCGCAGCCGCCACGACGCCGGGCATGTCCTTCTTGGCGAAGGCCGCTGTCAGCTTGCGGAACTGCTCGTGAAGCTCCGCTTGCGCGCCCGTGCTTCTGCGTTTCCGTACGTAGTCTCCAAGCTTCTCGACCGCCTTGCCCGTTGCGGCTTTGGCATAGGCGGTCGCCGGATCGAACGCGCCGCGCCCGCAGAGCTCCTCGGTGACGATCCACGGATCGGGACTCGGGCGCGCCGCGATGGCTGCGAGCTCGGTCTCGTCCTTCGCGTCCCACGCCGCAACCACCTCGTCGGCCGTGCTGACGACAAGCGGCTCGTCTGCGTGCAGAGGACGCACAAGCAGCAGCGCGAGAGTGCACACCCATGCTGACAACCGCCTTCGGCGGCCACGAATCGCGTCGTCTCGGCACATGGTGCCTTGACGTAGGGCGGGTGTGGATGACATACCTCGGGAACGCACGATACCGGGCGTGGGAGTGATTCGAGATGCGTACCTGCCTGTTTACCATCACAACGGCCATGGCCGTCTGTCTCGCACTTGTCTTTTCGACGGGCTGTGGGGGAGGCAGCGGCCCCGGACCGATGGGCGGGCCGGGCCCGGTGACGGTTCCGCAGGCCGGCGGCATGTGGCTGGGGTCCGGCGGCGCCGCGACGCCCGGCGGCATGATCACCAACCCGATGCAGACGACGCTGTCCGCCGACACCAATGGGCTGGTGAACGGCCGTACGGGCGCCATTCCGGCGCAGGCCGTGACCGGTACGATCGCGCAAGCCACCACGAACATCCTCAAGGTCACGAACGGCGCCTTCCGCGCGCTGCTCTTCTTCAGTAGCGACCGCAATCACCTGCTCTATATCGACAACCTCGGCAACCTCGCGGCGCTGCAGCGCGACGCGGTCGCCCCGCTGCCCACGTTCGGGAACGCCGACATCCTGAACAGTCAATGGTCGGGCAACGCGACGGACATCAGCAGCCTCGCCGCCTTCGATCCCGTGGGGGAAGAGGCGGTGTCTTCGGTGGCCATCGACGGCGCCGGCATGTTCGTTTCGGGGACATCCATGACCAACGGCATGCCCTTGAACGAGGACAGCACGGTCTTCGGCACGTTCTTCGGCGACTACATCGACGCGCCGGAGACCGGGCTCATCGGCGTCGTGCTGACACCGGACAAGCGATTCGCCGCGACGATCTCCTGCGAGACGCCCGCGCCCGGCGACATCGCCGGCTGCAACTTCACCGCGCTCGAACGCTAGGGGCGCCGCTGCCTACGAACCCTTCGGCTTTTGGAAGAGCCAGCCGGGGAGGTAGTGCATCGCGCGGAACGTGCGGTCGAACGTCTTGCGCTGCTTCGCGACGTCTGCTCGGATCTTGCCGTTGATCCAGGAGGGATCGACGGTGCCCGAGATCGTGAGCTTGCTCCAGCGGACGCCTTCGAAGGCGACGACGCGGCCGTGAAGCGAGCCGGTCTGGCGTTTGAAGTAGAGCTTCTTGCCGTTCATGACCACGACGCATTGTGACTTCCCCACCTTCAGCGTCATCGTGTACTTGCCGCCCGGCTTGCCGACCGTGACGACCTCCCCGGCCCACTCGCCCGGCTCCGGTCCGTCCAGATGCAGGCTGCCCCAAAGGCCGCGGTTCTTGCGCACCGCGCCGAACTCGAAGTCCGCGACGTACTCCATGGTGGGGAACCCGCCGCTCTTCGTTTCGTAGTACGCGATGTAGGGCGACTTCTTCATGCGCTCCAGGCGCGTGACGTCGAGACGGCCCTCCAGGCGTACCTCGATGGGCCCGCTCCACCGCGCCACGTGAACGAGACTCTCGGCGGCATGGAGAGGGTGCTTCACCGTGTCGCGGCGAAAGTCACCCAAGGCCGTCTTGGGTGTGTAGACGATCTTGATCGAGCCGTCTTCCTTCCACTTGACGAGCTCGCCCTTCACGACGTCTTTCGGTTTCTTCTCCTTGACCTGCGACTTGAACGCAAGGCGCTGCGCCAGCGTTTCGATGTCCGCGCGGTGGGGATACACGTAGGCGGCACGCTCGTGCGCCGCCAGCAGCTTTTTCAGTGCCGCGAGCCCCGCCTTGCCCCTGCCCTTGACCGCGAGCTTGCGGACGTCGTTGAGGCCGTCGATGAACTTGGTGGATCCGTCATCGGCCCAACTCGCTGCGGACGCTGCGACGAGCAGCATCAGCATCGGGAGCAGCCTGCGCGGGGATGTCAGGCGGTCCGTCACGGTCACTCCGTCCCTCCGAGGGACGCGAGTCTCTCTCCGCACGCGAGCGGCGGCAAGCACGTTACCGAAACGCCCACACTCGCTCTTACGTCAAGCCCGTCTTACACGACGAGCTAGCGCTTGTCCTTCGCCCACGCGATCGACTGCTTCAAGAGCCGCTCCTGCTTCGAGAGGAGGTCGCTCAGCTTGACCGCGACCTTGTGCATCTTCTCGGGGTTGGCCTCGAGCCATGCTCGTGCGTCGGCAGCGCGCTCGAACTCCTGGCCCGTGAGCTTCTTGATGGCTTCCACGACATCCGGCCTCAGGCGCGTTCTTCCGGCCGCGCGGCGTCCGGCGGTGGCTGCACCGCCTCCACCCGCGAAGCCGGTTCCGGTTCGGTTCCCCTTCTGCGCCAGGTCGATCTCGGCCAGCATCGAGATGAGGGCACTCAGCATCCGGTCGTCGCCCAGGCTCCCGATCGCCTTGATGGCCGCTTGCTGCACGGACAGGTCCTTGTGCTTGAACAGACCCTTCCAGACGCTGCTTGCTGGTACGTAGGGCAAATCGACGAACGCCTGGATCACGACCGCGACGGACGTGGGGTCCGACTTGATGCCGCGCTTTCGCAGACCCTCGGAGAGTCGCTCCCCGGCGTAGGCCGGCATCTTCTTCATGGATGCGATGGCCGCCAGGGCGCCGGTACGCAACTCCTCGTTGTTGGTTCCGGAAGCGATCTTCAGCAGGCGATCGGCAACAAGAGGGTGCGTCGCCTTGGCGAACTCGACAAGGGCTTCGTGCTGCGCGTGGAGCTTGTCTTCGCCCTTCTTGCCACGCGCAGCGAACGCGTGGCGGAACGCGCCCATGGCGGCGAGGGCCTTGTGCCTGGGCAGGAGCCGATCCGAAGCGTCGGGCTCTCCGGCCACGATCGCGAAGGCGACAGGCGGAGTCGCAAGGAAGATCAGAAGGACGGCTGTGGGGAAGATGCGCATTTCCGCGAGAGCGCAACTGCCGTGCCGGTGTGCGCGGTGCAGAGAACCCTGGCTAGCCCGTAGCCTCGTCAGCACCTTGCCCCGCGTAGTACCGCTGGAGCCCTACGGCGTGTTCCTCGCTGACGATGCCCAGTTCCCGAGCCACGGTCACGGCGAACTCGATGTGGGCCTGCGGCAATGCAGTGATCACGTTGCCATCCACGACCACCGGCTGATGGGCGTACTCCAGCTCGGTCCAGAAGTGCGCCGTGGCGTCGGCGATCTCGCGCGGGGCAAGGTCGTGCGTGTAGTTGTGCGTGGCCCTGCGTCCGCGCAGGATGCCTGTCTTCGCCAGGACGAGAACGCCCGCGCAGATGCCGCCGATGAGGGCATCATGCTTCAGGGCTGTCTGAACAATGCGATCGACCTCGGGATCGTCAACGATCCCGTCCGGGTTGCCGCCGGGCACGAGCACGCAACGAAACACCGATGGATCCACGTCCTTGTAAGCCATGTCACTCGCAATCGTCATCCCGTTGGAGTTGACGAACGCCGAACCGTCCGGCGTCGTGACACGGACCGGCAACTGCTCGCACAACAGCTCGGTAGCCAACATGACCTCATACCCGATGCAGCCGGGGTAGGCGAGTACGAGCGTCTTCATGTCGGCACCTCTCAGCGGGACACCGCACAGGGTACAGGCCGGGAGCGCTGCTGTAGAATCGGACAAGAGACACGGAACGCACCACGACCGGACCGGAGGAGGGCCTTGAGCTGCTTGTAGTCCGTCGGTTGGGATTTCTTCCGACCCTCCTGAGCCTTGTGTGCTGCATTGGCGCAAGCGCACGAGCCGATACTCCGGCACGTCTGAAGTGGCGATCGATCAGTGCGCAGGTCGATACGACAGTGCATGTTGGTGGCGCAGCCGAGTTCTCGGTCGATCGAACGGGCGTATCGTGTGCAGGCGCAGTCTTGCGGATCCGGGGCAGGTTTAGTGATAGCGCCGTCTCCGAACTGTACGTTGACGGAGTCGTTGCTCCCCGAACGGCCAGCCACCCGCGGTTCGAGGTGATTCGTCCTTACAAACCCGGGCGCGTGCGTGTTGCGTTGACCGCTCGGGGCAATAGTGGGGTGTTCCAGTCTACGTTCGTGCGGGTCGCGCTGTCTGCTGACCCTTCAGTGCGTGCGCGTGCTCAACAACTCGCGCGTGGTCTGGAGAAGCCTCGCGACGAGGCCGTGAAGGCGGTGATGAGTGTGCGCGCTCTGCGGAGTCTCGCGGTGGTTCCAAATCTGTCCAAGGCAGTCCGAGATCATCCGAGCGTCGATGTTCGGTACGCGGCGGTGCGTACGCTCTGGAAGTGGCGCGCAGTTGCCGGAATCCCGGCACTCATAGCTGCGCTCGGCGACTCGAGTGCCGCGGTGTCGAATCTTGCTCGAGAGAGCCTCTCGAAGATGTCGGGTACTCCGACAGGGCTCCACACGCCCCCAGGCTGGGCGTTCCCCGCTCCTTCCACGACCTTGGAGTTGCAGGGGGCATGGCGCATGTGGTACTCGCTCGTGCAAGGCACGCTGAGGAAACGACTCGGACAGTAGCGAGGTGCCGGGGCTCGGTTTCCGTCGGAGAGCGCCTCGCGACCCCACGGAATCGCGTTCGCGCGGGCCTATCCGAGACCCTCCTCCGGATGTCCGCAACTGGCGAAACTACCGGTGAGCGGAAGCGTCGTTGGGACAGCGAAGGAGCAAAGCGATGAGAGCGACCGCCACGAGCAGCCGACTGACGAAGACGGCCCTGAGCGCAGTGCTGGTTGCCGCAAGCCTTTTCGCGGGCTGCGGTAGCGGAGGTGCAATCGCAGGCGCCGCCGTCGGGGCGGCGGTCGGGAGCACGCTGGACGACGACAGAAGCCACCGGTTCTCGGATCCCTATGAGTACGAGGTGGGGCCCGGGGAATACGACAACGTCTGGTAGCGCCGCTGTAGTACCGTGGCGTGAGTAGTTGTTGCAGATTCACGTTCGTCAGCTGCGCGTGCTGAGCCCGGGACCATGTTCACGCCCAGGCTCCGTGACTCGACAGCCGCCCGCGTCAGATCTGAATCAACCCGCGTTCGAGGAACGACACGTACCTCCCAACGCGTGAGATTCGAAGTCGGTCACAATCTGCAACGACTATTCGCGGCACCGCACGTTGTGAATCAGCCCCCGCTCGAGGAACGACACGTACCGTCCGTCGCCGATGACGACGTGATCGAGCACGTGGATCCCGACCAGCTCGCCAACCGCGCAGAGACGCGCGGTGACCTCGTGGTCCTCCGGGCGACAGGGAAGGCCTGCCCGATCTGGTCATCCGCTTCGGTCGCGGAGGGGGACTCGCGCTAGCCGATGCGCCCCCTCGGCCTTCGGGCCCGCAGGCGGCAACGCGAATCGCGCACCGTGGATCGCCATTGGTCGACCCCCAGGGGCAGGACGAGGGCTAGTGGCCAGACCGGAGCAATTGCGTCCATTGTCTCCCTGGGCTGCACCGTCGGCTCGCCGGATGCGCCTACGGAAGAGCACCCGCTGCGATCGGGAGTGCCATCAGAGCTCGCTCCCGAACAATGTATCTCGACTTCAAGATTTTTATCTTGAAGTCGAGACAATTGCGCCTATCGTTTGGGGCATGGATCACGTCCAACGCATTCTCGAGCAGTGGGGCCGCGAGCGGCCGGACCTCGATGTCGCCTCCATGGGGCTGATCGGACGCATCAAGCGCCTCTACAGCCACCTCACCGGGGCAATGGGCGAGACCTTCGCTGCACACGGCCTCAACCTCGCCAGTTTCGACGGACTGGCAACGCTTCGCCGTTCCGGAGAGCCCTACGAGATGACGCCCGGAGAGCTGATCGCCAGCACGATGGTCACGTCGGGCACGATGACCCACCGGATCGACCAGCTCGTGGCGGCCGGCTACGTGAAGCGCGTCCGCAACGCCGAGGACGGTCGGAGCGTGCTGATCAAACTCACCGATGACGGCTTCGACGTCATCGACGCCGCAGTGACGGACCACGTCGAAACCCAGGCGCGGCTCACCTCCGGCCTGACCGACAGCCAGTTCAAACGCTTGAACCGTCTGCTGATGGCCTTCCTCTCGACGCTTGAAGACGAGGAGAGATGATCCACGAATTCTGACTGGAGAACGAGACCATGACTCATTTCATCTGCGAAACCTGTGGGACCCAATACGGCAACTCCCAGCAACCTCCCGAGAGCTGTTCCATCTGCGAGGACGACCGCCAATACGTCGGCTGGAGTGGTCAGCGTTGGACTACTCACGAGGCCCTGGCCCAGGCCCACGGAGCCCGACTCGAGGACCACTACGGCATCCTCGCGCTCGGACTGACGCCGTCGTTCGCGATCAACCAGCGCGCGTTCCTGATCCCGACCAAGGACGAGAACATCCTCTGGGAAACCCTCAGCGTCGTCACAGACGAGGCCGTGGAGGCCATCCAGGCTCGGGGCGGTCTCGACCGCATCGCCATCTCGCACCCGCACTTCTATTCCTCGATGGTCGAATGGAGCGAGGCTTTTGGCGGTGTGCCGATCATGCTGCACGAAGCGGACCGTGAGTGGGTGCAGCGCCCGCACCCGGCGATCGAGTTCTGGGCGGGCGACAGGCTCACGATCTCGGACGTGACCCTGGTCCGGGTCGGTGGTCACTTCCCCGGCAGCACGGTCCTGCACTGGCCGAACGGTCCCCGACCGGGCGGCGCCCTGTTCTCCGGAGATGCGTTGCAAGTTGGCCTGGATCGCCGCCACGTCTCCTTCATGTACAGCTACCCGAACCTGGTGCCGATGCGCACCAGTGACATCGTTGCGATGCGCGAGCGTCTTTCGGCCCTCGAGTTCGAGGACGTGTACGGGTACACCTGGGGCCGCGACATCATTGGCGGTGGACGCCCGGCAGTCGACGCCTCCATGGAGCGGTTCTTGACCGCAGTGGCAAGCTGATGCGTATCGCGATCTTCGGAGCGACCGGGCAGGTCGGAAGCCGGATCGTCGCAGAGGCGCTCAGGAGAAGCCATGCCGTCACCGCCGTTGTACGGGACGCTGCTCGCTCGTCAGATCTGTCGCCCGCTGTGCGGGTGGACCTCGGCGATGCGAGCAGCGTGCGCGACGTCGCACGCATCAGCCGCGACCACGACCTCGTCGTCAGCGCAACTCGCCCGCCCGCCGGCAGGGAAGGCGAGCTCGTCGAGACCGCTCGCTCACTCTTGAGTGGGATTCGTGCGAGTGATGTCCGGCTGCTGCTCGTGGGTGGAGCCGCGAGCCTGACCATCCCCGGCGGTGACGGCACCGTGCTCGAGGACGACCGCTTGGTTCCCGACGCGTGGCGGGCGATCGCAAAGGCCTGTGCAGACCAACTGGAGGTCTGTCGAGCCGAAGAGGTCGCGGACTGGACGTATCTGAGTCCACCGGCGTTGATCGAACCGGGCGCGCGTACCGGCGACTATCGGCTGGGCAGCGACGAACTCGTGGTCGACGCCAACGGCGAGTCCAAGATCTCCTACGAGGACTTCGCCGTGGCATTGATCGACGAGGCTGAGCAGCCTCGGCATCGTCGGACCCGATTCACGGTCGCGCACTGATAAGTCGGGCCCGTCGCGGTTGCGTCTTGTGAGAAGACGGTGCCGAGATTTCATTCTCCACCAGCGCCATGATGTCCTTTGGGTTCGCTCATCATGCTTCCTCTTGGGGTGAGCATCGATACTCGCGGGTGCCCCGCGGATCTCCCGCCGACTCACTACTTGATCGGCTCAACGGGAGCCCCGTCCTCCAAGTCGTCATCCGGATGCAGGATCACGCCTGCTCCCGGCTCGAGGCCTGAAAGGACCTCCCGCATCCGCCCATCGCGGATTCCCGTTTCGATCGCCGTGAGCCGAGCCTCGTTCCCATCTACGCGGAACACGTGCCACGCCCCACGGGAACGGAACAGGGCTCCCTCGGGGACCAGCACAACGTCCTGCTTTGACTGCAGAATCACGCGTGCTTCGATCCGATACTGGTCGCCGAGCCCGGTGTCCTTCTCGTCGAACCGGACAACAACGACGACGCGCTGCTGTTCTACGCCCAGGGATGAGATCTTGGTGAACGCACTGGGGTAGATCCTGCTGACCTTGCCAGCGAACAGCTGGTCACCCAGAGCACGGCCGAAGATCTCGGCAGGCATGCCCACGCGCATGTGCGCAACGTCCTCTGACAGAAACTCGACCTCGACCTCCAGGTCTCCGAGGTCTCCGATCTCGATAAGAGGAGTGCCGGCGGTCACGACCTGCTCGCTTTCCCGAATGACCCTGAGGATGACGCCGTCAGCGGGGGACTGAATGCGCGTCCGCTTCAAGTCCGCTCGGGTGGCGGCCAAGGCGGCCTGCACGGCTGCGATCTGCTCCTTGTACTCCTTTTCCTGCCAGTCGAAGTCGTGAAGCCGCGCTTCGATCACGCCGCGATCCAGCTTGGCCATTGCGATCTCGAGCTTGCTGATCTTGACGCGTACCTCTTGCGCCAGGAGCCGCTGGCGTGCCCGCCCCGCTCGCGTCTTCGCTTCGTCCAGCTCAGCGATCTCGATGACCCGTGTTCGCGCCAGGGTAGTCGCGCGTTCCAGGTCCTTTGCCGCATCCGCTTCTTCGACCTTGATCTCCGCCAGCAGCTTCTTGCTGATCGCGAGCGCCTCCTGGGTGCGCTGCTCCACCACCTTGGCACGCTGGAGCTCCTCGGGCTTTGGTTTGCGCGTGGCCACACCTTCGATGCGGCGCTCGAGCGCCCGGCTCATCGCCTCGGCTTCCTCGACACGGCTCTTCAGCGGCAGAGGATCGATCTCTCCGACCAGCTCGCCTTTCTCGACGGGATCGCCTTCGTCGTGTTGTGTCCGATACAGCCGTCCGGCCACGGGGGCGGAAACCACATAGCGTTCGCGCACTCGCGTCTTGGCCTCCTCTTCGACCACGGACCGAATGGGGCCGCGCGCGATCATCGCCACGTCGACCGGCATAGGCCGCGTGCGCGAGAAGAGCCAGAAGCCGCCGAGGACAACGACGACGACCAGTGCGGGCACGACCTTGCGCAGCATTGCTACCCCCGTTCCTTGAGGACTTGGACTAGGTCCAGACTCCGGAGGCGCCGGACGACCAGCAGGTTGGCAAGCAGTCCGAAGACGAGCACACAGATCACCGACCAGAAAGCGGTTGCGGGGTGCACCACGAACGGCCATCGGAAGAGATCTGTCTCGCCCGCCTTGGCCAGCAGCCACGCGAACCAGATTCCCAGCGCGATGCCCGGCACGAGGCCCAAGACTGCCAACAACATGTTCTCGCCCAGTAGCAGGACGCTGACCTCACGGGTCGTGAACCCCAGCACCCGCATGGAGCCCAGTTCGCGCTGACGCTCCGCAAGCGAAATCCGTGCGGCGTTGTACATGACACCAAAGGTCATGATGCACGCGAACAGGATCCAGACGCTGTACGTCACGTCCTGCGTCTCACCTACGGTCTCCTCGAACGACGCGATGGCGTGGCTCCGTAGCGTCACCGATGCGATGGCGGGAAGCTCCTTGAGAGTCCGCCCCACGGTTTCGATCTGTCTCCGATCGACGGTGACGAGGGCGCCGTTGAGGACGCCCTCCTCATCGATCCAGCGCGATAGCCTTCCCAGGTCAGCGTACGCAAAGACCCCCAGGTACTCGTCCACAATGCGTTCGAGGCGTAGCCTGAGGCGCTGCCTTCCGCCGGTCAGAACCCTCGCGCGCACCCAGTCGCCGACCTCGAGCCCGAGTAGCTCTGCCAACTTGCGGGACATCATCAGTCCGTCCTCGGGCAGCCCCACGTGCCTGAGGTCACGGTCCAACAACGCGCGCAGGGCCTGGCCCTGCTCCAGCCCCATGATGGCCGTGCGTCGCGTGCGCCAGCCGTTGACCAGTTCGACCGGCACCGTCAACAACGCCTCGGCGGTGCGCACGCCGGGGATGTGCTGGATCTCGTATAGCGCGCTGCGGGGCCGGTCGTCGTGGAAACGAACCTGCATGTCCTGGCGCTCGATCAACCCATACTGGGTGTTGACCAGTACGTCCGTCCCGCTGCGCGCCCAGAGCGTGAGCATGATCAGCGAGGTCGCCAGGGCCACGCCCGTGATGGTGATGGCAGCCCGCAGTTTGGTGCGTGCCATGTGTCTCAGGATCATGCGTGGTGCCGAGCCCAAGATGTGCCACAGGGGGCGCAGTCGCTCGAGCAGCGTCCGGCGGTACGTCGGGGGCGACTCCGCGCGCATCCCTTCGGCCGGCGCGATGCGTGCAATGGCGCGCACCGCACCCAGCGCGCCGAGCACGGAGAACACGATGCTCACGAGAACGCCGCCGGCGAGGACGGTTCCGTCCGCACCGAATTCGAGCATCGGGAACGTGAAGAACTGCTTGTAGATGCCGAGCAGGCCGCCCGCCAGCCACGCCCCCAGTGCGCATCCGACGGCGGCCCCAAGGACGCCCACGAGAACAGCCAGCTTGAGGAAGTGCCGTGCTACTTCGCCGGTCGTGTACCCGAAGGCGCGCAGCACGGCGATCTGAGTTCGCTGGGTGCGCACGAGCCGATCCATCAGGACGTGCAGCACGAAGGCCGCGACGGCCAGGAAGGTGATGGGCACCATCTGGCCGGCGCCCTCGAGCCTCTTGAGCTGGCGCGTCACGAAACGGTTGGAGAGCTGGTCTTCGCGCGCGATGGCGCCCAGAGCGCCGTACGGGGTCATCAGGTCGTCGAAGCGGGCGATCACGTCCTCGACCACGGCCTCCCGGTCCAGCGCCGCCACCACCTCGTTCGTGGCGTCATCGAAGTCGAACACCGACTCGGCAAAGGGCTCGGCGACCCACAGGACCGTAAAGTGCTTCGCATCCGGAATGACCTGTCCTCCCCCCAAGAGATAGACGAACTCCGGACTCAGAGCGAGGCCGACGATTGTCAGCGCCTCCTTCTTGTTGTTCATGATCACCCGTAGACGATCGCCGACGTCGAGCCCGTGGGCGTCAGCGAAGCGCTCGTCCACGATTACTTCCCGAGTCCCCTGACCGGTGAACCAGCGGCCACGCACTACGTGCAGGTCATTGAGAATCTGCCGGTGGCGGTGTGGGACCGATATGACACGCCCCGAGCACGGCTGTAGCAGGACAGGGAGGTCGATGGCTACGTCGAAGGCGATGCGCCCCTCTAGCCGGCGTACGCCTTCAATGGCCTCAAGCTTGTGCAGGAGGGCCCGTGGCATGCGCTTGGCGGGCGCCCACAAGTCCGCCATGCGATAGCGACCGTAGTATGCCTCCTGCGATTGCTTCAGTGCGCGATACGCGGTCAGCACGGTCACGTAGGAGGCCACGCCGCAGGCGATCACCAGCACGATTGCCGCAACCTGCATGCGCATGGTTGCCAGATTGCGCAGCAGCTTGCGGTCGAGCATGCGCATTACCAGGCGATCTCCGCAGCTTCCTTGGGGTGTTCGTTGGACCGGATTTCGACGATGCGGCCCGACCCCATGTGCAGGACGCGGTCGGCGAGCTCCCCGATGGCCGCGTTGTGCGTGATGATCAGGAGCGTGGTGCCGAGCTGGCGGTTCACGCCTCGTAGAACGTCAAGCACGACGACGCCTGTGCTGTAGTCGAGCGCCCCGGTCGGCTCGTCGCAAAGGAGCACCTCCGGCCGCTTGGCGAGAGCGCGTGCGATAGCCACACGCTGCTGCTCCCCGCCTGAGAGTTGTGCCGGGAAGTGGTCGGCGCGCTCACCCAGGCCTACCAAGTCGAGCATCTCTCGCGGGTCGCGTGGGTTTGGGGCGATCTCGGTGGCCATGGCCACGTTCTCGAGCGCCGTCAGGCTCGGGATGAGGTTGTAGAACTGGAAGACGAAGCCCACGTGGCGGCGCCGGAACAAGGTGAGGCCGCGCGTGTCCAACTGAGTCAGTTCGTCGTCGCGAAACCAGATCTTGCCTTCCGTGGGGCGATCCATACCGCCGAGCAGATTCAGCAGTGTGCTCTTCCCGGATCCGCTGGGCCCGAGGATCACGAGCGCTTCGCCATGGCCTACGTCTAGATCGGTGTCAACGAGTGCTCGGACCTGGACTTCGCCCATGTCATAGGTCTTGGACATCCCGACTGCTCGGTAGAGGGGGGGCACATCGTGCGGAGTTCCGTCAGGCATCGCGTGGGCATTCCACCACACGCCCGTTCCCAACGCTCGCTGCAGGATTGCGGTTCGTGCCGCCGTCCGCACAAGCTCGCGCCTAGAGGTCAAGGGCCGAGGCCGGCGCACTGGAAAGCGGCGGTGTGTGTGGCCCCACGGCCATGTGGAATTTGGCGCAGGCTGAGTGAGAGCGCGCGTGGGATACCGAGCCCGGCTCTTCTGATCGATTCGAGCATGCCTGTGTGACTGGCGTCAGTTCTGGATGAGCCCCCGTTCGAGAAACGACACGTAGCGCCCGTCGCCGATGACGACGTGATCCAGCACGTGGATGCCGACGAGTTCGCCAACGGCGCACAGGCGCGCGGTGACCTCGTGGTCCTCCGGACTCGGCTCGGGATCGCCTGACGGGTGGTTGTGCACGAGCACGATGCCGGCCGCCGCTTCCTTGATCGCCGGCATGAACACCTCGCGGGGATGGACGAGGCTCGCGGTGAGGATGCCC
>JANQJW010000034.1 GCA_028281445.1 Planctomycetota bacterium | reverse complement strand
GAGTCAGCCTTCGCTCCGCTCAGCCTGCCTCGGCAGGCATGGGACCTGGCGCCCGTTACGAGTTAGAAAGTGGCACGGCTATTGGGGGCAGTTCACGGCCACTGATCGAAGCGGCCCGCGCACTCGTCGCGTCTCTCTCAGCAGAGGAACCAGGAGGCGCCTCATGAGCCCCACACGATTCCCTCGCCGCATCGACGGCTGGACGGGCCTTTGTCTGACTGGCTCGCCACGAAGCGCGTCCTCGTTGGCCCTGGGGCGCTCTACCAGCGGACACGGCGCCACTACCTGCCCGTCCAAGGCGGCGGCTCGGCCGGTGCGCGGGTTCACTTCCGCGGGCACGATCTCGAGGCGTGGTTGAAGCACTCGTCCATATCCACCACGACATCTGGTACGACCACCTGTCACGCTGCTTTCGTCAGTCCCGGCGGATCGTCCATGCAACGCGAGGCCGCTACCTGCAGCACATTCCTCTCCGTCCGCACGAACGGCCTGCGGTCTCACTGTGGCCGTTGCTCGCCGTCCTTGAGCCGGAGAGCGACGGCCGCCTTGGGCTCGTCCGTGAGCCTGACGGCACTCTTGGAGCGGTTCGGAAAGAGAGGGAACTGGAACACTGGGTCCATCGGTACGCGGCTCCGCAGGCTGTGCTGGCCACCTTCGGCTCAGCCAGGCCTGCGGTGCTCGGTGACTTCTCGCCAGGTTTCGGTGAGGCCGCCGAAGGGGTCTCCCTTCTTTCTCGCTGCGGTCGAAGTCCGTGCGCGCACGATCCAATGGGTCGAAGTCTCGGGCTCGCAGCTGGGGATCGCAGGGCGTAGGTGCACTCCAGTCGCTACTCTTGTCCACTTCCCCACGCTTTCAGGCAGCCCGTAGGTTGGTCCGGGAGAACTCCTCGGAGGCCGTGTGGATGGTATGGCCCGGTACGGAGACCATGACCGGCGCCCCATGAGGCTTCGTGAGCTGGGCCGTCAGATGCGCGTTTGTGGTGTCGGGTCGAGTCCCGACCATGCATATGCGCGACCCGGTCCTCAGAGCCGTTCGACTGGCCTTCTGAGTCCGCTAGCCCGCTGCGTACCTGTGCCCTCCGGCTTGCGGCTCAAGAAGCTCGACAGTCCTCGGTCGGTTGCCGACTGGGAGACAGGCAGGCCTGTGCTGAGTGGCGCTCAATGCCGGCGTCTATCGCCAGGCTATCGTCGGAGTTCCCGGTGGCTGCGAAGTCGTGGAGGTCGACGTGATCCTCAAGCATCCTGTCTGACGCCGTTGCTCGAGGACCCTCGGGGGCGCGCATGCGCTACTTGGGATCAATGGTCGGTGCCATCTCTGGCGCGAGGTGCATAGAGGGAGAGGTGTCCGAGTCGGCCCGGAGTGGCGGAGGTGCCTCCGCGCGGTCTCACCTTCACGGTCGCGCGGGCGTACGGAGCCGCATGAACACGTGCGTGTCGATGACAGTGTCACGTGCAGCGGATTGCACCATGCGGCTTGTACTCCGCTTTACCCGTCTCGGGGGATCCACGCGACGAAGACGTCTGTGCGACCGGCCGACGTGAGCGCCGGAGCCAGCGTTCCCGGTGGGATGGCGATCGCTTCGCGGAAGAAGCCCGTCACGACCAACGAATCGTCCGCGAAGCGTGCCGCGTCGCACGCGCTGGACAGCTGGCTGCCTGTACCCAGTACCCGCACGGCGCCCTGCGTGCCGTTCTCGTCAAACTCGATCAGGAGTCCGGGAGGACCGCGGGCCACCATCTCGTAGCAGACGGCGACACAGGAGCCGTCGTTGCGCGCGATGACGCTACGTCCCTCACCTCGGTTTTGGAGTGGCACGACCCGAGCCCACACCGGCGCGCCTGCGCGCGTGATGCGAGCGACGTAGGGCCCGGCGGAGGTCACCGGATCCAGCGTCGCGTGGCCGTCTCCAGATCCGAGAGTCGCGCGGTCGAACACCGTGCCCGCTACGACGCAATCGCCGTTCGCGAAGAGAGAGACTCCAACGGCTGCATCGTCGCCCACACCGGTGATCGTGCGCAGCCACACGAGCGTTCCGTCGGGCGCGTAGCGGCAAATGAAGGGCTCTCGACCAGCGACGTCCGATCCGGGGGGGCCGGTCACCACGGACTCCTCGCTCTCTCCAGCACCGAAAGTCGAACCCAGCGCGGTGGAGCCGACGACGACGCATGATCCATCGGACTCGACGGCAATGTCCGCCGCGAGGTCGTGGCCAGGGCCGCCGTCCCTCCGCACCCAGAGCAAGCGGCCCTGCGCGTCGTAGCGAGCGACGAAGACGTCGTTGCTGCCCGCGGAGACTACTTCAGTCGAGCCGAAGGTCAGCCGCTGCACGAACGAGCCCGCCACGATGCAGGAACCATCTGCCGCAGTACCCACGCGGTAGAGCGTCCCCGTCAGGCCTGGCGTGTCGTCGGTGGCCGCACGGACCCATCGGAGCTCGCCGGATGCCTCGAAGCGTGCGACGAATGGTCCTCGTTCGTTCAGTGTCGTCTCGGCTGGCTCGCCTACTCCGAAGGTTGCGGTGCCGTAGGTCAGACCCACGACCACGCACGAGCCGTCGGCGAACGTGGCGACGTCGCGCACGAACGCGGCCACCGACGCCTCGGGCATGGGCGGCTCGACGACTTCTCGCGCCCAGACAACGGCTCCCGTGCGGTCGTGGCGCACGAGGAGCATCGTGTGTGAGGCTGGCCGTCCCAGAGCCGTGTCCTCGAACTCGATGGGGCCCACGCCGCCGAACGCAGTCACGATTGCGGACCCGTCGGCAAGCGTGGCGACGCGGGGGAAGAGATCTTCGTCGGGACCACCGTGGCGGTCCGGCGGCGGAGGGTCGACGACGACGACCAGGGCGGTCGCGATGGCCGTGACCGTGGCGCCTGCGGCATCGGTCGTCGTGCCAACGATCCGGTACGCGCCCGCCGGTACACCCATCGTTGCCCAGGACTCCGATGCAGCCGTTCCGGATGCCGGACGCTCGGCCGCGATGACGAACTGGTCGTGCTCCGTTGCCAGATCGCCATCGCGATCAGCCACCAGGGTCGTGCGTGCGACACCCTCCGCGTCGGTTGCGACGTAGCGAATGGGCACTCGGCCGCCGCGAAACGAAGTCACGTCGGTGACGGGCGACAGGAACACGAACGTGGGCGGGGCGTTGGCCGCACCACCGCCACACGCTGCAAGTACGACGATTCCAAGCGCGCACGCGGCGAAGCAATGGCCTCGAGTTGCCCTCATCGCGACACGCATGGGCTGTCCTCCTTGCGGCGCCAGGGTGCGGAGGCGGCGCCCGCGCGTCTATGGCGCAAACCGAAGGCCGCGTGCGCTCGGGGTGACGCCTGCATGACACCTTGAAAGGGACGCCCCCCGAGAGGACAGCGCGGCCCCGATGGCGCTTGACGCTGGCCACGGTTTCCCGCGTCATGTCAGCGAAACCCATCGGGCTGGTCGCTTTACACAAACCGTATCTGCGGCGTTACACGTGTAAGGTGGACGTCGTTCTCGAGCGCTCAATGGCGTGTTCAACGGGACCGCGTGTGCAGGTGCGCTTGACGTCAAGCGCCGGCTCCGGGTTGTGGAAACGGGGTTTCCGCGAAGGGCGTCAGTAGGCCGCAGTGGCGATCTGGCAAGGGAGTTGCGAGCCGTTCGGCCGAGGAGAGGTCGATGCCCTTCTACATCCGACAGTGCGGAAGGCACGTCTCAGGTCCATTCGACACAGGTGACATCAGGGAGTGGGTGAAGGAAGGGAGGATCAACGAGGACTTCGAGCTCTCGCAAGACCGCACTTCCTGGCAGGCGCCATCGGAGACACCACGTGTAGGCAGCCCGAAGCGCACGAGTCGAAGGCGGTGAGCGGACGAAGACGGAGTACCTCTCGTGAGCAGCTCACATCGCTGCTCGAGGCCCTGCGGTCGCTTGAAGCCGCGCCTCGCATAGGTGCAACCGCGGGTGTCATCGTGCAACTCGAGGCGACTCAGCTCGATTGCTGGACGCGTGGAGAGAGGGAGCTCGGCCGTGAGCTCGCCATCGTCGGCGCGCAGATCAGGGCGATGGAGCTCCACCCGACACAGGCCGCCGTTTGGCGACGCGCCGCAGAGGACAAGCTGAGAGCTCTCCTGGCAGAGACGACCGAGTAGCGTCCCGCGCACCCGCGAGCCGTTGCAGGTTCGTTCGCACCGTCCGGAAGCCTCACTTGGTCGCGCTTCCGAGGCTCGGGCCTGAGATGCACCAGAGGCGGGGGTGGACGTGCTTTGCCTCAAGGCCGACGCTCAGCATCTCACACGCCGCGAACGGTCTGATGGCCCCTGCGCAACAGTACGCATGGCGGCGGCCACTACTCTGTAGAGATGAAGTTCGATCCCGCTACTGCCTGCGACCTTGCCGTCGCTACCGAGCGCATGAAGAGGCTTGCACACGCCGTGCTCGGTAACGAGCACGACGCGGAGGACGCTGCGCAAGACGCCTGGCAGCGCGCCTTGAACCTGGGAAGAGGTGTGGGCGACAGCGAGGCGTGGCTGGCGGGAGTCGCTCGCAACGTCGCAAGGGAGAGACGCAGAGCTTCCGCACGGCGCCGGAGCCGTGAAGGGACTGCGGCGAAACCAGAGACACGGCCGCCTGATCAGGTTGCACTCGACCAGATCGACTCTCTCCAATCGCTGGTTGCGGCCGTGCGGGCTCTCGACGAGCCGTATCGGTCCGCCCTCGTCCTGAGGTACGTCCTCGGGCTCTCGCCTGCTGACGCAGCCGAGGCGCTCGACATCAACCGGTCGACGCTCCGGTCCCACGTTCATCGGGGATTGGCCCACGTACGGGTTTCACTCGATCGCCGCAACCGAGATGGCAGGCCGTGGCAGGCATCCATCGCACCCCTCTTGGCGGGCAACACCGCCGCTGCCCTTACCGGAGGACTCGTCATGTCGAAGTCCACATCAGTGCTCGGCGCCGCCGTACTCCTCACTCTCCTCGCTGTTGCCGGCTACGCGTTCTTTCCCGACACGGATGCCGACGGGGATAGCGCAACCTCTCAACAGCACCTGCAGAGGGCAAGAGGAGCAGATCCTCAACTGGAAGCACCCACAGCAGAACTGGAAGCCCCGGAGAAAGCCGACCGGTCCCTGGCGACCGCCGCGCCCTCGGACGACGGGCCCACCCGTGCGCGATACTCCCTTCGCGTGCTCGTCCGCCCCGAGAACCCGAGCATCGAGTACGACTATGGCGCGTCGTGGGTCTACGCCGTCTTGTCATCGGCGTCCGCAGCGCCCCGGGGCGAGAACGCGGATGGCGTCCGCGCACTGTGGCGCCGGGATGCAGAGGGAGTCACGTTGATTCTCCCCAGCCGAGGTCCATGGATCATTGGAGTCAACACAGACTGGGGTATCGCGCCCATCCAGACAGTCGAGTTCGAGCAGTCAGGCAAGAAGGAGATCGTCCTCCATCTGCCCGACCCCGAGGTGCATCGGAGAGAGCCGATCACGGTCGTCGTGGACCACGATGGCATGGATCCGGCTGAGGCAATCCGCCCCATCGTGCGACTTGCCGCCAGGCAGGTCACGGACCTCGCGTACTCGAGGTATCCGCGTCCGGGAGAACACCCGTATCCACGTGTACGCAGCACTCCGGTTGCATGGGGCGAGATGACAGACATAGCCTGCCATGCAGCGGGGAGTTTCGATGTCTCCGTCGTATTGACCCCAACGCCCAGGAGTTCGGCTGCGAACCTGCTGGTCGGCCCCAAGAGTGTCGAGGCCGCACCGGGAGACTCCATCCGCTTCAGGGTCCAGAAAGCTGGGACCCTCATCGTCCATGTGGCGGGACTTGCTGCCGCAGATCGGGACGTGCAGCTACCTAGGTTCCAGTTGCGCCCCGCGATTCCTGATGAAGCGAACACAGCGAGGGCTGACCGACATGACACGACCGGTGGCGCATCGTTCGCGGCGACTCCCGGAACGTGGGACCTGACATGGGCTGGGCGTGGATGGGAGTCGGGTGCCGAGCGGGCCATTGTCGTTCGGGCTGGTGCCGTGCAGGTGCAAGAGGTGGTTATTGTTCGATCGGCAGAGGCGCCGCCTGTGCCCGCCGTCAGTCCGAGCAGCATCCGTGGATCCAGTGCCTCCCGACTCCGCTCCAGGTACTCGATCCGGATCGAAGGCCTGGATTCTCTCGGACCCGCCATGGAGCGGGGCTTCGATTTCTACGGTCTCGCGAGAGACGCCAAGGACCGTCAACACGTTGTGCGTGCGGCGTGGGTCGAGATCGAGCGGGAGGGCGATCTGCTCCCGGTCGAGGACCTCAGCACCGCTTCGGGCCTCGACGACGATTGGACGACCCTTGATGCCGTCCAGGCTGTCCGACTCCCATGGAGAGTCGCACGCCTGACTCGGGGTCCCTCACCGGGTCGGGCCGAGACCGCGAGGTTCACCAAGGGTGGATTCCTGGTCGTCGTTCCCTCTCGCTATCCCAGAGATGCGAGCCTCCGCTTGACCGCATCGGATGAGGGACTGCTCACGACGGTTCATCCGGAGCGGTGGCGAGCGCGGGAACCTGAGGGCATGGATCAAGCAGGGCGCTCGATCGCGATCGGCCCCGGAACGATGGTCGGCCCACTCCCCCCCGGCGAGTACGAGTTCGGCGTCACACTTGGTGGCGCGGAAGTCTGCAAGGTGCGAGGCCGAGTTGAGGTTGGCCGGATCAATGCAATGGCGATCGATCTGGGAGATAGCTAGTCGCGGCGGTGAGTCCAGCACTGGCTCCGAGGCATATCGTCGGTACGCACGCGAAGCAGGACAGCCCGCGCGCTAGAGCCCCTCGAGGTCAGGAGGTGGCTTCTGCGGCGGATCTTCGGGATACCTGTTTCCGAGTTGCGGGCAAGACGGAAGGCTGCTTTCCGTCTTGCCCGCAAACCTTGAACTCGGCCATAGAGGCCATGCCATTCGGCTCTACGCCGTTGTCCGCTTTCCTGGGAAAGCGGAAACAGGCGTGTTCGAGTACAGATCCGCCTCCGGACACGAGACTGGCTCGAGCGTTCCGTGGGACGAGCCTCGACCACCCGTATGAGCGATCTGTCCTCTGGGAGGTGCGGCTGACGGTCTGAGCCCAGGGGGCGAGCGCCAGGTCCGAGACGGTAGACTGGCCACCTCTCCCTCTACCCGAGCGACATGACGCACCGAGATCTGAACACGGCCGCCGTAGCCACTGTCACCCTCCTCGTGCCTGCGGCCAGTGTCGGGTGCATAGGTGTGCGGGTGGATCACGGTGGTCCGTGCAAGGGTCCGCGGCTTCCCAAGTCGTCCAATTGCCCCTACGGGGAAGACACACGATCCCCGTAGGTGCCGGACCCAGCGATCTCTTGGTCGTGGACGACGGCCGCACCCTGGTCCGCAAGAGCGTGAAGGAGCACGCGCTCTCGATCATCGACCTCTCGGCGCGTCGCGAGGTCGCCCGAGTCCGGCTCCCCGTCGCGGGGAAAGGACGGAAGCCCAACCGAGGGCTATCTCAACTGGGCTCGCGGAGGACCGAGCCAACGCTGTGGGCCGTGAGTAGCGAGGGGCAGATCTTCACGGTAGATCTCGCAACCGGTCAGCCTCGACAAGGGAGCTGTGGCGACGGAAGTGTTGCGACCGACCTCCTCGCAGTGGCAAGGGACCAGGACCGGGCGCGACTGCTGATCGGTGCCCAGGAAGGCGCGGAGGAACGCGGGGCCCTTCTCGCCTTCTCGTCCGGTCGTCTCTGAGTCTCCGTGGAAACCGCGATGCCCATCTGGAACATGCAAAGACGTGGCCCGATGCTGTACTACGTATGTTCCAAGTCCGGCGCTGTGGACGAGGGAGCGTTCGACTCGGCCGTGGGCGCCATCGACCTTGACCTTCCCCCCTCAGACGCTCCCGGCTCCTGGATTACGATTCACGAACCAGGAGAGGCCGAGACATGAGCTGTGCAGTACAAGGACACATCGTCTGGCATGATCTGTTCACGAGCGACCTTCAAGCGGCAAAGAGATTCTATGGTGCGTTGTGTGGCTTTGACTTTGTCCAAGAGCATGCGACCGATTGTGTCTGGCATGATGGGGCAGGCGACTATTGCCTGATTATGGCTGGCGACACGGCACATGCGGGGATTGTCGCCATGGAACCGACCTTTCGATCCCGCTGGGCCGCATATGTTGCGGTGGAGGATGTCGATCTCGCGACGGATCGCGCGCGACGAGTTGGTCTGAAGATCGAGCGCGAGCCGTTTGACATTCGCGGCGTTGGGCGGAGTTCAGTGATCGAAGATACGTTGGGCGCACAAATCAGTCCCTTTGTTGCGTCCCATACGTACCCTCCGCCAACTGGCGTATTCGTGTGGGAACAACTGGTGACACAAGATCCCCAGCATGCATTCCAAACACTGAGAGAAGTCTTCGATTGGCAGAGGGACGATACGCATGGTGGGTCAGAAGCCCGCCTACAGAGCCTGTTGGCAGCCGACGACGCTCCTGTTGTAGAGTTGGTAGAAGGTGTCGTTGGATCCGAACCGAGAGCCGCATGGATCCCCTTTCTTGGCGTCCCTGACATTGCTACCGCTACAACGAGGGCATTGAGCTCAGGAGCCACGCACGTGGATGCGGCGTTCCTGATATCGGGACGCGGCAATGTGGCGGTTCTCACCGACCCAACCGGCGCCTTGTTTGGATTGAAAGCGGTCTGACTGAGTACCAACTCGCGCAGTTGGTCAGTCCTGGTCGACCCAGCGGCAGGACGTGATGGTCCCGCGATAGTAAGTGAACCGGCCTTCGGGCAAGACCCAGGAGACTTCGGCACGCCGCGGCATGCGGATCCCCTCGAAGTTCGTGTAGTCGGCACAGAACCCCTCCCAGGGCGCCGTCTTGCCGCTCTCGATCTCCCGCGTGGTGGTGTACGCGCTCATGACGTCACCGTCGGCGTCGGGCCGCAGGTCGACGTAAGTCTGCGGTTCTTGGAACCAAACGCGGACCGAGCCGCCTTCGCCCTCCCCGAAGTGCAGCTCGCGGTTGCGGAGGACGGCCAGCGGATTCCAAGGCAGTTCCGCGAGGTAGCGCTGCGCTTCGCCGCGGTCGAAGGAGGGACCACGGCCATGCGCCATGGGCAGGACGCCCCAGACCTTGGCGTCCAGACGTCCCTGGCCCGCCTCGAACGCATCCTCAACGACGACGGTCACGAGCGGCGCCATGCGGACTCGCGCGTGCCAACAGAAACCGACTTCGTGGACGGCTGACCACTGCTCGGCCGTGAACGGCATCCACTTGCGGTCGGCACCCAGCCGGAACTCGCCCTCCTGCTCGACAAGTAGGCGGTAGGGCGCTCCGGGAGGCGACGGCACGTTGCGCTCGGCAAGAGGCGGAGCCGGTCCTGGGGGGATCCCACCACGGAAGTCTACCTCTGGTCACTCAGACCTACCTCCGAAACCCCAGGAGTCTGGGGTCGGACCAGCCAGGACTTGCTCCCACTCCTCGAGCAACAGCGCGATGACATGCGGGCTGAGGGGTACTCAGCTGGCTCCCAGGATCTGATCTTCCCGTCACGCTTGTTCCCGTCGGCCCGGACCCTCCAAGCAGATCTTCGAGCTGCCGGCATCGAGCCAAATGGCGAAGGCGATCGTGTCGTCGACTTCCACTCGTTCCGGAAGACCTTCACGACGGCCCTGACCGAGGCGGGGGTCCATCCGCGAGTCGTCCAAGCGTTGGCCCGCCACAGCAGGATCGACCTGACGATGGGGGTGTACACGGATTTGGAACGGCTCGACCTTCGGGGGAGCGGTGGAGAGCCTGCCGGCAGCGCCTACATCCGACGTGGCGCGTGGCGTTTCTCTTGTGTCCGCCACCTTGTCCGTGGACAGCCACAACGGCGCACAACCGCGCACAAGTACACAACGGCCGGGGGCACGCACCTGGCGCAGGCGACGCCGCCCCGAAGACCAAGCGCAAGCGGGTTTCTCGCGATTTGGTGGGCGTTGTGAATGGCGGGAGTGACGGGACTCGAACCCGCGACCTCCGGCTTGACAGGCCGGGGCAAATCGGCCCTAAGTGACTTGGGTACGGTGCGTTGTGTCCGATCAGGCGGCGGTGCTTGTCCGGATTTGCGCCGATCATGCGGCTTGTCCGCCGTCCTGGGACACCTTGAGCGACTCCTCGGCGCCCATTTAGCCGTCCCGGGTGTATCCCAGTCGTTGGACCTGATCAGAACAGTCTCTCGCGCCTGTCCCCTTCGGTGTGCCAGGGGCGAGTAGGCCTGCCGCAGGCGCCTATGGCGATGTCGCCCGCGTCCCGTGGACCCCTACATGAACGTAGGTCCGATCTTCTGCGTGCTCGTAGACCGCCTTCTGCGCCTCCCAGAGGGCCACCGCCGTTTCCTCACCTGCGCAGGCCGCGGCGAAGAACCGGTCAGCCACGCCAATCGCGTCCTTGTCGAACACCTTTGTCAGTGTGCCGATGTACGCCCGAGCACCCCAATAGGTCAGTGCATGGGCAGCATCGAAGAACGAGACGCACGCGTTGTTGAACACAAGTGCCCCCCGCCAGCTCGGCGCGAGGCGGACAGTGTTCAAGATGAGCCAGTCATCTGCGGTGACCTGCCCCCCTCTGAGCGTGCCACTTGGTCGGATACATTTCACCGATCAGGAGAGTACGAGACATGGCGAGGAAGAGGTACGGCCCGGAGCAGAT
>JANQJW010000032.1 GCA_028281445.1 Planctomycetota bacterium | reverse complement strand
AAGGTCTACGGGGACTGGGGCGGTCTGGCTCCGGGGCAGACGTATCAGAACCGCGACCTGATGGTGAACACCGACTGGCGCGACGTCTTCAGCGAGATCCTGCACGACCACCTGCGGCTGCACCCGAGCAAGCAGCTCTTCGAGAAGTACACGCCCGCAGAGAAGAAGCTGGGGTTGTTCGCCTGATCCGCGACAAGCACGGCTCGGGGGCGTCGGCCCACGAGTTCCTCGCAGCGACCGTCCACAAGCTCGGCTCCACGGTGGGGGCCGTCACGAACTACGTGCGCCTGCTCGAGGGCCTCGATCCGGACGTCGCCGAGGGCCTGACCGGCGCTGCAGAACGCTCACAGAAGGTGTTGGAAGGCGCCACCCGCTGGCTCGACGCCATGGATCTTGTCGGTCCGCTCGGTGCGGTCGATCCCGGGGCGGCGCTCCGCCGTGCGCACGAAGCCGTCGGGGCGCCGGACCTGCAGGCCGCCCCGCTCCCCACGGTGCGGGGCTGTGCCGACGCACTGGCGCAGGTGTTCGAGGAAGTGCTGCGCAACGCCGTCGAGGCCGCGGAGGCGCAGCCCGTCATCCGGGTCACGGCACAACTCGCGGGCGACCTTCTGGTGATCTGCGTCGCCGACAACGGGCCCGGCTGGACGGAGGAGGAGGCGGAGCGCGCGTTTCGTCCCTTCAAGTCCGGCGGCGTGGGGCTGGCGATCGTCGCGAGCCTCATGCGCGCGATGGGAGGAACGTCCCGCGGTGCGTCCGCCGATGAAGGGGCGGCCGTGTACCTCTCGATTCCGACGTCGGAGGCGGGGATCATGGGAGCGGAGGATCGGTGAGCCCGTGACTGAACGCGACCCCCTCGTCCTGCTGGTCGAAGACGACCCGGACTTCCGCAAGAGCCTCGCGGCGCTGATCCGCAAGGACGCGTTCCGCGTGGAGGAAACCGGAACGCTCGCCGCCGCGCGCGACGCGCTCGCGACGGTCGATCCAGATCTCGTGATCCTCGATCTCGAGCTGCCTGACGGGGACGGCCTGGAGCTCAAGCTGCACGCCGAGCTCCGTCCCGACACGCCGTTCGTCGTGCTCACGGGCCGCGGCACGCGCGAGACACGCCGCATGGCGACGCGCCTCGGCGCATCCGACTACCTGACGAAGCCGCTCGACCCGCAACAGCTCACCGCCGTGCTCCACGACGTCCGCAAGGGCCGGGCTCTTCGCGACCAGGTGGCGCTGCTGCGCGCCACGCTGCGCGAGGCCGGCCGGTTCGGGAGCATGGTCGGCCGTTCGCCGCGGATGCAGCGTGTGTACGACCTGATCGCGCGCGTGAGCCCGACGTCCGCGCCCGTGTTGATCACGGGGGAGAGCGGAACGGGCAAGGAGCTGGCCGCGCGGACGATCCACGACGCGAGCCCGCGCCGGCCGGGGCCGTTCATCGCCATCAACTGCGGCGCGATCCCCGCCAGTCTCGTCGAGAGCCGCTTGTTCGGTCACGAGAAGGGCGCGTTCACGGGTGCCGAGAGCCGCCACAAGGGCGTGTTCGAGCTCGCCGACGGCGGCACGCTGTTCCTCGACGAGATCGGCGAAATGCCGGGCGAGCTGCAGGTGCGCCTGTTGCGCGTCCTGGAAACCTCGTCGTTCACGCGCGTTGGCGGGAGCGAGAACATCGAGGTCGACGTCCGCATCGTCGCGGCGACGAATCGCGATCCGCAGGAAGCGCTCGACAAGGGCCGCCTGCGGGAGGACCTCTTCCACCGCCTCAACGTGTTTCCGATCGAGCTGCCGCCGCTACGCGTGCGCGAAGGAGACGTCGAGCAGCTCGCCGTTCACTTCCTCGAAGAGATGAACCGCGAGCAGGGCACGCGCAAGCGCTTCGACCCCGCTGCGCTTGGCGCCGTCGCGCAGGCGCGGTGGCCCGGCAACGTTCGCGAGCTACGCAACACGGTCCAGCGTGCCTGGATCCTCGCGGACGACTCGATCACGTCCGCGGACCTGCCGGCCATCGCGCGCCAGGGCGCAGCGGGACCCGGTTCCACCGAAGACGGGATCTTCATCGCCATCGGTACGCCGATGGAAGAAGCTGCGCGCAAGCTGGTGCTCGCGACCCTCGCTGCGTGCGACGACAACCGGCGCAAGGCGGCAGAGGCCCTTGGCATCAGCGTACGAACGCTCTACAACCGGCTGAACGAGTACGGCGCGCGCGAACGAACCGAATAGCGCCGCCCGGTTGTGGCATGGGCACATGTCCGTCTTCGTCGCCGCCGCACCGACCTAAAGACGCTCCTTGCGCGTCGCGAACGCGCATCGGGCCGCGCCCGTACACTGAGGCCGTCGATCGACGCCAGGAGAAGAAGTGGACGCACCGCGCGCTGACCAACACCAGGCGCAGACCCAGTCGGACGCGAAGTCCCGGCGGGACGCGATCCTCGCGTTCATCGGCAACAGTCGGGACGCCGTGATCGTCTACCGGCTCGACGGCACGATCCTGCTCTGGAACCCCGGCGCCGAGGCGCTCTACGGATGGTCGGCGACGGAGGTCGTGGGGCAGTCGATGCGGCGCGTCATCCCGCCGGACGCCCAGGCCGAGCACCAGGGCCTGCTCGACGTCGTGCGCACGGGCAAGCCCACCGCCGAGGTCGCTGTCCGGCGCGTTCGCAAGGGTGGCCAGCCCATCGAGGTGGGCTTGACCGCGACACCCTTCATGGGCGCCGACGGCCGCGTCGAGGGTGTGGCCACGCTGGAGCGCGACATCACGCGCCGCCGCCGCCTGCAGGGGCTGGCCGGCGGGCAGCGCCGCCTCCTCGAGACGCTGTTCCGTTCCGAGCGGCTTCAGGAGGGACTGCGCGCGTTGCTCGATGTGCTGCTCGAGCTGACCGCCGGCGTGGACGGCGCCGCGGTCATGTTGGTCGACGGCGACCTGCCGCTGCTCAACTTCGCCGCCGGCACGATTCCGGAAGCGCTCGAGCGCAAGCTCCACGAGGGAATCCCCGTGGCGCCCGGCGGTCACCCCGCCGGCGAGGCGGCGTTCCAGCGCCAGGCGGTCTCCGTGGCGGATGTGCGTACGTCCATGGGCTGGGACGCCACGCGCAAGACCGTGATCGACGCCGGGTTGCTCTCGTGCTGCGCGATCCCCATCGTCGCTCCCGGGGGCGCGTTGATGGGCACGCTCGACCTCTACGGTCGCGCACCGCGCGAGCCGTCGGCCGACGACATCGAGGTCGCCATGGCGCTCGCCGGCACGGCGGCCGTCGCGATCCAGCGCTCCGAGACCATGCGCGAGCTGCGTCAGGGCCGTGAGGTCTTCGGCGCGCTCAACGAGATCAACGCGCTGCTCGTCGCCGACCTCGACTCCGATCGCATCATCCGTCGTGCAACGGAAGAGGCGACGCGTCTCGTCGGTGCGCAGATGGGTGCGTTCTTCCAGACGCCCACGACACCCGGCTCGCTCGACTTCCAGCTTCACAGCCTGGTCGGTCCGTTCGCCGACCGCTTTGCGAACATGCCGATGCCGCGAACGACGCCGCTCTTCAGTCAGGCACTCGACGCGCGCGCCGTTCAGCGCCTCGTCGATGTGACGAAGGACCCGCGCTTCGGCAAGAACGCGCCGCTCAGCGGCATGCCGGACCGCCATCCGCCCGTGCGGAGCTTCATGATCGCGCCCGTGTCCTCGCGTTCGGGCGAGATCATCGGCATGTTGATCTTCGGGCACGAGCAGCCGGGGCGCTTCTCGCGCTGGCACGGCGAGATCCTGCAGGGCATCGCGTCGCAGACCGCACTCGCCCTGGAGGGCGCGAAGCTCTATCGCCAGGCGTCCGAGCGCGCCGAGGCCCTGGCGACCGCCGACCAACGCAAGGACGAGTTCCTTGCCCTCCTCGGCCACGAGCTCCGCAACCCGCTGGGCGCGATGATCGCGAGTCTCTCCGTCATCGAGGGCGAGCTGCCCGATGATGCCGACGCCGCGCACGATGCACTGACCGTGTTCCGCCGCCAGTCGCGTCACATGCAGCGGCTGGTGGACGACCTGCTCGACCTCAGCCGCATCACGCGCGGGCACATTCGCATCGGCCGCGAGACGATGGACCTTAGCGAGTCCGTGCGTTCGGCCGTCGAAGCCGCGCAGGTGCCCACCCTCAAGCTGCGCCAGACGATCAAGCTCTCCGTTCCGGACCGGCCGGTGTGGGTCTCGGGTGACGCGATTCGCCTGGAGCAGGTCCTGGGCAACCTGCTCCACAACGCGCGCAAGTTCTCTCCCCGCGGCAGCGCGATCACCGTCGCGTTGGATGCCAACGCGCAGCAGGCCTCGGTTCGGGTGCGGGACCAGGGCCGTGGAATCGACAAGGCCGATCTCGACAGCATCTTCGAGATGTTCGCCCAGGCCGCGGACGACAAGAAGGGGCAGTCGGGCGAGGGCCTGGGCCTGGGGCTCGCACTCGTGCGCGAGATCGTCACGCTGCACGGTGGCGCGGTCCGGGCCTACAGCGAAGGCGCCGGCAAGGGCAGCGAGTTCGAGGTCCGGCTGCCGGTCTGTGCGCCGCCGCCCAAGAAGCGCAAGAAGCGTTCGCGTGACAGCGGCGGTCCGGTACCGGTGTTGCGCATCCTGCTCGCCGAGGATCAGCCCGACGCGGCGCGCGCGATGAGCCTGCTGCTGCGCCATTGGGGCCATCGCGTCACGCACGTCGACAACGGCCACGCGGCGCTGGAGACCGCACGCTCGCGCCGGCCCGACGTGTGCCTGCTCGACATCGGCCTGCCCGGCATGGACGGCTGGGAGGTCGCCGAGAAGCTCCGCAAGGAGCCCCGGCTCGAGGACATGCGCCTTGCGGCGCTCACGGGACTTGGCCAGCAGCTCAACGAGGCGGCGTCGCTCCAGGCCGGGTTCGAGCGCCACTTCGCCAAGGCCGCCGACCCCGACGCCCTGAAGACCTGGCTCGAGGACGTAGCACTTCAATTGGCGTAAGGGCGCCGTCCTGGGAGCACACCCCCTGCAGGTCTTGCACCCCTGCATGCACGACCTGCAGGACTTGCACGGCCGGCACCAAACAACGGCCATTACTAGGCCTCGCTTCTCTGGCACGCCGCCTGCTCTAGCCCCACCGGGTTTACCTCGGGAGGGATCGATGCCCATGACCCTGGAGGGGAAGGTTCGAGAGGAGCTGCAACGCGAGCGGGAGTTTCTCGACTCTCTGCGCGCGGATGAGGCGCTTCTCAAGCCCGAGCTTCGCCACTGCCACGAGGAGATCGTCGACCGGCTCGACGAGACCTTCGCCAAGGCCGCGGATGCGATCGACCGCATCGGCGAGCCGGGGACGGAGGGGCGCGCGGATGCGTGCGACGAGTTCCTCGAGGCGTGGAGCGAGCTCAAGTCCAGGGTCCGCATCGTGTGCAGGACAGGGAGTACGAGAACACGCCAACGACAGTAGTGAGGGGGCATAGCCACGCGGAGCGGATTCATCCCGCTCCCACTGTTATCCCAGGGAGTGGACCCCGGCTGCACCCCGCCGGATCCCTCCCCCCTCGGTCCGTTCCGCCGGCTGACACCCATGCCCCGTGAGCGCCGGGAGATTAGCCCTCTCCCGGCGCTCCTTTTCTTCGTGATGGAGGGAGCTACAGGGCTCGCATGAGGGTGCGGCTGCCGGATGCTCGGCGGCGCTGTGCCGGAACGCTGCGCTCTCCTCCTCGCGTGGCTCGGCCACGCGTCGTCGTCGCCGGCCTTGCGGCGCCTTCGCCCCGGCGAGCCGACCACGAGCGGACATGCCCAGAACCACCTGACCTGGAGGCCACGATCCCCGCAGAGCGTCTGTGCTCTGTACCCGCTCCGACAACCCGACCTTTGGGGCGCACGCAGCTTGCCGCTCACGTGCGCCTCGGGGCGCCCCTGCACGCGCCTGATGCGACGTGCAGGGGTGACCCCACCGCGTCACACCAGCTCGATCTCGGCTTCGAGCTCCGCGATGCGGTCGCGCAGCTTCTGCTCGCGCGCAGCGACCTCGTCTTCCGTGAACAGTCGCGGGATGTGCTGCGGGCAGTTGACGTCCCAGGCCTCGACATGGAAGCGCAGCACGCGCTGCGGGTCCGCGGGGTAGTCGCCGTCGCGCACCTGCTTCAGCAGGGCCGGATCGTCTTCGACGAACTCCGCGCGCCCCCAGATCTTGACGCGCTTGCGGTTGGCGTAGTCCATCAGGAAGAGGAAGGCCCGGTCGTTCTCGTCCAGGTTGCCCATCGAGATGTACTGGCGGTTGCCGCGGTAGTCGGCGAATGCGAGGGTCTTGCGGTCGAGCACCTTGAGGAAGCCCTTCGGACCGCCGCGGTGCTGGATGTACGGGCGGCCGTCCGCCGTCGCGGTGCCCATGTAGAGGGACTCGCGCTCCGCGATGTAGGTCCGCAGGCCCTCGTCGATCTCGTTCTTCCAGCCGCCACGCTGCTCGACGCCGGCGTAGATCTCACGCGAGCCCAGGCGCTCCTGGACCGCCTTGACGCTGGGGGTGAAAGCAATGTCACTCACAGGCTTCTGCATGCGAATCCGACGGCTCCCGGCGCCCGGGGTTTCCTTGGCGCGAGCGGAAACCCGGGTGCGGTCCGGGGCGTCGATGATGGACCCGGGAGGAGGCCGGACGCTACGCTTCGCTCCCGTGCCGGAGAAGGCCCATGAAAGCTGCTGAGCTGTTCGTCAAGTGCCTCGAGAACGAGGGCGTGACCCATGTCTTCGGGATTCCCGGGGAAGAGAACATCGACGTCATGGATGCGCTACTCGACAGCCCGATCCAGTTCGTGACCACCCGCCACGAACAAGGGGCGGCGTTCATGGCCGATGTGTACGGGCGCCTTACCGGCAAGGCCGGCGTGTGCCTCGCGACGCTCGGTCCCGGTGCCACCAACCTCGTCACCGGCGTAGCCGACGCCAACATGGACCGTGCACCGCTCGTCGCCATCGCCGGGCAGGCCGCCACGACGCGGCTCCACAAGGAGAGCCACCAGCACCTCGATCTCGTGCGGATGTTCGATCCGATCACGAAGTACAGCACCCAGATCCAGGTCGCCGAGGTGATCCCCGAGATCGTGCGCAAGGCCTTCAAGGTCGCCGAGGCGGAGAAGCCGGGCGCGAGCTTCATCGACTTCCCCGAGAACATCGCCGGCGCCGAGACCGAGGGCGCGCCGCTCAAGGTCCAGCAGGCCGCGCTGCCCGAGCCGGCCCAAGAGAAGATCGACAAGGCCGCCGAGCTCATCAGCAACGCGAAGTGGCCGATCATCATGGCCGGCAACGGCATCGTGAGGACGCGTGCGGACGACGCCCTCGTGCGCTTCGCAGAAGCGCTCGAGATCCCGGTGGCAACGACGTTCATGGCAAAGGGCTCGCTGCCCGCGTCGCACGACATGTCGCTCGGCACAGTCGGCTTGCAGGCCAACGACTACGTGAGCTGCGGCTTCGACCGCGCCGACGTGATCGTCACGATCGGATACGACATGGTCGAGTACGGCCCGCACCTCTGGCACGAGACGAAGGACCGCACGATCATTCACATCGATACGACCCCGGCCGAGGTCGATCAGCACTATCAGCTCGCGGTCGGGATCGTCGGCGACATCGGCGAGACGCTCGACCGGCTCGCGCCGAAGATCCAGCGCGAAGCGGGCCAGTCGATCACGAATCTGCGCGACACGATTCGCGCACAGCTCACCGACCACGCGGACGACGACGCGTTTCCGATGAAGCCCCAGCGCATCATCTCGGACCTCCGCAAGGTGCTGGCGCCCGAAGACATCGTCATCAGCGACGTCGGTGCGCACAAGATGTGGATGGCGCGGCTCTACGGCGCGGAGCGGCCCAACACCTGCATCATCTCCAACGGCTTCGCCAGCATGGCCATCGGGTTGCCCGGTGCCATCGCGGCCAAGATCGCGCATCCCGATCGCGTTGCACTCACCGTCTGCGGTGACGCCGGGTTCATGATGAATAGCCAGGAGATCGAGACGGCGCTGCGGATCGGTACGCCCGTCATCGTGCTGATCTGGCGCGACGACGAGTACGGCCTCATCACGTGGCACCAGATGAAGCACTTCGGGCGCCCGAGCCACGTGGAGTTCGGCAACCCCGACTTCGTCAAGTACGCGGAGAGCTTTGGCGCGAAGGGCTACCGGGTCGGCGCGGCCGACGAGCTCGTTCTGACACTGAAGCAGGCCATCGAAGACGACACCGTGGTCGTGATCGACTGCCCGGTCGACTACTCGGAGAACATGAAGCTCACCGAGCAACTTGGCAAGCTCGTCTGCCCGATCTAGGGGAGGAACCCGGATGTCGAAAGCAACGATCGTCGCGCCGTGGGATCGGCAGCCGATCCAGGAGATCGGGCAGACGGACGCAGCCGGCGTTGAAGACGCGCTCGCCAAGGCGCACGCGCTCTACAAGGACAAGAGCGGGTGGCTGCCCGTGCAGGAACGCGTGGCCATTCTCGAGCGCGTCGTGCACTCGATGTGCAGCGAGCGCGAGACGCTCGCCGTCGAGGCGGCGCGCGAAGGCGGCAAGCCCTTGAAGGATTCGCTCGTCGAGGTCGATCGCGCGATCGACGGCTTGAAGGAGTGCATCGAACATGTCCGCACGCAGGGCGGGCGCGAGATCCCGATGCGCATCAACCCGGCGTCGGCCAACCGGATGGCGTTCACGAGTCACGAGCCCATCGGCGTCGTGGTCGCCTTCAGTGCGTTCAACCACCCGCTCAACCTGATCGTGCATCAGGTCGCCCCCGCGGTTGCCGTGGGGTGCCCAGTGATCGTCAAGCCGGCCGAGGCCACGCCGCTTTCATGCTTCCGTTTCGTGGACATGCTGCACCAGGCCGGCCTGCCCAAGGATTGGTGCCAGGCGCTGTTGACGACGGGCCATGACGTGTCGGGGCAGTTGGTGTCCGACTCGCGCGTCGCGTTCTTCAGCTTCATCGGTAGCGGCCGCGTGGGCTGGATGCTGCGCTCGCAGCTTGCGCCCGGAACACGGTGTGCGCTCGAGCACGGCGGCGCCGCGCCCGTCATCGTCACGGCGGACGCGAACCTCGACGACGCGATCCCCCTGATGGCCAAGGGCGGGCTGTATCACGCCGGCCAGGTGTGCGTCTCGGTACAGCGCGTCTTCGCCCACAGCGACATCGCCCGCGACATCGCCGGTCGACTCGCGGGCGCCGCGAAGCAGATGGTGGTCGGCGATCCCACGTCCGGTGACACCGACATCGGCCCGCTCATCCGGCCGGGTGAAGTCGAGCGCATCCACGAGTGGGTGACGGAAGCCGCGAACGCGGGCGCCGACGTGTTGTGCGGCGGGGAGCCCCTCGGCGCGACGACGTACGCCCCGACGATCCTCTACAACCCGCCGGCCGACGTGAAGGTGAGCACCGAGGAGATCTTCGGTCCCGTCATCTGCGTCTACCCGTGCGACGACGTCGACGAGGCCATCGCGCGCGCCAACGATGTACCGTTCAGCTTCCAGGCGTCGGTGTTCACGCGCGACATCGACACCGCGTGGAAGGCGACGAAGCACCTCGACGCGTCCGCCGTGATGGTCAACGACCACACGGCGTTTCGCGTCGATTGGATGCCGTTCGCCGGACTGCGTGAGTCCGGCTACGGCATCGGCGGCATCCCGTACACGATGCACGACATGCAGATTGAGAAGATGCGGGTTTTCCGCTCGCTCGAGATCTGAACGTGCGGACCCTGCTCTCCGACATTCGCGCGTGCGAAGTCTGTAGCGAGCACCTGCCGCTAGGACCACGTCCTGTCTTGAGCGCACACCGCGATGCGCGGCTTCTCATCATCGGGCAGGCGCCCGGAAAGCGCGTGCACGAGAGCGGTGTTCCCTGGGGCGATCCGAGTGGTGACCGGCTGCGTGCGTGGCTCGGTGTCGACAAGCGCGTCTTCTACTCGAAGAGGATCGCGCTGATTCCCATGGGCTTCTGCTACCCCGGCACGGGCCGCTCCGGCGACCTTCCGCCGCGGCCCGAGTGCGCGCCGCTCTGGCATGAGCCGCTGCTCGAGAAGCAAGGAGGGATCAAGCTCACGCTCCTACTCAGCCGGTACGCGCACGCCTACTACCTGGGCACGCGTCAGAAGAAGAACCTCACGGAGACGGTCAAGGCATGGCGCGAATACACGCCTGCGATCTTGCCGTTGCCGCATCCAAGCCCGCGGAACAACATCTGGCTCAAGAAGAACCCGTGGTTTCCCGCTGAGGTTCTTCCCTACCTCAGACGCCGCGTCACCATGCTGCTCAAGGACTAGTTGATCGTCGCCGTCCCTGTCGGATTCGTCGCCACGGCGTTGTTGTTCATCGCCTGCAGCGTCGGCGCGAGATCCGAGCCGATGACGGGCGTGAGCAAGGGCTTCAGCGCGAACGGCGCCGGACTGTCGTCGGGCTCCGGCTCGACCGAGATCACCGCCGCGCCGCCGATCAGATCCATGGGCGGCGTGACGAAGTCCTGGCCGGGGAAGGGAGGGCCGTTGCCGTCGGGACCGCCGGCCGCCGGTCCGGCCAGATCGGAGTCCGGCGCACCCGGGTCCGTGAAGCGACCGGTCGACACCGGTCCGCCGGCGCCGACCACCCAGCCCTCGTAGGCCCAGCCGGCGGGCAGGGTCGGGAGCTGCAGCGAAGCGGTGCCGCTACCGGGATCGAGGAACCAGATGCCCTGGCTCTCGTCGGTCGTCACGTTGCTCGACGGCGTTGCGAGGAAGAAGGCGCCTGCTGCCGTGGTGAAGTCCGTGCCCAGTGCGGCCGCGTGATCCACGCCGAGTAGGGCCTGGCCGTTGTTGAAGACGCCCCCGAGGACCTTCGTGTCGGCCGGCGCCGGATCCGGGTCGGGGGACGGCTCGATGGAGATCACGAACGCCGTCGCCGCAGCCGCCTGGGCGGCGTTCATCGTGACGTTCGTTGTCGGGTTGCCGGACGCGTTGAAGACGCCCGTCGAAACCGGTGCACCGCCGACGATGATCCAGCCCTCGTACAGGAAGCCCGGGCCGAGGGGCTCCAGGCCGGTCAGCGCGAGCTGGACGGTGGACGGGGTCGTCGCGGCGGGCTCGGGGGTGTCGCTCGAACCGCACGCCGCGAGCAGCGGCAGCAGAAGAAAGGCCGTCAGGGCACGGGAACGGGTCATGGCGGGCTCCTTGAGTCGTTTGAGTGCGGCACGCCATCGACTCTCCCGCCTGCTGGTTATGTTGTAAATCTTGATATTTGGAACGATATGACGAGTATTACTTCATGAAAGCCGCTGAGCCTGCTGCCCTGATCGCTCGGATCTGGAACTGGCTGCCGGCGTTCCGCGCCGTAGCCGAGACCGAGCATCTGCCGACGGCATCGGACGCGCTGTTCGTGACGCCGTCCGCACTGTCGCGCACCATCCGGCTGCTGGAGAAGGAGGTCGGGCGCCCGCTCTTCCGCCGCGTCGGGCGCCGCATCGAGCTGAACGCCGCCGGGGAGAGCCTGCTGGCGCGCGTACGCGACGGCATGCGCCTCGTGCACCAGGGCGTGCTCGAGGCATGCGACGAGACGCTCGTCGGACCGCTGCGCATCTTCGCGGGCGGCGTGATCACGCCGCTGCACGTCGAACCGGCGATCGAACGCCTACGCGAGGAGTACCCGCAGCTGACGGCGCATCTTCGCAGCGTGCTCAACGAAGGCATCGCCGAAGACCTTCTGCGAGGCCGGATCGACCTGGCCTTCCAGAGCGAGCCGGTCACGCACGACCGCATCGCCACCGAGTACCTGGGCGAGGCGACGAACGGCGTCTACTGCGGGCCCACGCATCCTCTGTTCAAGCGTCGCAAGGTCGCGCTCGACGACGTGCTCGAGCACCCGTTCGCAGCGCCGGTACCGGGGCCCGCCGGGGAGAGCACCGACGGCTGGCCTGCGCGGCTCGTGCGTCGCGTCGGTCTGTACGCCGATCACATGGCGGTCGGCATCCGCGCGTGCGCCGGCGGGCGGCTGATCGCCGTGCTACCGGACTCCATCGGCGAAACCCAAGGATTGCGGCGACTGCCGGTCGACGAGCTGCCGCCGTCGCCCATGTACGCGATGCACCGGCCTTTCCTGGCGCATGGCGAGCGCGCCGAAGTGTTCCTCGGGTTCGTCCGCGCAGACGTCGCCGCCCGCGGCCATGCCCCGGCACCGGGACGTTGAGCCGGCCCGCATGTGCCAGAACCGTGAAGAACAGCGCAATGATGCGTTCGAAAGACCTCGCCGGACGCAGCCTCGAACGCCTCTAGCTTCACCTCTGCGCCTCGAGTCCCACCTGCTCATGCCTACCCTCAAGACATCCCGGCGAGTGGAAGCGAACGAGCGGAAGCCGACCGTGTCCCCCGGCCCGGCGGCTACCGGTCCCGCATGCTTCGTTCTCCCCTCGCGTGCCGCACGCCCGTGCAGCTCGTTGCTGGTGCGTTGCGCGACCTGCGCGGCGTTGCGGTGCGCGAACGGGAGGCCCTCGGGCGCATCGTCCCCGGCCTTCTGTGTGGCGAAGAGTCCTCCGTGCTTGTCTTCGCCGGCGAGCGGGATCGACTCGGACAAGCCGGTTGGCTGGAGAGTCGCGCGCTCTTCGACCGTATCGGTCGCGAAGAGGAAGAGCATGCCCTGCTGCTTGCGCTGCTGCGCGAACACGTCCCCGTGCCGGGTGACCTTCCTCGGATCCAAGCGCGCTCGCGGCGCTTCCTCATGCGGATCGGGGCTGCGGGCGGCGTGGCCGAGCACTTTGCACGCATCGCCGAGCTGGACGCGTGCGTGTGCATGTTGATGAGCGAGCTGCTGGACACGCCGGTTGCCCGAAACGACGCAATGCGCGCGCTCTTCCGGCTCATTCGTGCAGACGAACGGCGCCACGTGCGCACGTCCCGCGCTCACGTCGAAACGCTCACGGGTGAGGCGGTGGCCGCGATGGACGCGCGGGCGTGGGTCCGCGAGGAGCTGACACGCCTGCTCGCCTACGTGGCGGACTCGCTCGAAGTCCTTTCGATCGATCCCGATCGCCTCTTCCGGCGCATCCGCACGGAGTCCTGAACGTGTCCGTGCGCACGGTGACAACGCCGCTTCGCGTGCTGGGTACGGGCTCGACCCTGCCCGGCCCGCGCGTCTCGAACGACTCGCTCCTCGATGCCATTGAGTTGCACTGCGGCGCCCGCACTCGCCGTCGTGCCACGATCGCGCTCGCGCGACTGGGCATCGAGGGGCGTCATCTCTCGCGTGCGCTGCGCGATCCCGTCGAGCGGGCCCGCGAAGCGGACACGAATCCCAAGCTCGCGGCCGCCGCCGTGACGGCCGCACTCGGGTACGCGGGGCACGCACCCGCCGCGCTCGGCTACCTCCTCGGCCACACCACGTCGCCGCACACGAGTCTGCCGCCGAACGTCTCGTGGGTGGCCGACGAGCTTCACTATGGCGGTCCCTACGTCGAGCTCCGGCAAGCCTGCACCGGTTTCGCCAATGCGCTGCAGCTGGCAAGCGGCATGCTGACCGACGCTGCCGCTGCGCCGATCGCCATCGTCGGCAGCGAGACGGGGTCGCTCCACTTCGAGTTCAGCGCGTCGTTCGTGAACCGCGAGCAGATCGTCAACTGCGTGCAGATGTGTGACGGCGCCGGTGCTGTCGTGCTCGGCCCCGGAGTCAATGCGAAGAGCGGTGTCATCGAGGCTGCCTGGTTCGGCGCGCTTGGCCAGGGGCGCGCGCCGGGGTTCTGGATGGACAACGCCGTGAACGGCCACGCGGTCTCTGCCTTCCGTCACGACTACCGCGCCGTGCGAAAGCACGGGCCGTCTCTGTTCGAAGCCGGCGTCGAGGCGGCCGCTTCCCTCGGCTTCCCGGTCGACGAGGTCGACTACGTGCTGCCGCACCAGGCCAACGGTCGCATGGCGGCGGGCATCGCGGACGCCTTCGACATCGACGAGGCGCACGTCATCGCGGACGGTGCCGAGATCGGCAACCTGGGATCGGCTTCCATCTGGGTCTCGTTCGACCACCTGCTGCGCTCCGGGCGCGTGCAGCCCGGGCAGACGCTGCTCGTGCTCGGTGCCGAAGCCACGAAGTACATGTACGGCGGCTTCGTCTACCGGCATTGAGAGTCGCGCATCGACGGCCCGGACGGGCACAAGGCCCGTCCCTACAGCCCAAGGTAAGGCGTGAACCGGTTGCTGTAGGGGGGCACCTCGTGTGCCCCCGCGTGTCAGTGACGAATCCCCTTGCCCGACAGCGGCAGCGCGACTTGCGCGCCGCCCAGCACGATCGAGAGATTGCCGTTGCCCGACGGCACGTAGTGCACCTTGATCTCGTGCCACCCTGCGCCCAACGGCACCGGGGCGTAGACCTGTCGCTTCCACTCGAGGCCGTCGGCGTCGAAGACCGTCTTGCCCTTGACCGTGATCGTGAGCCTCCCGGCGGCGTTGATCGCGAGCTGGTAGAAGCCCTTCTCCTTGGTCTCGAACTCGCCGTCGAGATGGATCTCCTTGGCGCCCTTCTTCACCATGTCGCGCAGGCGCTTGAGGAAGTGGCCCTTGCGGAGGCGCCCGATCATCTCCATCGGGAAGGTCTTCTCGCCGCCCTGCTTGTCGATGACGGTGGCGTGGAGGCCCTTCTTGCCCTTCGACGAGCCGCCCTTCTTGGGCTTGCGCCTGCGCTTCTTCTTCTTGGCTTCGAACGGCGACTCCACGGTCAGCGTGAACGGCTTGCTGAACGCATGCGACCCGTCCTCGTATGTCGCACGCGCGCGGACGTCGATCTCGCCCACGCCGAACCGGGTTGCATCCACCTTCGCCTTCCAGGAGCCCGTCGAGACCTTCGCGACGGCGATGAGCCGGTTGCCGTGGAGCAGGGTGACCGACATCGCCTTCGATGCCTTGCCTGCGAACGCAAGCGAGGCATCGAACGCCATGTCCTTCTTGGGGCCCTCGATCGTGACGCTGCGCCCGTGGTTCTTGAAGCGGACCGTGGTCCAGAAGGACGAGCGCGTCTCGATCCGGCTCTTCTCGACCGCGACGGCGCGGATCTCGTGGTAGCCGTCCGCGTACCTCGTCGTGTCCAGCGCGAACGCCTTCGCCGCATCGGGTTCCAACTCGGCGATGCGAACGCCGTCCAGCCAGATCTCGATCGTGCCGACCTCGGTGCCCTTGGCGGGCTTGGCATCCACCGTTAGCGTCACCGTCCCGGCCCATGCTTCGTTCTGGTCCGGACCGCTCATCGAGACCGTGCCGAACGACGCGTAGGGGCGCGCTAGTGGATCGCCGATCACGAGCAGCTGGTAGGGGCCCGAGACGCTCTGGTAGAAGGCCTCGGCCAGGCAGCAGCCGTCCGCGTAGTGAACATGCAGGAACGGCAGCGGGAATTTCTGATGAAGGGCATACGGCTCGGCGACCGCGCCCGCGGATCCCACGGCACCGTAGCGCAGGAACTCGCTGATCTTCGTCTGGCCCGATCCGTCGAAGCGCGCGCCGAAGCTCGTGAGGTGCTCGGCGATTGCGCCGTCACAGAACTCGCTGCCGGCCGATTGCCAGTTGAAGCCGGCGATCCCGGCGACGCAGCCCGCCACGTCGCTCTTGGCTACGGGGACCCTGCCGTCCTGTTTGTTCTTTCCCTGCTTGAGGACCGCCACCTTCACCTTGCGCCGCTTGAGCTCCTTGATCGTGTCCTCGAAGAACGGCATGCGCGTGCGCGCTCGGATGTCCTTGTGCTCCATCAGGTAGACGGTGCCCTTCGGTCGGCGTCCGTCCGATGCCTTGCCGCGCTCGAGGTAGCGCAGGATCTCGGGCACGGTGTTGCCCTGCAGGCCGGTGTGCCCCAGCATCGTGGAGAGGTAGTAGCGGTCGGGGCTGTCCTCCCCGACCTCGGGCGCTTCCGGCGTGACGTCTCGGCTCCAGACGTGTCGGCTGCGGAAGCCGTGGCTCGGCAGAAGGTAGCTGCCGTAGCGGAAGTACTGGTTGGTGTTGAAGTCGAGGTACTCCTTGCTCTTCTGCTTGACGAGCCGGATGAGGTACGTCATCGACGTGAGCGATGCGGTGCGGAACTTCTGGACGCCCTGCGGAAGCTGTTGGCCCTTGAAATCCGGGTCGTAGTTGACGCCGTACGGGAAGTCCGCCGAGTACGTGATGATGTCGATCTGATCCTCGATGCCGTGCTGTTCGAGGAACGCCTCGATCGGAGCCCAGATCAGCTCGCGGAACTCGTCCACGGTGATGACGACAGTATTCGGTACGCGCGGAATCGGGCAGACGTGGGTCGTCGGGATGCCGCGAAGCTTGATGTAGCGGTTGGCTACCATCAAGGAGGCCGGGGAGCCCTCGTTGACGACCACGAGCGTCGTCTCGGGTCCGCCGCCCGCGTGCGCCGACGCTGCGAAGCCGCACAGCAGCATCAGGACGAGGGCGGCCGGCCGCACCATCAGGTCTGGAGATCCACCTTCGGCGGTTCGCGATGCGACGCCTCTTCGATCTCGAAGAACTCGCGTTTCTCGAAGCCGAACATGCCCGCGAGGATGTTCGAGGGAAACGTCTCGATGCGGTTCGCGAGATCGCGTACGTTGGCGTTGTAGAACCGGCGCGCGCGCTGGATGCGGTTCTCTGTCGTCGCAAGCTCCTCCTGAAGGTGCAGGAAGTTGGTGCTCGCCTTGAGGTCCGGGTACGCCTCGGCGACTGCGATGAGCTTGCGCACGCCGCGCACGAGCCGGTTCTCGTCCTCGGCTTGCGACTCCGGGTTGCCGTGGTTTGCCTGCGCGCGGTTGCGCGCCTCGATCACCGCATCGAAGGTATCGCGTTCGTGCTTGGCGTACCCCTTGACGGTCTCGACGAGGTTCGGAATGAGGTCGTAGCGTCGCTTGAGCTCCGTCTCCACGCCCGACCACGACTCGTCGCAGTGGTTGCGCGTGCGCACGAGGCCGTTGTAGGTCGCGATGACCCAGATCAGGAGAATCAATGCGACGCCGCCGATGACGATCAACGCCACGGGCGGATCGGACTGGGCGAGCGTGATCAACCGGTCCATGCCGGGGATCATAGTCGCAGGTCCGCGGCCAGGTCGCGGGGGATCCGTTCGATGATGCCCTTGGCAACCTCCAGCGCGTCGTCGAACTCGGGCGGCTTGAAGCGGCCGCGCCGGCGCGCCAGCACCCAGGGCCCGCCGAACTCGAGCGTGAAGCGCGGTGCTTCCAGCAGGAACTCCATCGTCTCCTGGTGGATCACGTCGTATGCCCAGCGCTTGCTGTCGGCCTTCACGTGGAACTCGCGGCTGAACTGTGCGGACTCGAAGTCGATGTCGTCGAAGCCGATCGCGCCGCTGATCTTGTCGAGGAAGTTCTCCTGGCGGATGCGCAGCGGGCGCAGGCCCAGGTTGCTGTGCAACACGACGGCCGAGAAGTGGTGGTGGTGCGTCTGGCGGCCGTTCTTGGTGTGGGAGTAGGTCTGATAGTGGTAGTCGAAGGCCCATACGTCGCGGCCGTCGATCTCGCCTCGCATGACGTTGTAGCCGTAGCGGTTGTCGCCCTGCGTGAAGTCACCGAAGTGGCCGAAGCGGTTCTCCAGCGTCGAGACTTCATCGGGCGTGTAATGCAGGCCGTGCCGGCGCGCCCAGGCCTCGAGCGCCATCTGGCGCTTCTTCTTCGCCTTCGCCGCGATGATGATCCCGACGATTACCGCACCGATCATGCCGACGATGAAGACGGCAACACCGGCAGCGTTGGCGAGAACCACTCCCATGCCGAGATGGTACGAGGCGTTGGCAGGTTGCTGTAGTGTGCCCTCGTTGCCCCATGCGCGGACGGGCACAAGGCCCGTCCCTACAGCCCAAGGCAGTGCGCCCGTCCCGTTGCTGTCGGGGGGCACCTTGTGTGCCCCCGCCGACTGCCGGACTAATCCGGGTCGGGGATGCCCTCGCGATGGAAGTAGAGCGAGCGGTAGCCCTTTGCCGTACAGCGGTAGTCGACGGCTACCTGGAACAGGGCGTAGATCGGGTTTTCGTCCGCGTCCGGGTGATCGAGATGGCCGAGCGCATCGAGGTACTCGCGGGCGCGCTCGTCGGCCTCGGCGGCGGACGTGGGCGGGGTTGTGGGTACGCGCTTGCGTTCCTTGCGGGACGTAGGCGTCGCGGGACGAATCGGCTGCATGACCATGGCTATCTCCCCGGATCTCACGATCGTAAGAGTGTGCACCGACGGGTTACGCGGCCCGCGGTGTGGAAGCCGAGGTCTCACGGGCCGGAAGCAAGCCTAGCGGCGAAGGAGGCTCAGTCTTCTTTGCCTTCTTTGCGCTTCAAGAGACCTTCATACCCTTGCGCCATGCAGCGGTAGTCGACCGCGACCTGGTAGAGCGCGTAGATCGGATCCTCGGCGGCGAGGGGATGGTCCGTGTGCCCGAGGCTCTCGAGAAACATGCGTGCGCGATCTTCGAGTGCGAGCGCGTGTGCTTCCGCGGGCGCCATCGGTTCATGCGGCTGCGGCGTGCCTTGATTCTCGGAGGTATCGAATGCCATGCAATGGCCCCGCACAACTCACATCCCCCCGGGGCTTCTCCGAAGCCGCAGATACTACTCACAAAGCGGCAAAAAGCCCGTGTTCGTTTCTTTGGACATTGAGGGGACGTTTCAACGGTCTTTCATCATGCGTTCGTTGAACGCCGCCGACTCGCCGCGTGCGATCGAGAGCGTGACCCAGTCCGCGCCCTTCAGCGCGCGTGCCTGCCCGACGATCTGGCCGACGTGGTAGCCGTAGTGGCCGATTTGGCGGTGAATCGCACGCGCCACGGTGTGCGGTTCGCCGCGAATCGTGACCGTCTTCTCCATGTCATCAGCGGATAGTCGCTCAACCGTGGCGAACAGCGTTGCCCAGCCCTTCTCCCAGTGCGCATCGAGCTGCGCGCGGCTCTCGAAGTCGTCGATGAACTCGCTGTCGCGGTTGCGATCCGGCTTCTCGCCGTCTGTCGTGAGGAAGTCCGTCCAACGGGAGACCATGTTTCCGGCCATGTGTTTCATGTGGAGAACCACACTGTTCGCGTCGTCGTGCGGGACCGCGTGCATCTGCGCACCGTCGAGCTGGGCGATCGCCCGCTCGGCGAGGTCCTTCTGGTAGCGGAACTCCGCCAGCGCGGCCTCCAGGAACTGATCCGGAAAGCCCATCGTCACTCTGCCTCCGGCGGGGCCGCGGCGCAGCAGCCGCCGGCGTCCAGGGCAGCGCCCAGGTCGCCGCCGGCCGTCTCCCCGCCCGCCTGCACGTACGCCATGATCCCGCCGTCGATCACGCTGAGGCCGGCGATGCCGAGGCCGGCGAGCGCGTGCTGGACCATCGCGGCGCGCTGGCCGATCTTGCAGAGGAGCAGGCGCGGCGCCGGCGTCTTGCGCACCTCGTCCGCGCGATCGAGGACCTCGTGCATCGGGATGTGGCGCGAGCCCGGGATGTGCGCAGCCTCGATCTCCTCCTGCTCGCGCACGTCGATCACGGTGCCCGCGCCGCCCTCGTTCACCAGCCGCACGGTTTCCTCGGCATCGATGAACAACGGGATGTCGGACGCCTCCTTGTTGAAGCGCAGCAGCGCCGCCATGTTCGCGGGCTCCGGCGGCGGGTTGGCGGTCAGGCTCTTGATGAACTGATCGCGATCGCCGATCCGGACCCATGGATTCGTGGCGCGCTCCGCGCCGATCGTGCTCGCCGTCTGCTCGGCGTAGTCGTGGCCGGGGTAGAGCACGGTCTCGTCGTCCAGCGTCATCATGAGCTGGTGGATGCTGTCGAAGAGCTGACCGGCATCGCCACCGAGAAAGTCGGTCCGTGCGACGCCGCCGATGAATAGCGAGTCGCCCGAGAACAGCGCACCGTCGCTCACGAGCACGAGATGGTCGGGCGTGTGCCCCGGCGCGTGCCGCACCACGACCTGCTGATCGCCAAGTGCGAGCGGTTCTTCGTCGTCGGGCAAGTGCGTGACGCCGGTGTGCCGGGCCTCCTTGTGCGCGACGCGAGTCGCCCGGAGTTCCTGGGCCAGCGGCGCCGCACCCGACGGGTGATCGGCGTGCGTGTGCGTGTCGACGATCCACCGCACCGTGAGTCCGTCGCCCGTGACGTGCTCGTGGGCAGCACGCACGAGGTCGAGATGCGGGTCGACGAGCAGCGCTTCCTTGGAAGCCGGGTCGAAGACGACGTACGTGCGGCAGCCCTGGGGGTGGAGGTACGGCGCGACCTCGAGCGATCCGACGGTCTGGACAGAAGGGTTCATCGCAACAGTCTAGCCCGCTAGGATCGCGCGCCATGCGTCGCACCGCTCTCGTGTCCTGGGTCCTTCTGCTCCTGCTCGCCGGTTGCGGCAGCGAGGAGACGACGCCGTCCGCCGATCCGACGGCCTCGACCGCGCCGGGCGGCGTGCCGCCCATGAAGGTGCCGCCCAAGAAGGTCCGCGCAACGATGAGCGCGGCGGAGCCGGACGAGTCGTGCGACGAGGTCACGAAGCTCGATGTCTCCTTCGGCGACGAGCCGATTGCCGTGGGGGACTTCGAGGTCACCCACACCGCGGGGTTCATTGCCGGGATGCGCTACAACGGGGAGCGCACGGCGAAGCTCGCCTACCTCGTATTCGCCAACTACGAGCCCAGGCTCACGAGCTACAACCTCGATCCGCCGAAGGAAGAGGGGCAGGTCGCGTTGATGATCACCTTCAAGACCGAGAGCAAGGACGTGCCGTTCAAGCAGCAGATGGACGAGTACAAGAAGATGACGCTGCCGACAGGTGCCTACGGACCCGGGTGGATGAAGCGCGAGGCGATCTTCCAGGTCGTCTACTACGTCGGCGGCGAGAAGGCCGGCAGCGGTCCGGCGATCTCAGACGATGCGAAGGGCGAGGCAACCCTGACTCACGCGACGGCCGGTCTCGTCTGCGGGAGCATCGACTTCACGAGCGAGAAGGGAACGACGATCAAGGGCACCTTCAGCGTCCCGATCGAGAAAGACATGTGGGTGAAGTGAGGAGTCACGTGATGCGTCGAATCAGCTTTGTCCTCATCCTGGCAGTCGGTCTCGCTGCTTGCGGAGGCGACGACGAGCCGGCGAGCAGCGGCGCTTCGCTCGCCCTGGGCGGCGCGCTCTACGACAAGTTCTGGCGGGAGTCGTCGGCGAAGCGACCCACGGAGACCCATCCGCTGTGGAGTCAGCGTCCGGACGCCGCGACGAACAAGCGCACGGGCCCGGACACCTGGCGCTGCAAAGAGTGCCACGGCTGGGACTACAAGGGTGTCGACGGCGCGTACGCCAAGGGCTCCCACCGCACGGGGTTCGGCGGCGTGTTCGAAAGCAAGCTCGGCGAGAAGGAGATCATCGCCTCCCTGCGCGGGCCGCACGCCTATCCCTTGAACGACGACGAGCTCAAGAGCCTTGCGATGTTCATCCGCCGCGGGCTCGTCGACACGGACAAGTACATCGACGGCACCGGCGCGTTCCAAGGCGACCCGGAAAAGGGCAAGCAGTACTACCTGAACGGCCTAGGGAAGAACGGCTCGTGCAAGTCCTGCCACGGCGCGGACGGCCTGAAGATCCCGAAGGGGGCACCGCCGGACTACGAGGAGTTCGTCGGCAAGATCGCGAACAAGAACCCGCAGGAGTTCCTGCACAAGGTGCGCTACGGCCATCCGGGATCGAAGATGCCCGCGGCTGTCACGGCCGGCGTGACGATGCAGAAGATCGTCGATCTCTGCGCGTACGCGCAGACCCTGCCCAAGAGCGAGTAGCCCCCGACCCGAAACGACAGATCGGCTATCCTCCGGTCGTGGAGTCCCAAGCCGACGAGGATCTGGATGCGCTGCGCGAGGCGTCGGATCGCGACGCCGAGCTGGCCGCGCGTTTCGAGCGCCATCGCGACCGCCTGTTGCGCATGGTCGACTTGCGGATGGACCCGGCGCTGCGCCAGCGCATCGGTGCATCGGACGTACTCCAGGAGACGTGGGTCGAGGTCAACGATCGCATCGCTGACTGGCTGGCCGATCCCCGCATGCCGTTCTTCGTGTGGGTGCGCTTCCTCGCGGCGCAGCGGCTCCAGAAGCTGCGCCGCTTTCACGTCGCGACGAAGAAGCGCAGCGTCGGCAAGCAGGTGGGGCTGGGCGCCTTCGCGAACGCGACGTCCGTGGCCCTCGCCGATCGCCTGATCGTCTCGGGTGTCTCGCCATCCGGCGCCGCGGTCGGCGCCGAGATGCGGCTACAGCTCGAAGAGGCGCTCGAAGGGATGAAACCGCAGGACCGCGAGGTGCTGGTCCTGCGTCACTTCGAGCAGCTCTCGAACAACGAGGTCGCCCAGGAGCTCGGTATCAACGTGCCGGCGGCAAGCCGCCGGTATCGACGCGCACTCGGACGCTTGCGCGACGTGCTGGAGTCGTCGTGAGCGGAGAGCGTTCGCCGTCCGTCGACGTGCTGCTCGACGAGCTGGCCGAGCGCCTTCGCGCGGGCGAGCACCTCGACCTCGAGGCCATCGTGGCCGCGAACCCACGCCACGAGGACGAGCTGCGTCGCGTGCTCCCCGTGATGTCGCTGCTCGAAAGCGCGGGCGCCGGCGCGGTCCCGCCCGCCCGCGCGGCTTCGCCCGCGAACGTGCTCGGCGAGCTCGGGCCCTACCGCGTGCTGCGTGAGGTCGGACGCGGCGGCATGGGGCGGGTCTTCGAGGGCGAGGCACCCAACGGGGATCGCGTCGCGCTGAAGCTCATCCATCCGCACCTGCTCTCGGAAGCGCGCCACCACGAGCGCTTCCTGCAGGAGGCCGAGGTCGGTCAGCGCGTCTCCGATCCCGCGATCGTCGCGACGCTCGACATCGACACGTGCGAAGTCGAGGGTTCGACGTCGCCCTTCATCGTGCTGGAGTTCATCGAGGGGCAGTCGCTGCGCGCGCTGCTCGACGATGTCGGTGCCGTGCCCGAGCGTCTCGCGTGCTTGATCGGACAGCGCGTCGCCGGGGCACTGCGCGTGCTGCACGAGCAGGGCATCGTTCATCGCGACGTGAAGCCCGAGAACGTCGTCATCACGAGCGACGAGACCGTCAAGCTGATGGACCTCGGCGTGTCGTTTCTCATGGAGCGCGCAGCGCGCTTCTCGCGAACGGGCGAGTTCGTCGGCTCGCTGCTCTACGCGGCGCCGGAGCAGATCCGCGGCGCCGAGCCCGGACCCGCCGCCGACCTCTACGCCCTGGGGTTGCTGCTCTACGAGCTCGTCACCGCGCAGCACCCGCTTCGCGGCGCGGCGGGCCGCGCACCGCTGAGCAGCGGTGAGGCTCCGTCGCCCGCCGAGATCCGGACGGGTGTTTCCCCCTTTCTCGATGCCGTCGTGCGCGCGCTGCTCGAACCCGACCCGGAGCAGAGACTGCGTAGCGCCGCCGAGGTCGAGACGCTGCTCGAAGAACGCGAAGCCTCGACGTGGTGGCGGTCGCGCGCCGCTGCGTCCGACGCACGCACGCGTCGCATGCAGATCGACGACTGGGTCTCGTTCCTCGGGCGCGAGGAAGAGCTCGAGCGCCTGCGCGCGCTCCATGAACAGGTGGCAGCCGGGACGGGCCACGCCCTCGTGATCGAGGGCGAAGGGGGACTTGGGAAGAGCCGGCTCGTGGCGGAGTGGATCGCCGCGCTGGAGCGGCGCTCGGCGCCGCCGCGCATCGGCGTGGCGGCGTACGCGCCGGGCGCGACCACGCTCGCTGTGCCGCCGCTCGAAGACGCGTTGCGCGCGCTGCTCAAGGGGGACGATCTCGAGGCCCGACTCGTCAAGCTGCTCGGCGACGAACGACTCGCGGCGTTCGCACACCAGGCCCTCGAGGGCGAGCGAGCCGCCGATGCGCTGCACGTGCCGGGCACGGCGCGCAACGAGATCTACGAGCGTCTCTTGATTGCACTCGCTGCAGAGCAGCCGCTCGTTTTCGTCATGGAGGATCTCCACTTCGGTGGGGAGGCGGCGTGGACGCTCTTTCGCACCTTCGCGCGCACGCTGCCGGCAGCCGGCATCCTGCTGGTCGGCACGAGCCGTCCCGACGTGCCGTTGGAGGCGCGCCACGAAGTCGACAAGAACACCGCTGCGTCGCTGCTGCGCCTGCAGGGACTCGGCGAGACGGCGATTCGCAGCTTGCTTGCCGAGGCGCTCGGTGAGCATGCCGCGCGCACGACGGGTGCGCACGAACTCGTACGCATGTCCGACGGCAGTCCGTTCTGCGTGCTCGAGTTCGCCCGCGAGATCAAGCGCCGCCATCGCGAGGTCGCCGACGAGAGCACGACCGCGTCGCTCCGGCGCATCGAGATCCCCGCGTCGATCCGCCAGATCGTGGACGCACGGCTCGCCGCGCTCGACGAGGCGAGTCGCGAGCTGCTCTCGCTCGCGGCCTGCTCCGGGGAGCGCTGGGATCCCTTGGTGGTCTGCGAGACCCTCGAGGTTCCGCAGCTTCGCGGCTTGCGACGCCTGCACGTGCTCGATCGAGAGCACGGCTTGATCCGCGCCGACGGCGACACCTACCGCTTCCGCCATCACCTCGTGCAGGAGGCGCTCTACGACGAGCTGACGCCCGCCCTCAAGCGTGCCTACCACGGCGCGCTGGCCGACACGCTGCAGGCCGCCCATCAAGGCGGCCATGCGTTGGACCCGGCGGCGGCGTTCGCGCTGGCGCGCCACCGCTTGTTGGCCGATCAGGTCGAGAAGGCCGCGCCGCACCTCCCGGCGGGTCTGGAGCACCTCGAGAACTCCGGGGAGTACGTTCGCGCCGAGCGCATGGCGCGTCGCGTGGACGCTGCCGCGGAGCGGGTGCCGGCCTCGATGCATGCGTTCGCGCTGGGGGTGATCGGGCGGTCGCTCGCCGATCGCGTCCCGACCGAGGCCGTCGAAGTCTACGAACGCGCGCTGGAGCATGCGCGCGAACCGGCTCTGCGTGCGCGCCTCGCACTCGGCCTCGCCACGAGCCTCGGTCGCGCCGGGGAGGTGCGCGCCGCGCACATGGCGGCCGATCAGTCGGCGGCTTTCGCGCGGGAGGCCGAAGACACGGGCACGCAAGGGGAAGCCCTGGCGCAGCTGGCGATGATCCTGCTGCGCCGCGGGGAAGGGGAGCAGGCGCGCGAGGCAGCCAACGAGGCGCTGGCGCTTGCGCGCGACGGCGCGGACCCGTGGCGCTATGCAGCGACGAGCGCGCACGTGGGTGAGATCGAACTCGCGCTCGGCGACGTGGAGACCGCGCGGTTGCTCGGAGAGAGCGCGTACCAGACGGCGGCCGTTCATCTCGACCGGCGCAGCGAGCTCGCGAGCCTGCACTTGCTCGGCAAGACCACGCGTCTCGAAGGACGTCTAGAAGAGGCCATCCCACTGATGGAGCGCACGCGCGAACTGGCGCGCGAGACCGGCAATCTGCGTCGCGAGGTCGCGGCCTGGATCTCGTGCAACCTGCTGCTGATCGAAGTCGGCCGCCTCGCGGAGGCCGTCGCCGGCTGCCGCGAGCTCTGCGCGTTCATCGAAGGCTACGATCAACAGGACCTGGCGATCTACGCGGCGATGATGCTTGGCGTCGCGCAGACCGCGCGCGGGCGCATGCAGGAAGCAGAAGCACACTTGCACGAGGCAGCCGACCGCGCGCGGGCGGACGACCACCGGCTCTACCTGCAGAAGACGCAGCTTCATCTGGTGGGGGTGCTGCTCTACACCGGCCGGCTCGACGAGGCCGCAACCCTCATCGATGAGATCGAGCGCGGGCGCGCGACCGAGGCCGATGCGGCGGCCGTCGTCGTCACCCGGGCATTGCTGCACGAGGCCCGCGGCGAGTTCGCCGAGGGGCACGCCGTCCTTGCCCAGTCGCTCGCGGACGCGCCGGATGCCAAGCCGTTCAACACACTACGTATCAAGACGATCGCCGCGCGGATGGCCCTGGCCGCCGGAGACCTGGCTTCGGCGCGCGCGTACCTGGAAGACGTTCTGCCGACGGCGCGCGAGATCGACCTGCGTCCGGCGACCGCGATGGCCATGCTCCTGCGTGGGGCATTGGCAGATTCCGAGCTGCTCGCGGCGCGCGTCGCGCTGGAGGACCACGGGAGCGCGATTCCGTTCGTGGAGCGGATGCTTGCTGCGTTCGTAGTCGGCGACTTGCGCGGCGACCGCGCGTTGTTGGATAGCGCGCGAGCCGAGCTCGCGCGCTACTTAACGCACGTTGCGCCCGGGCACCGCGAGGCGACCCTCGCGGCGCCCTTGTTCGCGCGGTTTGCGACCTAGCTCTGGCCGAGTCCCTGGAGGGCCTGGAAGGCAGAGGCGCGCTCCCAGAGCAGTTCCTCGCCCCTGTCGGGCGTGCCGTCGGCGTCGTTGTCCACGTAGTCCGATTCGACGTTGCCCGCGGGATTCAGGAACTGCGTGCGGTACTCGTCGGGATTCCCGTCGCCATCCGAGTCGAGCTCGCGTTCGATGCGGTCCGGAAAGTAGACGAAGCGCGTGCTCGTGTCCGTCGTACCGTCAGCATCCCTGTCGGTCATCTCGAGCGTGCGCCGGCCGGCCGCGTCGTACTGCGTGAAGCGGAAGACGTCCGGCGTGCCGTCGCCGTCGTTGTCGATCGTGATGCGCCGCGTGCGCGCGATGTCATCGTACTCCGTCACGATCTCCTGATCGACGGAGCCGTCTGCGCCGGCGTCGTGCTGGTACAGGAGTTGGCGTCCGCGCGGATCGTGCACGTAGGTCGCGGTGGACTCCGGATTCCCGTCCGCGTCGTTGTCGAACGACCTCGTACGCAGGTGGCCGTTCGCATCATAGGTGTTGGTCCTGATCTGGTCGGGCGAACCGTCTACGTCGTAGTCTTCTTCGGTGCGCTCGATGCGCCCCAGTGCGTCGCGGTAGTAGGTAGTGCGGTAGTCGATGACACCATCGGCGTTGTCGTCGTCGTCCCGCATGCGCGTGTAGCCGAGCTCGTCCTTCGTGAACGTGTGCGTCGCGCGGAGCACACCGTTCGAGTAGCCCATTGCTCTCTCGATGTCGCCGGACGCGTCGTACTCGATGGCCTCTTCTTCGTCGATCGTGCCGTTGTTGCCTGCGTCGTACTGGTTTGCGTCGAGGTGACCGAGGGGGTTGTACAGCTGGGTCGCAGAGGTGTCGGCGTTGCCATCGGCGTCGTTGTCGACGAGCAGCTCGAGGGCGAACTCGCCTGTGAAGAGGTAGTGGTGCTCGTACTCCGGAGTGCCGTCTGCGTCCTGATCACCCTGCATCCGCGCGCGGTACTCGAACTGGTGCTGGATGCCGGCATAGCCGTGGAAGGCGTCGATCGCCTTGCCGACGTGACGAATCGGCGGCTTGATGCCGTCCCACAATCCGACCTGCGAGCCGTCGAAGAGGAGGCGGCGGAAGGGGGCGTGCTCTGCGAAGTCCTCCGTGTTCAGGTCGAAGTCGATCTGGACTCCGGCCATCAGCGTGATCACCTCGTCCGGAATCTGGATGCCGTTGGCCAGGTCGCCGTCGGCATCGAGCGTCTGCAAGAAGAGGATTAGGTTGAAGAGCTGCGCCTCGCGCGAGCGGTACTCGCTGTACACCGCGCGGACCAGCTCGTCGGTCGTGCGCGGCACCTTCACGTTCTCGATCAGGTCGACCGGGGACATGCGCTCCGCTGCAGGCGCGGAGCCAAGCTCCGTATTGCCGAGGCGGAACGTGATCGTCTCGCCGGGCTCGAAGTCGAACTGGCCCTGGGGACCCGTGCGACCGGCCTTCGTGGCGGTCTCGTACTCGAGCCCTGCCACCGCGGGGCCGATGAACCGGCCGGGGAAGTTCGCGAAGAACGCGTCCTCACCGTTGTTTCCGCCACCGCCGCCACAGGCGGAGAGCGTGAGAGACAGGACACAGAGGAAGAGCAGGGACAGGCGCATGGCGGCCTCCTTCTTGGGGCTTCGTTGCGCCTTGAACTGCGATGTGCCCTGCGCCGGTGACCGTGAATCCCCGAAACGAGAAGCGCCCCCGGACCCGAAGGTCCGGAGGGCGCGGCGTCGTGCGAGTAGCCGAGCGCGGTACTAGACCTGGCCGCCGAGCTGCAGCGCGTGCCAGGCGGATCCCGGAGCCCACTGCCGGCTTTCGGCGTAGTCCGTCGTTCCGTCGTTGTCCTCGTCCGTCTCGGAGGACGTCGCGTTGCCTGCCGCGTTCAGCAGGATCGTCCGCATGTAGTCGATCGTTCCGTCGAGACCATGGTCGGTCGTTTGAACGATGCGTCCGGACGTGTAGGTCCACGTCGTGCGCGAGTCGAGCGTACCGTCGGCATCGTCATCGCGATCCCGCCGGATGGGACGACCCTGGGCGTCGTGCTGCATGAGGTGCACCTTGTCGTAGACGCCGTCGCCATCGCTGTCGGTCTGCTGGAACTCGGTCCGGTTGACGTCGTCGTAGGTCGTCCGCACGCGGTAGTCGATGTCGCCATCTGCGCCGTCGTCGCGCTCGTAGAGGGTCCTACGGCCCATCGCGTCGGTCTCGTAGGTGAACCGGCGGTTCGGAGCGCCGTCCGCGTCCGTGTCCTCTTCGCTCAGGCGCTCATGACCCTTGGCGTCGTAGGCTTTCGTCGTGATGCGATCGACCGTGCCGTTCGCGCCGTCGTCACGTTCGATGCGGTAGACGCGACCGTCAGCATCACGGTACCGCGTGTAGCGGTAGTCGATCGTGCCATCGCCGTCGTCGTCTTCGTCTTCGATCTCCGCGAGACCGAACTCGTCCGTGGTGACGTAGTAGGCGCCCTCGAGCACGTTGCCTTCGTAGTGGTAGGCGCGCTCGGGATCACCATGCTCGTCGTATTCGACGACCTCTTCGCGGTCGATCGTGCCGTCGTTGCCTTCGTCGAACTGGGACTTGTTGAGGTTCCCGGTGGGCGTGAAGACCAGACGGTAGAGCGCGTCGGCAACGCCGTCGGCGTCTTCGTCGAAGTGGGCTTCGATCTGTTCGTCGGTGATGGTGATGATCGTCTGCACGCCTTCGGGCGTACCATCGCCGTCCTCGTCCCATGCGCTAGAGCGCTCGTACTCGAACTGGTGCTGGATGCCGGCGTAGCCGTAGAACGCGTCGATTGCACGACCGAGGTTGCGGATCGGGCGGCCGACGCCGCCCCACAGGCCCTGCAGCAGGCCTTCGCGGATCAGGCGGCGGAAGGGGACATGCTGGTTGAACTCACGCACGTCGAGATCGAAGTCGATCTGGATGCCGGCCAGAAGTGCGCGCACCTCGACGGGGACCTGAATGCCGTTGGCGAGGTCGCCGTCGGCGTCGAGCGTCTGGAGGAACACGATCAGGTTGAACAGCTTGGCTTCCGGCGAACGCAGCTCGTAGTGGACGGCCCGGTAGAGCTCGTCGTTGGTCCGAGGCGGCGTCGCGTCTTCGACCAGATCGAGCGGGCTCATGAGCGCCTTGGCGGGCGCGGTGCCGAGCTCGGTGTCGCCGATGCGGAAGGTGATGGTCTCGCCGGTCTCGAAGTCGAACTGGCCTTGCGGGCCGGTGACACCGGACCCGGTCTCCGTTTCGTATTCGAGGCCCGCGATTGCGGGTCCGACGAACCGGCCGGGGAAGTTGGCGAAGTCGGGATCACCGTTTCCACCGCCGCCGCAAGCAGCGAGGGAGAGGGAGAGGGAGACAATGCAGGAGAGGAGCAGGAACAGGCGCATGGTGGGCCTCCTTCGGGGGCTTTCGTTGCGTCTGGAACTGCGTTCTCGGCAGCGGAGTGACCGGGAAACCCCGGAGACTCGACAGGCCCTTGGCGAGCCCGGCTCAGGCGCCTACCCTCTCAGGCCTCTCCGAGCGGGAGAGGATGGCGGGCTGGTGCCCCCCTCGGTCTTCAAAACCGCTGTGTCCCTGGGCAACCTTGGATAGGAGGGTTCGATTCCCTTGCTCTCCCGCCACTACTTTCTGGGCTCCGTTGCCGTTCTTGGCGCGTGAGCTCAGGATTCTCGGCCATTCAATCTCGGCCGCGCTGACGGGCTCAAACCCCACCGGGGCACTTGGGAACACACCGGGGCACACCAAGAAGGCCCCGGATATGGCCCCGAGTCTGGGTGATCAAGGGCCGGGTGACGCTGCATGCCGTGGCTGCCACAAGCACAGCTCTGGTCACGAGCGCGCGAGGTTGACGACCCTAAGCTTGTCGAGCTTGGCGGGACAGCACATCGACGCCGAGTCTTCTGGGCTTGCCGGCGACGGCTCCCCTTCGCTTGGCCTCATGCTTGGCCGCGACACGATCGATCGAGCGAAGTGGATGGCCCGTGAAATGGCGGTGTCCGCGCTCCTGGCTCAGGCTCAGCTTGCCGACGACCCGATTCCGCTCATCAGAGTAGCGCGCGCGCTTCTCGTAAGCGTGGGGGAGGACGAGAGGCGGTCATCGCCCGACGGTCGGGACCACGTCAGCGAAGACTCTGTCGGCGGCAACGCGCAGTCGGTCAGGTAGCGCGTTGCCGTGGGTGCCAGCGCCGGCCGAGATTTTGCCCCCCGGGGGGTGGTCTGCGGGCGCTTCTACCGGTTGATTCGCAACGCATCTCTTGCACGCCCTTTGGCGATCGACATGTTCCAGGCTCGGCGGCGGGTCACAGGTGAGCTTGATCGCCTGCACCGCGGAGCTGCCCTGCTCCGCACACCCAACGCCGAGGGCGACAGACAATCGTCCAACCTGGATACACCGATCCGCCGGGCCGACGCCAGAGGTGGTACGACCTCAGTGACTACGTGGTTCACTTCACAAAGGACCCTGCGCCCGGCGGGACCGTCAAGCGAATCCCAGAGGACGGTAGGCCGCCGACTGCATGCGACGTCATGCTCACGATCCTCTGGGAGGGGAAGCTCGTTCCTGGTGGCGCATTCGGCTACGCCAGACATGTTCAGGGTCTCGGCTCCTCGCAGGAGTGCGTGTGCTTCAGCGAGGTGCCGCTTGGGTTCTTGCAGCGCTTGGCCGAGCGTCGAGGCACGTGCTGCGGAGTCGCGTTCAAGCGCGCTTGGTTCGAGAAGCGCGGTGGCGCACCGGTCTGGTACCTCCCGGATTGCAGCCGACGGACATGGCACTTCATGCCATCACGAGCGCGGCGATGGTCGATGGTGCCGATCCGGACGATCCCATCTGGAAGATCACCCCGTTCGTGGACACGGCGGGGCCTGCGTACGACTTCCGTTGGGAGCGCGAGTGGCGCCACGTTGGCATGCTCGAGTTCCAGCCTGAGGACGTACCCTTCCTGCCGCTCAAGGAAGAACATCACGAACTCGCGGCCAACTTCTTCCTGCAAGCTCTCCGGGGATCTCGGCGGCCCGTTCTACTCCGTGCCGCTGATCGACCCAGGGTGGGACGTACAGCGCGTGGTGGCTGCCGCCGACGGGGACGGACAGCTTGCAACGTCGAGTCTGACCGGGCGACGGCTTCCGCGCTGGCGCCGTGCCGAGTGAGCGTGGTATCTCTCTGCCGACGGTGCGGGATAGCACCCGATCCGGTGGGGGGAGCGACATGGCAATCAAACGCAAACGTCTCGCGATCCACCGCAAAGGTGCAAAGAAGCGGAAGTCCAAGAGCAAGAACAAGAAGAAGACCAAGAAGAAGAACAAGAAGCGGGCTGCCCTAGCGCGGCCCACGGAGACGATCACCGGCTTGACGAGAGCCGGCAGCGTGGTCAAGAACATTGACGTACGCCTGAGCTACAAGATCGTTGAGCTGTTCTCGGATGGGCTGTACCGGAGCGCGAACAAGGCCTTCGAGGAGCTGGTCTCGAATGGGTTCGACGCCGGCGCGCGAAACGTCCTCGTGACCCTGCCTGAAGACGTCACAGCTCCGGACGCCACGATCGCCGTCGTCGATGACGGGCTGGGTATGAACGCACTGGGACTGGAACAGCTCTGGGAGATCGGAAACAGCGGAAAGCGGGAACTGGAGGACCCCCCGCTGGGTCGCAAACAGATCGGGAAGTTCGGCATTGGCAAGCTCGCAACGTACGTCTTGGCGCGACGTCTCACGTATGTCTGTCGCCAGGGGCGCGAGTACTTCGTGACGAGCATGAACTTCGATCGGCTCGACCGGTCGGCATCGCAAGTGGGCAACGTACGCCCCATGACTCTCAGGGTGAGGAAGCTAAGCGCGGCAGAAGCTCGCAAGGCCCTCAAGCCGTGGACTCAACAGGCGGCGTTCGAGGCGTGGGCTACCAAGCTGTTTGGGCCCGGAAGCGCCACCACCTGGACCCTAGCGCTGCTATCGGGTCTGAAGGACAAGGCGGCGGAGATTGAGCCTGGACGGCTTCAGTGGATTCTCCGAACGGCGCTGCCATTGCGCGACGATTTCTCGATCAACTTCAACGGGAAGAAGCTGTCACCGAGCAAGGCAACGAAGGGGCGGGTTGGTCGGTGGGTCATAGGAAAGGATGTCAAGAAGGTGCCGAAGCCCGGCCCGCAGGACCTCAAGGTCCGTCCCAACACAGACCAACCTCGGTCATCGGTGCATCGCCATGGCCTGTTTCATCCGCAGCTCGGACGCGTCACCGGGTACGTTGAAGCCTACAAGGGAACGCTAACGGGTAAATCCGATCAGATCGGACGGAGCTACGGCTACTTCGTGTACGTGCGTGGGAGGCTGGTCAACATCGACGACGAGTACTTCGGAATCGATAGCAACCTGCTTCGCCACGGCACGTTCTCCCGATTCCGTTGTGTGGTCCACATCGATGACCTCGACGATGAACTGCGCTCGGCTCGCGAGAGTCTCCGAGAGGGCCCGACGAGTGAGCTCACTCGCAACCTAATGCACTCGCTGTTCAACTTCGTGCGGCCCAAGGTGCAGGAGCACGATGAGGGCGAGGCGCCTGGTGCTCGGATCTCCGAACGGCTTGCAGCGACGCCCGCCAGTCTGACGGGGCGCCCGCTGATCGCGTTGGTCCGCTCGACGCTCGAGGGTGAGAGCGAGCCACGCTACGTCAAGGTGCCTCCCACTGTGGATGAGGCCCGACACGACGCGATTGTGAAGTCAATCGAAGAACGCGTCGCGAGCGAGGACGGGTTCGTCTCTGATGTGGCGTTGAGCGATGGTCTGTCGATTGAAGATGGCATCGCCGTCTACGACACCGAGACCGGAGCGCTGCACATCAACGCGAAGCACCCTTTCGTGGGTGCGTTCGCAGACGACTTCCTCGGTAGGAGCCGGTTCTCACTCGAGCTGTTCGCAATGGCGGAAGTGTTGCTGGAGTCGCATTTGCATCATCTTGGGTTTGAGACGGCGGATGCGGTCGCCATCCTTGAACAGCGTGACGAACTGCTCCGGTTCCTCGCGAGAAGTTCCGGACGACGTACGGCCCTGTCGGTGTCGCAGGCGCTGCAGGACGCTCGCAACAATCAAGATCAGCTTGAGCACGAGCTGGTCGCCTGCTTCGAGATACTAGGTTTCGAGGCAGGCCACATCGGCGGCAAGGGCAAGGCGGACGGCATTGCCAAGGCACACCTCAGCGCAGATGAGAGAGGGCAGCCGCGAAACTACTCGCTGAGTCTTGAGGCGAAGAGCAAGCGGAAGGACGGTGACAAGGTATCCGCCAAGGACGTTGGGATCTCGCGGGTGGCTCGTCATCGAGAGGATCTGGCGTGCGGCCATGCTGTCGTTGTTGGTCCAGACTTCCCGACGTCAGATGGTGAGTCATCGGCGCTGGGCACTGAGATGGCAAGAGGCCGAGAGAAGAGCAGCAAGACCATCACGCTGATTCGCATCGACGATCTTGCCCGCTTGGTCAGGATGGCGCCGCGGCGCGCTCTATGGCCCGACCGACTCCGCGAGTTGTTCGAGACCCGATTCCTGCCCGACGACGCCAAGGCTTGGATCGACGAGGCCGTAGCACGGAGGCAGCGACGACCGCCGTACCGGAGGATCCTCGACTACATCTGGGAAGAGCAGCGGGACGATCCGCTCCATGCTGTTACGTACTCGGCCGTTCGCAGCGGCTTGCGCAGAGCAGGCACTCAACTAGCCGAGACCGACCTCGTTCAGGTCTGCCACGGCATGGCGCGCATGGCGCCAGGGCTCATCGGCGCGCGGGATCGGACTGTAGAGCTGAACGCGCCGCCAGCGAAGGTGCTCGCAGCAATAGCGAGCGTGGAGCGCGAGTATCCCGTCGGCGACAAGGACTAACCTGTATCGTCAGGCCACCTGGGTGTGGCTGAGGAGAGCATGGTGGCAAGCATTACCGAAGTACTTGGACGCGGGCCTGTCCACCCGTTTCCCGCTCGTATGGCACCTGATGTCGCCCTGGATGCGCTGCGCCGGGGTCGTCGGTCCATGCGCGTACTTGATCCGATGTCCGGATCTGGCACGGTGCTTGCGGTGGCTCGTGCTCAAGGGCACCGGGCCGTCGGGATCGACTGTGATCCTCTATCAGTTCTGAGTGCGCGCGTTTGGACAAGGACCGTCGTTCCCCATCGCGCGATGGCAACGGCGCGGCGAGTGTTGGCGCGGGCGCGGAAATTGTGTGACGCAACGCCAGCGACGACGGCCTATCCAGCACACAGTGACCCCGAGACAAAGAGGTTTATCTGCTACTGGTTCGACCCCCTTGCGCGGCGGCAGCTCTATGGCCTTGCACTGTCGATCTCGAGGACGCGCGATGCATCGGTGCGCGACGCGCTCTGGATCGCGTTCTCTCGAACGATTATCACGAAGCAGGCTGGCGCATCCCGCGCAATGGACCTGTCGCACAGTCGTCCTCATCGGACATTCACAAAGGCACCGCGCCTTCCATTCGACTGCTTCATCAGCGCGTGCGAGCGCGTGGTCTCGAATGCGCCTTCTCGATCGGCCGAGACCGTTGGACCTCGTACGCAGGTTTCACTCGGTGATGCTCGACGACTTTCCTTCCGCTCCGCATCCTTCGATGCCGTAGTCAGCTCACCGCCCTACCTCAACGCCATCGACTACATGCGATGTAGTCGGTTCAGTCTCGTTTGGATGGGCTTCACCATGTCAGAGCTGAGGCGCATCCGAACGGAGAGCGTAGGCTCTGAAGTCTCCACTGGTAGGAGCCTCGGCAATGCGCGACTCCGACGCGCCTTTCGAGCGCTCGGAGATCTCAGGGACCTACCCTCGCGCCAGCGAGGCATGCTCGTGAGATATGTGAACGATCTTGATCGGATCACAGCGGAGATCTCCCGAGTGCTGCGAAGGTCGGGCAAAGCCGTGCTCGTCATCGGCGACTCGTGCGTTCGTGGGACCTTTGTGCGAAACTCGTCCGCACTTCGATCGCTTGCTAAGTGCCATAGTCTGGCACTCGTTGAGTGGACCACGCGAACGATCCCTCCGAATCGACGCTATCTTCCGCCGCCCTCTGCCACGGCATCGGGGGACCAACTTAGGTCGCGGATGAGACGTGAAGTCGTACTGGCTCTTGAAAAGCAGTAGATAGTTCACTCATCTGCCAAGGTGCACGACTCGGCAACGTCGTCCAAGAACTCCGGCCGCATGAACCGAATGCGGTGCCCAAGTGCCGCAAGCTCGCGCTCCAGACTGGAAATCGAGATGAAACGGCAAACGTCACTGAGTGGAGGTGAGAGCCGCCGGAAGGTAGGGCGGTTGACTTCGTGAATGACCTTCTCGCCTCGGTCCTCTGGCGCAACGATGAACAGCGGGATGTTGATGTTGGGCTGCATTGCCAAGAGGTCGGCCATGCGAAGTAGCCCACTGTAGACGCTCGTGGTGCACTCGATCTCGAAGGCTGCCACAATCGCAGCCCCGTCTAGCCAAAGAACATCGATCAGCTCGATCGTCCTGTTCGTGGCTGCGTCGAACTGCAGCGGCAGCGCGCTCAGAGTCCTCGCCATCGAACCCAGATTCACGCCGTCACATTGGCGACGGCGGTCATTGCGCGCAACCCACACATCGAAACCCATCTCAGCTCCAAGTCGCAGGAGCAACGCCTGCATGCGTGTGTGCTCGGTTGGGGAGCTCACCTCGGAAGGCGTCGTCGCCGGTCTCGTGGCAGTGGCAGGTGTATCGTCCTCGGCATCGGGGATTGTCACTGCGCCCAGGGCTCCAGCGTCAAGCGCGCGCGGCTTTCGTTCCCATCGCTTCTGGTCGATGGGACGAGGGACGGGCCGAAGGGCCGCTTCCTCCAATGCCCGCTTCACGCTATCGCCATCGCCGGAGCTCCACTTCGTTGGTGATCCACGTAGGTGACCGATCCATGCGTTCGGTGTTGCTGCGTCTGTGAAGATTGACAGTTGATCGCGCAGCGAGTGGATTGGAATCGCGGCCTCTGGCGAGACCGTGACCACGGAACGAACCGTAACGCGACAAGGAAACTCGGCGTCTTCCCAGATTGGCGTCGAGTCCCGAAATGGCTCCCCGGTGGCCTCAAGCACGCCAATGAAGCGCGAGACACCAGTCACGTAGCAAAGCAAGCGATCTCCCGGACGGATGCGCCGTACTGTCCTCCATCGACCTGCCCGGAACCCCGTCGTGGTGCCACCTGCTGCCTGGAACTCCTCCCAAGTCTTGCCGGTGAAAAGGTTGAGCCAGTAGGTCAGCTTAGGCACGTCCATCCCTCCCCTCACAGTCACGACGAGCGTACATCTCGCACGAGCACATGAGGCCAAGGTGGCCGAGTTTCGCACGATTCGCCGCGCTTCACATTCTGGACCGCATGCCGCTACCATGGCGGTGGTGAGATTGGGAGTGGGCGCGATTTGGAACCGAGACTCTACGCCTGGGGCAGTCCCGCACAGATTCCTGGCATTGCCGCCGACCACACGTGGGTTACGTCGTACGACGCGCCCTACTCGGTTCCTCCGCCGTCGATGTTCTGGTACTGCTGGGGAGAACAGCGCGGTGCGGGCCCGGACCACCCGGGCAGCACGAAGCTGGCGGACACAGCCGCCGACATCGAGCTCGCGTGTCGAATCGCCCAGCCAGACGATGCGCGCGCGGACTGCGGCGTCCGTTACGGGCGGGACGGGGTTTGCCACCAAATGGCGAACCGCATCCTCTTGGCAAGTACGACGGAGCCGAAGCCCGTAGTCGTCGGTGCTCGGTACTACGGCCTCTCGGTCCTCCTGTATGGTCCGTATGGTCGCAACTTCGAGACTTGGGCCTCGTCCCTTGGAATTGGGGGGGCACCCTGAAGTGACTGAGCATCGTGTGAACACCTCGATCGAGCTGCTGCGCGAAGCCGCAGGTGGTGACAGTGCCTTGCTGGGCAAGTTGATGGAGATTCAACGGGCGCTGCAGGTCGAGCACGAGGCCCTGGAGTCGGAGCTTGATGCCGGTGACATCTCCGCGCATCAGTTTGCGGCGAGCATCAACGAGCGTCTCGAGCATTGGATCATCGAAGTTTCCAAGTTGATCGGGCCGTCGAAGACTGAGGCGATCTTTGGCGTCGAGCCTGGTGAGCAGATTTGCCTGCTCGATCCTGAAGCGATGGAGGCAGCGGAGCGTGATGTCCTAGCGAAGTTCGACATCAGCAAGTTCAGGCGCATGGCCCAACTAGAGGATCGCTACTCCCGACAGCTCGAACGACTGCGAGGGAAGCACCTCGCCACTGGCGCCATCGAGAGCACAGTGAACAGCGTACTGGAGAACATCAGCGACGGCGGCGCGCAGGCCCTCGTCATCTACGGCGAACCACAGAGTGGAAAGACCGAGATGATGATCTGCCTTACGGGACTCCTCCTGGACAATGGGCACCCCGTAGTCGTGCATCTGATGAACGACAGCGTTGATCTCCTGTCTCAGAACCTCAGGAGATTCAAGCAGAGCGGATTGGCACCGGCCGCACGCACGCTTGGTGAGCTTCCGGCTGCGCCTGCGGATCTCCCTGCGGAGGTCGTCGTCTTCTGCAAGAAGAATGCACGCGACCTCGAGAAACTGATTACGCGGCTGCGTGAAGCCGGCGTTGGTCGCCGCGTCGTGATTGACGACGAGGCCGACTACGCAACTCCCAACTCACGTGTCAATCAGGGCAAGATCACGAGAATCAACGAGCTTGTAGGAGCGTTGCTCGGAGACGACGGGATCTACATCGGTGTTACAGCGACGCCTGCCCGGCTTGACCTGAACAACACGTTCGAGAACGCAACTGAGAAGTGGGTGCGGTTTAGCCCGCATCAGCACTACACAGGCCAGGACACCTTCTTCCCTCTTGAGCGCGACAGTATCGACTATCGACGCGTGCTGCTGCGTGGGTCCGGCGACGTCGGCGACGCACGCGCGGCCCTAGTTCGGTTTCTCGTCACCGCCGCCTATCTCAATACTTATGAGTACTCGCCCGAGAGGAATTGGACCATGCTGGTCCATACCAGTGGTCGCAAGGTGGATCACCGAGCCGATCAGGACGCCGTGCAGCGGGCCGTCGCGGCGTTGGTGGACGGTGCCTCCGAGGACTTCGCGCAACTGGCTGCCCAGGTGTTCACGACGGCCAATCGCCTCTATCCCAGAGCTGATGCTGATGCGATTGTCGCCTACGTAGTGAGGAATGCGTCGCGTGTATCGCTGATCGTCCTGAACAGCGAGCGGGACCGCAAGGCCGCCGGAGACAACGCAACAGACCCGCTGTCGCCGTTCACGATCATCATCGGGGGCAACATCGTCTCAAGAGGAGTGACCTTCCCCAATCTTCTGTCGATGTTCTTTACGCGAGATGTGAAGCACAAGCTCCAGCAGGACACCTACATTCAGAGAGCGAGGATGTTCGGCGCTCGAGGTGAGTATCTGGAGCACTTCGAGCTGACGATCCCGGACTCCCTGTACAGCGACTGGTGGACATGTTTCGTGTTTCACCGGCTAGCGCTTGAGACAATCAGCAGTGATCTGGGCGCTCCAGTTTGGATCGGCAGCAATCGGATCTCGGTCGCTGCGAACCCTAGTATTGACCGAACTACCGTTGTGCTTGACAAGGGTGAGATGTCGTTCCAGATGTTCGACTTCTCGCCAGATCTCGACGAGGTTGTGCGGCGCGGTGGGGCCTCGGATCCGCGAACACTGACCATGCTCCAGGAACAAATCGGGACCCGTGCCCTCCCTCAGTTCCTCATCAGGTACATCTCGACAATCGCAGCCGGGCCAGGCTCACTCGCTATCCATCTATCCTCCTCGATTGAGGGCTACAAGGGGCAGGACGTCGATCAGGAGCTGATTTCGCGTCGTCGGGGTTTCATTGGTGCCCCGCAACTGGAGCGCAAGCGGTTCCCTTCTGCTGTTCACCACATCAAGATCTTCCATAATGGGAAGGGCCGAGCGCGCGTGTTCTACAAGTTCAGCGGCGGACTTCAGTTCGTTCAGAGTCGCCGCTAGCTTCATCTTCGGATTGGCGCTAGATCGCGTTCCCGGGCTCTAGCCAGACACCCGAGTGATTGGTCCGCGAACCCGCGGGTTCCTCGTTGCGCGCCTATGGTGGTCAAGGCTTGTGACCGAGGGCCGCGATGGCTTCCTCGATGCGGTCCCTTGCTGCCCCCAGCGTCCTGCATTGCGGCCAGCAGCTCTGCGATGGCCGTGTCGAGTTCCTTGGGTCGGCCGAGTCGAATCTGACTCTCGGTTCACTTGGCTCGGGCGCCCCCTCGTCGCGTTCTCAGCCGATGAACGATCCAACCAGTGATCCGTCGTCCTCGCGCCTCCATGCCTCCGGTGCGCACCGGCAGCCCGCTTCCTTGAAGGACAGCTCAACCAGCAGCGACAGGTCGTCCATGCATGGACTCCACTCATCGATTGTGTTCGCCAGACTGTCGGTCGTACGGTCGGAGCCGCACGACTCTTGTTGGTAGTGAGGCATCGCTCGTGGTTCAACGCCCATGTCTAGGTACGTTCAGGCCCCATCTCCACGAGCGAGATCCTGCATCGAGACAGCGTCGGCTCGCCCGCGAAGGCGCAAGCTATCGCGGGCGTGAAATTCTGCCCTTCGCGTCGGAGCCCACCCAGCCCGAAGGGTCCCATCCACCCCACCCGTTGCATATCTCCCCATAGTAGACCTCTCGCTGAGCCAGCCGCAGCGCCGCCGAGGTCGCCCGTGGCACCGAGGACGCGCATAGCCTTAGGCTGGTGGAGGTCCATAGGTAGCCTTGAATAGGTGACGGAAATTGGACTTTCGGGGAGTGAACTCGCCCCGCCGACCTCGACGACAACCAGCGACCTTGCTGCGGCCCAGGCCCCGGCCACGGCCTACCTTGCGACGTTGGCGGCGTCCTCTCGCGTGACCATGGGGCGGTCGCTCAGGCTCCTGGCATCGATGCTGGCAGGTCCTGGGGCAGATCCTCGACACCTCCCCTGGCATCACGTTCGCCACGAGCATGTCGCAGCCCTTCGAGGTCTTCTCGCTGATACCTACAAGCCCTCGACGGCGAACCGGCACCTGTCGGCACTTCGAGGAGTGATGAGGTCAGCCTGGCGCCTCGGGCTGATCGATGCCGAGGCGTTGGCTCGCGCACTGGACGTGCCTGCGGTTCGAGGATCGACCTTGCCGAGCGGTCGCGAAGTGAACCATGGCGAGATCAATGCACTGCTCCGTGGATGTGACGAGACGCCTCGGGGACGACGGGACGGTGCATTCCTTGCACTTGGCTACGGTAGCGGTCTGCGCCGTTCGGAGCTCTCCGGGCTCGATCTGGAGGACGTGCGGCTCGACGAAAATGCCAGCGTCCGGGTGCGAACTGGAAAGGGGGCCAAGGAACGACTCTCCTACCTCGCGTCTGGCAGCGAGGAGCTGATCCTCCGGTGGCTCAAGGTGCGTGGCGAGGAGCCTGGGCCCCTCCTGATGCCTGTTCGGAAGGGTGGAGCAGTCCAGCCCCGACGCATCTCGGCTCACGGGCTATACCGAGCCCTGGAGAGCCTGGCGAAGCGCGTAGGGGTGAAGCCCCTGAGTCCACACGACCTGCGGAGGAGTTGGGTCATGCACCTGCTCGAAGCAGGCGCCGACATCAGCGTATGTGCGAGGCTGGCAGGCCACAGCAGCATCAGTACGACTGAGCGCTACGACAAACGCGGCGAGGAGTCCAAGCGCAAGGCGAGCAGGCTTCTTCACCTGCCGGTCTAGGCCACACATGGCCTGAGTCGCCGCCCAAGAGCTTGGCCGTGAGCGGGGTTGCAGCCCGGTGCTTGACTCTGAACCCCACTTGAGCCGTCGGCGAGGCCGTGTGGTAGGGGCAACTACGATCAGTATACCCGCGCCGCTCCGCGCCCCGAGCGATCGGGGTGCAGCCACTTAGCGTAGAGCTAGACCTGGAGGATGCGCGCCTACGTTTTCTTTCGGCGCCTCGCCTTCTTCTTGGAGCGACGACGCCTAGCAGCCGACAAGGCAACTTCTCTGAGCCACTGGGCCATGGACATTCCAGCGGCGTCGGCAGCGATCTGGATCTCTTCCTTCTCGCGAGGGCGAACGCGCGCTGTGATTCTCTCGCTCAGGGCCTCTCCCTTGGGGAAGCGGGGGCGCCCCATCTCCTTGGCCGCCATTACGCCCTCCCTCTGAGGGCGCCCGTGCCTGTGGCGACATTGGTAACATATTGGTATCCAATAAGTCGAGACCAGCCGCTAGGACCAAGCGTCCAGAGCGTCGATCCGGCGTTTCTCTCGATGCCGTCGAAGGTATCCGGACATGACCACGATCGCCACGAGCCGCTGGCTGGGGAGGTCGCGTGCAGCCGCATCTGTGGATCCGCCAAGGCACGGAGGTTCAGGGGCCGTTCTCGGTAGACAGGGTGCGCCGCTGGATCGCTGAAGGTCGTGTACGAAGGGACATGCAGTTCAGTGCCGACGGAGGCGCGACCTGGCTATCCGGTGACGACTGCCCCGAGCTCTTTGCCCCGGCGCCACCGCCCCTGCCCAAGCCGCCGCCAGCAGTACGAGGCTCCGGGCCGCCTCGTCGTGGGCCTCGCCGTACGAGAGCGCGACCGCCAGCCCGTGAACGGCCGAGGAAGTGGGTGTGGGTCGTCCTTGTTCTCGGCGTGCTCTGGATCGCCGGAACGGCGACCAAGGGAGGCCGATCAGAGGACGGCAGTGCCAGCTCGTCGAGCAAGCCATCCATGCCGGTTTCTTCGTTCAGGGGTCGAAGGGTCGCCATCTACGAACACAACTTCACATATCTACGGGGACCCGCCGGGATGGACGGCGACTTGTTGCCTGCGGTCGCCGTAGAGCCAAGAATCGTCGGAGACTGGAACACTCTGGCCGCTCTGGTCCGCAAGGTGCGGAGAACCCCGGAAGTGCGCCAGCGACACGTCCACTTCGTCTGCTTCCAATGGCACGCGAGGCTTGAGAGGGATCGGTTCGGGAACAAACGAGGCTATGGGCCCGCATTCTGGGTCATTCTTGATGTGGCAACGATTCGTCGGATCGGCAATCCGGGGGCCGTGGCGAAGCACGACTGGCTCGGCCACTACGTTGCGTCGGGCAGCGGGCAGTGGCGGTGACCATCGCGTGCTCGTGCGCTCGCTAGCGCGACGAGGCCACACATGGACGTATGCCGTCTAGACAGCCACAGCGGTCGGCGTGTTCGTTCAGTACTATCCTAGCGCGTGTGACGTCAGCCGGGCGATCAGTAGTTCCATTGCGACATCTCGGGGCCTTTCCTTTGGTTCCTGTGCCGGCGCACTCCGCGTGTGCTCGAGCTTCCGGCGCTGCGCCTCTCGCTTGAGGCCGTGGACCTGAGTTGCCCAATCGGAATCGCTCAAGTCAGCCGCCTCAGGCACCCACTTGAGGATGAACTGACGCTCTTCCTGAAAGGCCTTCGCGAAGGTAATTGCCGCTTCTCGATCCACTTGCTCCCGCCGCACGAGTAGCGCCGAGAGGGCCTCTGGATTGGCATCAATGATCAACTGCGCCAAGTCTGGCGGATCGACACGAACAGATTCTGGACTGCGGACTCCGGTCACGCGCATGGCAGCCATCACCTGCGGCGACCGGTGAAGCCAAGATGACTCTGGGGCGGACATCTCCCATCCCACACGGCGGCAGTTCGACTCCTCGGCGTCAGGCTCGATCCTGACCAGATCAGAGAAGGTCGTTAGGCCGTTCTCTCGAAGGGAGACGAGGAGTTGCTCGTCTTCTCGACGCTGTGTCTGTAGGGCTTCACGGGCGGCATGGCGGCCATTCTCGATGCGGTCGGCGTCCTCCATGACCCACTCATCCAGGTCGTCGAGGATGTCCACGACCTTGTAGCGGCTCTCCTTGCCTTGCAGCCGGCTGAGCGTCAGTCTGCGAACCTCGTCGTCTTCGAGAATGACGAGGACGCCTGGACATCTCTTGAGCGCTTCCCTTCGGATCCATTGCTTGCTCGGTACTCGGGGCTTCTCACGCCAGGACCCGTCGATCAGTTCGACGACCTTCTTCTGTGCGTTGGCATCGCATCGGTCATGAAGGACAGCCACGACCTCGCCAAGCACTTTCGAGGGAGCAGACATCGACGGTGCGCTCTCGGTGGGAAGCTCGAAGTCGGGTGGGACGAGGAAGGTGTCGCCTCTCAAGTCTTCGAAGGGTGGACTCATGCGCTTCGGACCACTTGAGGGGTCACAGGCCACATGGTTCTTGGCTCCCGAACCCCTCGGCGCAGCCGAACTCCCTCCGGGCGGCTCGTCCGTCAGAGGGGGTCCCGAAGGGTCTATGAGGTCCGCAAGGTCATCTAGGTCTGAAAGTCTATGTTGTCCTGGTGCAGGTTTCTGGTGTCCTGGCGCAGGTCCCGGTGTCCCAGTGCAGGTCGCTGAGTGTCCCAGTGCCGGTGTCCCAGTGCAGGTCTTGGTGTCCTGGTGCAGCTCCTTGTCGCGGGTGGACGGTGGTGCAGCGAAGACTCGTTGCGCGGGTGGGCGGGCCCAAGGGGGAACGTAGAACTCCCGGATGCGCTGGAGTACATCGTCTCCGAACGACCAGTGGAACAAGCGGAACCGTGGGGCAAGGGGGTTCTTGGTCAAATGCCAATCATCAATCAGCGCCTTGTCTTGCAGCCCCTTGATGGAGTCCTTCCACTTTCCGTTGCTGCGGCCGCAGAGCCGCCTCATGAGGGAAGTAACGAAGTAGTTCGAGCCTGAGAGGACGCGCCGGCCAGTACGGGCGTCGGCGTCTCTGCGGACCCAAAGCAGGATCATGAGAAGGTGCTCGCGGACGGTCAGGCCAAACGCCCATTGCACCTCGGGCGGGAGCGTGACGAGGCTCTTGCTGTCCTTGTGAGCCCACTGGTACTCGCGGTGGAGTCGCTCCAGGTGGGCTTGGCGGCTCGGTCTCGCCTCTCGGCCGCCGTTCGCCCGGTTGCTGTGGCGAAGGTGGAAGCGCGAGAATTGGCACGTCCCGTCTTCCATGGGGGCGAGAATGAATGGGGCCTCGAGCTTGTCTGTCGAAGTGTAGCCGGTCGTCCCCTTCTTCGGGAGTTGCTCGAACCACTCCATGGCGATCGGGAAGTTCGGCACTTGCCATTCATGATTGGCTTGGCGCATTTCATGATCCTCGTGTTTGTAGTTCCCCCAGAAGTACGTTTGCGCACCTAGAAGAAGAGCCGAGCCCACACGAGGGCAGGCTCGACTCAGAGGGGGGATCATGTCGGGCCGTAGTTGCGCCAAGGCCCGTGTGTCTATGTTTGAACGGCTCGACTCTCCGGAGCGAGTTGTCTCGTGCCCGTCCGAACGATCGGGGTTAGGTGAGGGCGGGTTTCCTCTCCTTGGGATCTGCGTCGTTCGTACCTACCCGTGGGCACCGATCGGCCAGTTCCGATGCCGAGCCCTACGGGAGATTGATCATGCGCCTCCGCATCTACAAATCGAAGAACCTGGGCCCATTCATAGAAGACCGTGGAGATATCGGATGTCTCGAAGTTGCCATGGCTGAGCGAGTCGCGCGATCCGTCGCTCCGGTGCTCAGGAGGATCGCCAGCCGACTCTCGGAGGTCCCTGGAATCGAGCTCAGGCTGCGGGCCAGCGTCGCTTACTGGACCCGAACCGATGAAGGACTGCTAGCGCGGACGCGCCGGCCGGATCCGTCTGGGGGCCGCACCGTCGCGGGGATTGCCTGGCAGAACGGCCGAGGCTGCTTTGGCCTTACCCACGTGATCGCCTCGACAGATGACGTCATGGTGGAGACAGTTTGTGCCCTGCTTCGACGCATCGGCGTGGTCTACGGACCAGAGGACCACTGGCCCGTTGTTCTACCTCTTGATGGCGTGGACAGAGCAATGGCCGACGCCTTGCGGCAAGCCCGGTCTCTCCTGTTGCTTGGACTCCTGCGAGAGGTCAACCCAGAGCTTTCCCCCTACGCGTTCCTGGATCCAACTCGCCCGTTGGCAGGTGATAGCGTCCTGCGGGACTTGCTTGACGGTCAGCGCTCCGATCCCGAACTTCTCGACGCGATCTCCGGGTTCTACCGGCTACGCGCGATCGCCTATTCTCATCTTGAGGCCCGAGAGCCTCACGTCGCCGAGACGCTCTTTGTCCGAAGGCGAGATCCGAAACTCGATGACCTGGTAGCGCGCATCACGGGGAAGAAGAAGTGAGGGGCCGGGGCTCGTGTTGCGCTTCACTGCAGTGTGTGCATTCCCGATGGCGGTTGTGAGGCCAGTTGAGGATCTCGGGCGCGTTACGGCCGCGCGCACGCGGGAGTCGAGGCGCGTAGCCGGAGGACATTGCTGTGAGCGATGACGCACGCCTATTGATTGATGGCATTGCCGATCGCGTGGTCCAGGTGATCACGGATCGAGAGTCCAATCGCCGGATGCTCGGAATCCCATCAACAGGTGACCCGTTTCGTCGGTTGATCAAGAAACGGCAGAGGGCAATGCTGCGCTGCTGTCATTGTTGCTCGTGCCCATCCATGGCCCTCAGATCCGAACAGTGGCTGCATCCGCGACCAAGGGCGCCCTTCTGTGTGAAGAGCGAAGTAGCCTTCGGCGTTACGGGGGACTATCGCGCGATCTGGATCCTCTGGACCGCGCAATCGGACGAATACCTCCGCTACTACGATTCGGTCGATGCCTACGGCGAGTACGACTGGGTGGAGCTGCATAAGGTCGAGATTGCCCTGGCAGGTTCGAATCCTGTTACTCGCGCGGCTGCGATGGTTGTCTGGGGTCTCGACCTCTCAGTGGCCTACGCCAAGGGTACGAAGTACTGGGAGCACTGGCTTGGAGTTGAGGCACCACACCCAAGAGACTTCGATGAGTACGAAGTCTCACGGGCATGGCATCAGCAGGATCTGGATGCGGAGGAGCTTGTGCGCCACGATCTCAATGCACCGTAGCCTCACCGCGGGCGGGAAAGAGCCCAACTTTCTCGGCCGGTTTGTCGTCTCTCCAAGTTGACGAGCCTGTATCTAATGAAAGGTGGCAGGCATCCTCAGAACGCCCGGATCGAAGAAGCAGCACCTTCCGGTGCTGCGCCCATTCATTGATCCCCTGATCACGCCGGACTCGACGTTTGTTGACTTGTTCGTTGGAGGCGGCTCCGTGCTTCTCGATGTCGCCGAGCGCTACCCTGACATCGCGCTCGTCGCGATCGACTTGGACCCGGGCATCGTGGCGCTCTGGAGCGTCGTAGCGGGCCCCGAAGAGGAGGTGGCGGCCCTTGAGTCCATGCTAGAGGTCGAGCCCACACGCGAACTCTGGGAGCGGCTCAGGGTTGAGACTCCAGCAGACCCTGTGCGTGTAGCATTCGCGACCACCTATCTATCGCGAACCTCGTTCGGGGGAAGTCTTGCCGCACGGGCCATGAAGAACATTGGCAGTCGGTACAACCCTGCGGCGATTCGCAAGCAGATACGCCGCGCCCGAGAACTGCTGCGAGGTCGATTGAGCGTCACATCGGTAGACGCAGTCGCCTGGCTGGACGCTCACCGCGGCGACGAGAAGAACGTTGTCTTTGTGGATCCCCCGTACGTGTCTGAGGGCAACGCCCTGTACCGCGTCGGCATGACGCCACGCGAGCACAGCGTTCTCCGCGACCGGCTTCGGAACATGAACGACTGGGTAGCAACCTATCGAGATCACCCCACCATTCGACATCTGTACAGTTCCTGGTGTGACATCTACTGCTCCCCTCAAGGCAAGAGCGAGCTCGTCATCGTGCCTGCTGGAGCGCCCGGTCGAGTCCCAGCAGACGAATTCTCGGATTCACATGACCTGGAGCAAGACCAGCCGGTATCTGAAGTCTTGATGGCACAGGATGCTCAAGACTGCATAGCCGTAGGTTCGTCCGAGGGCTCGAACTACGATCGCCCGATTCCTCCCAAGGACACGGCTCTGGCTGCTCGGAGGGCTTGGTCGATCGATGAGCTACCGCAGCTCTACCCGTACAGCGAGAGCACGTTCCGGAACTTCATCGATGACGGAATCTTGCGCTGCCATCGCCCGAACGGAGTCCGGAAGGCGTGTGTGTTCGTCAGGGACTTGGAGGAGTTCGAGGACCGCGTACGCGGTGTGTAGGAGGATTCATGCCTCGTAGGCGTCATTTCGGGACGATCTGGAGAGAAGGCCGGTCTTGGCGGATCGCTTGGCCCCCGGCGCATGGGTACACGGGGAAGCACCGCCCCCGCAAGACGATCGGCCGCAAGCGCGGCCTCGCTGCGCGCAGGCTCAGTCAGATCGAGTCCTGCATCGCCGACGGCAAGAGCCACGACCAAGTCATGCACGAGGTCTTCGGCGTTCCTCTCCCAGCGGGCAAGACCTTCAAGGAGTGGGCGGAGGACTACAAGGCCCGCCCGCACGAGCACGAGCGGGACCCGGAGCAGGTCCACAAGGAGAATTGGCGTATCGACCACGTCTGCAAGGCACCCTGGACGAAGCTGCCGATCGAGCGGATCACCCGCAAGCAGATCAAGGCATGGCACGAGCGACGGGCGCGCGAGACCAGCGGGCCGACTGCGAACCGTGGGCTCGGCGTCGCCAGCGTCATCTTCAAGTACGCCATCGAGTGGGAAGCCATCGAGAACAACCCGTGCGAGGGCGTGAAGCGCTACTCGGAGGTAGGTCGCCAACGAGACTGCTACCTCACCGCTGAGGAGTGCAGGTCGCTCATCGCCTCATGCGAGGATTGGTTTCGACCCTTCGTCGTCTTGGCGCTGAACACCGGCATGCGTCGTGGCGAGCTCCTCGAGCTCCAGTGGGACCAGGTGGACTTCCTTCGAGGTCGAATCCAGGCGCGGCGGAAGGACACCCGCACGAAGAAGAAGCGTCTCGTCGGAATGAACAGGAACGCGCGTGCCGCTCTCATGCAGGTGCGCGAGGCTGCGGGCGAGGAGAACGCCGGGCGCCAGGACCGCGTCTTCCCCTGGACCAGTTGGCGCGCGCGAAAGGAGTGGGACGCGACCCTCTCCCGCTGTCAGGGCGTGCCCGAAGACAAGAAGGACGAGGTGGTCTTCCACACGCTCCGCCACACCTTCGCCTCCCTCGCCGTACAGAACGGCGTGTCGCTGGAGGAACTCATGAAGATCCTCGGGCACCTGCACTTCATCACCGTTCAGCGCTACGCGAAGTTCAAGCCCGACGTGGGGGTGGCTCCGGTCAGGCGTCTCGAAGACGTGCTGGGGGAGTCGGCGCGTGGCGAGGAGGAGACTGGGGCGGCCGTGATGGGGTAGATGCATGGCTTACCAGCTCTGGATAGCGCTGTAGCAGTCCACGTTCGGCCCACCGGTTCGTAGTCGCGGTGTCTTGCGCACTTCGACCCAGCGCGCAAGTCGGGGCAGAGCAAGAGCAGCCTCAGAACGGCAGGTGGAAGCGCAGCCGCACCTGCTCCGGGGCCGGGTGAGGACACACGCCTCGGCAGTTCCACACAGTGCCGCGCCGAACTTGCCTGCGCAGCGGAAGTTCTGAGGCTCTCGCTCGTATGCCCCATCGGTCTTCATCTCCGGCGCGCCTAGAGTGGGGGCGGTACTATGTCGCGCGGAGTCGCGATGCGTGGAGATTCTAAACCCAGTCCCGTTGTCCTGATTCACGGAATCTGCTCGCGTGGCAGGTGGTACGACAGCGCCCGCCGCGCACTCGCACCTTGGTACGAACCAATCGAAGTGCGCTATAAGGACTACGAGCGGTACGGGTTCTTCAAGGTTGCCAGCGAGCTCGGCGGCATTGTGCTCAGCCTGTTTCTGCTCGGAACGTGGTTTGCGGCGGACAGGCTGTCATGGTGGTCCCCGGAAGTTCGATCAGCCACTCTTGTCAGCTCGCTTGCGGTGCTCCCCGTCGGCATCGGACTCGCGATCTGGGAGGCAGTCCGTCGGCGTCGTACGGGCCGTGCCGTGCAATCTCAGATCGAAGATGCGTTTGCCGGCCGTCCACTTCACGCAATCGCTCACAGCTTCGGCACCCTGCAGTTCCGCAAAGCGCTCAGGCGCTTGCCCTACGTGACGTACAAGCGAGTGATCCTCTGTGGCTGTGTACTGCCGCGTCGTGTGCGCTGGGACAAGGAGGTGTGGCGGCACAGCAGCAACGAGCCGGCCCTGTGGCTCGTGCGGAACGAGATAGGCGCGAAGGACTGGATCGTTCGTTTGGCCTGGATCGCGGCCTGGCTGCGGTTCGTCCGTGGCACGGGGCGGGCCGGCCAGTCGGGATTCTGGCGATTCCGGGCGAAGCTGCATCGCCTCGTGCATCATCAGGTTCGGGAACCCCTAGGCCCGTGCGTCATCTGTCGTCCGAAACTTCCCAAACATCCTCGGGTACACGATGTCCAGTTGGACTTCTACGGTCACAGCAGCATGTTTCGAAGCGAGAAGCACGCGCAGGCGCTGTGGTTGCCCGTCCTCTGGGGGCTCGATCCAGGGGATGCCGTGCACTACGGAGGCAAGTGCGCGTGCCTCGCCGACGCCGACGAGGACCATGGCGAGGATTCCGATGAATTCGACGAAGCCTACCGCGCACTTGCAACGCAGAAGTGGGGCTGGAGCCGTCATCGCGACCGACGCATCTCTCTCCAGGAGTTCGTTGAGCTTCGGCTAGCCCTCAAGCGGCCCGACTTCTCTGACGACGACGTCGAGTCCGCGGCCCGGACGGTGATACTGGCTGTGGCGCGGCGCGTGCGAGCAGCAGTTGACGGTGGCCAAGGCGCCATTCGCCGCGAACTGCATCCGAAGAGATCCGTTCTGAACGGCATTCGGGACTACTTGCAGGGTGCACTGCCGTGACTCTCCTTGAGGCCATGAAGGCCCTTCAAGTGGATCGCCGGAACGAGGCGGCGTGGGAGAGTCTCTTCCGACTCCTGTGGCCGCGTGTCTTCGGAGTCCTCTATCGTGGACTCGCTGGCGATCGGGAGAGAGCGCGAGATGGAGCACAGGAGGTTTTCCTCCGCTTGGCCCGTTACCTTCCTATCGATCAGATCCAGAACGAAGACGCCTTACGGGCGTATGTCTACGTTGTCGCTCGTCGCGTTGCAGCCCAGGAAGCTCGGCGGGAGGGTCAGCCTCAGCCTCAGACCGACGTCATCGAGCTTCTTTCCGATCCGACCTCCCCTGGGCCGCTACGCATGTCCGCCGTGAGGGAGGCCCTCCAACACGTGTTTGGCTCGCTCACAGGAGTGGATCGTCAGATCCTGCTTCTTCGACTGAAGGGCCACTCCCTTGAGGAGATTGGCGCCATGACTGACCGATCCGCGTCCTCAGTGGCAACCCGCTTGCACCGCTTGCGGACCCGGCTGAGGCGCGAACTGGCTGCGCGAGAGAAAAGCTAGAAACCGTGTAATGGATCCGGCAGAGGGACACTTGAATAGGGTGGAGGCCATGGATGAGCACGCCTGTTCCTACTGATCGCCCGCGCTCCGAGCGCCGCTATCTAGGCGAGGGCCAGCGTGCCGTGGATGCAGAGATCGAGCGGGCCGCGGAGGAGCGCGCTACCTATCCTAGGCCTAACTGCCTCTCAGAGGAGGAACTTGGGGAGTTGGAGCTGCTTCCTGAAGACCGCCGGATCCACGCCCGGGAATGTGACTTCTGTGAATTGGCTCTCTATGAGATCGAGGAACCTGGGATCGATTTCTCCCACTTGGGGGCGAAGGCCGCTGAGATACAGGGGGTCATAGAGGGGATCACTGCGTTCGACGAGACAACCGCCGAGGAAGCGCTGGTGGGTGGCAGGAGAGAGCCTCGGCGGCAACGAGGGTTTCTCACGGTCCTGGGCGAGTTGATCGTCAACGGTTTTCGATGGTTTTTCGGCGTCGCAGAGGCGGCTGTGCCGGCGTTGGCAGTTGTCGCGGTAGGTGTCGTCGTGTTCTTCGCCATGGCGAACCAACCGGGCAATCGGCAAGAGTCTCCCGAGGTATTGGATAGGGGGCGGATGGCCAACTTCTATCTGACCGAGGTGGAGAGCCTCGACTTGCCCGAGTCACTCCGTGTGCAGTTGATGGGCGACAAACACGCCAACGCCTGCGTCGACATCGCGGTTTGGCTCAAGGACGAGGGCCGTGACCACGACGCCATGAAGGCAATTCTCTGTGCGACGTACGGATCGCAACCCGGCTCCGAAGCGTATGAGGCTGCCAAGAAGCTCTCGAACCAAATCGTCTCGAAGGACTAGCTCCGAGGGGCACGCTGCCTGCGCGCCTCACTTCCTGCACGGTACGCATCATGGCTCGGCAAATCACGGCAGCCGATAGGAGCGGTGCTGCTCCTACCAAGAGTTCCGCAAGATAGAGCGGAGAACGTCCCGTGCACATGAGTTCAGGCTCATGGAAGGGATGCGCTGCGCCTCCGGAGCCCCCACGTCGCGCTGCGAGCATCTGCGCCGGTTCGGGCACCACAACGGTCTTCATCACATGTACGCCCTAGACTCGCAGTGGCCCTTGGAGCATGGGATTCCTGCGCCTGGGAGCGCATAGGTCGATGCTCCAAAGTCGGAGAGACACATGGCATCCAGAGACTCTCAGAACTTCCGGCTAATGGTCCTTAACTGGACGAGGCGAATGCGTGAAGGCCTCCGAACGTCTGACGTAGGGCGCATCCGAGCCGAAACGAACCGAGCGGTGTTTCCCATGGCATCAGGCGGACACCGACTGGGGGTGTAGCTGTTCAGTGGTTCATACCCAGCGCTTGCTGCCCAGTCGCTGCCTGGTCTACTTTCACGGAGGTGGGTATGTAGCCGGGGGCCTGCGTTCTCATGGCACGCATGCCGCGGCCTTGGCCAAGGTGATGAAACTGTCTGTGTTGATGCCCCTCTATAGACTGGCTCTAGAGCTCCAGTACCCTGCTGCGGTGGACGACGCGCTCACCGCGTATCTCAGGGACACACCGTCGGCCGGGCCCGGTGCCATTTGGACGCACTCGACTCCAGCGCATTCGCCCAGAACTCGCTAGTTCAGTTCTGGCTCAACCAGTAGCTTCCACGCGTTGAGTTTGGGCTCCTCGAGCATTCGAGCTACGGGTACCCCCACAAGTCGAACCACCACGCGAGGTACGTCGCCGTGCGGGCCGAAGGCCAGCGTCGGGCGTCGAGTCGGCTCGCGTTCGACCGTGGGATGAAACAGGAGGACCGGGCGCCGACCGGCCAGTCTGTAGGCCAGCGCATAGGTCGTAAGTTGGTAGAGATCGCCGGTGGAGGGCGCGCGCGCATCGTGTTCCTTGTACTTGGCGTCGCCTACAAGAGACACTTTGCTGTCCGAGCGGACGACGATGTCTGGGCGGATCTGGGGCGACCTCCAACCCCGTGGGTTGGCGAGCCACCGGTACGCGTCGGGTCGCGACTCCTGCCCCTGCACGCGGAAACCCGGCGGTGCGCTGCGCTGGAGCTCGCGCTCTAGGAAACGCTCGAAGAGCCGATTCATATCGAGCAGGAACCCGGGCAGCGCCTGTGTTCCCCCCGTACCGTCTTCGAGCACCTGATGGCCGTTGTGTATGAGCTCCACGAGGCGGATGGCGGCCTTGTAGTGGCTGGATCGCCGATCGAGCAGAGTCTGCGCGTCTGCCAGCCCGTGGGAGGTCAACGGAACGCGGCGGACATCAGGGAACAAGCGATCCGCTTCGCGCGCGAGCCCGAACGACAACTGACGATCGGCCACAACGTGTGCGCCGGCGCGCAGCCCCGCCACCAGCGCTTCGTGGAGCGCATGCTCCGCCGTGAAGTCCTCGTACAGGCACCGCACCGTTGTGCGCGGGGGGCGACAAGCGAGAGCGCGAAGATCCACGCGCCCGCGGATCGACGGCACGTCCTCATGGCGCAGCACGTAGTTCGAGACGAGGCCTCGTCGCGCGAGACGGTGCACCTCCAACAGAAGAGCCTTGCCGATGAGATCAGCGAAGCCCGCAACGCCGAGCTTGTGAGCCACGTGCGGATCTAGGATCTGGAGATCCGACAGACCGAGGGCGCGGGCGACCATGCGCATGAGATGCGGCAGGCCTATCTTCGGCACTATCTCGATCCGCCTGCCCGCGAGCGCGACGCTCCCAACAAAGGAAGTCGCCTGAAGCTCAATGCCACTGATCAGGGCACGTACGCCTAGGGCGCGTCCGCTCTCCAGCTGGCTAATCGTGGCCTCGTCCGCTGCGTCTAGCCGTAGGCCGCGCAGTATGCGGCCGTGGTCGGGTGATCGCGGCCCAGCTCTCTCCCACTCGGTGAGTCGGATCGAAGTAGCGGTGTTCACTCCGTCGCGCCCTCGTCGCCAGCGTCGTCTTCGTCGTCGCCTTCGTCGATGTCGCCAGATCCCGAGTCGCCTTCAGCTGCATCTTCTTGCTCGATCAGGAGCGAGAGCGCGTCGAGAAACTCAGTCTCGTTCTCCGGCTCGAAGAGCTCCGCTCGGAGCTCCTGGTGCTGCTGGTCGTAGATCCCCTTTCCTTCGCGACTGAGGATTGCCCCCACAGTGGCTGCGTCTTCGTAGCAGTACTCCTGAATCAAAGGCCAGACGTCGTCGCGGACGACCTGCTGCAATCGTCCGGCGCTCTCGATCGTCCCTCCGCCCTTCTCCATGAAGTACGCGTGTCCAATCTGGAGGTTTCGGCCATCTCGACCCAGATGCTCGACGATCCGACGATTGAGCGCGCGCAACCAGGTCGCGAGCTGCAGATCGCCGATCTGCCCTTCCAGCAAGGCGGGGTCCGGCATGAGCTCGTGGAAGGCAAAGCGGCGGCGCAGTGCGGTGTCAAGTAGAGCGATGGACCGATCCGCCGTGTTCATCGTTCCGATCAGCCAGAGGTTCTCGGGAACGGTGAACGGCTTGCCGGACAGAGGCAGCCGCACAGAGAGGCTCCCACGCTTGTCGCGCTCGATCAGCGTGATTAGCTCGCCAAAGATCTTGGGGATGTTGCCCCGGTTGATCTCGTCGATGATCAAGACGAAGCGCTCCCCGGGATGTGCGAGCGCAGCCTCGGTGATCTGACGGAAGATGCCGGGCTTCAGCGTGAAGCGGCCGTCATCATCGGGGCGGTAGCCCTCGATGAAGTCCTCGTAGCCATACATGGGATGAAATGTGCAAAACGACACACGCCCGACCTCAGCGTCTGTACCGCGGATTGCACGCCGCTGCGTCTCGGTCAGGCTTGCGTAGCCCACGTCGAAGTTCTCTCGGGCTACCAGCTCCCGTGCCAAGCGGGTGCCGTAGTACGTCTTGCCCGTGCCAGGCGGACCGTAGAGGATGATCTGCCCCTTGCGCTTGAGTGCCTCGCGCATGCGCCCCAGTGGCGCTTCCAGCGGGGGGGCACTGGGTCGCAGGACCTTCCCCGGATCTTCAACTCCTCCTGGCTGCGGTGGCTTCGGCGGTACATGGACGGGAGGCGGCGGAAGCACGCGTTGCTCCCCGAACTCAGGCCATGGAAGCTGGCCTGCGGCCACAACGGACGCCTCGACGGCCGCCGTAGCGGGCTGGGTCACCTTGAGGCGCCCGAGTGCGCGCGCACCCTTTGTCGCCCGTTCAGGCAGCTCGAAGTCTGTGGTATGGAACCACTCCACCGCCTTGCGGTGACGAGCCGGTCCCTCCTCGACGTATCGGTAGGGGCCGGCCGCGCGTCCGACCGCGTAGACGTGCTTGGGTCCGCCACAAAGGGCGACGATTGAGTCCTCTCGGAATCCACCTAGGAACTCTGTCGCATCACGGAAGTCTCTAGGCGGCGGGGCGAGTCCGGCATCGGCAAAGGCCGTTTCGACCCAGCGCCGCCGCTCGGACTTCTTCCCGAACTCGAGGCCGTCGGAGAGATCCCCAACGGCATGATCGAGCCCGACGAAGCCACCCTGGATCATGGCAGCGCGCGCGGCCTCGTCGGCACGAATGGCCCAGTGGCCTCTCGGACCGTGCCCTCTGCTCAAGCGCCACACGTAGTCCGTCGGAACCTCCGCGAGGGCCGGAACGCTGCTCCAATATCGGATCAAGAGAATGTCGAGCGCGTAGGTCGGTAGCTCTTCGGGTACGGGCATGCCGAGCCGGCAGAGGTGAGATCGCAGATGCGGCAGCGTCGCAGACCATGCGACACGCTCCGGGCAGGTCAACGAGAGGTACTTGTGGAGCCACGCTCGAGTCGCCCACGTCGGCGCAGCGCCCTCGACGGCCTCGTGAAACACAATCGGGTCGATCGCCTCGATGTCCTCGCTCAGCGTAGTGCGCACGCACTCGAAGGCATTCAGTGCTTCATCGCGGCGGCTCTCGACGATCGCACGTGCCTGGTCGATCGTCGCGTCGCGGATATTGCTCATGGTCTCCGAGATCCGCCAGCGCCCAGTCTTCTTGCTCTGCCACGTGCCAAACTTGCCCGCGGATCCGCCTGCAAGACTGCCGAAGAGCTTGGTGTCAAAGCGCTCGTCACGCTTGAACTCGAGCCAGTAGTCGAGTGGTTGATCGTTCTCCAAGTTCGACGGGAGTGCGTACAGCAACTCGTCGGATGACATGGCGGCCAGGCGCTCGGGGCCAAACTCTGCTAGGAACTCGCTGCGTTGGCGTTCGACCTCATCTCGCGGAGGCAGATCCGGGCGCCTGGGCCAGTGATCTTCCAGGTAGCTCGAAACCGCCTCGAAGGCCATGGAGGCCATCGACGACGCCTCGGCAGGCGTCGCGACCCAGGTCGAATGATCTGGGAGTGGCTCGGCTAGCGGGCGCGCCTTTGCCCTTAGTTCCTCTTGGGCCTCGTCCGCAACCTTGAACAACGTCGAAATGCTGCCAAGTCGATTCCGTGTCTTCTGGCTCAGCTCATCGGCGCCGACGTGGCCCTCCCACGTGACGTCACGAACGCGCATGGGAAGTTCGCCCGGCCTTTCTCGGGCATCTGAGGTCATGCGCCCAACGAGGTATCGGCGAGCCTCGCCATCGAACGTGGCTACTTGATCTCCGGGGTGCATTTCGTGGAAGAACCGAAAAAGCTGTCCGGCCCAAGCGGAGACGGCTCCCTTCTTAGCGTCAGGGTGAGCGGCCGAGACTCTCTCAGTGAACTCGTCGCGCTCCGTTGCGTCGGCTAGCGGTGCAACCTGATGGAAGCCGACGCCGACCAGCGAGCTGTCAAGGAACTTCTGAAGCCACTCGCTCCCACCGCCGGCTCGCACGAACCACATACTGTCGGACACCGGGTTTCCTCCCACGTACAGGGACCGGATTCTAGACCCTCCCGGTTGACAAGGCTACGGGGCCGAGCCTCCGTCGAGGTCGACTGCAGCCGCCAGCACAAACGGCTGGCTAGGCAGGCTCGCGAGGTCGCCCCAGGATGTAGGCATGGAAGTGAAGTCAGCATCTGTGGCGACGCTGCTCAGTACCTACTCGTCAATTCTCGCTGAGCTGCGACGCCGCGAGATCCTACGCACAAACAATCCTGCTGAGTATCTGACGGCGCAGACTCTCTCCGGTGAGCTCCAGGAGAATTCGAGGAAGAGCATGGATGTGGTGCTCGAGGACGGTCGTCGACTTCAGGTGAAGGCGCGGGTCGTCTACAACCCTCGCAACGCGGGGCAGCGTCAGCTCTCTCCGTTCCGCTCGTTTGACTTCGATGATGCTGTGATCGTGCTGTTCAACGGTGAGTACGGAATCCGGCAGGCGGCACAACTGCCGTGAGACACTGTTGAAACGCATAGCGTCTACAGAAAGCACGTGAACGGTCACGTACTTCACGCGACAGACGCATTGCTGCAGCATTCCAGTGCCGTGGACCTAACCGCCAACATGATTGCTACTCTGGGGAAGCTTCCATAGGAGGTCGCGGTCTCGCTTCGCGCAGGTCTTCTCGTGCGCGACGATAGCCCGAGGGGCGAGCGACAGCCTGTGGAGCAAGCCTCCCTGGGCGTATGGAGTCCGCTCGGGGGCCGTCAGGGGGGACATCTGGCGGTTTCGCCCGCTGCCAGAAGCGTCAACTTGCTGTGCATCCACGGATTACACCTTTGGGTCAGAGGCGCCTCATCGGTCTTCATCGCCGTGGAGGTCGTAATCGTTGAGATCGAGCCGGTCTCAGTAACTTCCTGGGCAGTAGGAGCTTGACAGCGAATGCGCTTGGCCAAAGTCAACTCCTGCCTCTGGCGGCAAGACGGAGCAAGACCGCGTTCGATGATCGGGTAGCGGCGGGGGGAGTGCAAGGCCCCCTATCAGCCAAGTCTGTTTCGCAAGAGTCAACCACCGTGGGAGTTGTCTTGTCGGAGCGCGCCCCGAACTCACGAGCTACTCGGATAGAACCCTCCGTAGGCTGCATCGCCGGTTGAGGGTGAGGTACGATACTCCGGTGACCGACTTCCGTGTGGACTGGAATAGACCCCCCATCGCGTCCTACCTCAATCTGCGGAGAGCTGTCGGCTGGCCCGCAGTGGCGGCCGGTGCTGTGCGCCTAGCATTCGAGCGCACGCTACTCTTCGGGTGCGTAGCCGTTGAGGAACGGCTCGTTGGCTTCGGGCGCGCCGTGGGGGATGCCGGTCTGTATGTCTATGTCCAAGACGTGATGGTTGACCCTGAGTTTCAGCGACAGGGCATTGGGACGGCGTTGACGGTGGACCTGCTTCGTCGCATTGAGTCGTCCGTGGAGCCGTGTGCCTTCGTTGGCCTCTTGGCCATCAAGGGAACGGAGCCATTCTACGAGGGTCTTGGAATGCAGTCCCTTTCACTCCGCAACACTCCGATGGAACACAAGTTGGTTCGAGCGCGGCGAGAGGAATAGCGATGAGCAAGAGTCGTACGTCCCACCGTCTCTGGGAGCTAGTACAAGAGCTTCGCGCGAGGCGATTCGTTGACCTCACTCATGCGTTCGGGCCAGGCATACCGCATGCGCCTGACATGCCGAATGAGGAACGTGTGGCGCTATACACGTTTGAAAAGGATGGATTCAGGACTCACCGTTACTCGATCGTCGGACAGTGGGGTACACACGTCGATCCTCCCAGTCACTTCATTGAGCATGGGCGGACCCTTGATCAGGTGGGGGTGCATGAGATGGTCCTTCCCCTGGCGGTCTTGGATGTTGTTGGCCGCGTCGAGGAGGACCCAGACTACGTGATCACGGTGAACGACATTCGTGATTGGGAGGCGCGCAACGGACTCGTACCAAGGGGCGCGTTCGTGGCGCTGCGCACTGGCTGGGCTGAGCGGTGGCCTGAGCCGGATCGCGTTATGAACAAGGACGCTGTCGGCGTCTGTCACTTTCCCGGATGGAGTACGGACGCTCTAGAGTTCTTGTGTGAGGAGCGAGACCTAGTGGCCTGCGGCCATGAGACGCCGGATACGGATCCAGGCGTCGTTGTTTCAGCCGATTCGTTTCCTGCCGAAACCTATGTACTTTCGCAGGGCAAGTACCAGATCGAGTTGCTTGCCAACTTGCACAAGGTCCCCGAGGTAGGCGCCATCGCGGTTGCCACCTTCCCCAAGCCAGCGGGAGGTTCTGGGTTTCCTGCCCGGGTCTTTGCCATTACGTAGAAGCACAGTCATGATCGAAGCCCCCCTCGGCTACTCGGCCCCCGCTTGGCTCAAGAGCCGATTGCGTGAACTGTCCAAAACGTCGCTTCTTCGCTCGGTACTTAGCGCGGTGGCGGCTCACTTGCTGATCCTTGGTTCGGGACTATTGGCAAGCCACTTCTTGTCGCGAATGCCACTAGCCCATTGGATCCCGCTTTACGTAGTTACCGCGATCGTCGCCGCTCGAGAGATGCGCGCACTTGAGTGTCTCGTACACGATGCCTCTCACTACAACTGGACCCGGAGACGGAAACTCAACGATCTTCTGGCCAATCTGCTGGCGGCGTGGCCAGTGCTCTCGGAAGTAGACAGCTATCGCAGGACGCACTTGGTCCATCACCAGTTCTTGGGCGGAGACGCTGATACTGACCTCATAAGATGGAGGAAGCTGAATCTGCGCGGGCTGGATAGAACGCGGCTGTTGCCGTTTGCAAAGGGGATTGCCCTGCGTTTGGTTCCCTACGTTCCCGGATGGTGGCGAGCCATTGGCGTTGGACGTGGCACGGTTCTTAGGTTCATTGCCTGGCATGTGGTGGCGGTGGCGGGTGGCGCGTTCATCCTTGACACTCCTCTGCCAAGCATCCTGCGCTTGTGGGGTCTCTGCTGGGGCGTACCTGTGTTCTTCATCTTGCCCGTGATTAGGTTCCTCGGAGAAATCGAGGAGCATGAGTACAAGAACCTCCGGTCCGTCATGGGGGCCACGTACTCAAACGTTGGACCAGTTCAGAAGCTCCTCCTGCATCCACTTGGTGATGCGTACCACACGGTACATCACTTGTTTCCATCCATTCCGTTCTTCAGAGTGAAGCGCGTGCATCGGGAGCTCGTGGAGAACGATCCGCGAGGCTACGGTGATACGGTTTCCATTCGTCGGAGGATTCTCAGTTGAGCGAGCAGCGATACAAGTGGTCGAGCGTGAGTCTGCGCCCGCTTAGACCGGACAATTGGAAGGCAGCTACCAAGTTGAGAGTGACTTCGGACCAATCAGGTCTGATTTGCACCAATGAGCGCAGCCTTGCCGAGGCTTGTGCCCGACCCGAGGAAGCGGACGTGCGGATAATCTACGTCGGAGAAGAGCCGGCCGGACTTATGGTCCTCATGTATGTCGGCGATCACGTAGAGGTTCATCGCATGATGGTTGACGGTCGATTTCAGGGCGAAGGCGTAGGTACGATTGCGTTGCAGCGCACGCTCAGTAGGGTATTGGCAGAGCGGTCGAATGTAGAGGTGATCGTCAAGTTCCTACACTGGAACACCGATGCCGAACGCTTGTACTCGAAGCTGGGGTTCGAAGACACCGGACGCCGTGAGGAAGATGAGAAGGTCTTTCGTCTGAAGTGGGATCTTGTGGCACTCCCTGGTAGCAGATAGAGATGGCTGAGAACTCAAGAGCGATCGGCGAGCTGAAGAGCCGCTTGGTCAACGGCGACATGGCTGTTGTCGTAGGTGCGGGAGTGTCTTTGGCCGCAACGCGAAACGCGAAGACTGCGTCGTGGGCCGGGCTTCTTGAGGATGGGCTGCAGCACGCCGCACAATTTGGGCATCCGCGCTTGACGGAAACTGAGCGGGCAGCTGTGCTGTCCTTGCTGTCGGCTGACGCCATAGACTTTCACTTGGCGGCAGCCGATATTATCGAGTCTCGCCTACAAGCGCCTGACGGGGCCGAGTGGAGCCGCTGGCTTGAAGCGAGTGTGGGCCAACACGAAGTTCGCGATCGGAAACTCCTTGACGCGATCCACGGACTCGAAGTCCCCATTCTGACGACCAACTACGATAGCGTTCTTTCCAGCAGGCCTGATGGTTCTAGCATCCCGGCCGTTACTTGGCGGAACCCGCGCAAGTGGGTTGAAGTATTAAAAGGCAGTGCTGATGGAGTGCTTCACCTACATGGTTGGTGGGACGAGCCGAAGAGCGTGGTCCTAGGCGTAAGGAGCTATGAGGCGGTCTTGAGAAACAAGGCCGCACAGGAGATACAAGCCGCCTTAGGGCGCTTTAGCACTCTGCTGTTCATAGGCTATGGGGGTGGGCTACTTGATCCGAACCTGGGCCCTCTTATCGAGTGGCTCGGTCACAAGGACGCGCCCAGCCATAGGCACTACGTCCTCCTTCAAACGGAAGCAGCGCAAGGCTTCCCTGCGCGTGGATCTCTGTATCCACTCGACTTCGGGCCCACGCTTTCGTTCCTGCCGGCCTTTATCGAAGACTTGCGCCGGCCATCGTCGGCAGGGACAGATGGGTCCCGTGGCCGCGATGCGGCGTCCGTAATTGCGGACTTGGATTCGTTCACCGAGGCGCATGGTGTCGCGGTTCCAGAGATGGTCGTGCTTCCGGAAGGCACATTGATCATGGGTTCCAGCGAGACCGAGGTGGGGGCAATGCCCAACGAGCAACCTGCACACAAAGTTGAGATTGCCTGCCGTTTTGCTGTGTCACGGACCCCCATTACGTTTAGTGAGTGGGATGCGTATGTGCGAAGCGTTGGAGGCCTCGTGCTTCCTCGAGACTCCGGATGGGGCCGAGGAGCCCGCCCCGTCATTCACGTTAGTTGGAGCGATGCTCAAGACTATGTCAGGTGGTTGAACAGCCTCCCCACGGTTGAGGGTACGTACAGACTTCTCTCAGAGGCAGAGTGGGAGTACATGGCCAGAGCCGGCACTACAACCCCTTATTGGTGGGGCGATACCATAGTGGCGGGCCGAGCAAACTACGACGCGTCCGAGAGGAACCAGACCACACCTGTTGGATCCTACGAGCCAAACCAGTTTGGCCTACTTGATGTCTTGGGCAATGTCTGGGAGTGGGTACAAGACACCTACAGTGAGGACTACACAGGGGCGCCTACGGATGGAACGGCCTACGAGTGTCTTGACGAACCCAGAAGAGTAGTCAGAGGAGGATGCTGGTACTACGACGCCAGGTTCTTGCGGGCAACTGCGCGGCTCGGCATGGAGCCGGATACGAGATTCAACAGCATCGGGTTTCGCGTTGCCCGAACGATTCGGCAGCCGCTGGTTTCAGGCCAGTCCTTGGCCTTCATTTCGGTGAATAGCGGCATGGCTCTAACTTGCATCGAACAAGAAGACGTAGTCCAAGCGCCTTGGGCACACCTACAGCAACAACACTGGGCGATCTGTGACGAGGAGGATGAGTGCTTTCGGCTCAAAGCCTACGACGGCAGCATGCTCACAGTGCTGCCGCCCGAACATAGGAACGGCAGCAAGGTAGCCCGTAGCCCGCGGCGGTCTAGCAGGAGTCAGCTCTGGAGCGCGATTCCCGAAGGGGACGGATACATCCTTGCAAACGCCGGAAGCGGCAAAGTCTTGGACGTAGCTGGTGTGGCCAAGTCTGCGGGGGCGACCATTATCCAGTTCTCGCGTCACGGAAACGCGAACCAGCGCTGGTGGGTTCGTAAGAGCGGCCAATCTTGAGGAGTGGCGCCACGAGTTGATTAGCGCGTGCCTAGTATCGCCGGCGAGAGTCCCCCCTGTCGCATCCGTCCGTCTTTCCCGAGTGAGTTGCCCCCTCCGATGGGCGTGACACTTTCTTGATGACGTGCCCCCGATCTTCGTACCAAGTCACTTGAGAGGCTGAGCGGAGCTAGGTCCGCGCGCCCGAGAATGTGGAATCCAATGAGCCGCCCCCGCAAAGCTGATGAAGAACTCCGGCACGAACGTCTTCCCTCTCGGTCCTGCTCTCGCTGGCGGTTGAGTGAGCCGACTCGGTCGGATTGGACCCTAGTGGTAGTGGGCCTGATCGGTCGAGGCTTCCCCCGTACGTCTACATGCGGTTGGCTCCCCGCTCTGTCGACGCGGCTCTAGGGGGAGTGCGAGCGGACGTAAAGATCTCGAAGCGTGAGAATGCCGAAAATGACCTGTGACACGGCGAGGTGCATGGCGATAGCGCCCGCTGTGAAGCCAGTCATGAATCCATGCGGGACTGGTGGCGAGTCCAGGTGCGTGATGAGAAGGACTACCATCACTCCAATCAGCACAGGAGCGTCGATGAGCCAGAGTTGCAGCGATGCAAGTTGTGAGTCGAGCTCAAGTCTGCGCTGTTCTGCGGCCCGACTCCTCGCCGTGTGGCTCGCTAGGGGGCCGTTGGGATCGGCGAGCTCGGCAAGTTGTGCCCGGCAGCTCAGATGAAGCTCGAGGTCTATGTAGAGAAACAATGCAAAGACCGTGAGAGCAAAGACCTCATTCGAGTGCTCGTTCCACGCAGTCATGAAGCCGTTGAAGATGTTGCCAGCCCAAATCGAAGCAACGATGATTGAGATTCCCGTTGCGAACACAGCCGCACGAAAGTGAGCATCGCCCGTCTTGAGCAGTGATTGCTTGTCCAAGGCCAGCTTGAGAATGTGCGCAAAGAAGTAGCCAGTGTTGATCAACACGTGGATTACGGTTGCTAGTAACAGCGCGATTAGGATGGGGTACCCCGGGTCGAACCTGGCACCGCTCCATGTGGCGGTGTCCAGTGGACCGCCGTTCCCCCTCGACGCGAGAAGGACAGCCGCGGCTACGACCGCGGCCGTGGGGCCCGCGAAGATCCAGCCTAGGTCCTTCCGGTGCGCCCTAACGAAGCTCCAAGTAGCCTTACCGAACGTCTGACTGCTCATTGTCGGCTCCCCCGTCCGCCAACGGTTTGGTTCGAATCCTGTCGTAGTAGGCCTGATGGAAGTACGTCTCGCTGTGCCTATACAGGTGGAGTTCGTTTCCTTGCAGTAGGTTCATCCCGCTTGCGACAATCCTCTCAATGAACCTTGCGATCTCGTGGGGTTTAATCCAGTGATCGTGGTCGCCAAAGGGCTTCAGCTTCCTCTCGGCGTCCGTATCTAGGGTTGCGGGGCACAGGCAGTTCGCCACGATGCCACTCTCGGACTCCTCATTAGAGATGTGCCGAATCAGCTGCTGGACAGCTGCCTTGGCGGCGTCGAACGCCGCCATCAATGGGAACGCTTGATATCCGGAGTGGCTGCCAAATGCGATGAAGTGGCCACCCCCTCTGGATCGCATTACTGGCAGGAGTGCTCTAGCGGTGTTGTAGACCGTCAAGTAGTTCGAGGTCATGCTGCGCACAGCATCATCGTCGTGCGACTCCGCTATCCGCCGAAAGCCCGGGAAGAATCCCGTGCAGTTGACTATGTGGAACCGACCTTGCGTGCGACTTTCGACCTGCGAAGCCAGTTCATTGGCCTCTTCTGGAACTGACAGGTCTAGCGGGGGGAGCACTTCAACGCGCTGCCCGCGCAACGCAGAGAGTCTGCTGCCCTGCCCGCGGGCACACGCTAGCACCCTTGTCTTTGGGCGCTGGGCGAAGTGGGCCACGAGCGCTTGGCCCACGTAGCCGGTGGCTCCCGTCACGAGGAAGGTTGAATCGTCAGGCATGTCTTACCTCTTGCGACTAGCGTGTCTACCATGACCGGCCGCGGTCTGTCAGCCTCGAGACTGTAGAGGAGTGATGCGCCGCGGAGGGCGAGCGCGGTTGGTGGTCGCATTGCTGCAGTGTAGCGCATCGCGATCTCAAGATTGCTGTCCCTGAGCATGCACCACGCGAAGATGGGCCCGCTCCTCATGTCTGATACGCCAAACCCCGCGTCGCCCGGGAATACACACTCGGGTGCTAATGCCAAGTGATGTCGTGCCTCCGGAGTTGCCGTCGGTTGCCACAACGTCTCGGTTCCCACGGGTCTACAGGGCAGGATGTTCACTATCGGCGAAGCAGCAGACTCGCATGCTTCGAGAGTGGGTGGGGCCGCTACGAAACCCCTGGTGAGGCAAGCTTGTGCTTTGGTCACCGGCGCGCCCGTTGCCTCGCGCTCTAGGTAGATCACTTCGTCGGCGGCCAGCATGATCTCGTCGACGTGGTGCGTAGCCAAGACCACGAGCAGCTGGAGATCCATCGCGAGCTCTCGGATCTGACGGAGCAGTCTGACCTTCACCCGCCGGTCCAGCCCCTGACATGGCTCGTCCAGGAGCATCACCGCCGGACGAACGCTCAGGTCTCTGAGGAGTGCCAGGCGTTGCCGCTCGCCCCCGCTCACAGGCTGCATCGGGCGCGAATCTGAAAGGAAGCTACCGCCGAGATCGAGGGCGCTCTTGACTGCATCGAACGTGTCGGAATCGAAGCTGTCGCGTTGTGATCCCACGCTGCTCCTGTAGCGCGCGTTCTGGTTGCGTGAGTAGTGGTCAAGCAGGATTGCGTCTTGCGTGAGGAACACTGGCGGCTGACTCAGCTCGGGTTCGAAGGTCAAGCTGCTGCCGTCCCCCGGCTCTTCTAGCTGCGCAATCAGTCGTAGGAGAGTCGACTTCCCGACGCCGCTGCTTCCCATGACTGCGGACACGCAGCCGCCGGCTCCAGCGCCTCCAAGCCTGCACGAGAGGCCATCGAAGAGAGCTGATTCGCCCGGATACCCAAACGTCAAATCGCGGATGGTGACGGTTGTCAACGTTACTCCTCGTCAGTCCTGGTCATGCTGCGTCGCAGCATGAGCGTCCACCATGCAACTCCGATCAGGCAGAGGAACACAGTGAAGCAGATCGCGCCCGTTGCCTGGCCGAAGTCCGCTCTCCTGCCGATCTGTCTTTGTAGGGTGCTCGCCAGAGAGGGCCAGTCATCGGACACCATGGCCGCTATCACCCCTTCGTTCCAGCAGAACATAGTCGCGAATAGGAACACGAGGCCATAGTCCACTCTTAGGCGCGAGAAGAAGGAGTGTGCCGACGGGGCTCGCAATCCCGGTCGCACCAGGTGCTGAAACTCGATCTCTCGATCAGAGACACGTGTGTGGAGCCAGCTTGCGAAGAGGAACAGAAACGGGACGGTTAGTATGCTCTGTCCGAACACGCGTGCCCCAAGTCCAGCGAGTGGGCCGTTTCCCGCGAACGAGCTGAACCACTCGTACCCACCCACCACAACGATCAATGGCGGAACCGCTTTGACGGCCACAGCCAGGACGGGTACGAGGGCAGACTTCCAGCGGCCGACCTTCGAACTGGTCCTCAGGCCCATGCGCCACAACAGGGCCAAGAGAATCGCCCATGTGCCAGACACAACTCCGCAAAGAACGGAGAGCAGTACCGCAAGTGGGAGTCTCTCGGTGTTGGATGGCAACTCGGTAGGAACCATGATGATGAGAGCCGCGAACGGGGCGAGCGACATCATCGCGAAGAGCCCCACCATCCCATATCGCCTGTACATTCTGGACTGCCGGCCCGCTGCAGTTGACCTTCCATCTCGACGCAGTCGGGAGACACGGGCGGTCACGGCTTGCAGCGCTCGTGTAGGGTGTGCGCCGTAGCGCCACGTGACAAACGCAAGCACGATCGAGAGGGCTAGAATGACACCCATGAGCGGAATCGATCGGCCCAGAGCCACGGACGCCGCGAGGTTTCGATCGGTCAGGCGCCACTGCCGATGCTGCTCATAAAGCCAATGCGTGGCTTGGGATGTGTCCGTCCCTTCTGATGCGCCCAGGATGGTCTCAGGCTTCGAGTAATCGCTCGCCACGAGCAGCACAATCATCACAACCAAGACTGTCGAGAGGCTCCTGCAGCGCGGCCAGAGTACATCGCGCGTAAGCTCGGCAGGGAGAAGGTCCATCGAGCTGACGAAGTCGAGCAGCTTGCGCCGACATGTACTTAGACGGAGCCACACCAGGTACACACACATGGGCGCGTACTGCCAAGTGTTGACAGCTACCAAAGCGATGCTTGTGGCTGTTTCATCTCTGTCGCGAACCGCTGTTGGTACGCCGTCCGTGGTTACGAGTAGCATCTTGACCATCGCCCCAACTACCAAGTCTCCCATCAGAGCAGGTACTAGAAGAAGGGCAGCCAGGGCGCCAAAGAGGTGCGTTGGCATGAGCGGGAGGAGCCAAGATCCAAGCGCCACACCAAGAGTCACGCACACTAGCGCGGAGACAGAGGCGACAACGATTGTCCGAAGGACCGCCGGTTCAGTGACCACCTCAAGCGGCGACTCGACCCCGGTTGCTAACAGTGACGTTCCCGGTAGAAAGTAGATCCAGAGAAGCAGTCCCGAGGCGATGGATGCGCAGAAAGCGACTCTTCTTGATCTCCAAATGGTCGAGCCCGTTGCCATGAAAGGCTAGCGATTGGATGTGAGCTGGCTCCAGATCTTTCGACGTGCCTTCTCAGCTTCCTCTTTGGCGGCTTTTAGTCCGCTTGAGACATCAACTTCTCCGCGGCAGATTCGCTGCAACTGCTTGGTGAGGGCCGCCTCAAGAGCAACGCTGTCCGGGCCAGCTTCAAGCATGTATACACCGCGCTCAAGAGAGCGTCTTAGTGCCGGCACATAGGGGATCCGCTTTACATCACTGTTGTCGTAGGCGGTCTTGCATGCCGAACAGAGCCCCTTCTTCATCAGTGCAACTTGGGTTTCGACGTCCATCAGGTGGAGCACGTATTGGATGGCCTTGGTCGGGTTGGCACTATCTTTGTTGATATAGAAAGCACCGCCCGCAAGCATGCTCACGTCGCCCGGAATTGTGGCGTATCCGAACTCCAAGTCCGCGTCTCCGCTGCGCCGCTCGAGCTCGAATACGTAGTCGCTCCACATTATGCACATGGCGACATTGCCCTTCAGCATCTGCTCCCGCTGCACGGTCGCGTCAGTGGCGTAGAAGTCGCCGGCTGAGTACTTGACCAAGCTTGAGTAGAGCGCGGTCGCGCTCCTTCCCTTCTCACTGTCAAACTCAAGGGGGGTCTCTGCGGTTCCCTCCCAGCCTCGAGTCTTGTCCATCACTCTCCCGCCTGAGCCAAAGAGGAAGTTGCACCACTCGTAATAGAGCCACCCGCCCGCCTTTCCCTGCAGGCATAGGCCATAGGTGTCTTTGTTGCTGCGGTCAGTGAAGAACTCTGCTTGCTGCCGAAACTCCCTCCATGTGGTCGGCGGTGCCAGCTTCGTGCCGTGCTTGGTCAGATAGCGTGTCTGCAGTTCGCCGTCATTGAATAGCTTCTTGTTGTACACAAGCAGCATTGTGTTTGCGGCAAACGGATATCCGACGTCTTGCTCTCCGCGGGAAGGATCAGAGGGATCTCTGTAGTAGAAGCCGACTTCTCGCCAAGCGTTTCGAAACAGAGAGGCCTCGATTCGCGCGAATGGTGACGTAGGAGTCACACGACGAAGGTCATCCAATGTCAATACGTGCTTGTTGCGAACATAGTTCGACAAAGAGAAGTTGTATTGAAGGATGATGTCGTAGGCGCCCGCTTCTCCTTCAAGATCCTTGTTGGCCTTCTCCCACGCGGTATCGAAGTCGTCGGCTTGGAAGCGAATGCTCACGCCTTGTTCTTGCTCGTAGCTCGATTTGAGAGCTTCCATTGCCCGGAGATTCGATGAGTCTTCGCCAATCACTGTGATGGTCGGCTTCTCATGACCGAACAAGACGTACAGGATGACAACCACGGCGAGCACCAGGAGCGCGATTGCTGCGAAGATCGGTACTCGGGAAATGGAGGCTTTGTCGGTCACGTGCTTCTCCCCTTTAGGCCGCGAGGCTCATGGTAGGTCGTCGTTCGTAGCTCTTCAACGCGGATGCGTGCTGGCGCTGATTGGCTTGGGTGTTCAGGGATCGTGGTCGTGGGGCCGGATACTTCGGATGTGCCGTGCTGCCAGGACTCTTACGCCGCATCCTCGCGGTGGTCCGCCCGCGCCACTTCCGCGTCAGGCTACTTCGAGACCCCATCCGGCAGGTTCTCGGGTCCACCCGACCTGTCTGGTGGTGCTCGTGAACGTCCCGTGACCAATCGAACGGGCTGGCAACCCGTCGGGGCACGCCGGGGGGGGGGCAGAGCACAGGGCTCACTCCGGGCGCTTCTGCAACTCCTTGGTGGAAAAGTAGTTGTGACGAGTCACTTGGCGCCGGAGCCGGTCTTCAAAGTCGCTGTGTCCCTGGGCAGCCTTGGATAGGAGGGATTCCCTTGCTCTTCTGCAGACTCGCCGCAGGCGAATCAGAAGCGCCGGACGTGGATCTTGGCGCAGCAGGTCGGGCGACGGATCGACGCCTGTTACGGGTGCGTCGGAAACGCCGGGATGATCGTGGGCGTCGGCAGTGTTGTCCGTGAGCGCTACCTGAGGCACGAGTGATCGCGCTGGAGCCCGACACGTCGCCCGTGCTGTCCGGTGGGGCAGCAAATAGGATCGATGGCACGGCTGCTGGTCTTGTTCCGCCGCTGTTCGACAGATCCGTCGTTACTGATGTGATGACGTTGCCAGAGGACTCTGCGCGACACATGGCGAGGCGCTTGGCACACGACGAGGGTATCTTTGCCGGAACGTCAACTGGCATGAACGTCCTGGCGGCGCAACTGGTCGAGAGTCTCGGACCCGAAGCGACGGTTGTCACCGTCGCCTACGATAATGGATTCAAGTACCTGGAAGAAGATCTGTTCCCTATCTAGGGGAGCCATCGCGCTGACGCCGCAGGGCAACGCGGCGCTCAGCAGATGAAACCGGATGACGAGTCGATTGGCATCCCGATCGACGCCCTGGATCACTCCATCAGACACGATGAGATCAGGACTCTCCCGGACGGACTGTGCAGCAAGAGGTAGCTGTATCGCCGCCGATCGGCGTGTCCGTGCGCCGCGATGTTGCTATCACCTACCTGCTGCGTCGGACCGACAGAGGGGCGCGCCTAGCCAGGGCGCTCCGTCAGCTCGGATCTGAATGGCGCGTTGATGTCGTCCCTTGATTTACGGTTCCTCGCGCCTCTTGGCGTCCCGAATGTGCTTTGGAATCTCAACGGACCAGTGGTGGTCGGGGAGTTTTTGCGGACCCACGGTGTAAACCCACTTTCCGAGTTCCTGTCGCAAGAGCGCTGAGTCCTCGACACCTGCTGCGTCCAAGAACTCTGCGTAGCGCGGGTGAGCGGTGATGTCCTCAATCACTAGGTAGTGGTCAATGTTGTAGATGTAGGGATGGTCGTCGGGGTCGTAGCGAATCAGGTCAATCCCCGGGTCGGGGTTCAGAACCCCGCTGGCAGCGGCACACGTGAGGTGGGCATCTCGCGAGACCCCGTCGAGTGGAGCAGGAGCGTCGTCTAGGACAGTTGGGGTGCCGTCCGCGCGAACAAGTGCATCCCAGTCGTTGCGCGGGAGCGCACGCACGGCCTTCTCGTCGAGCACCAGTCTGGTCGCGATCTTGATCCGTTCCGACTCCATGGCTTTGACCTCCGGACCCCCTTGTACCTCCCCGTGGGCCTCCGTGTGCCATGGTGGGAGAGACTTCGGTGGCCCCGTGATTGGCCCCGGTGAGCAAGGCTGATCGACGTAACTCATGTGGCTCGTCATGCTTGCACAATCCGAGGTTGAGCCTTCAAAACCGCTGTGTCCCTGGGCAACCTTGGATAGGAGGGTTCGATTCCCTTGCTCTCCCGCCACCTACTTCCTGGGCTCCGTGACTGATCTTGGCGCGTGAGCCCAGGTTTCCCGGTCATTCAATCTCGACCGCGGTGGCGAGTTCGAATCCCACCTGAGCACGTGGGAGCACACCTGGGCACACCAGGATGGCCCCGGATATGGCCCCGGCTTTAGTCCTCGCCCGAATCGCCTTGACGAGCTGCTTACGGGCGAGATCTTCTACACGCTCAAGGAAGCCCAGGTGTTGATCGAACGCTGGCGCTGGGAGTACAACCACTTCCGGCCGCACAGCTCGCTCGGCTACAGGCCTCCGGCCCCGCAGGCTTGGCTACCGAAAGACGTGGCGGTGCGCGCCGCTTTGTGAGTTGCCAGGTGGCACACTCATCGGGGGCAGGTCAATCCCGCGTGGACGGACCTCAAGAAGGTCCTGGCTCCCGAGGAGACGCTGCCGGATCTGCGCGGGTTGTTCCTGCGTGGTGCCAATCTCACGGCTGACACCGAGAACGGCGAGAAGCCCACGAACCCGAAGCCGCCGGATCATGGCCTGACGGATGACGCTACCGGCAGGTTGCCTGGATCGGTCCAGAAGGACAATGCGGGCGAACACAAGCACAGCGTCTACGAACTCCGCATGTCCACCGTCCCTGCGGAGGGTGTACACGGGAGTGTTGACGGCAAGCATCCGACCGCCATGGCGGAGACGGGAGGCGTCAAGGGAGCGGTCCATGACGAGAGCCGTCCGAAGAACTACGCCGTGACGCATCGTGCCCATCCATCCGAAATCTCCTCGCCGGGCCATCCGATGATCGTTCCGATGGGGAGGAAGGACTCCGCAGCATCCCCGATCTCGCTTCTCGCTGTCGCCCTCAGTTTCTTCATGCCCTGCTCGACCTCATTTCGCACCTTAGTCACGGCTTGGCTTGCATCACTGCTCGCGGTCCGCGCGGTGGCGCTGACCCAGTTCACCCAGAACGCGAGGCCGAATCCCGCGGCGGCCATCATGGCACCGACCGTGTAGATGGCGACGTTGCGCCTCGTTAGGCCGTGGATGTCAGACCACGCCGTCTTTCGCGCGCATCGGCTCCGCGCTCGGGCTCGACGGATCGGACGGCCCGCTCTTCGTCGCCTCGCAGGCCACAAGAAACAGAATCAGGGTGCATGCCAACGGTTTCATGGACGATCTCCTCGCCCCGGATTCCGGCCCCGGAGGCCGAATCCCGCCGCTTGCCTATGTCGCAGGCGAAGCTCAGCGCGCGGCCGGCGCGCGATTCAGGATCGACTCGAGAACGCGCACGGTCCGTTTCGCCGCTGCGCGCACGCTCTCGTCCTCGTCCTTCAGCATCGCCTTCGCCCGCGCGAGATCGGCGGGACGCGGTCGGCGATCCCCGAGCATCGCCTGGAGAGCGCGCACGCGGTCGCGCGGCTCGTCGGAGTCCAGCCTCTCCTGGATCGTCACGCGCATGCGGTCGTGCACCGTGATGTGCTTGCGGTCCGCGAGCGAACGGGCCAGCACGCCGCTCGCCTCGTCGCGCACCGACGCGTCGGCGTCCGAGGCGTAGGCCTGCGAAACCGGCTCGAGCCAAAGCTCCGCGTCGCGCGTCTCGAGCACGAGCATCGCGGTCCGCCGTTGCATCGGCGACTCCCCCTTGGTCACGCGCTCCTGCATCGCCTCGAGCAGCTCGGGATGCTCGGCGCGGCGCAGGATCCGAGCGAGCCGGATCGCCAACGCCTCGTTCCCGGTCGCGTCCATTTCGGCGACCATCACGTCGGCCTGCCGTGCATCGGCCCGCACCTTGGCGACGAGATCGTCGATGCGGCGCGACCAGGCGGCCTCGCGGACCTGCTCCTCGCGCGCCGTCTCCGCACGCTCGCGCTCGCGCTCCTGCGCGAGCACCGCCTCCAGCTCCTCGATTTCCTGGAGGAGCAGCGCCTTGCGCTCGGCAAAGGGAATGCCGTCGCGGTTCGCGCGAGACGTCCGCTGCGGTTCGGCGTCCGATCGGGAGGCGCCCTCCCGCGCGGACGGCGTGGAGACGGTGCGCCGTGTCCGCGTCCCACGGTCGGGTCGGGAGGCCGCGACTCCCGATCGCCTGCCGGTTCGCCCGCGATCGGGACCGCTCCCCCAGAGCACCGCCGCCCCGATGGCGGCGGCGCCCAGGAGCGCCAGGACAACGACGTGCCGGGTTCGCATGCAGGACTAGTTGTCGAGGATCGCGCGCAGGATGTGGTTCGAGCCCGCCGTGTCGCGGTTCGAGATCACGATGTAGTAGGTTCCGCCCGTCGCGAAGGTGTGATCGACGTACGTGTCGCCGTCGCTCGCGCCGACATCGTTGAAGATGCGGCGGCGGCCCTCGGTGATCCGGTTCAGGTTCGCGTCGTAGAGATCGAGACTGACCGCGCCGTTCTCGCCGCCGTCGTTGCGCGCGTCGACCAGCGTTGCCATGAGGCGGTCGCCGGCGGACACGGTGATTGCGTAGACGTCGTCGTCGGTCGTCGAGGCGATGTTGCCGGTCACGTCGAAGACCGCCGGTGCCGCGCCCACGTCGAGCATCTGCGCCGCCGTCAGATCGGCCAGCGTCAGACCGACCGAACCGTCGTCGTTGGTCGCTTCCGCGATGACGATGGTCGGCTGCACCGCGAATCGGAACGAGGAGGCGCGGTCGATGGCCTGGCCGCTCGTGTCGGCCAGTCCGGCGCCGATCGACACGGTCACGAAGTCGGACGCGCCCGGCGTGAGCACCGTGTCCGGCACGAAGCGGACGAGATGGCCGCCCGCGACGGTCGTCAGCGTGCCCGGCACCGCGGCGCCGCCGCTCGTGATCGAGAGCGAGCCGAGCGTGGCGTCGTCCACCGGCCGCGTGAAGCCGAACCAGATCGTGTCGTCGTCCTCGACGAGGACCGATCCGGAGTGCAGGTTCACCGACGGGTAGGTCGAGACGAACACGAAGGGAACCGCCGTACCGGCGGCCGTCGGGCCGATCGGGCCGGCGCCCGGGCCGCCGTACGCGCCCATGTCGTTGCGCGAGCCGTCCGGATCGTTGTACCGCGCGGCCGGGTGGCCGGCGTCGATCGCCGGCGAGCCGTCGCGCAGGCGGAAGAGCGTCGTCAGGTACTGGTTGGAGATCGGGAACGGGAAGCTGGTGACGTCGGCGTCGTAGAAGGGCTCGCCGCTCAGGTTGCCGAGGCCGCCCGGGAGGCTGTCGTCACGCGCGAGCGAGTAGATCGGACGGAAACCGCCGATCACGTCGAAGTCGCCGCTCCCGCCGCCCGCGTGGCTGCCGATGCAGTTCAGGATGTAGACTTGGCCGTTGCCGTCATCGGGGGACGAGTTGTGGTTCTCGAAATTGGCGTTGCTGTTGCCGTTGATTCCGTTGAACGCGCAGGTGTTGTTGATGCACTGCACCTGGGCGCTGTCGATGTGGAACTCGAAGCCGCCGCCGCTCGCGAGCGTGGCGGTGCAGTTCATCACCCATAGGTCGTTCCGGACCGAGCTCGGATCCAGGTCGAACTCGATGCCCGCCTCCGTGCCCTCGGAGCCGCCGAGGCCGAACATGCTGCGATGGATGAGCCAGCCGGAGTCGTCGGCCCCGAACTGGCGGAAGTCGAGCGCCCCGTCGTTGCCGTCCGCGCCGCTCTGGATGTAGTTGAATCCGATGTAGCCGACCGCGAGCGAGCCCGCGGAACGCGCGTCCTCGATCTCGACGCCTTCGTCGTCGTGGCCCTCGATGTCGTTGTTGAACAGGTTGAAGCAGTAGACGCCGTTCGGGAACGGGTAGTCCGTTGCCGCCAACCCGATGTAGCTCTCGAGGTCGAGGTTCATGCCCATGTCCTCGGAGGAAAGGACGGTGTTCTCGACGACCTGCAGATGGGTACGGCCGTTGGGCGCGACGCCGACCTCGGTCTCGAGGTCCTCGAAGCCGCCCAGGCCGATGTTGCGCGAGATGTTGATCGTAATGACGCCGCCGTCCGAAGCGCCGGACGTCCCCGGCCTCTGGTCCCGCAGCTCGATCATCTCGCTCTCGCCGATGGCCAGCAGGTTGCCCGACAGATTCACGTCGGTCGTCCGTCCGGCGGCCACGCCGACGTCGATGTCGATGCCGATGCTGTCCGTGTTCGAGATCGTGTTGTCGTGCACGGCGACGGAGATGTCGACGCCCGGGAAGGGATCGCCGGCCATCGTCGTGATCTCGACGCCGTCCGCCGACGGGCCGTTGCAGATGTTGAAGCGCACCGTCAGGTCGACGCTGCCGTTGGCGCCGACGTCCGCGATGTTGTCGAGGTCGACCGAGCTGCCGGAGTGGTTCCGCATCTCGTTGCCCTCGATCAAGATCGTGAGATCGCCGCCGGTGGCCGGGTCGGCCGGCGCGAAGGACAGGTCCACCATCGAGGACTCGTCGAATCCGCCGCGGTTGTCCTCGAGCAGGTTCTGCGCGACGTGCACGGAGCAGCCGATCGTGGCGACGTGCAGGAAGCCGGTCGCGGTCTCGCCGTGCTCGAGCGGCTGGCCGCGATCAGTGACGTGGTTGGCGTCGAACCGCAGACTCCTGATGCCGCCGCCCACCGTGAGCGCACGCGTCCCCGCATCGAGAACGGTGTTGCCCACGAACGAGATCCGGCTCAGCGTCGTGGTCGTCGTGGTGTCCGCGAGGACCTCCGCCCCGCAGAGCAGGCGGTTGCCGGAGATCTGGACGGCGGCGTCGGTCGCCGTGATCGCACGAATGGAGTCATCCAGCACGGATGCGGCGCCGGTGGCGTTTTCGCCCCGATAGGCCACGGAGAGCAGGAGGAGTTCGTCGCCTCGGACGGAATCGACCTGGACGCAGGGGCCGCCCGCCTCGAGCCGGATGACGTCACCGCCCCCAAGCTCGCTGCCGAAGCTGGTCCCGATGCCGCGCACGGCGGTGCGGCCCTTCTCGAACACCAGCGTTCCTGTGATCGAGTCGTCCACCGGACGGGTTTCATCGAACGTGAAGCCGTCCACGTAGGTCGGCGAGAGCGCGTTGGCGACGTCGATCAGCTCTTCGGCTCCATCGCCCGCGATCCTCGTCTCGTTGCCAGTCACGTCGCGCGAGGCGAGGATGTCCGCCCCGGTCGCGCCTGGGCCGAGCGTGGAAAAGCGCGCGAAGCCGCCGAAGAGGCCGATCGTGCCGACCGTGGTGTCCATGGTGAGCCCCCCCGCCGCCGGCGTGTAGGTAGTCCCGCCGTTGGCCGCGTCGACCAGCACGACGCCTCCTGCCGCGCCCTCGACGGCGTCGATGCCCTCCTGGATCGTCGGGAAGGGATCGGAGGGATCGCCGAGCGTCCCTCCGGCCGCCGTGTCGCTCACGAAGGCGACGTTGCCGGCCGGCACCGGGATGGCGTGCAGCTCGACCGTGTTCCGGTCCTCGTTGCCGTCGGCGTCGGTCGCGCGAACGACGAGGAAGACCGTGGTCCCGACCGCGACGAGCGGCGTGGTCGCGCTCGTGAGGATGGCCGAGGTCTCGCCAGCGCCGGTGGTGAGCACCGGCGACGAGAAGTCCTGGCCGCCCGAGGTGGACGCCGCGTAGGCGCGGTAGGTGAGCGATGCGGAGCCGCTCTCGTCGTCGCCGGCCTTCCAGTCGATGCGCACGGAGGCGCCGCCGGCGGTCGCGATGGACTGCAGGCCCCGGAAGAGAGGCGGGTAGACGTCGGAGCTGCCGGAGCCTCCTCCGCCACCGCCACCGCCACCGCCGCCGTCACCACCACCACCGCCGCCGCCGCAGCCGGCGAATATCGTCAAGATCGAGAAGAGTGCGACCTGGAACAACGAGCGAGTGGAACGCATCGACGAGGTCTCCTTCCTCCGTGACGGGTCTCTTGCGGACCCTGGTACGTGATGGTGCGCTTAGGAAGAAGAGCGTGAAAGAGAGACGCCGCGGTCAGGTTTGCGCGCATACAAGAAGAACTGGTTGATTCCTCTCCTCGAACTGACTAGCTGACTAGAATGATCTGCCCCCATCTGAGTGCGCCACCTGGTCGGTACATTTGACCGATCAGGAGAGGACGAGACATGGCGAGGAAGAGCTCTCCCAGCGCTGCGGGCAGATCGGTGCACCCAAGTGCGAGGACGTGCACCGAGAGATGTCGATTCATGGCATAGTCACGCCGAGCAGCTGACGTAACCTCTTGATGCGTAGAGGCTTCGCGGGTGGGCTTGCTGGCCTGTCAAGCTGACGGTCGGGGGCTGCAGGAGAGAGCGTCGAGGTTTGGGACGCGTGGGAAGGCGCGTTGGGGTGGCGATGGGAAAGAGAGCGTGCGCAGGTCAGCGGCAAGACGCGGCTTACGGGCGTTCACCAACGGCGCCTCATCGGTCCTCAGGACCCCTCAACAGCAACCTTGATCACTGCCACGACGCTAGACCAAAGAACGTTGCAGGGGTCACGTTCTCGGTCCGTGGCGCTCTACCGCAGCTCCGATGGCGTGCGACCGAGAGCCCGCTTCGTAAGCCGCCGGAGCGTGGCTGCGTCACCGTACCCCACGCGGCGCGCAACCTCAGCCGCCGAGAGATCGGTTGTCCGGAGCAGCCGCGCCGCCTCTTCGACCCGTATGCGCTGCACGTAGCGTCCAGGCGACAGTCCAGATGCGGCTTTCACACGCCGAGCGAGAGTCCGGGGCGAGAGGTGCACGGCCGCGGCGAGATCCTCCGTGCTGAGGCCTTCGTGGAGGTTGTCCCGGATCCAAGTGTCGATCACGCGCAGCTCGCCGCTACGTTCCGCCATGAAATCTGTGATCATGAAGTGCGCTTGCGAGGGTCGTTGATCGAGGAGTAGTGCAGCCGCCACGCGCCGGCTTGTGTCGGCGTCGAACGCCGTGCCCACGATCGAGAGAGCCAGGTCCATGTGGGCCATGGCCGCGCCCGAGCATAGGACGCGCTCCGCGCGCGTGAGCATCTTGCTCTCCACGAGCCGGACTCCCGGGAATCGCTCACGGAAGGCCTGCGCGAGATACCACGTCGTAGTAGCCTCCTGTCCCTCGAGAACGCCGGCTTCCGCTACGAGCCACGCGCCAGTACATCCGGTGGCGAGCGTCGCTCCGCGAGCATACTGCGCGCCCAGCCACCGAACGATGCGCCGGATGGGCGTGCGGGTCAGGTAGCGCAGGACGTCGGAGGGGTCTTCGCCGACTGAGAACCCCGGCACGACGACGAGGTCGGGGCGCGTCCGTTGGGCCGCCCGCTCTGGTCGTATGGACTGGCCGCTAGCGGAGCGGACGGTACGCCCATCCAGTGTGACGACTTCGACGGTGGAGTGCCCGTCGCCTGCGATCCGCGCCGCAGAAACGAGCGTGTCGCGCACGATGAAGAACGCGGAGTCGAACACTGAAGGGATAGCGAGGATCTGGATTCGACGTGTGGCCAAAATAGTCCTCTTTTTGGCATTTCTGCCATCTGGTCGCCGCGGCCGTCATACCTAGGATCTGGAGCATCCACAACAACGGAGCCACACGATGATCCAGTTCACCCGCGCAGAGGCCGACGAGCAGTTCAATCCGATCCTCTGGACTCGCCGCATGCCGACGGATGATCTCCTTCCGAAGCACGCCGAACTTACGACGACACGAAGTGAGGCGTACCGCGCTCGCCTGGCTGAGCAGCTGCAGATCCGAACGTTCGGAGCCGACGATCTTGCGGGAACGATGGACGTTTACCGTCCCGAAGGCCTTGCCGAGGACGCCTCCATTGTCGTCTATATCCACGGTGGCTGGTGGCAGTGGTTCTCCAGGGAACAGTTCGGCTTCTTGGCCGAACCCTTCAATACGCGGGGCTTCGCCGTAGTCATGCCCGGCTATCGCATGGCGCAGGACTGGCAGAGCGGCATGCCCATGCAGTCGATCGTCCGCCAGATGGAACTCGCCCTGGCCGCAGTGCTCGAGGAGGCGGTGATTCGGGGTGCACCGTCGGTGTATGTGATCGGGCACTCTGCCGGTGGGCACTTGGCAGCGATGCTGCATCGTACGGACTGGTCGGCCCTCGGTGTGCCCGAAGCGGCCCGTTCGAAACTGCGCGCCGTCTTCTCGCTGGCGGGTCTGTTTGACCTGCGCCCCCTTGTCGACAGCTACGTGAACGACGAGATCAAGATGACAATAGCGGACGCCGAGCGGGTCAGCCCGCACGTGTTGCCAGCTCCTGCGACCGCAACGTGCCCGCTGCACCTGGTCCTCCCGGAGTACGACACGCCGGAGTTCTTTCGCCAGACGAAGGCGTATCAAGAGAAGCTCTTGCGTGCGGGGCATGTATGCCACTTGCATGTCGTCGACGAGCGCGACCACCTGGACCTAATTGAGCGCATGACTGAGGACGGCGATCCGCTTCTGACAACGATCCTCTCGCAGATGGCGCGAGCCGAAGTTGAGGAGACAAGCCGGCGGTGGATATCGAGTTTCAATGCAGGGAATGTCAGCGTGTGTGCAGAGGGCTACGCCGACCACGCCCGCATGCGGGCGATGCCCATGGGGGAGTTCTCCGGACGGGAGTCCATTGAGGCCTTCTGGCGCGAGTTCGTTTCGAGCACTGGCGCTGCCGACCTCGTGTACAGCAACGTGCGGATCAATGTCGAGACAGCCGACCGGGTGCGTCTCTCCGCCGAGTGGCGCATGAACGTTGGCCGCGGGATCATCACGAACGAGCTCTGGGTCCGCCAGACCGACGGTGTTTTCCGGCTCGAAGAGGACGACTTCGTAGTCCAGGAGCGATTCTCAACGGCTTAAGACTCCGTAGCCGCCGGCACCTGGCACTGCGGCCTTCTTGGGGCGCCCGAGTCGGCTGGGGCATACGCGTACCAGCCTGCGACACCTCTTCGGTCTTCAGGGCCATTCGCATCCCGTCTATCCGGAGGTCAAGTCAAGGTCCACATGTGACCTCCCTCTCACTGTCTGGACCAGACTCTGGAGAGCAGGTCATCGCTCGGGCGAGTCAGTATCAAACGAGTGTGTCCGCGTCTCGCACCGCTCGAAGAGCTGCTCTAGGCATCTGCTAGGTGTTCCAACTGGCCTCCATCGATTCTCGTCTCTGGTCCTGATTTCGGCCTACGTCTGTGGGACAGTCTTGAATCGCTCTCCGCGCAAGGGGCGATTGGTGCTCGACGGCGTGGCGATCGGAGTCCCGAGGTCCAAGTGGCAGGAAAGCGTGAAGCTCAGCTCAGTCAGATTTCGCCGCCTCGATCCGGCTGACGTCGAGGTCTATCGAGAGCTCCGGCTTTCTAGCCATAGGGAGTCTGTCCTCGCGAGTCCTGCGAGGACGAGTCGCTGAAGCCCCTTCGAGCATTCGCAGAGGAATTGGCGGTCTGCGGAGACCCACCGGATCGATTCATGCTTGGAGCGATGACGAGTTCAGGGAGGCTGATTGGCTTTCTGAAGTTTCGGCGAGATCAGCGCTCCAAGGCAAGGCGCAAGGCGATGATCCACGCCATGTATGTGGATCCAGGATTCAGACGACTCGGGATTGGTCGTCAGCTGGTGAAGCAAACGCTGGAGCTGGCTATTGCGATTGTTGGGCTTGAACAGATCCATCTTTGGGTTCTGCATGCAGACGGATCCGCCGCGGACTGCTATCGCGCCTGTGGATTCGTGAGCCAGGGCGCGGTTGCGAAGAACGATCTGAAGGTGGGTGAACGGTACGTGGACGCGGAGTACATGGTGCTCAATCTGTCGCATCCCCCCGAAGGCGCCGGTGAGTGAAGTAGAGCTGAGCGGTCGAACCGCATGGAGGATAGTTCGTATGGCGAAGGAGATGCCCTCGAAAGGAGCGGGTCCCGAGGACTCGGCGTGCGACACCAACCTGATCGATGAGCTCTGCGCGGACTTCTTCGCGTTGTTCTTGCGCGACGGACAGCGGATGGGCGACCTCTCCACGTTGACAGAGCTGTGCGTTCCGAGGGCAGTGTTCTTCTCTAGACGTGGGCCGTCGCATCTGGGGGAGGCGCTTCCGTCATTCCTTCGATCTCGTCAGCAGATCCTGAGTGATGGCACTCTCACAAACTTCAGCGAGCGCGAAGTCGAGTCGCGCACCACGGTGGTGGGTGGTATCGCAATGCGCCGATCTCTCTACGAGAAGTCCGGATGCATGCAGGGCGCGTGGTTCCAGCAACGGGGAGTGAAGCTGTTACAGCTGGTCCGGACATCTGCGGGATGGAGGATCTGCTCGGTGCTTTGGGAGGACGAGCCTGCAATCCCGCTGGATCGGCCTTCTCGGCCTCCAGCCTGTGCTGCGGGGGAGCAGGGGGCGATACAGTCCGACGCAGGCGGCGGGTGAGGCACGCGGAGCATGCGCCACCGCCAGTCCGTGGCTCTTGACCACTGTCGGCAGATGTCGCCCCCGATGCGATGGAGGCCAGTGGCGGGGGTGCGTATCTGGTGATCGCCGCATCGACGCCTTCACGCACGATCCGATTCCGTTCCCCGTCTTCCTCGCGCCGCTTGCCGTAGCCCTGGTTAGTCTTCGACAGCCGCGCGCAGCCGCTTTACGGCCTCATCCCACTGCGCCGTGGCGTGCGCCAGGTAGTCCCTTGCCTCCGCGATCGTAGCGGGCACCAGCGTGAACCGTTGCTCCCGACCGATGCGCTCGCAGGAGACCAGGCCGGCGTGCTTCAGTACATACAGGTGCTTGGTGATCCCCTGGCGCGTTAGATCGAGCCCACCCGCGAGCTGCACGATGGAGCGCGACACTCCGTCGCTCAATCGAAAGATTAGCTCGAGTCGGGTTGCGTCACCCAGCGCAGCGAACACACTAGCCCTCGACATAAGCGGCTACGTGTCCTGCCTGGATCCCCCAGCCGTCGGCACACGAACGAAGAACCTCTAGTCGCTTCGACGCCGGGAACTGGAGGAAACCCGTCTCTGTGATTGTGAGGCGTGTGCCTTCCTCGGTAGGCTCCAGCCGAAACTCGACCAGCACCTTCGCATCCTGGTCGTACGCAGTGTCCGGGTCGGCTGAGCTGGGGGGCCAGGAGAAAGCGAATAGACGCTCGTGCTCCATCGCCTCGGTCACTGACACCCATTTCACGTCCTCGTGGCCTGGGAAGGTGAGCTGGCCCGTACTCGTTGCCCCAACCTCGAAGGGGCCATCGAGTCGGACGCGAAACCACGCCCCGAACTCCTCGTGATCCGTAAGGGCTCGCCATACACGCTCAATGGGCGCGCCTAGCTCGACGACTCTCTCGATTCGGTCCTGATCCACGTGCATGTCCATCGTGCAACCTCCTGGTTGCGTGTGAGTGTGGGGCGCCCTGGCCGAAAGCGCAACCTTTTGATTGCTTTTCCTGCCTCGGCTGCTGCCCTGCTATGCGCTCAAGGGCACCTTGGGCGCGATTGCGGCGCGGCGCAGCTGCGCGTCTGCCCACGGACTCCCTCCGTCCGCAGGGGCTCCGTCGTTCCGTCCTCCCCCAAGTCACGGCTGCCGCTCCTTCTGAGTCTCGTGGCTTAGGCGTGCATCTTGACCCAGGCGTCCTCAGCTGCTTCGCGTTCGGGATCCAAGATCGGCGCACCTTCGCTCGCGCCGCGCTCCCATCGCAGGGTTCGCTCGAGGGTATCGCGCAGGCCCACCTCGGGGGCCCACCCGAGCTCGTCACGAATGCGATCGGTGTCTATCACGAGCCAGTGCCGGACATCCCAGGGCTCGACTAGCGCGTCCGGGAGCGTCTCTCGAGACGGAGTCAGATAACGCCCTCGCCAATCCGCGAAAGCGGCAACGTGATCGACGAGCGCGCGGATTGGTAGGACTTCGTCTCCCACATTGTACGTGCGGCTCGGGAGCTCCGTGGCGGAACACGCTGCCGTGATGGCGCCAGCTACGTTGTCGACGTCGCCGTAGGTGGACTGCCAGTTGGCGTAGCCATCGTCATGCACGATGTGCGGGCGCCCACGATCCATCGCCGAGAGTAGATCGCGCAGACGATGCTGAGGGTCGCGTGGACCCAGCACCATGGGGAGACGCAGGACGCAGGCGTCGTCGTGGGCGCCGAGGAGGGCCTGCTCTGCAGTGATCTTGTCGTAGTGCCATCGAGGATCGCTCTCATCTTCGGCCTCGCCTCGGTAAGGGTAGAGCACGGTCCGGAGCGGCGAGTCCTCTGCCTGAGGCGTATTGTCCACGGGACCTTCCTCACTGCCGTTACTGCGCCCATACACCGCATAGACATCGCAGCTGCTTGTCATGACCAGACGAGCGTCGATACCAGAGCAGGCATCGAGCCAAACCCTGGCCTGTCTCTCATTCGCGACAACATTGTGGACAACTACCGAGGGCGCATAACGCTCGATCGCATCTCGACAGTCACCAAGCGAATCGCGGTCACCGACCATGCGGACGACACCGGCCGGAAGATCGTCCTCGGTCTTGCCGCGATTGAGAACGGCGACCTCACTTCCGCCAGCGAGAAGACGCAGGACCAAGGCGCGCCCGATGAATGAAGTACCCCCAACTACGAGTACACGCATGAACCTCCTCCCCTGTACCTGTTCCGCACGGTCCTGCTGTCACAAGCTGGGATGATCCGTTCGGCCGGGTAGCCCTTTCTTGCCATAGCGGGTCTCTCTCTGAGTGTCGAATCGTAGTCAAGGAGACGGGGCGCCGGAGACGGGAGCGTCACCTCCTCGCGACCGCTCGCGCGCAATGACCGGCCCAGATTCTCTTCGCACGTCCGCGTCGCGAGAGCATCCGGATAGCTGGGTCAGGCACGTGCCAGCTCGGCGAGTGGTCCACGGTCGATCAACGGAATCGACGATGCGAACGACCGCATCATCAGGTTTAGGGGGGTATCGGTGGAGGAGGTGTGAAGTACGCGCTCGATGTAGCCGCACGCTGAGGACAGACACCGATATCGGACGTCGACTTTGATGTTCGAGCGCCGGGAGCTTCCCTCGACTCCCTGCGTTGTTTCAGCCCAGGGGACGAAGCTGTCATCCTCATCTGCAGCCACGCCGATCGATTTGCAGAGGGCCAGTCTCGAAGTTGGCTCCGGCGGCGTGTCCCCAATCACGCCGAGATCCAGGTCCGCCGCATCATCTGCGCACCGGAGTGCCACGACGCCCTCGATGTAGACAGCTTCCACTTCGCCGTGAACTGCCCCCAATAGCCGTGCCACTTTCTAACTCGTAACGGGCGCCAGGTCCCATGCCTGCCGAGGCAGGCTGAGCGGAGCGAAGGCTGACTC
>JANQJW010000022.1 GCA_028281445.1 Planctomycetota bacterium | reverse complement strand
GTCGCAAACTGCTGCTGAAACTCGATCAACGTCTTAGGAATAGCAATAGTCATCCCCGCACCGTACCGGCAGGGGCTGACACAACCGGATAACCACGGGGAGCGCTAGCGCCCCGCGTGGAACTCGAAGAGGGAGGCGAGGAGCGCGAACTCGCTCGCCCGCGCGGTGGACTTGCGATACGCGAGGCCGATCGTGCGCGCCGGCCCCTTGCTGCTGAACGGGATGAGGGACAGCGCGGCGCCTGTCCGCTTGATCGAGGCGATCGCCAACGAAGGCAGCAGCGTCACGCCGATGCCGCTGCTGACCATCTCGACGAGTGTGGGGAGACTGCTTGCGCGGAAGTCACCGACCTCGTCGGCGCCGGCGACCTGGCACACGGCCAGGGCCTGGTCGCGCATTCAGTGGCCGTCTTCGAGCAGCAGCACGGTCTCGCCGGTGAGGTCGTCCTCGCGTGCACGCTTTCGCGCAGCCAAGGGGTGGCCGGTCGGTACCGCGAGCACGAACGGATCGCGGAAGATCGGCAGCGTCTCGCTGTCCCCCAGATCGGCTTCGAGCGCCAGCAGCAGCACGTCGAGCTCGCCGGCGGCCAGGCGCGCCACCAGCCGCGGCGTCTGGTCCTCGGCGATGAGCAGGCGCAGGTCGGGGTGCTTCTTGCGCACCATGGGCAGTGCGCGCGGCAGGAGGTACGGGGCCACCGTCGGAATGACGCCCAGCCGGAGGTCGCCCGCGAGCGGCGCGCGGTGGAGGCTGGCCGCGTCCACGAGGTCGTCCACGGCGGCGAGGACCTCACGTGCGCGCCGCGACGCCTCCTTGCCGGCCGGCGTCTCGAGCACGGTGCGCCGGTTGCGCTCGAACAGGGAGACGCCGAGCGTCTTCTCGAGCTCCTTGATCTGCGCGCTCAGGCCGGGCTGGGAGACGAACGACGCCTCCGCCGCCCTGCGGAAGCTCAGCGTGTCGGCCAGGGCGACGAGGTACTCAAGCTGGCGAAGGGTAGGGCGCATTGATAAGTCCTCTCTATCAGTCGAGATAGTACTAACGATTGGAATTATCTGAAGACTCGGGTGCAATTGGGACGTCGGCAGGGGGAACACCCCCAGCCGCGAGGAGAGCACGATGAGCAACGTCACCGACGCCCTGAACCTGCTGGTCGCCGACTACCAGGTGCATTACCAGAAGCTTCGCAACTACCACTGGAACGTGAAGGGCCCCCTCTTCTTCGGGCTCCACGAGAAGTTCGAGGAGCTCTACAACGCGGCCGCGCTGCACGTCGACGCGCTGGCGGAGCGCGTGCTCGCGCTCGGTGAGAAGCCGCTCTCCACGCTCAAGGAGCAGCTCGCCCATGCCCGCCTCGCGGAGGACGAGGGCAACCCGTCGGCCGAGGCGATGGTCGAGACGACGATGGCCGACCTCAGCACGCTGAACGACTCGCTGCGCGCGACGGCGAAGCTCGCCGGCGAAGCGGGCGACGACGGCACCGTGAACATGCTCGACACCATGGCGGACGAGCAGGAGCAGACCGCATGGATGCTCAGAGCGTTCTTGGGCTAACCAGAAAGAGACGCATGGCGATCGGTCCTCGAAACCCCCGCAGCCGCCAACCAGCGATCGACCGCGACTTGCGATCGAAGGCGGACATGGGGGCGGGTCGCCGTTTCTTCCACCAGTCCCTTTCGCCGGCGCTTGTCGCTCGTGATCGCCCAGAGCAACAGGGACTCGCGGTGGCAGAACGTCCGCCACAACGACTCCGTGTTCCCGTTGCAGACGGCCTCCTTCGTGACGCTTCGCCGTACGCCGCGCTTGATCAGGCGCGGGAAGGTCACGTGCAAGGGGAAGTCCAACCACACGTACAGCTGGATGCGGCTCGTGTGGTTGACACGGTGTGTGCCGTAGTTCCCGTCGATCACCCATCGATCGCGTGCAACGACCTCCGCGATGCGCGCGGCGGTGTCGGGGCGCGGCCCCTCGACCCAACCCGGCCGCCAGTGAATCTCATCCAGCGACGTCACCTCGACGCCCTGGTGCGCCGCAAGGCGCCTGCCCATTGTCGACTTTCCAGCTCCGCACGGTCCGACCACCCAGATCCGATCCGGGAGTGCGCCGTAAGGGGGCTGGAGTTGCGCCATCCGTAGTTCCTACACCGACCGGAGAATGCCATGAACGTCAAGCACCTCGATCACCTCAACCTCACAGTCAACGACCTCGACGAGACGGAAGACTGGTACGGGCGCGTCTTCGGCTTCAAGCGCGTCGAAGACGGCCTCTCGTCCAGCGGCACACCGTTCCGCGTGCTGCGCGCCGGCGAAGCCATGCTCTGCATCTACAAGGCCCCGGACCGTGCCTTCCTGGGCGGCGACGAACTGATGGCGAAGAAGCTCCACGGCGTGAACCACTTCGCGTTGCGCATCACCGATCGCGACGCCTGGCTCGCGACGGCCGAACGCGAGGGCGTCGAGTTCGGCTACGGCGGCGGCGAGATCCGCTGGCCGAACTCGTCGGCTTGGTACGTGCTCGACCCGACCGGCTACGAGATCGAGGTCGTGCTGTGGAACAACGACACCGTCGCGTTCCCGCCGATGGAAGCTGCGCGGGCGTAGGTTCGGCGGGGGCACACAAGGTGCCCCCTACAGCATCGGGCATCCGATCGTCCCTGGGCTGTAGGGAGGGGCCTTGTGCCCCTCCGCGAACGCCCGCTTGGGCCGCGCGTTCAATTCATCGACGGATCCGTCGTGTCGCTGCCGCCCAGGTCCACGGGCGGCAGCGTCTCCCCACCCGCGGCCTTGCGCACGACCTCGTTCCACAGGTCCTCGTCGCGCACGTGGAAGACGTTGTCGGCCGTCGCTTCGGTGGTGAGCCACGAGCCGGTCGAGAGCTCCGCCTCGAGCTGGCCGCCGCCCCAGCCGGAGTAGCCGGCGTAGAAGCGCACGAGCTTGCGATCGTCACGCACGATCTCCTCGATCTTCTCCGCACTCATGCTGCAGTACACGCCGTCGACCACCTGCATCTCGCCCAGCGCGGGCTCTGCATGCAGGGCCACGAGCGGGCCTGTGACCGGGCCGCCGACACGCACCTCTTCGGCGCAGTCGCAGGGCTCGCCCTTGACCTCTTCCCAGACCTCGCGGATCGAGCGCCCGGTGGGCCGGTTGAGGATGACGCCGAACGCGCCCTCCTCGTCGTGCTGGATCATCAGCACGACGGTGTGCCGGAAGTTCGGATCCGACAGGTACGGCGGGGCGATCAGAAGCTGGCCGTGAAGGCTGTCCATGCAGTGTTCGCACCATACCAACCCGAGCAACGAGCGGGCACACAGGATAGGATTCCGCGATGGCCGCCGGCGGATCCCTCAAGGTCGTCTTGCTCGCGCTCTTCGCGAACCTGGGCATCGCAATCGCCAAGTTGGTCGCCGCGATCGTCACCGGCTCGGGCTCGATGATGGCGGAGTCGATTCACAGCTTCGCCGACGCGGGCAACCAGGCGCTCCTGATCGTCGGACACAAACGCTCGACGCGTCCGGCCGACGAGAAGCACCCGCTCGGCTACCAGCGCGAGACCTACTTCTGGGCGCTGCTCGTTGCGGCCATGCTCTTCGTTGCCGGCGGGCTGTACTCGCTCTACGAAGGCGTGCACAAGTTCATGGATCCCCATCCGCTGAAGCACGTCGGCTGGGCCGTGGGCGTCCTCTTGTTCGGCCTCGCGCTCGAGGGCTACAGCCTGCGCGCGGCGTGGATCGAGGCATCGTCGGTACGCGGCAAGACGCCGTTGATGGCGTGGGCACGCCGCACCGGGCGCGTCAACCTGCTCGTCGTTCTCTTCGAGGACATCGCGGCCCAGGCCGGCATGCTCATCGCGCTCATCGCCGTGCTGCTCACGTGGGTCACGGACAACCCGGTCTTCGACGCCCTGGGGTCGTGCGTCATCGGCCTTCTGCTGCTGGTCGTGGCGGTCTTCATCGCGACACAGGTCCGACGTTTGATCGTCGGGCTCTCCGCAACGGAGGACGTCCGCGGCGGCATCCGCACGATCTGGGAGGACGCGGGCTTCGATGTGCTCCACATCATGGCGATCTGGGACGGCCCGTCGCAAGTGCTCGTCGCGGCGAAGATCCACCCGCGCGACGAGACCCTGGACGCTGCGACGCTCATGCAGCGCATCAACGAGACCGAGGAGCTCGTGACCCGCGAGTTCCCCGAAGTCGACGTCCAGTTCATCGAGCCGGACACGGTCAAGTGACCCGCTGGTAGGCTCCGGCTCGTGCGCAGCGCCCTTCTCCCTCTCCTCGCGTGCCCCCGTACGCACGCGCAGTACGACCTCGATCCCGTGCGGGTGGCCGAAGACGAGATCGTCGAGGCGTTCCTCGTCTCACGCGACGAGCGCGAGGTGCGGCCGCTCGTCGCCGGCGTCGCGGTATTGCCTGTCGATCTGCGCGCGCACATGCGCAGCCACGGCAACGTATACAAGCGCAGCCCGATCAACGATCCGCGCCTTGCGCGCTTCCTGCTCGACGCGGCAGGCGGCGGGCACGACCGCGTGGCCTTCGACGAGGTCGTCGGGCACTACCGCGACCTCGCGGCGCAGCCGCCCGAGGGCTACGACACCACGCGGCATCCCGACGACGAGGCGCTGCGCGCCCTCTTCGGCCACGTGCTGCCAGCGGAGCGACAGCCGATGGCCGGTGTGATCGTCGGCTCGGGCGTCGGCCGCGCGGCGTTCGTGCTTGCGCGCCACATCGAGACCGTGCTCGGGCTCGACCGCAGCATCGCGTGCGTGCGCCGCGCGCGGAACATCGCGGTCACGAACGAGGACTTCTTCCTTCCCGCGCCCAGAGACAGTGGTCTCAAGGAGATCGGGCTCGACCTGTCCTCGCTCGTACGCGACGGCGTGGACTTCGCCGTTGCCGATCCCGATGCGCTCCCCCTGGCCGACGACTGCATGGATGTCGTCGTCGTGATGGGTGCCGACTCGAAGGGCGCGTGGACCGATCCGCCCGGTGTGTGTGCCGAGGCGATGCGCGTCGCAAAGCCCGGCGGCTTCGTCTTCTGGCACGAGGTGCTCGATCCGTGTGCCGCGGGCAAGGGCGTCGAGCCGGCGACGCGCGAGGGGCCGTTCCGCCTGGGGGCGCGCGCGTGACGGCGCCGCACCATTCCTTGTTCCGGCCCGCGCTGCACGCGGCGACCGGCCTGGGTGCGCTCGCGCTCGGCGTGCTGCCGCGCCCGTGGGCGCTCGTGTGCGCAGGCCTCGGCATGCTCGCTGGCTGGGTCGTCTTCCCGCTCACGGGCATGGAGAAGAAGCTGCGCCGCGAGGGCGAGCCCTTCCTGGGCGGCTTGCGCACGTACCCGCTCGCAGTGCTGGGACTCGTCTATCTCCTGCCGCCGGCGGAGGCCGCTGCGGCCTGGGGCGTGCTCGCGTTCGGCGACGCGGCGGCCGCGATCGTCGGAACCCGCGTCAAGGCACCGGCGCTCTTCGGCCACCCGAAGGCAACCTGGTCCGGTTCGTCGGCTTACCTGCTCGTGGGCGGGCTTGCGGCGTGGGGACTGTCGCGCGGCGTAGTGGCGCTGGCGGACTCGAGCGGGGTGGTCGCAGCCGGGGCCGCGCCGTCGATCGGGATCTGTTTCCTGGCGGCCGGGGCGGCGACGATTCTCGATCTCGTACCCCTGCCGCCTGACGACAATGTCCCAGCTGCTGCGGCGGCGGGGGGCGTTTTCTACGCATCGAGGGTTCTCGTATGAGCGTCTCGCGCAACCTCTGTGTCCTGGCCGTGCTGCTTCTGATCAGCGCGCCCGCACACGCGGACACGATCATCACACTCGACGGCAAGCTCGACGACGCCGTCTGGCAGGACGCGCGCACGCTGCCTGCTGCGCCGGTGAAGGTGCCGGTCCTCCCGCAGCCGACCGAGCCCGACGTCGGTCTCATTCGCTTGCGCACCATCACGCCCGACGTGCGCATGACCGTGGCCGATGGCTGCTTGTACGTCGGCGTGCGGTGCGAGGAAGATCCGGGCACATCGATGGGCGTGCACCTGCTGATCGCACCCGAAGGGGCCGGGAGCGCGGCCGACGCGATCTCACTCGGCTACCGTCCCGTCGAACCGCGTGCGCCGCGCTACGCCGTACGCGGACCCAAGGGTGTCGGGCGCTCGGTCTACCGCTTCGAGGGCGGCGCGGACTGGTCGCAGGCAGGCCGTTGGGGCGTCGAGGTTCGCCTTCCGATCTCGGACCTCGCACTGGGGGAGGGCGGCGCTCGCCTCGCCGTCGTGGTGTTCACGCGCACACCCAACGTCGTTTCGTCGGCGCCCGCGAACGCGCAGTGGGCCGGGCCCGCCACGTGGCTCGCGTTGACGCCGAGCGACGCGTGGCGTGCCCAGGCCACCGTGGACGAAGAGCGGCTTGCGAAGGAGGACGCCGCGGATCGCGAACGTCGCCTTGCATGGCTTGCGTTCCTCAAGGGACAGTCGGTCCCCCTGCAGATGCACCTCTCGCGCAAGCGGGTGAAGCGCCACGTCCAGGAGCTGTTGCTCGAGCCGCTCGACCGGATCCTTGCCGCGCAGCCCGACCTCGAGGTGCCGGTGCGGACGATTCGTGGCGACATCTATCACCGAATCGCGATGCCGGACGAGGCCACGAAGGACTTCGAGGCCGTCCTGCAGGCGTCGCCGGGTTGGCGCGAGGCGCAGTACGGCCTGCACATGAAGGTGCGCGCGATCGCGCTCGCTGAGGGACCTCTGGGCGCGGCGACGGATTTCGAGGTCGCGCTCGAGCGGCTGCACGTGATGCTCACGAAGAAGAAGATGAGCCTGCCGGCGCGAGAGGGGGTCGAGCTGGCGCAGGCGCTGCTGCGCTACAAGCGCGGCGGGTTCGTCGAGGCCAAGGAAGCGCTCGATCGGCTCGCCCTGCGCTACCGCCAGGATCCCTTCCTTTCCGAGCACGCGAAGCTCTCGCAGCAGGGCGCCGTCGCCGCGATGCGCGAGCAGCGCAGGCTCGCCAAGGAGAAGAACGAGCAGCGACCGCGGGCAGTAGTCGAGACCACGAAGGGCACGTTCATCTTCGAGCTCTTCCAGGACGCAGCGCCCAACACGGTCAACAACTTCGTCTATCTGGCGCGCAAGGGCTTCTACGACGGACTGGCCGTCCATCGCACCGTACCGTTCTTCCTCGCGCAGATGGGCGATCCCTGCACGCGCGACGGTGGCGCGGCGACCGGCATGGGCACGCCGGGTTATGCGATTCGATCCGAGCTCAGCGGCCTGCCGGCGCTCCGCGGCATGGTCGCGATGGCGAACGCCGCCCGCGACTCGGAGGGCTCGCAGTTCTTCGTGCTGACCGGCAGCGCGCTGCACATCCAGAAGGAAGCCTCGTTCTTCGGGCGCATCGTCGAGGGCCAGGCCGTCGTGGACGCATTGACCGCGAAGGACCGGGTCGCGTCGGTCACGCTGACCGGCCTGGACCCGGATCGGCCGTACCACCCGACCACGGTTGCGGGCAGGCCCGCACCTGATCCCGTCGACGACTGCCCGCGCAAGTAAAGACGCGGATTCCCTTCCCTTCTCCCGCGCTGTTGCCTTCAACTATGCGGCCCCCGCGAGACGGGCAGGAGTCCATGCATGTCGTTCGGCCCGCGTGAAGCCAACAAGTACTACGGCATCGACGCGTGGGGCCACGGCTACTTCGGCGTCAATGCGCGCGGCCACTTGACGGTCCACCCCACGCGCGGCACGCAGCGCGTCGATCTCTTCAACCTCATCCCCCGGCTCAAGCGCCGCAAGATGCGCTTTCCCCTGCTGCTGCGGTTTCCGCAGATCCTGCACAGCCGCGTCGAAGAGCTGTTCGGTGCGTTCGACAGCGCGATCCGGGAGTTCGAGTACCCGGGGCGCTACCGCGGCGTGTTCCCGATCAAAGTCAACCAGCACGCGAGCGTCGTGTCGCAGCTCGTACGCGCCGGCAAGCGCTTCGGCATGGGGCTCGAAGCGGGCAGCAAGGCGGAGCTCGCCGTCGCGCTCCAACACGATCTCCACGACGACGCGCTCATCGTGTGCAACGGCTACAAGGACGCGGAGTACGTCAAGCTCGCGCTGCGCGGCCTCGAGATGGGCCGCAACGTCGTGCTCATCATCGAGAAGCCGCACGAGGTCGATCTCATTCGCAAGGTCGCCAAGCGCGCCGGCGTCAAGCCACTGCTCGGAGCTCGTATGCGCCTCGTCGCGCGCAGCTCCGGCAAGTGGGAGCGCTCCAGCGGCGCGCAGGCCAAGTTCGGCCTGACGACGCAGGAGCTGATCGACGTCATGGAGGGCCTCAAGCGGGGCAACCTGCTCGACGGCTTCTGCATGCTGCACTTCCACATCGGAAGCCAGATCACCGAGATCCGCCGCATCAAGGCCGCCGTGCGCGAGGGCGCCCGCGTCTACGCCAAGTTACGGGCCGAAGGATGCCCGCTCGAGTACCTGGACGTCGGGGGCGGCCTGGGCGTGGACTACGACGGCAGCAACACGTCGTACGAAGCGAGCATGAACTACACGATCTCGGAGTACGCGAACGACGTCGTGTACATCGTGCAGGAGATCTGCGACGCGGAGAACGTACCGGTGCCGACGCTGGTCTCCGAGTCCGGGCGCGCGCTCACCGCGTATCACGCGGTCTTGATCAGCGAGATCGGCGGTCAGAACCTGCAGGAGAACGGCGAGGAGCTGATCGTGCCTGCGGACGCGCACGAGTCGGTGCGCGAGCTCTACGAGATCTGGGAGGGCATGACGCGCAAGAACCACCGCGAGTTCTTCCACGACGCGGAGGCCCGGCGCGACGAGCTGCTCAGCCACTTCGATCTCGGCTACCTGTCGCTGCGCGATCGCGCCATCTGCGAGCGCTTGATGATGATGATCGGGCGCCAGGCGCTGCACTACGCCCAGGACGATCGCTTCCGTCTCGAGGAGTTCGAGGCGCTCGAGAAGCGGATGATCACGAAGTACATCGCCAACTTCAGCGTGTTCCAGTCGCTACCCGACTCGTGGGCACTGGATCAGCTGTTCCCCGTCGTGCCGATCCACCGGATGAACGAGGAACCGACGGTACCTGCCACGCTCTGCGACGTGACCTGCGACTCGTTCGGCGAGATCGACCGCTTCGTCGACCTCCGCGACGTCAAGGAGAGTCTCAAGCTCCATCCGCTCCAGAACGGGGAGCCGTACTACGTCGCCGTACTGCTGCTCGGTGCGTACCAGGACGTGCTCGGCGACTACCACAACCTCTTCGGCCGCGTGGACGAGGCGCAGGTCTTCCTCAATCGCAACGGCGGCGTGCGCGTCTCCCAGGTTCGCCTCGGCGACGAGGCGCACGACGTGCTGCGGCTGTTCGATCACGATCCCGAGACGATGATCGAGCGAATCCAGTCGCAGGCCGACCAGCGCGTGGACGACGGCGAGATCACGAAGGCGGCCGCCAAGCGCATCGTTCAGGAGTACCGCGACGCGCTCGCGGGGTACACGTACCTGCGGTTCTAGGTCAGTGTGCGCATGGCGGGGGGCGGTGTAGGGGCGACCCGAGGCCCACAGGGCCGCGTGGTCGGCCCGTTTCGGCGGATCGGAAACCGCGATCTGCGAGGCACGACGGCGCGGGCCGACCACTCGCTTCGCTCGGGTCGCCCCTACATCGCGGCGACGGCCGGCGAGCACGGCCGGTGCGGTTACGCCTCTTCCCGCTTCGGGAGGGACAGGATGTGCCCCATCTTCTCGGCCTTCGTGCGCAAATACGCCTCGTTGGCGGGCGTCGGTACGGCTTCGAGCGGAACCCGCTCGACGATCTCGAGGCCGTAGCCCTTGAGCGCGCGGAACTTGACCGGGTTGTTCGTCAGCAGGCGCATGTGGCGGATGCCGAGGCCGTGCAGGATCTGCGCGCCGACGCCGTAGTCGCGGTGGTCAGCCTTGAAGCCGAGCTTCACGTTCGCCTCGACCGTGTCGAGGCCCTCGTCCTGCAGCGCATACGCCTTGATCTTGTTGACGAGACCGATGCCGCGGCCTTCCTGTCGCATGTAGAGGATCACGCCGCGTCCTTCGGCCGCGATGCGGGCCTGCGCGGCGCGGAGCTGCTCGCCGCAGTCGCAGCGATCGGAGTGGAACAGGTCGCCCGTCAGGCACTCGCTGTGTGCACGCACCATGATCGGCTCGTCGATCGGCGGGTTGGGCTGTCCGTCGACCGGATCGTCGATGCCCATGGTGAGTGCGAGGTGCGGCTCGGGGTCCGCCTTGGCGCTGTACACCTGGATGTGGAAGTTACCGAACCGCGTCGGCAGCGACGCGCTCGTCTCGAGCGTGATGAGACGCTCGACGCGGCGCCGGTAGTCGATGATGTCGCGGACCGAGCACATCTTGAGGCCGTGCTCGGCGCCGAAGATCTCGAGGTCCGGCACGCGCATCATGCTGCCGTTGGGCTTCATGAGCTCCGTGATCGCCGAGATGGGGGCCAGACCCGCGAGGCGGCAGAGGTCTGTCGATCCCTCGGTCTGGCCGCTGCGCCGCAGCACGCCGTCGTCCGCGGCGCGGATCGGGTAGACGTGGCCGGGCCGGGCGATGTCCGCCGGTTCGCAGTCCGGCCGCGCGACGGTCCGGATGGTGCAGGCGCGGTCTGCGGCACTCACCCCCGTCGTCACACCCTTGGCCGCTTCGATGCTCACGGTGAACTGCGTGCCGAAGCGCGAGGAGTTGCTGGAGTTGTCGACCTGGAGCGGCAGATCGAGCGCATCCGCCTTCTCGTTGGGCATCGCCACGCAGATGATGCCCGAGCCGTACCGGATCATGAACGAGATGGCCTCAGGCGTGACCGCATCCGCGGGCATGATGAGGTCGCCCTCGTTCTCCCGATCCGGGTCGTCCACGAGGATGACCATCCGGCCGGCACGTAGTTCGTCGAAGATTTCAGGCAACGGGGCGAAAGACATGGCCAGAGCATACGTCCGGGGAGGAAACGTCCCTTCCCGGGACGGGGCGATTTCCTGTGTGCGCGTGGCCCTACAATGGGCTACGGCCATGAGAACTGCCGCCGCCCTCTTCGCCGCGACCGCCCTTCTGGTAGCCACCGCCTTGCCCGCTCGGGCCGAGCGCATCCACCTCAAGGGCGGGCGCGTTCTCGATGTCGACGAGCTCGAGATCAAGGCCAAGGCCGTCAACGTCACCATCCGAAAGGACGGCGGCACCGCGCGCGTCGATCTGCCCTTCGAACGGCTCGAGCCCAAGGCGTTGCTCGCGTTGATCGACCGGCATACCGACCCCCAGAGTGGTTCGGCGCGCATGATGAGCGCGCGCCTCGCGCTACGGCTCGGCATGCGTGCGGAAGCGACCGAGCGCTTCGAGCAGGCCGCCGCCCTCGATCCGGCACTCGCCGAAGAGGGCAAGGCGGCGCTGGCCGCGCTGGCGAAGCGCGAGGCGGCCGACGCGTTGTCGGGGCTCGAGAAGTTGCTGCGCGCAGGCGGCGATCCGCGTGCCGTCATCACGCGCGCGGCCGCGCTGCTCGAAGGACTCGGCGCAAGCCGCTTCGAGGCGGGCGAGCTGCTGCGCATCTCCACGATCGCGCGACTCGCGCAGATGCGCTTCGAACAGCAGGTTACGGATCCGGCGGCCGGCCTCGTGCCCGAGCCCGGGGGGCCCTTGCCGGAGCCCAAGCCCGACGCGCCGCAGCAACCGCAGCCGGACCCGGACGCCAAGCCGGCTCCGCTTTCCGAGACCGCGCAGCGTGTGTTGGCGGAGCTCGACAAGGCGCGCCACGCGCGCGACCGCGCCGCCGATCCGGCGCTCAGCCTGGAGCGCGCGGTTCGCTACCTCGAGACCGCCGCACGCGTGTTGCTCGACGGCCGGCGCGCGCTGCAGCAGGACCCCAAAGCCTTCGGCGCCGAGACCGACGACGTCTATGCGACGCTGCACGCGCTGCTCGTTGCGACGTACTTGGATCTCGCGGACCTGTATCGCCAGCAGGGTCGCTATGACGACGCGCGCGCCATGTTGCGCTCGGCACTCATCCTCGATCCGGGCAACGAAGAGGCGCGCGAACAGCGCCAGCTCATCGAAGAGGGGATCCGCCAGGAGGCGCGCGAGTTCGAGGAGCCCCGCGGCGTTGCGTTCTATCGCATCACGCCTTGGGGGATCGGGCCGTTCTTTCGTCCGCACTACCCGCTGGGCTACGGCTTCGGTCACCACTACGGGCATCCTTGCGGCGGATACGGCGGCGGCGTGCACATCGGCATCCGCATCGGCGGTGGACACGCCCACGTCCATGCCGGGCATCACCACGGTGGGCACGTCACGCGCCACGTCGGGCGGCGCCGCTAGCGCACGGTTCAGCGACCGCGCTGGCGCCTCTGCATGCCTGCGGCGTATGATCGTCTTTGGATTACGCATGCAACGGGGGGCAGCATGGCGGCCGAGTACCCGGGGTCCGTTCGCGCGGCGCGCCGCGGCGACCTGCAGCAGCTGGTCGACCTGCGTATGCGCTTCCTCGGCGAGACGGCCCACGAGGAACCGCGCCTGAGGCTGCTTCCGGATGCGCGTCAGCGAACCGAGCAGGCGCTCCCGGTCTGGATGGGACAGGACGACCGCGTCCTGCTGGTTGCGGAGACGCCGGCCGAGGGCGACGAAGAACACGGGGAACTGGTCGGCTACGCGATGGGATTCCTCAACGTCTGGCCGCCTGTTTTCCAGAGCCAGCACGTCGGCGAGATTGCCGAGTGCTACATAGCGGAGTCGAGCCGCGGCAAGGGCCTGGGCGGCGCGCTGGTGAAGCTGCTGACCGAGGTGCTCCTGGGCCGCGGCGCCACGGTGTTGCGGGCGGCGGTCCCTGTGACCAATCCGGGCGCGCGTGCCCAGCTCGATGCCGCCGGCTACGCGCCGCTGCAGTTCGTCATGGAGCGCAGGCTGAACGCGCTGTAACCAAGGAGGAGCACGACATGGAAGGGGTTCCGATCCGCAACGCGCGGCGCGGCGACATCCCCAGTCTGCTCCTGCTCTGGCAGGCCATGATGAAGGAGCTCTCCGATATGGACGCGCGTTTCGCCCCACATCCGCGTGCGCGCGAGCACATGGCGAACGAGCTTGCGAAGTGGCTGCAGGATCCGAATCGCCACGTCGTGGTTGCCGAGGAGGGGGGGCGGCTGCTCATCGGTTTCGCGTCCGCGGTCAAGTCTCCGGGCAACGGCTGGCAGATCCCCAGCCAGGTCGCGCGCATCACCGACTGCTACGTGATCGGCCCGCGCCGTCGCAACGGGGTGGGGCGGCGCCTGGCCGGACGTCTGCTCGACGTGCTCTACGAGGACGGCATCGACACCGTACGGCTCTCCGTTGCGGCGAAGGACCCCGGCGCGCACGCCTTCTGGTCCTCGATGGGCTGGGACAACCTCGAGGAGATCCTCGAGAAGGACGTAGAGCCCTCCTGACCTAGCGGGTTACTCCCCTACGGTGAACGTCCGCTCGGCCCGCGCCTCTTCGTTCTCGTAGGGCGTGCCGTCCGCCTTGGCCACGTACGCACGAATGACGTGCTCGCCAGGCGTTGCCGCGCCGGGCAATCGCACGGGGCGTGTCGGATCGCCGACCGTCTGCTCCGGCCCGCCGTCGAGGCTGTAGCGGATGTGGTCGCCGTCCTTGCGGTCGGGCGCTTGTGTGTTGCGCAGGTCGAACATGACCATCGGCTCGCGCCCGGCCGGGATGCGCTGGCCCGGGGCCGGCGTCGTGATCGCGAGTTGCGGACCGGGGAAGGCGTTGTCGCCGCCGGGCACGGCCTTGTCGTCCTCGCGGTGGCCGGCATCGCACGCGGCGAACAGTAGGCACGCGGTGATGACGGCGAGGACGCGCATGGGGACGGGAGTATAGGTCCGTGGCCCGATCTGCCGTCTTTCGGCAAGGGGATGGGATCTGTAGACTGCGCGCTTCTTGCCGCGGGCGGGGCAGACCGGGAGGCGTTGGATGGCTGAACAACGGGAACGCTGGCACAGCAGGACGGCGTTCATCATGGCCGCGGTGGGCAGCGCCATCGGGCTCGGCAACGTGTGGCGCTTCCCCGGCCAGGCGTTCGAGAACGGCGGCGGCGCGTTCTTCGTGCCCTACTTCATCGCGCTTCTCACGGCGGGTATCCCGCTGATGATCGTCGAGTACGGCATCGGCTCGAAGTACCAGGGCTCGGCACCTCGCTCGTTCCAACGCTTGGACAAGCGCTTCGAGTGGGTCGGCTGGTGGGCCGTCCTCGTCGGTCTGATGATCTCCTTCTACTACTGCATCATCCTCGCGTGGAGCTGGCAGTTCGCCTACGAGTCGGTCGTCGGCATGCTCAACGGGAAACTCCCGTGGACCGGAGCGGCCACCGATGGGGGTTCGGACACCGCGGCGTTCTTCAACCAGGTGCTCGGCACGCCGAAGGACGACGGGATCGGCGACTTCAACGTCGCGACGATGTTCGGGCTGGCCGCAACTTGGCTCTGCGTCTACCTCGCGATCGCCAAAGGCGTTCATCGTGTGGGCAAGGTCGTGATGATCACGGTGCCGCTGCCGCTGATCATCCTCGTTCTACTTGCGATCCGCGGCTTGACACTCCCGAACAGCATGGACGGGCTCTCCTACTACCTCGCGCCCGACTGGGGCAAGCTCGGCGATCCGGAGGTCTGGCTCGCCGCCTACGGCCAGGTGTTCTTCTCGCTCTCCGTGGGATGGGGCATCCTGATCGCGTACGCCTCATTCCGTCCCAAGGACTCCGACGTCGTCAACAACGCGTACATGACGTCGTTCGCAAACTGCGGCTTCAGTTTCCTCGCCGGCTTTGCCGTGTTCAGCACGCTGGGCTACCTCGCCGCGGCGTTGGGGAAGCCCATTCCGGACATGCAGGGCATCTCCGGAGGCACGCTCGCGTTCGTCACGTATCCCGAGGCCATCCAACAGATCGACATGGCTGTCGGCTTGCAAGCGCTCCTGGCCGTGGGCTTCTTCGTGATGCTACTTACGCTCGGTATCGACTCGGCGTTCTCGATCGTCGAGGCGGTGGCTGCTGCCATGAAGGACAAGTTCGACGTCTCCCGCGGCGTTGTGGTCACGAGCCTCTGTGTCGGTGGGTTCCTGATGGGGCTTATCTACTGCTTTGGCCGAGGAGCGGACTGGTTGGGGATTACCGACAGCTACATGGGGGACTACGGGCTCCCACTCGTGGCGCTCGTGCAGTGCCTCCTGGTCGCGTGGGTCATTCCCAAGAAGAAGTTCCAGGAGCTACAGGACGACATCAATGCCCGGTCCGAGTTGACTACGGGCAAGCTATGGGTCTTCTGCCTCAAGTACGTGACTCCGGCCGTGCTCATCTGGTCGCTCGTGAAGTACACGATGAAACTCATCGACAAGGGCATCAACCTCGACATCGTGGTCTTCGGCGTCGTCCCCGCAGGTGCCGTTCTGATCCTCGCTGTCGTGCTGCAAGCCATCAAGACGCGCAAGGACGAAGAAGGGGAGGCCCCGGATGCGTAGCGCTTGGATCATGATCGTGGTTCTCGCGGTGCCTACGACGGCATGGGCTGGCGACGAACCGACCCCCTTGGAGGCCGTCGAGGAGTTGGCGGCCTATATCGAGAAGGACGGTGCTGACTTCGAAGGTGCCAACCCGCTGTACAAGGCGGCCAAAGACGCGCTCGCGGCCGAGGCCAAAGCAGGCGGTGATGCCCCTGCCCAGGCTCGCTACGACGAGATCCGCTCGCGCGTGGCCGATGTCATGCGCCGAAACGAGATGCCGACCTCGGCGTGGCTGATGGGATTCTTCGGTGCCACGTTGCTCTGGGGCGGTTTCGCGTTCTGCGTCGGCGTCGCTCGCAAACGGGGCGGCGGAAAGGGTGGGGGCTAGTCACCGACGTACGGCGTCGGGTCCTCGATCCCCGCTTCGTCGAAGCCCTTGCGCCGTAGGCGGCACGCGTCGCAGCGGCCGCAGTGAAGCCACGCGTTCGCCTCTTCGACGGGGTCGTAGCACGAGAGCGTGTGCTCGAAGGGCACACCGAGTTCCGTGCCGCGCGTGACGATGTCGGCCTTCGTCATGTCGACGAGCGGCGCCAGGATCTCCGGTGCGCGCCCTTCGATCCCCTGCTTCGTGCCGGTGGCGGCGACCTGCTCGAAGGCCTCGAGAAACGCCGGCCGGCAGTCCGGGTAGCCGGAGTAGTCGAGCGCGTTGACGCCGATCACGATGGCCTCGGCGCCCGTGGTCTCGGCGGCAGCCAGCGCAAGCGAGAGCAAGACGGTGTTGCGCGCAGGTACGTAGGTCACCGGGATGCCCGATCCCATGTCGGCCCGGTCCTTGGGCACATCGATGTCGTCGGTGAGTGCGCTGCCGCCCAACGCACGCAGGTCAACAGTCAGGATTCGGAAGCTCTCGGCGCCGAGGAACGCTGCGACGCGACGGGCCGCTTCGAGCTCCGCGCGAGCGCGCTGGTCGTAGTCGATGGCGATGGCGTGCAGCTTCCACCGATCCGCTTTCGCGATGGCCGCAGCGGTCGCGGAGTCCATGCCGCCGGAGAGCAGGACGATGGATGCACGATTCGCCATGTGCGTCATTGAAGCATTCCGAGACACTCGTGCGGGCTCCGTCTCCAACCCGCGATGAATGGCCTTCTGCGCCGAAACGCACGACGCGCACGATCGACAAGGAGTGTCCATCGCATTGGACGCGGCCCGAAGCGGGATGCGGTGTGCAGGCCGGGGAATGGGGCGCCGATAGATGCCTGTCGGGCGCTCGCGTCCGGCTCCACGGGGGTGTCTCCCCACTTCCTGTGGATGTCCAAGCTGGGGTTTTGCCCTGTCAACCCAATACCTTCCACCACATCCCTAATCTCACAAGTCCCCTCGGCTTGGACTCCGGCCTCGTCGGGTCGTTTACGGTTCGGCGAGGCCTCCTTTTTTTGGTCTCCGCAGAGGCACAGAGACGCAGAGCGTGTCCCTTGGACGTCGAATCGCCAGCTTCGGCCCCACGCCGCTTGCGACCCCTCCATGGCGATTCAAGAGCGCGACGTATCGCTTGCCAGCAACGCTCTGCGACTCTGTGTCTCTGTGGAGAGTCAGGCACGGATCACCTGCCCCGGATCGGTGATCAGTTGAATCAGCTCTTCTCCCGCCGATTCTCGAATCAGGGCATCCGAAACGGCGAGCACCGCCGGCTCACCCGCGCGCGCGGGATCCCCGATGCGCATGAGGGATGAGGAGGCGAGCAGCGCTTCGCGCAAGGCGGGGTCGTCGATCGGCTCGGGCTTCACGTCGAAGTCGGCAATCGCACGAAGGTAGTCCTCCGTCTCCTCGGGAAGGTCATCGGCGGCGCTCAAGGCCCCGCGGCCCGGGCCGGCCTCGACGAGCCGCACGGCGTGCCCGCCGGCGACGAGGCCGGTGACCAGCCGGAGCGCGTCCGGCGGGGGCGCGGGCGTGGTGACGACGACGAGGATCACGGCAGGACCGTCCACAGGCCGTCCTCGGGCTTCACCTCGGCAAGCCAGGTCGCCACGCTCGACCAGCGGACGCCCTCCGGCGCGGCCTCCAGCGTCCACCCCGATGCCCGGGCGTCCTGGCTGCAGACCGCCACGTCGTCACACGCGGCGAGTCGCTCGTCGCCCGCCCAAGCCAGCCCCGGCCCGGCCAGCAGGATGCGCGCGCCCGCGAATCGGGCCACGAGGTCCACGGCCCCGGGTGCGGAGGGTGCGGCGTGCAGCAGGAGATGGCGGACGTTCTCCATGGCAAGAGGGTAGGGGCGCCGGATCGTCCATCCGCAGAACCGATGCTCCGATTGGGGTAGCATCGGCACCTTCGCGGGGGAGGCAGGCAGTCGATGGACCAGGATCCGGACCGCGACCTGGTCCGAACCCTGCAATCAGGGGACGCTGACGAGCGCCACGAAGCGCTGGCTGCGCTCTACGACCGTCATCAGCGACGGGTGTTCAACGTTGCCCTGCGCGTACTGGGAGATCGCGGCGCCGCCCAGGACGTGGCCCAGGACGTCTTCATGGGGCTCGAGCGCCACGTCCGCTCGTTCCGGCTCGACGCGTCGTTCGTCTCCTGGATGTACCGCATCACCGTGAACCGCGCGATCGACCACCGCCGCCGTGAAGCCCGCCGGCCCGCCGCGAAGATGGGGGACATGCCCCCCGGCCTCGAGACCTCCGGCCTGCCGGGCCGCGTCGCAGGCGGCAACCCCGTGAAGGCCGTCGACCGATCGGAGGCCGCCGATCGCGTGCAGCACGCGCTGATGCAGCTCTCGCCCAAGCTGCGGGCCATCGCGGTGCTGCGGTACGTCGAAGGGCTCAGCTACGAGGACCTCGCCGAGTCCCTTGGCTGCTCGATGGGGACCGTCAAGAGCCGCCTCAACCGCGCGCACGCTGCGCTGCAGAAGCTGCTCGGGCCGTTCCCCGGCGGGGGAGGCGCGTGAGTCGCGTCGTCGCGATCGCTGCGCTCCTCCTGGCTGCGGGAGGCGTGCACGCCGGCGACGACCTGGCCACACTCACGCCCGACGCGCTCGTCGCGCGGTGGCGCGCGGCGCCCCGCGAGCAACGGCCGGCGCTCGAGCGCGCCATCCGGGCGCGCGGCGCGCCTTGTCTGAAGGCGCTGCGCGCCGTGGGCGAGGACGCATCGCTCGCGCAGCGCGCCGGCGCCGGACGCATGATGGCGCGCATTCGCAACGACTGGGCCCGCAAGCACGTCCCCAAGGGCATGGTCTACATCCCAGCCGGACCGCTCGAGGTGCCGCGCGCGAAGGCGCCGTGGGGGCCGAGCGGAACGCGCCGCATCGTCGGCGCCTTCTACATCGATCGCACCGAGGTGACGGTGGGGGCTTGGCGCACCTGGCGCAAGGCGTGCATCGAGAAGGCCCCGCACGAACCCGGCGTGCACCGGCTGTGGCAGCCGCCCAAAGACATGCCGGATGACATGCCCGTCGTCCGCGTGCGCTGGCCGGAGGCGAAGCGCTACGCGGCAGAAGCCCGCGGCGGGCGCCTGCCGACGGCGGACGAGTTCGAACGCGCGCTGCGCGGCTCGGGCGTCGGTACCTGGCCGTGGGGTGCCGAGATGCGCGCCGGTCACGCCAACCTGCGAGGGTTCGGCCCCAACCGACCGGTTCGCGTCGGGAGCCACCCGCAGGGTGCGAGTGCCTTCGGCGTGCAGGATCTCGTCGGCAACGTTGCCGAGTGGTCGGCTACGACCGTCACGCAGGGCTCCAGCAAGGGCGAGTACCCCCTCACGCTGGGTGGCTCGTTTCGCGACAACCCCGGCGAAGAGCTGACCTGGCGCGGCCTCGGCCGCATGCGGGCGCGTGTCGGACCGCGGGCCAGGGGGGTCGATTGGCTCGGCTTCCGGGTCGTTCGCGACGTACCGTCGATTCCGGAGTAGGGTCCGCCCCGAACGGAGAAACGCATGAAGTCCGGCGAGAAGAAGACGAAACAGTCCGCCCGCTCGATCATGGACCGGCAGCTGTTGCGCGCGCGCAGCGTCATGATCTTCGGGCCCATCGAGCCCAAGCTCACGCGCGACGTGTTCACCCGGATCATGGTGCTCGACCAGATCAGCCACGAGAAGCCGATCCGGATCTACATCAACAGCCCCGGCGGCGTGGCGGACGACGGCTTTGCGATCTACGACCTCATGCGTTTCATCAAGGCCCCGGTCACGACGATCGTCACCGGCCTTGCCGCGAGCGCAGCGACCATCGTCATGGTCGGTGCTCCGGCCGAGCGCCGGCTCATCCTTCCGCACAGCCGCGTGATGCTGCACCAGCCCAGCGTCGGCGTGCGCGGCACGGCGTCCGACATCGCGATCAGCGCGAAGGAGATCCTGCGCCTTCGCAAGAAGGCCAACGAGCTCTTCGCGCGCGAGACCCCGCAGCCGATCGAGAAGCTCGAAGAGGACATGCACCGCGACTACTGGATGAGCGCCCAGGAGGCCGTCGACTACGGCGTCGCGGGCAAGATCATCCAGAGCGCGGACGACCTTCCGTAGCTGAGTTCCGCAGAGGCGCAGAGGCGCAGAGCGATCTCGGTAGACGCCGAATCGTCTGTTGCGATCGACGGCCGCTTGCGAGCTCTAGGTGAAGTTCCAAGAAGGCATCAGGCATCTAGGGCCGCTGCTCCGTGCCTCTGCGTCTCTGTGGAGAGAACCGGAAGCTGACGTACGATCCCGGCGTGGACGCCGACGCACCGCAGCCCGAACTGTTCGTCGCCCGGGATCGGGCGCGGCGCTTCGCGCGCTATATCCGGGGCGCGCTGCAAGAACGCCGCCTGCACTACCGCGGCGCGGATGTGGGCATGGAGACCGTCAGCAGCGAGGCCGACGAGGCCCTGGGCGCCGTCATCGAGGACATCCGGCAGACCGTGGATGACGTCCTCGCCGGTCGCATCCGCGATCGGGAACGCGGCTTCATGGAGGTGCCTCTCGTCACGGCCAGCGAGGCCGTCGCCGAACGCGTCGACGTCGCGCGCCACCTCGATCGCACGCAAGCCCGTAGCGGGGCTTCGGCGAAGGCGGCGCGGAAGTTCGTCCTGCACCTGCTCGACGACGCCTTGCTTCGTCTCGACGCGTACTGCGGGCAGTACGACGACAAGCGGCCCGTCGGACCGCTGCGCACGACCGATGTTGCCCACATCCTCGATCAGGTGGAGGCGGCTGCGCACCTCAAGACGCAGCGCGCGGACCGCGACGCCGTGTCGTCCTACGACCGGCCGCCGCCGCCGATCCGCAGCGACCCCAACGCGCTGGACGACGTGATCCGCGCCGCTCGCCGCGCTGCACCCGGCGCGTCGGGCGGTTGGCGCGTCGAGCCGGCAGGGCCCGGCCGGCCGCTGACCCTCTCCCTGGGGCAGGCGTCCGAGGATGCCGAAGAGGTGCCGCTGCCCGAGGACCTCGCGCGCGCCGTCGAGGTGCTTGCGTTCCTGCATCCGATCGCCGTGTCGTGCCACGGGCACGCCGTCCAGCCCGGCCTGTTGTCGGCCGAGGACGCGGAGAGTCGTCAGCGGATCGACGCCGTGACGGTGGAGCTCGCCGACGAAGCGGCCGGCCGCGTTGAGCTGACCGTGGGCGCCGCCGCCGGCGACGAAGCCAAGCTGCCGCCGGATGCCGAGGCGGCGGTGCGCGCTCTGATGCAGAGCCCGCCGCTGCCCGAGGCGGGGCCGCCGCCGCCTCAACGGCTCGTCGCCTTGATGGGCCTGCTGCGCAGCCTCGACGGACTGCTCGAGCGCGCCGTGCTGCCACGCGCGCGCACCAACGCGTGTCGCGTTGCCGCCAGCCGGCTGCCGCGCGAAGCAACCCGCAAGGCGCCGCTCAGGCGACCGTTCGTCGCGCAGCTCGAGGCGCGCTTCGAGGAGTTCCCCATGCACCGCGTGGAGGCCCTGGCGGGCGACGTGGGCGCCGGCAAGCTGGCGAAGCGCAACGCGAACCCCGCCGATGCCGCCGTGCTGCTCGCCCTCTTCGGCCCGGCGATGGGGCTCGCGCCGCTCGACGACGCCGAGGTGGAGGCCGCGGCGGCCGACCTCGGCCTCATCGCCGCCGTGCGCCGGGATCTCGAGCGCGGCGGGATGGTCGAGCCGGCCCGGATCACACGCCTCGAGCAGGCCTCGATAGCGGTCCTGGGGCGGCTGGGTCGAGTTCCCTTGTCCGGCGTCTGAGCGGCGCCCCACAATCCGACTCCGCATGGCAAAGCCGCGCACCAAGTCCAAGTCCCCTCGCGTGTTCCTGCTCGACGGCATGGCGCTCGCCTACCGGGCGCACTTCGCGTTCATCCGCAGCCCGCTGACGAACGCACAGGGCGTAGCGACGAGCGCCGTGTTCGGCTTCCTCGGGGCGCTCGATCGCGTCCTCGAGGAGGAGGAGCCCGAAGAGATCGTCGTCGTCTTCGACGGCCAGGAAGACACGTTCCGCCACGAGGTCTTCCCCGAGTACAAGGCCACGCGCGAGAAGATGCCCGAGGAGCTCATCCCACAGCTCGCGTGGATCCGTCAGGTCGTCGAGGCGCTCGGCATCCCCTTCCTGCTCATCGAGGGCTACGAGGCCGACGACATCATCGGCACGCTCGCCAAGCGCGAGTCCGAGGAAGGCAAGGACGTCTGGATCGTGTCTGGCGATAAGGACATGCTCCAGCTCGTCTCGGATAAGGTGCGGCTCTACAACGTCATGAAGCCGGGGCAGCCACGCGCCGAGCTCATGGGGCCGAAGGAGACCGAAGAGAAGTTCGGCGTACCGCCCGAACAGGTCGTCGACGTGCTCGGGCTAATGGGAGACAGCTCGGATAACGTGCCCGGCGTACCGAACGTCGGTCCGAAGACGGCCGTCAAGCTGGTCAAGCAATTCGGTGGGCTCGAAGAGGCTCTCGAACACGCTGAAGACGTGCCGCAGAAGCGCACCCGCGAGCGCTTGATCGAGTTCGCCGAGCAGGCGCGCCTCAGCAAGAAGCTCGTGACGATCGACGTCGACGTGCCGCTGGGCGACGAGTTCTCGTTGAAGCGTGGTGCGTCCGACTTCGACACGCTCCGCAAGCTCTATGGCGAGCTCGACTTCCGGGGCCGCCTCGAGCGCCTCGAGGCAGCCGGCCACTCGGCCACCGTCGACAGCGAGTACCACCTCGTCGACACGAAGGCCAAGCTGCAGAAGCTGGCGAAGGATCTCGCCAAGAGCGACGGCTTCGCCTGGGACACCGAGACGACGAGCATCGATCCGCAACGCGCCGAGCTCGTCGGGATGTCCTTCGCGTGGGAGGAAGGCCGGGCGTTCTACGTGCCCGTCAACCTGGAGTCGCCGATGTTCGGCGGCAAGGCCACCGAGCGCGCGATGGAGGGGACGCTGTTTGCCGAGCCGGGGCCGAGCCCTGACGTCGAGCCGGTCCTCGACGCGCTGCGCGGTCCGCTCGAGGACCCGGACCTGCCCAAGACGGGGCAGAACATGAAGTACGACCTGCACGTGATGCGCCGCCACGGCGTGAACGTCCAAGGCGTGGACTTCGACACCATGGTCGCGAGCTTCTGCGTCGACCCCGGAAGCCGGATTCACAGCCTCGACGGCCTCGCGCTCCGCCGGCTCGGGATCAAGAAGATCCCCACGTCCGACCTGATCGGGAAGGGCAAGAGCGAGATCTCGATGCGCGACGTGCCGGTCGAGAAGGTCTCGACGTACGCCTGTGAGGACGCCGACGTCACGATGCGCCTGCGCCATGAGCTCGAGCCGGAGCTCGAGGCCAAGGGCGTCGACCGTGTGTTCCGCGAGGCGGAGATGCCGCTGCTCACGGTGTTGATGCGCATGGAAGCCAACGGCATCAAGCTGGACATCGAACGCCTCGCTGAGATCAGCAAGGATCTGTCCGCGCGATGCGACGAGGCGGAGTCGGAGATCTACGAGATCGCCGGCGAGGAGTTCAACATCCGCTCGACGGCCGTGCTCGGCCGGATCCTCTTCGAGGACCTGAAGCTGCACGAAGCCGCCGGCCGCAAGCGGCCGAAGAAGACGGCCAAGGGCAAGGGCTACGCGACAGACGAGACGACGCTGACCGAGCTGGCCGCCTTCCACGAGCTGCCGCGCCTGGTGCTGACCTACCGCTCGCTGAGCAAGCTCAAGAGCACGTACGTAGATACGCTTCCGACCTACGTTCATCCCGAGACGGGTCGCATCCACACGAGCTTCCACCAGACCGGCGCAGCGACCGGGCGTCTCTCGTCCAGCGACCCGAACCTGCAGAACATCCCGATCCGCAGTGACGAGGGCCGCGCCATCCGTTCGGCGTTCGTGCCCGACGACGGCTGGGCCTTCCTCTCCGCGGACTACAGCCAGATCGAGCTACGTCTGCTGGCGCACCTCTCCGGCGACGAGGGGCTGCGCGAGGCCTTCCAGAGGGGCGAGGACATCCACCGCGCGACCGCCGCACGCATCTTCAAGGTGCCGGTGGACGAAGTGACTCCGCTGCTCCGCAGCCGGGCCAAGGCCGTCAACTTCGGCGTCATCTACGGCATGGGGCCGCAGCGTCTCGCACGGGAGACGCAGGTGACCATGAACGAGGCCCGCGGGTTCATCCGCGACTACTTCGAGACGTATCCGTCCGTTCGGGCCTATCACGATGCGACGATCGCCGGCGCGCGCGAGACGGGGTACGTAACGACCCTGCTCGGGCGCCGCCGCTACCTGCCCGATCTGCTCGGCAGCGACGCCCGTGTGCGCAACCAGGCGGAGAACGTGGCGGTCAACACGCCGCTCCAGGGCACGGCGGCCGACATGATCAAGCTCGCCATGATCCGGATCGACGAGAAGCTGCGTACGGAGGGCTTTTCCGCCCGCATGTTGCTCCAGATTCACGACGAACTGCTGTTCGAGGCCCCGCATGAAGAGCTCGAGAAGCTCACGCTGATGGTGCGGGAGTGCATGGCGGGGGCGTTGCCGCTCGAGGTGCCCGTTGTGGTCGATGTCGGTGTCGGATCGAATTGGTCAGAAGCGCACTAGAACCGCACTACGGGCTACGTTTCTGTCACATTCCACGCCGGAATGGGAACCGCGTTTCCCGACGCGAACGTGGGCCAGGCTAACGCCCGGCGAACGGTCGCGAACCGCGCGTGCGACAATCGTTCGGACGGGGTGGAACGCCGCTCACGAAACGCTATGCTCTGCACGATGCCGACGCGACGATCCAAGAACGATGCGAAGAAAGCCGCCGAAGAAGTCGGGCTTCTCGGTGTCGGTCTCGACAACGACGACGGCCACAAGCGACTCACGCGCGGTGACGACTTCTGCGTCGTTGGTGGTTCTGCCGAGACGCACGAACGCATGCAGGATCTCGTCATCCGCATGAACGAGAAGCTGCGCCGTCAGGGCAAGAGCTTCCGCGATCTCAGCCATCCCGAGTTCGAAGAGCTGGCGCGCGATTCGTTCGACGAGTAGTCGTCGCGCTTCGTTCTTACCCGCCTTCGTTCATCAACGCGTCGAGGGCTGCGATCAGCTCGGCGGGCGTGAACGGCTTGCGCAGCAGTGCGATGCCTGGTCCCAGGTCGCGGCGGAGCGCATCGGCGTCGACGTGCTGGCCCGAGATCACGAGCACGGGCATCTTGGCCCAGCGCAGGCGCACGCGCGCGGCAAGCGCGGATCCGCGGGCGCGGGGCATGACCTCGTCCGTGACGACGAGATCGAACTGCAGGTCCTGCGACTCGGCCAGCGCGATCGCCTCTTCGCCGTCACGGGCGGCGAGTACCCGGTAGCCCCGCTCGCGCAGGACCTCGGTGACGAGATCGCGCATCGCCTCGTTGTCCTCGGCCACGAGCACGGTCCTCGAGCCCGGCGCTCGCGTGGAGGGCGGCTGGCCGGCGGGTGCAGGGACCGGTTGCCCTTCCGGTGTGCCGCCGTTGTCGTCGCCGTCATGACTTCGCACGTGTGAACCCCCACCCTGTCCTAGCGCAGGTTTCGGGCCCGGCAACAGCGCCGGGGGCCCTTGTTCAAGCGCTCTGAACACGAATGGGCAGGACTCGAGCATGGTCAGTCCCGCCCCTGCTTGGGACGGCTCCATGCGGCTCCTAGGATGCGCGACCCAAGCAACCAACGGAGCGGGCAATGGACATCAATACGGTCGGTGTAGTCGGCTGCGGCCTCATGGGTTCGGGCATCGCCCAGATCGCATCCCAGGCGGGCTGCAACGTGGTAGTGCGCGAGGTCGACGAGGCGGCGTGCGAGAAGGGCCGCGGCAAGATCGACAAGTTCCTCGGCAAGGCCGTCGAGAAGGGCAAGATGAGCGAGGACGACAAGAACGCCGTCCTCGGCCGCATGACCTTCACGACCGACCTGGCGGACTTCTCGAGCTGCGACCTCGTCGTCGAAGCCATCATCGAGAACCTCGATGCCAAGCGCGAGCTGTTCGGCGCGCTCGACGGCATCTGCCCCGATCACACGATCTTTGCGACGAACACCTCCTCGCTGGCCGTGGGCGACATGGCATCCGCCACGAAGCGCCCGCAGAACTTCGTGGGGCTGCACTTCTTCAACCCCGTGCCGCTCATGAAGCTCGTCGAGGTCGTGCGCACGCTCGAGACGAGCGACGAGGTCTTCGATGCCTCGTGCGCCTTCGGGGAGAAGGTGGGCAAGGTCGTCGTTCGCGCGAAGGATTCGCCCGGCTTCGTCGTCAACCTCCTGCTCGTGCCCTATCTGCTCGACGCCATTCGTGCGCTCGAAGCCGGTGTCGCCACCAAGGAAGACATCGACGCCGGCATGAAGCTCGGGTGCGGCCACCCGATGGGGCCGCTGCAGCTGCTCGACTTCGTTGGTCTGGACACGACGCTCTACATCGCGGACATCATGTTCCACGAGTTCAAGGAGTTCCGCTACTCCGCGCCGCCCATGCTGCGCCGGCTCGTCGCCTCCGGGCGCAACGGCATGAAGGCCGGCCGCGGCTTCTACGACTACAGCAAGAAGTAGGAACGCGATATGGACCTGCAGTTCGTCACGTACGAGGTCGCGAACGGGATCGCGACGATCACCGTCAACCGGCCCGACAAGCTCAACGCGCTCAACGACGCCGTCATGGCGGAGATCGATGCGGCCTTCCGGCGCGCGAAGAGCGATGCGGACTGCGGCGTCGTCATCCTCACGGGCGCGGGCGAGAAGGCCTTCGTGGCCGGTGCCGACATCGGCGAGCTCGCCGAGCAAACGGTGCGCGGCGGCAAGGAGAAGTCGCTCCGCGGCCAGCGCGTGCTCCACAACATCGAGCACCTCGGCAAGCCGGTCATCGCCATGATCAACGGATTCGCCTTCGGCGGCGGGCTCGAGCTCGCGCTTGCGTGCCACCTGCGCACGCTCGCAGCGGAGACGCGTATCGGCCTTCCCGAGGTCGGCCTCTCGATCATCCCCGGCTACGGCGGTACGCAGCGGCTGCCGCGCATTGTCGGCCGCGGCCGTGCGTTCGAGATGATCCTGAGCGGCAAGCCCATCGACGCGGAGACGGCGCTCTCGTTCGGTCTCGTGAATCGCGTCGCTCCGGCTGCAGAGCTGCGCGAGGCGACCGAGAAGCTGGCCGGTGCGATGCTCGGCAACGGGCCGCTTGCTCTCGCCATGGCGATGGAGTCGATCCTGCGCGGTACCGAGACGAGCCTCGAGGAGGGACTGCGCATCGAGTGCGACCTCTTCGGAATCATCTCGAGCACCGAAGACATGCGCGAGGGACTCAACGCCTTCCTCGAGAAGCGCAAGCCGGAATACAAGGGCAAGTGAGTTCGAGGGAGGGCACAGGGCCCTCCCCTGCATGACTCTGCGTCTGTCCATGCAAAGACATGTAGGGACGGGCCTTGTGCCCGTCCGCGCAGTCCGCCGCCTGTGACCGCCGGCGTTGTCGTGCGATAGACTCGTATGGCAACGATGACGACGCTCTTCACTCGTGCCCAGTACGAAGCCCTGCCCGAGGGCTATCCGGCTCAGCTCATCGATGGCTTCCTCGTGAAGGAGCCTTCGCCGACCTACGGCCACCAGCGTACACAGAGCCGCATCCTCAAGGCGCTCCACGCGCTCCTGCCGACCGATCTGGTCATCGCCGCGCCTGCGGACGTCCTGGTAGACGAGCTCAACGTGTTCCAACCCGACATCGTCGTGCTGGCTGAGCCCCCGCCGCTCGAACACCACTACGTCGGCGTGCCGCGTCTCGCGTTCGAGGTGCTCTCCTCCACGCGCACACGGGATCGCGAGTTCAAGGCGCGCCGCCTGCTTGGCATCGGCGTCGCCGAGGTCTGGCTCGTCGATCCCGAGCAGAAGGCGATCGAGGTCGTCGATCTCAACGGCGTCCGCCTCGCCGAGGCCGGCGAGACGGCCCTGTCCCACGCGCTGCGTGGCTTCGAGCTCGTGCCCGACGAGTTGTTTGGGTCGTCGGATGGGTAGGGGCGATCCTTGTGGTCGCCCCATCTGCGACTCCACAGCGTGGGACGTGCCCTGTAGGGGCGGGCCTTGTGCCCGCCCGCGAACACCACCGGCGCGGGCAGCCACAAGGGCTGCCCGGACAGGGGCCGACGTGATCCGCTGAAGGCGTCGCGGGGCGACCACAAGGGTCGCCCCTACGGAGGCTCGCTAGACCTTCAGGACCACGGCCGCGGCGGTGTCGCCCGCGGCGCAACCGGCGAAGAGCACGTGGCCGCCGCCGTTCATGCGGGCCTCCTCGAGACCCTCGGCGATCAGCCGCGCGCCCGTCGGGCCCTGCGGGTGGCCGAAGATCAACGAGGAGCCGTTGTTGTTGAACGACTCGGGCTCGATGCCCATCTCGCGACCCATGTAGATGTCGTTGACCGCGAACGGGTTGTGCGTCTTGATCACGCAGTCCTTCGCGTCGACGCCGGCGGCGGCGAGCGCCTTCTGTGCGGCCGGAACGACCGCCTTGGCCATGAAGCCCTTCTCGACGCGCGCGACGCCGTACGAAAGAAGCTGGATCGGTTCGTCGTCGCCGCTCCAGGCCTTCATGCGCTCCTTCGTACCAACGAGCATGCCGGCCGAGCCGTCGGCGGGGTGCGTCTGCGAACCGAAGGTGATCGTGCCGTTCTCCATCATGGGACGCAGTTTGGCGAGGCCCTCGGCCGTCGTCGGGAACACACCTTCGTCGCCCTCGACCGTCGCGATGACCTTGCGGCCCGACGGGTTGACCTCGTAGGGCGTGACCATGTAGCGCTCCTGGAAGCCGCCCTCGACGCCCGCCTTGTACTGCTCGAAGCGGTGCTGTGTGAGCGCGTCCTGCTCTTCGCGCGTGATGCTTGCCTCGGCCGCGACGTTCTCCGCGGTCTGGATCATCGAGTTCTTCGCCCACGGGTCGAAGCTGAAGTTGTCCCAGACCCAGTCCTCGCTGTCGCCCTTGCCGCCCGGACCGCTCGGGTTGGGGTGGTAGAGGTGGGGGCCGTTGCTGCACTTGTCCGTCGTGATGACGACGGTCGCTTCCGCGCCGCCCGCATCGATCTGCGCGCCGGCATGTGCAAGGGCCGCGGTGGACGTGGCGCATGCCTGGCTGAGCATGGCGCCGGTAACGTCCGGTGCACCGATCAGGCCTGCGATCCACGGGGCGCCGTAGAAGATGCGCTTGCCCGGAATCGTCCACCCGAAGACGAGCGAGTCGAGCTCGCTCGGATCCACGCTGCGCTCGGCCAGCGCCTTGTTGGTGACGTCGGCCGCGAACTTGACGGGGTGGAGCGTCGCGAAGGTGCCCTGCCACTTGCTGAAGGGCGAGGACCAGTAGCCGCCGGCGGGCAGGTAGGCGTTCTCGAAGCGCATTTCGTTCCTTTCGGAGGGGAGAGGGGCCCGCCGGAATACCCGCCCCGTAGGCCGCTGCCAAGCGAAGGCGCCAGTCCGCAGGCCCGGCGAAACACGCGTGCCTGCCTCTCGCTGTCAAAACCGGGCCGTGGACCCGCCGGCGCGCCGAGCGTGCCCGGGACCCGGTGCCACAGGGGATACACCATGAAGCGCCTGGCGCTCGGATTCACAGTCACGGCCGTCGTGTTGCTTCACACGCCGGTTGCCGAGGCCGGCCGTATCTACGGGGTCCTGCGCGAAGCCACCCCAACAGGGATGCGAGCCGTGGGCAATGTGACGGTGCAGGTGGTCAGCTGGACCACAAGTGGAAGCACCGTGACAGCCACCGTGCTGGACGAGACGAAGACCCGCAGTGACGGGACCTTCAAGCTCTACGTCCGTGCGAAGGGATCCTTCACGATGCGTGTGCTCCGGCATCGAGACGCTCATGCACATCCCAAGAAGGAGTATCCGGGGATCTCCGTGATCTCGAAGAAGGAGCCCGTCCGCCAGAACGTGGATCTCTACGTGGTCAAGGGGCGTTGGGTATTGCGGAGTCGCTGATGGTGAAGATGCGTCCGACGCCGAAGGACCGCTGGGACAAGGCGGATGTCGTTCTAAAGGCGGCGACCGCGCTGCTTGTTGCGGGACTCGGCTTCTTCATCACCCAGAAGCTGAACGCCCAACAGGCGGCCTTGCGCACCGAGGCCGAGGTGCGGAAGCTGGCCGAAGAGCGTTTCCAGCTCATGATGCAACTCTCGACACGCGCACAGGAGTCGGAGCAGGCGCTGCGCAAGGACCTGTTCGCGAAGTACGTGCACGCCTTCGTCGACGCCCAAGAGCGCGATGCGCCGACGGAGCCGGCCCGGCGGCTCGCTCTGCTCCGATCGATGATGCTCAAGCTCGAGCTGTTGGCCGACAACTTCCACGAGGCCATCAACTTGCGGCCCTACTTCGTATACCTCAGCGACCAGGTCGATCGTCTGGAGGGCGATGCTGCACTCAACGGCCAGGTACCCGGATTCCGGGAACAGCTGCAGCTCCTGGCCAAGAACGTCGTCAAGCGACAGCTTCAGGCGATCCGCAAGACGGAGAACGTGCTGACGCTGCACATCGATCTGAGCAAGTGCTGCGAAGAACCCATGCTGCTCACCGGGACCTCCGACGCCGACGTGGATGCGCCGACAGCGGGTCCTGCCGAGGTCGTTCCGGACTTCGAGGTGCCCGGGTTGAGCGAGACCACCACGCCATTGCGCCTCGGCGACTCGACCTGGGCCTGCGAAGTCAGCGTCGTGCGGGAAGGCAACGGCGAGAACGCGCTCGGTGTGGAGCTGTTCATGGAAGAGGTCGGGAAGAGCCGGCAGTTCGAGGGCCGGATCTTCCGGCTGAGCCGGTTCGACTTCCCGCTCGTCGACAACATGCAGCTGTCCGCAGATCACCGTTGCGCCGTCGTTCTCAGCTCGTACGACCCGCGCGCACAACCCCCCAGTGCGACCATCGAGGTCGTCGTCTTCGAGGAATATCAGCAGCACTCTGCGAAGATCCTGAAGGCCATGGCGAAGCTGGGAGCGACCGGCGCGCCCCCGTAGTGGGCAGGCACTGGCGTCTCCGCTGACCCTCCCGCCCCGCGCGGGCGATACTGGAGGGCTCATGAGTACGACCCCGCTCCCGTTCGGACCGCCCCCCGCCGAGATCTCGCTCACGCCCGGCAAGCGCGTCCTCTTCCTGACCAAGGATCCTGAGATCGTGCGCAAGCAGCTCGCGGGCGAGCTCGACCTCCGCATGGAGGACATCGACCCGGCCGACCTGCTCGACGAGATCAACACCGACACCATGACCCCTGCGTGGGTCTGCTTCCGCCACCGCCCGGCCGATCTCGCGCGGGACGCGTACGCCGGTTGGGTCGTCGAGGGCGAGCGCGTCTTCGAGACCGATGCGCTGATCAACGGCAACTTCGAGGTCATCGTTGCGGGGCTTCGCAAGGGCGTCGGTTCGTCACGCGAGACCGCCGTGCAGGCCGAGAAGTGGGCCGGCATCAAGCTCTCGATCGCCGACTCCTTTGCGCCGATCCACGAGCGCAACCTCATCAACCAGGGCGTGCTCACGGGCGGCTACGACGTCATCCGCCGGCTGCAGGCCGGCGAGAGCATCCCGCTCGAGGAGTTCCTTGCACCTCACGACCCCATCACGCGCGAGATCGTCAAGGCCGGCGGCCTCTTCGCGTTCGGCGCGGGACTGCGCGACGGCACGATCGACGTACCGGCGCCGAAGACAGACAAGCGCCCGATGACCATCGGCGAGAAGATCATCGCGTCGCATCTCGTGAGCGACGTGTCGGAGTACGTGAAGCCGGGTGACGCGGTCGTCGCACGCGTGGACGGCGGCTACAGCCACGAGTTCACGACGGCGCAGGTGCACGTCTTCCTGGAAGAGGAGTTCGGCACGGACTACCAGCTCGCCGACCCGCGCAAGTTTGCGGTCTTCGAGGACCACCTCATCTACGCCGACGAGGTCGCAAAGATGCGGCCGTTCATCGACCAGATCCAGACCCTGCGCGATCTCCAGCGTGAGTTCCAGAAGCACACGGGCGTACGCGACTACAGCGCACGCGACGGCGTGAGCCCGGGCATCTGCCACCAAGTGGCCCGCGAGCACATCATCGAGCCCGGCGACTTCATCCAGGCCACCGACAGCCACACGTGCATGGGCGGGGCCAGCAACGCGCTGGCCTACGGCGTCGGCACCACGGAGTACGCGGCGCTCGTGCACTCCGGGTTCACGCTCGTCGAGGTGCCGGAGAGCATCCGCTTCGAGCTGAAGGGCGACCTGCAACCGGGCGTCACGGCGAAGGACGTGATGCTTCATATCCTGCTTCACCACGCCAAGCCGCAGCACACGCTCAACCGCATCATGGAGTTCGGCGGCCCGGGCCTGGCGTCCATGTCGCTCGACGAGCGTGCGACGCTCGCGAACATGGCGACGGAGTGCACCGCGCGCGCCGGGGTCACCGAGGGCGACGAGGCGTTGATCCAGTGGATCGCCGCGCGCCGGCCCGAGGCGGATCTGGACGACCTGCGTGCGCGCATCGTCGCGCCGGACGAAGGCGCGCAATACGACGGCGGCGTCTACGAGATCGACCTCTCGACGCTCACCCCGATGGTGGCCACGCCCGGCGATCCCGACGAAGGCATCGCTTCGGATCCGACAAACGGCGCAATGGTGGCCGAGATCGGTGAGGTCGCCATCGACATCGCGTACGGCGGTTCGTGCACGGCCGGCAAGGAAGACGATCTCGACATGTACGCGGCCGTCATGACCGAGGCGCGCGACGCGGGCCTCCGCGTCGCCGACGGCGTGCAGTTCTTCATCCAGTTCGGCTCCGAGGACGTCGCGGCCTACGCGAAGGCCAAGGGCTACCTCGAGGTGTTCGAGCAGACGGGCGTGCGGGTGATCTCGCCCGGATGCGGTGCGTGCATTGGCTGCGGGCCCGGTGTGTCCGAGAACGCCGAGCAGGTCTCGGTCTCGGCGATCAACCGCAACTTCCAGGGCCGCTCGGGTCCCGGGAAGCTCTACCTGGCCTCACCCCTCACCGTGGCCGCTTCGGCCGTGACGGGCCGGATCACCGCCTGGAAGCCGGGGACCTTCGCGCGCGAGGCAATGGCTGCGTCTTGAGCCGCGGCGGGGCGTCGCAATTCGCTCCGGAGCAGCCCGTCACGCCCTTCCCATCGCCCCGGGGCGTGGCACCGTACGCGGTCCGTCCGGTGTTGGGGCCGTAGACGGAGCTGGAGAGACGATGCGCAGCCACCAGATCGCAGTCCTGCCGGGTGATGGAATCGGCGAAGAAGTGGTCCGCGAGGGCCTGCGGGTGCTCGACGCGGTTGCCGAGATGGAGGGCTTCTCCGTCGAGAAGACCCACTACCCCTACGGCGCCGACCACTTCCTCGCGACCGGCGAGACGATGCCGGAGTCGGCCTTCGAGGCAATCGGGCAGATGGAGGCGTGCCTCCTCGGCGCGATCGGCGACCCGCGTGTCGAGACCGGCATGCTCGAGCGCGCGATCATCTGGGGCGTCCGCCAGACGTTCGACCTCTACGTCAACCTGCGCCCCGTCAAGCTCTACAGCGCCGACCTCTGTCCCATCAAGGACAAGGGGCCGGAGGACGTCGACATGGTCGTCGTCCGCGAGAACACCGAGGACGCCTACGCCGGCCTCGGCGGCATCCACCGCATCGGCACGCCGCAGGAAGTCGCGGTTGCCGAGATGATCTACACGCGCGACGGCGTCGAGCGGGTCATCCGCTACGCCTTCGAGCACGCCGTGAAGCGCAACAAGAACGATGCGCCGCAGGTCACGCTTGTCGACAAGTCCAACGCCATTCGCGCGCAGGACATCTGGACGCGGACGTTCGCCGAGGTCGCCTCGGAGTACCCGAACGTCAAGACCGACCACGCCTACATCGACGCGGCGTGCATGTGGATGGTGAAGAACCCCGAGTGGTTCGACGTCGTCGTCACGCCGAACCTCTTCGGTGACATCCTCACGGACTTGGGCGCCATGGTGCAGGGCGGCATGGGCGTCGCGGCATCGGGCAACATCCACCCGGGCAAGGTGTCGATGTTCGAGCCGATTCACGGCTCGGCGCCGAAGTACCGCGGCCAGAACAAGGCCAACCCGCTCGCAACGATCGAGGCGGTCCGGATGATGCTGGATCACATCGGCGAGCCCGGTGGTGCGAACCGCATCGGGCAGGCCGTGAAGCACGTGCTCGAGTCCGGCCGTATCAAGAGCCTCTCGGCGGGCGCGCACGCGACCGACGAGATCGGAACGATCGTCCTCGATGCCCTGGAACAAGGCGTCGGGGTTTAGAGAAGGCTCCACAGAGGCGCAGAGACGCAGAGCGACCAACGAGGTCGCCGAATCGCCGGGTTCGGTCGACGGCCGCTTGCGAACCCTACTCATGAAACATGGGAGGCTGCGTGCTGCTCAGGGGCACTGCTCTGCGCCTCTGTGTCTCTGCGGAGAACTCCGGTCTAGGTGGTCGCCGGCCGTTTGAGCGACGCGAGGAAGTCCGCCACCCGCGCGACGCCGTTCGTGATGTCCTCGGGGCCGCAGGCGTAGGAGAAGCGGATCGCGTACGGTGCCTCGAACACGTCGCCCGGCACGACCGCCGCGTGTGCGTGCTCGAGCAACAAGGTCGCAAGCGTCGAGGTGTCGCCGATCGGCTTGCCCTCGAACGACGCGTCGAGGTACGCCGAAACGTCCGGGAACATGTAGAACGCGCCGTCCGGCATCGAGCAGGTGACGTCCGGGATCTTCTGCAGCGCCTGCATCATGATCTCGCGCCGCTGCTTGAAGGTGTCGTGCATGCGCTCCAGCGCGTCCGTCGGTCCCTCCAGCGCCGCAAGCGCCGCGAGCTGGTTGATGTCGGGCGGGCCGCTCAGTGCGTGGCTCTGGAGCCGGATCATCCGCTGGACCCACTCCGACGGGCCCGCGCCGTACCCGATGCGCCACCCCGTCATCGCATAGGCCTTCGAGACCCCGTTCACGATGAGCGTGCGATCGCGCGCGTCAGGCGCCAGGTCGGCGAACGAACGGAACCGCACCGGCGCGTAGGTCATGTGCTCGTAGATCTCGTCACTGATCACCGCGAGGTCGTGCTCGACGGCGAGCTCGCCGATTGCCGCTTGGACCTCGTCGGGCTGCACCGCGCCGGTCGGGTTGCCGGGCGAGTTCAGGATGATCGCGCGCGTCCGGGGCGTGATCGCGGCGCGCAGCGCCTCGGGGTCGATCGTGAAGCCGTCCTTCGGACTCGTCGGGACGAACACGCTCGTGCCGCCGGCCGCCTGGATCATCTTCGGATACGACAGCCAGCACGGCGTGGGTACGAGCACCTCGTCGCCCGGTGTGAGGATGACCATCAAGCCCAGGTAGAGCGCGCCCTTGGCGCCCGTGCAGATGACCGTGCGGTCCGCTGTCAGGCCCTCGTAGCCGGTCGACGCCATGCGCGCGGCCACGGCTTCCCGCAGATCGGCCAGGCCCGCTGCAGGGCCGTATTTCGTGCGGCCGTCGCGGATGGCCTGGATGCCTGCTTCCTTGATGAAGTCGGGCGTGTCGAAGTCGGGCTCACCGGCCGCGAAGGGGGCGACGTCGATGCCCTCGGCGCGCATGCGCTTGGCGGCGGCCGAGATGGCAAGCGTCTGGGATTCGGCCAGACCGCCCGCGTGGGGGGAGAACTCCAACATGAGCCGGGCAGGGTACCCGGAATCGGCCGGGACCCGGCGTCGTCTCAAGGGAGCCATGGCACGTAGTGTTCCTACCTCCTCGCCGCAGTCGTGGCGAGCGTCTCGTGCGCGCCGAGCGCGCGGTACCTTCAAAGGCGCCCCCGGACCGGGCCGGGGTTCCGCATCCCCCTCACGGATGAGCCTCTTGCGCAAGCGACTCTTCAAGTACCTCAAGCGGCTCGTGCTCATCGTGATCCTGCTGGGCGCCATCGGCGTCGGCGTGTTCACCTGGATCTGCTACTGGCCGCTCGAAGGCAGCGTGGACGACCCGCTGACCCTGGTGCCGGAAGACGTCGAGTTCGTCCTGCGCGCGAACTGGGACGACATGCGTGCGACCGGATGGTTCGACGAGAACATCTTCGAGAATCCCCTGCATCCGGAGATTGCGAACGTCGCGGAGCAGCAGCTCAATGAGGTGAAGCTGAAGGTCGAGGACATCGAGACCCAGATCAACAGCCAGATCCACGGACGGATTCCGTTCTCTCCCGAGCTCGCGCGGTTCGGCGTGGAGAAGGACGTGCTCCCCGGCGAGGTGATCGCCGCCGGCCGCTGGTGCCGCCGCGTGGGGCCCGACCGCGGCCTGCCCAAGCACCAGGAGCTGCTCATTCTCAAGCGCGTGTCGTGGCGCACCAAGTGCGTTGCCGCGCTCAAGCACGGCTTCATCCGTGACAGCCTCGGTCCGGCTCTCAAGGCCACGGCCGAGGGCAACGGTGTCTACAAGCTCGTCCTGAGCGGGATCAAGGTGACGCCGGAAGCGCTGCGCCAGGGCTGTGGCGGCGGATTCGTCGTTCCGCCGGAGAACATCTGGTACCTCCACCGCCACAAGGACATCCTCGCGATCAGCAACTCCGACGCGCTGATCCAGAGCGTGGCGGAGCTCGCCAAGGGGGATTCGTCGGCTGCGAGCTTCGCGAATCGCCCCGGCTTCGACATCCAGCAGGACCCGGAGCGACTGACGGCGGCCATCGAGATGGAGCCGCTGCACTGGTATTTCGAGCGTCTGTTCGAGTACCGCCCGCAGCTCAAGCCGCTCCGGCGCTTCCTCGAGCCCAAGGCGCTGGAGAAGGTGAGCGCTCGCGTTTCGTTCGCGGGGACCGACCTGCTCTCGGGCAACGCCGAGATCTCCTACGTCCAGGCCCAGGCGCCCGACGTGTCGCGCGCCGTCTACTCGCTCGCCGAGCGCCCCGTTCGGGAGGGCATCGCGCAGATGGTGCCGGCCAAGGACACGTTCGCCGTCATCACGCTGCGTGTGGACCCGGAGTACCTGCTGAACTCGATCGTCGACGACGTGCTCGCGGCCGACGAGCGCAAGCTCTGGGAGGACAACCTGCGCGAGATGGGCGAGTTCAACTCGCTCGACGACTTCTTCGGGGACCTGTCCACGCGCATCGGCAACCAGGCCATGGTCGCCGTCGCCCGGCTCAGCGAGGTCTTCGACAAGGAAGACCCGGACATGTTCTTCTCCGGCACCTCCCAGCCGATCCCGTCCGTCGCGATCATGGTGCGCATCAAGGAAGGTGCGAACGACGAGGAGCTCGAGGAGTACCTCAAGAAGAAGGTGCCCTTGCTCGGCTTCAGCGACGAGATGCTCCGGGTCAATTTCCGCGGCTTCGGGTTCTGGCGCGCCCCGCTAAAGCAGAAGATCAAGGACTTCGAGCACGTCTCCCTGTGCTTCCTGCTCGCGCAGGACCACCTGATCATGACGACCACCGAGTCGTACATGCGCCGGATCATCGAGACCGTCGCCGACAAGGACGTGCCGGCGCTGGCCGAGGACCGCACCTTCCAGGAGACGATGGCGGCGCTTCCTTCGAGCGGTCACGTCGGCGTCTTCATCGACATGGAGAAGCTCTCGCGGATCCCGAAGGAAGACGAAGGCCACGGACCGCCGGAGCGCCGCGGCTTCATGTGGGATCGCCGCGGGCTCTGGGTCGAGGCGAAGATGGACCCGCGCGAAGAGGCGATCCGCTACCGCCGCGAGATCCGCCCGCAGTGGCCCGCTCGCATGAACCAGCAGCAGCAGGACGCGATGGAAGACCAGGTCGACCGCCACGTGGAAGACTGGAAGGAGCGCTTCCCGCAGTTCGTCGAGGAGTACCGCCGCGAGCTCGAGGGCTACCGCCGTGCGCGCGGTGTGGGGCTCGTCCTGGGCGCCACGGACACGACGATCAGCGCCCACTTCGCGGTCGTCTTCCGCGAAGCCGAAGACTGGCTGCGCTGGCGCAGGTGATTCGCGCCCAAACGGGCCTCCATGACAAACCGGGGACAATTCGGCGTTGTCCGATTCCGGCACGGAACGGGGTCCTCGGTCCTCGCAGAAGTGACCGCGCGCACTGCCTTGACAGGGTTTCGCACAGGGCTACCGTTGCGCCTTCTCCATCGCGAAACGCCGGGATGGCGGAATTGGCAGACGCGCTAGGTTGAGGGCCTAGTGGGCCTTACGGCCCTTGTGGGTTCAAGTCCCACTCCCGGCACCACGCTTCGCGACCCCTGCGTCGGTGCACGCGCACGACGCGTGCCGCACTTCTGCGCGGCACGTTTGTCCAGGTTCCCGCGATGGTCCCTGCGTAAAGGCAAACCCCGGGTCCATGCTGGACCCTGAGGTCAAGTTGGTACGCTGATTTGGTGGAGCCCGGAGGGCTTTCAACCGATCCAACGAGATCGAGTAGAGGTCACCGCGTCAGGGGGCCCGGCACGTCGTTACCGGGTCGTCAGGCGCACGAATCGGTGGAGATTTCCATGCGTACATTCACCTGTATCACGATGGCCGTCGTTCTCGGCCTGGCCGCCGGCTGTTCCGGCAGCAGCCCGTTCGACGACTCTTGCAACACCTGCGCCCCGCAGCCCCAGGCTTGCGCGCCCGCACCGGCGCCCTGCGACCCGTGTGCTGCGCCGGCGCCCGCACCCTGCGATCCCTGCGCAACGCCCGTCGTTGCTCAGCAGCAGGGGCAGCGTCCCCCGGACGCCGCTCCCGGCGAGGTCTGGTGCTACGTTCGCGTCCCGGCGGTCACCCGCCAGGAGAGCGAGCAGGTCTGCATCAAGCCCGAGTCCTGCCGCCAGGTCCAGATCCCGGCCGTGACCAGGCAGGTCGAGCGCCGCATCTGCACCGTGCCGGAGTCGACTCGTCAGATTCCGATCCCCGCGCAGTACGAGGATCAGTGCGAGCAGGTCTGCGTCGCGCCCGGCCGCACCGAGTGGGCCCGCGTGAACTGCGACCCCAAGAACCTCGCTCCGCAGGAGCAGGTTGGCGAGTGCTGGACCCTCAAGGAGGTCCCGCCGCAGTACGAGACCCGCACGAAGCGCGTGTGCGTGCGTCCCGAGAGCTGCCGCACCGAGGTCGTCCCGGCGCAGTACGAGACGCGCATGGAGACGGTCGTCGTCGAGCCCGCGCGGGTCGAGACCATCCGTGAGCCGGCTCAGTACGAGACCCGGGTCAAGGAAGTCGTCGTCTGCGGTCCCCGCTGGGAGTGGCGTCGCACGACCGAGTGCGAGGTTCCGGCTGTGACCAACGGCGCGATGGCGCCTGCACCGGCTCCGATGGGCAACCCGCCGGCCGCCAACGGCTTCGGCAGCCCCGACGCCGCCGCTCCGGCGCCCGTCGAGCTCCCGCCGGTCGACAACGCTCTGCCGCCCGCGGGCGAGCTGCCGCCGCTCAAGTAGCGCGCAAGCACTCCACTCCGAAGGCCGTGCGTCGAGAGGCGCGCGGCCTTCGTTCGTTTTGAAATCTCCGCAGAGGCGCAGAGCGAAGGCCGTTGGCATCGAATCGCCGTGCTCGCCCGATCGCCGCTTGCGGGCCCTCGATGGGGAGTCAAGGAGGCGACATACAGCTCGCAGGCGTCGCTCCGTGCCTCTGCGTCTCTGCGGAGGTTCCTTCTCGGATACCCTGACGCGTTCGATGCGAATCCTGTCGCTACTTGCCGCCGTCGTGATGATGACCTACGGCGGGGCGGCCTGCTCCGATCCGGGAGACAAGGAACCCGTGAAAGAGAACCGCCTCGCCAAGGAGCGCAGCCCGTACCTGCGCCAGCACAAGACCAACCCCGTCGACTGGTACCCGTGGAGCGACGAGGCGCTCGCCAAGGCCCGCGACGAGGACAAGCCGATCTTCCTCTCCATCGGCTACGCGGCGTGCCATTGGTGCCACGTCATGGAGCACGAGTCCTTCGAGGACGGGCCCACCGCCGAGCTCATGAACCGCGTCTTCGTGTGCGTCAAGGTCGACCGCGAAGAACGCCCGGATCTCGACCGCGTCTACATGAACGCGACGCAGCTCTTCGGCCGCGGCGGCTGGCCTATGACGGTCCTGCTACTCCCCGATGGACGCCCCTTCCTCGGTGCCACCTACATCCCGCGCGAGCGCCTCAAGGGACTGATCCTCGAGATCGAGCGCGCCTGGAAGGACGATCGCAAGAAGATCGTGAACCAGGCAGCGGCAATCGCCGAGCGCGTCGAACAGGTGAGCGACGGCCCCGACATCCCCGACACGGGCGCGAGCGACGCCGAGATCCTGAAGGACATGCGCAACGCGCTCGGTGTCGCCTTCGACGCCGTTCACGGCGGCTACGGCACCCAGCCGAAGTTCCCGCCGCACACCGAGTTCCTGTTCTTCCTCGAGGACGGGGCCCGGCGTGCGACGCCGGACGACAAGGCGCAGATCCTCAAGACGCTCGACGCCATGGAGGCGGGCGGTATCCACGATCACGTCGGCGGGGGCTTCCACCGCTACAGCACGGATCGCGCGTGGCTGCTGCCGCACTTCGAGAAGATGCTCTACGACAATGCGCTGCTCGCGCAGGCCTACGCGGGCGCCTTCGCCGTGACCGGCAAGCCGAGCTATCGCCGCACGGTCGAACGCATCTTCGCCTGGCTCGAGCGCGAGATGAAACAGCCCGGCGGCGGCTATGCGTCGAGTCTCGATGCCGACACGCAAGGCGAAGAGGGGCTGACCTACACGTGGACCCTCAATGAGCTGCGCGGCGCACTCGACGCGCAGGAGCTCGGCTTCTTCCTGCCGCTCTTCCGCATCGAAGAGCGTGGGAACTTCCTCGACGAGGCAACCCACCGGCGCAGCGGCCGCAACATCCCGCATCTCGAGAAGCCGATCGCGGTCCAGGCCAAGGTCGACGCGGTTCTCGGCAAGCTCCTGGCGGCACGCGACAAGCGGCCGCAGCCGGGGCTCGACGACAAGGTCATCACGGGCTGGAACGGCCTACTCATCTCCGCGTTCGCACGCGCCGGTGTCGATCTGTCCGAACCGGCCTATCTCGACCGCGCCCGGGGACTCGCGTCGTTCCTCCTCAGCAAGTCCCGCAAGGACGACGGCACGCTGCTGCGCTTCCCGGCCGGGTCCGGCCCGGAGATCCCCGGATTCACCGAGGACCACGTGCACCTGATCGAGGGTCTCCTCGATCTGGCCGACGCGACGAAGGAAACGACCTGGCGGGATGCGGCGCGCGACCTGGCCGATCGCTTGAATGACGAGTTCCAGGACCAGGAGAACGGCGGCTTCTGGACGACCTCGCGCGAGAGGCACGAGACGCTCTTCGCGCGCACGAAGGAAACCTGGGACAGCCCGATTCCCTCCGACAACGGAACGGCGGCGCGGCTGAACCTGCGCCTGTTCGCCGCTACGGGCGAGAAGGGCTACGCCGACGCGGCGGATCGCACGCTCTCGGCGTTCCGTCCCCTGATGGCGCATCCGCGCATGGCGACCGGCGTCATGGCTCTCCTGCGTGCGCTCGCCATGCGCCGCGGCATGGAACAGAGCGGCGTCGCGGGGGCAACCCGCGGGGACGCGCATGCACGCGTCGACGTCGCGCAGGTCGACGCCTTCCTGGAACGCATGGAGGCCAAGCTGGGTTCGCGGGTGGGCTTGGTCGTGCGCGTCGATCTCGACGCCGGCTGGCACGTCAACGCCAACGTGCCGTCGAACGCCGACCTGATCGCAACGCGCCTCACGACGGATGAGAAGAGCCCGGCGCCGCTGGAGGACGTGCTCTACCCGCCCGCGCGTTCGCGTCCGCTGGGCGGCGAGGCCGTCGCGCTCTACGAAGGGACCTTCGAGATTCGCGGGCAGTTGGCAATTCCCGCGGACGTTCCGGCCGGCCCGCGCAAGATCCCGCTCGTGTTGACGCTCCAGCCCTGCGACGAGTCCACCTGCAAGGCGCCGCTCGAGATTCGCCTCGAGCTGCACCTGCGGTTTGCGGATACCGACGGCGAAGCGCAACATCCCGCACTCTTCACGAAGTAGGAGCCCTCATGGAGATCAAGGTCTGGACCGAAGGCAGCCTCGAGGTCAAGGCGACCGACGGGACCCACAACGGCGTGATGGACGAGCCGGTCGACAAGGGCGGCAAGGGCGCAGGTCTTTCCCCGCGGCAGACCGTACTCGCCGCCCTCGGCGGCTGCACGGCGATGACGCTCAAGCTCTACAGCGCGCGCAAGGGCTGGCCGCTCGAAGACGTCGCTGTGCGCGTGACGCTCGAGGAGCCCGAGCGCTCGGCGGAAGACCAGACCAAGCGCTTCACGCAGCACGTCGAGCTGATCGGTGATCTCGACGACGCGCAGCGCGAGCGCCTGCAGCAAATCGCCGGGCGTTGCCCGGTGCACCGCATCCTCGAGGGGCCCAACGCCTTCGAGGAGGTGCTCGTGGAGCCTGCAGAGGCGTAGCGCCATGGGATTGCCCAACGGTTCCGAGCTCGAGCTGTTCGACAACCCCGCGCCCGAGCGGGACTACGAGATCGTGCACACGGCGCACGAGTTCACGAGCGTGTGCCCGGTCACGGGGCACCCCGACTTCGGGACGCTGACGTTCACGTACGTTCCCGATGCGGTCTGCGTCGAGCTGAAGAGCATGAAGCTCTGGCTGCAGTCGTTCCGCAACGAGGGCGTGTTCTACGAGGCCGCCGTGAACCACATGTGTGACGTGCTCTCCGAGAAGCTCGGCCCCCGGCGCCTCGAGGTGCGCGGGGAGTTCTCCGTGCGCGGCGGGATGAGCACCGTGGTGATCGCGAGGCACCCGACGAAGTAGCTCTCCACAGAGACACGGAGTCGCAGAGCGCAACGGGCACGCGCCGAATCGCCGGTCTCGGTCGGTCGCTGCTTCTAACTTCGTGTGAGAATCAGAGAAGGCGCCGTACGCAGTGAGGCGTCGCTCCGTGCCTCTGCGCTTCTGTGGAGAGTTCCCTAGAGGTCGTAGAGATACGCGGTGACTTCGGTGCCCTCGGGGTGGCCTTCCGAGTCGCGCTCCACCACGACGAACCCGTCCGACTCCGTGGTCGAGGAGAGGATCGACGCGCCGCGCGTCATGATCGGTGTGATGGCGTCACCATCCACCGCCACGCGCACGTAGTCGACTCGTCCGAGCACGCTCGCGATCTTGCGCGTGAGCCTTCCGTGCTGCGACCGATACGGCCACTCGGGGGAGCGGCCCGCCATGCGGCGGACGAGGCGCCCGGCGAAGAAGTCGTACGCCGAGAGGCACGACACCGGATTGCCCGGCAGGAGGAACACCGCGCGCTCATCGATCGTGCCCATGCCCGTCGGCGCCGCGGGACGCATCGCAACGCCATGGAAGGACAACGTGCCCAACTCGTGCAGCAGGCGCGGCGCATGGTCCTCTTCGCCCACGCTCGAGCCGCCGGTGAGGATGACCACGTCCGCCGCCGACTCCTCGAGCGCCGCCCGCAGCACGGCCTCGCTGTCCGGCAGCATCGCGACCGTCTCTACCCGGCCGCCATCGCGTGCGATCAGCGCGCGCAACATGGGGGCGTTGGCGTCGGTGATGTTCGCGCCTTCGGGCTGCGAGCCGGCGGGCAACAGCTCGTCGCCCGTGACGATCACCTCGATCACGGGCTGAGCATGAACGGTGAGCTGCGCGCAGCCCACCGAGCTTGCCAAGCCGACATCCTGTGGACGCAGCCGACGCCCGGCACGCAGCAGCGGCGTCCCGGCCTTCACGTCCTCGCCGCGTTCGCCTACGTGGCGACCGCGCGGCACCGTCGCTCGCACCTGCAGCTCGTCCTCGCGCTGCTCGCCGTCTTCGGCGCGCAGCACGGCGTCCGCACCCCGGGGCAGCGGTGCGCCCGTCATGATGCGCACAGCCTGGCCGCCGTGCACCTCGCCCTCGTGCGGGCGGCCCGGCAGCGTTGTGCCGATCACCTTCACCAGCACGGGATCGGTGTCCGAGGCACCCAGCGTGTCGTCGCTGCAGACCGCCCAGCCGTCCATGGCGGAGCGGGCGAACGACGGCACGTCGACCGCGCTGACGAGGTCCTCCGCGAGGACGCGTCCGTGCGAGGCGTCGAGGCCGACGGACGTTGTACGCGTCGCAATGGCCAACGCGTCGATCCACGCCTGCACCTCGGCTACGTCCGCGCGTTCCTTGAAGCCCCGCATGCGGACGTCGTGGAACATCAGCCGCCGTTCTGGGTGTGCTTCGCCACGTCGTCGGGGAAGTGCTCGATGACGCTCGTCGCCGGGTTGAGCACGACCTGGCCGAGCCCACAGATCGACGTCAGGCGCAGCGCTTCGTCGAGGTCGGGGAACAGGTCGAACTCGTCGCCCTGGCCCTCGCCGGCCAACACGCGATCGAGCAGCGTTACGGCTTTCTCGCTACCCACGCGACACGGCACGCACTTGCCGCACGACTCATTGCGGAAGAAGCGCACGACGTTGGCCGCGAGGTCGAGCATGTCCGTGCCTTCGGCGACGACCAGCACCGAGCCGGAGCCGAGCATGCTGCCCGCTGCCTCCATCGCGTTCCACTCGAGCGGCACGTCCGCCTTCGACGCCGGCAGGAAGGGCGCGCTGGCACCGCCGGGGTAGTAAGCCTTCATGGCCTGCCCGTCCTTCATGCCGCCGCCGGGGCCGTTCACGAGCTCGGCGATCGTCATGCCCATCGGGATGCAGTAGACGCCAGGGTTCTCGACGTGCCCGCACAACGAGACGTACTTCCAGCCGTCGCCGCCGTTCACGCCGTGCGCCTTCCAGGCGTCCGGACCCTCCTCGAGGATCAGCGGGACGTGCGAGAAGGTCTCGACGTTGTTCATCAGCGTCGGCTTGCCGTGCACCCCGTGGGTCGTCGGGAAGGGAGGCTTGTTGCGCGGCTCGCCGCGCTTGCCTTCGAGCGCCTCGATCAGCGCGGTCTCTTCGCCGAGGATGTAGCCGCCCGGCGAGACGAACATCGAGAGGTCCACGCCCAGCTTCTCGGTGAGGCCCATCTCCTCGACGCGGGCGATCTCTCGCAGGATCGCCTTGCCCTCGCGCACGTACTCGTGACGGATGTAGACGATGGCGTCGGTGCCGCCGGCGACGAGGGCCGCGATGAGCATGCCCTCGATCACGAGATGGGGGAGCTCCTCGAGGATGACGCGGTCCTTGAACGCGCCCGGCTCGCTCTCATCCGCGTTACAGACGACGTACTTCACCTCGCCCGGTGTGTCGCGCACGAAACGCCACTTCATGCCGGCGGGGAAGCCCGCGCCGCCCATGCCGCGCAGCCCTGACTCCTGCACTCGGTCGGGCACGGTCGCGACGTCGCCACCGTCCATCAGCTCGCGCAGCACGCCGTAGTGCTCGTCCCGGCTTGCGTACGGATCGCTCTCCCAGGAGCGCGGCTGCGACGTCGGCTCGTCCCCTGGCGGCGCTTCGTAGTTGAGGGCCACCTTCGTCACGTCCACGGCGTCGTAGCCCTCGAGCGGCACATCGTCGACGCAGGCCGCCGGCGCGTGCTCGCAGCGTCCGAGGCAGGAGACCTCGTGCACCTCGATGTCGGTGTGGTCCTTGAGCGCCGCCTTGATGTCGGCGATGTAGTCCGGCCCGCCGTTGATGTGACACGCGGCATCCCGGCAGACCGTGACGTGGTGCTTCGGCGGCGGCGTCAGCCGGTAGTGCGGATAGAAGCTCGCGACTTCCTGGATGCGGTAGAGCGGTGTCTTCGTCTCCTCGGCGAAACCGCGCAGGACGTCTTCCGGAAGCCAGCCGTGCTCAGCCTGGAGATCGTTCAGCTGCTGCAGGAGGTTCGGTTCGCGCGCCATGGGCCGAGAGCATAACTCCACAGAGGCGCAGTGGCGCAGAGCGCGTCCGGCGGTCGTCGAATCGCTGCGTCGACCGACGGCCGCTTGCGAACCCTGAATGAGCAGCAGTGGAGGGCGTCGTCTCGCTTCCAGGCTCCGCTCCCTGACTCTGCGTCTCTGCGGAGATCTCTACTTGCGCTTGGGCTTCTTCTGCTCCGCCTTGCGGAGTGTGTCGATAACGCCCATCCACTCCTTGATCCGCTCGCGGTCGGCACCACCGAATGTGAGCAGGACCAGCTCCTGCACGAGCGCGCCGGCGTGACTCAAGGCGACGTGCTGCCCGCCGCCCGCCAACGCGATCTGCGGGAAATGCAGCACCGGCATCGTGGACGTGGAGACGGTGTGCACCACGACCGGACGGTCGTAGAGGATGTCCTCGCGCGCCTTCTGGATCGTGCGCAGGAGCCGCGGCACGTCCCCCTCGTGCGGCGGTGCGTCCCCGACGACGACGATCACTCGGTAGGCGCGCTGCGACCACGCCATGCGGCCCTGCTTGAGCGCCAGCCGGATGCCCTTGTCGACGCCTTCCTCGTAATCGCCGCCGCCCCCCGCCCCGACCTTGCGGAATGCCTTCTCGAGCGCCTCGGCGTCCTGGGTCAACGCGATGCGCAAGCGCGCCGCGTCGTCGTAGGTGACGAGCCCCGCGCGGAACTGCGGGATGTAGGCACGGAGCTTTCGCAACAACCAGACGGCCTGGCGCTTCGCGGCACCGATGTAGGGACCCATCGAGCCGGTGTGGTCGAGCACGATGCAGAGCTCCAGGCCGTGCTTGCGCATGAGCTCGAGCCGTTCGTAGAAGTGCTCGTCCTTCTTGCCGGGCGTGGTCTGCACCGACGACGAGCCCTTCGGGGTCTCGGGCGCCGCCTGCTTCGCCTTGGCGGCCTCAGCGAGCATCTGGCGTTGCTCGCGCTCGAGAGCTTTGCGGCCGCGCTTCCACCACCCCTCGTAGAGCGCGACGTTGTCGCCGAGCTTCACGGGCGGGATGACGCAGAGGATTTCGCGCGCGTAGGTCTGCACGGTCGGGTGCTCGTGGCGGCTGAAGCGGACGACCGCGTCGGCGAGGTCGGTGCCGCCCTCCATCACCAGGTCACGCCGCGGCCGGCCGCGCAGGGCGCCCAGCGCGCACGCGGCGACGTAGGGGTGCTGCTCGTTCACGAGCAGGCGGGCGGCGAGGTACACGACGCCCGGCGCCGTTCGCCGGCGGAGCTCGTAGGCCGCGATCGACCGTACCGTCCAGTCCTCGTGCCGCAGCCACGGCCGCAGGTCCTTGAGGGACGCGTGGACCGGGACAACCGGCGGCGGCGGACTCTCCGCGCGCGCCGGGACCTCCCCGAGCAGTAGCGCCACGGCGAGGAGCGGCAGCAGCGAGAGGTGGAGGCGGCGCATGCCCTATAGGAACGTCATTTCTTGGAAAGCGGCTCGATCATGAGCAGAACGCGCACGTCTTCGTGGCGATCGGCGGGCTCCATGCCCTTTGGCAGGATCAGCTTGCTGCGCGGCTGGCGCGGAAGCAACCGCGCTTCCCCGCTCGCCAGGTCCGTCATGACGAGGGCCGCCACCTCGACCGGGCGGTCCCACGAGAGCTTCTCGTAGGAGCCCGGCGGCACGCACTCGGTGGCGAGCAGGCGGCCGCGATCCGGGCGCGCCCAGAGCACGTAGCGCCGCTGCCAGACCGGGGAGCCGGAGAGCCGGAAGCGCAGGACCGCGGCCTTGGCCTCCGTGCGACCGGCCTCCGAGTCCTCCGGGAGCGCGATGTCCTCCGCGTTGGTCGGGGCGTTCGTCCGTACGCTCCAGAGCACATGGGTCGTCTGGCCCGTCGTGATCGTGTGCCACGGCCCGTCCTCGGGCATCCCCGTGCTGGATACGAGACGCAGGCGCGCGCGGATCGCGGTCTGCGCCCGGAGCGCGAAGCCCGATTCGCCTCCGCGCGACTCGTCGCGCAGCACGCGCCACATCGGCGGCCCATGGATCACGGCCGGCGGCCCGCCGCTGTCATTGCGGCCGCATCCGGCGAAGGCACTCAACAACAGAAGCACGAGTGCGGCACGGGCGGTGTTCACGACGTTCTCCAGGGGTGCCGAACGATGCCTGTGTCGGCGGGTAGGATCGACGCACCGGAGAGAGAACGCATGCCCGAGACTTCCATGCCCATTCGCAGGGCGGCCGTGCTGGTCGTTCTCGCCTGCTTCGTGGCCGCGCCCGCGCTCCTACCCATGGCGCGCGCAGCGGACGAGCCGACGGTCCAGCCGTCGGAGAAATGGTATGAGGAGTCGCTCAACGGACGAAAGACCGGCCATCGCCGCGTCGTCTGGGCGCCTTCGACGTGGAAGGGCAAGAAGACCGTCCACGACACGACCA
>JANQJW010000106.1 GCA_028281445.1 Planctomycetota bacterium | reverse complement strand
AGATGACGGCGTCGACAAGATCAGGCACCGCATCGCCGATGCTGTAGACGTTGATCACCGCGCCGTTCGGCGCCATCGCGTTGAGTACCGCGGCCTTGGTCGCGTCCGTGGTGGGCGCAACGAAGGCGCTCCAGCCGCTGTTGTGCGTGTCCATGACCGGATGCAGCGGGAAGAGCGTGTAGACCGCAGACGCCGTACCGACCGCAGCCTGCCCCTGCACGGCCACAGGCCGCAGCGTGCCGGGAGGCGTCGGGGTGACCGGCGCGGCTCCTCCACCGCCGGACCCGCAGCCAGGTAGCAACATCAACAAACACGCGGCGATCACCATGTAGCGGACCATGCGCATCTCCTCCACTGGGCGCGGGCCGCAGGGTACCTGCGGATCGCCATACATCGGCACGACGGGCGCGACCTTCGTCCGGAACGGCCGCCTAACGCAGCCTGTCAGGGGAGCCTGCCTACCGAAGGGATTCGACGATTTCGTCGAGCACCGCCTGGGGCGGACGCACTTCGTCCTGCGGCAGCAGGTTCAGCGGCTCGCCGATGAGGTCCATGTCGTCCTGCAGGCTCTCGCGCTCCGGGTTGAGGTACATGATGCCGGTGTTGAACACGGCCTCGTTCTGATAGTCCTCGGCGAGCAGCTTCAGCGCGGCTTCCTTGCTGCGCGGGTCGTGGCCGTTTTCCTCGAGTCGCTTGATGTAGACCACACCGCCGTCGGGCATCGGCACCTCGGCCGCGACGCCGTCTTTGAACTCGACGTCCGGCTCGTCCCACGCCGGGACGAAGCCGACTTCGTGGATCGGACCCTCGTGGTCACGACCCCAGTCGTACGACTTGGTCGAGCCGGTGTGGTTGTTGAAGGTGACGCACGGGCTCATGACGTCGATCATCGACGTGCCGTCGTAGGCGATGGCCGCCTTGAGGATCTGTAGCAGCTGCTTGCGGTCCGCCGAGAAGGAGCGGGCGACGAAGCCGCAGCCCAGCTCGATCGCCATCGTGCAGAGGTCGATCGCGGGCAGATCGTTCGCGGTCCCATTCTTCAGCGTGCTGCCTTCGTCGGCCGTTGCGGAGAACTGCCCCTTCGTGAGTCCGTAGACGCCGTTGTTCTCGACGATGTAGATGCACGGGACGTTGCGCCGGAGCATGTGGACGAACTGCCCCATGCCGATGGAGGCCGTATCGCCGTCGCCCGAGACGCCGATGCTCACGAGCTTGCGGTTGGCAAGCGCCGCGCCGGTCGCGACGGCGGGCATGCGGCCGTGGACGGCGTTGAAGCCCCAGGCTCCGTTGAGGAAGTAGGCCGGCGTCTTGGACGAGCAGCCGATGCCCGAGAGCTTCGCCACCATGTGCGGCTCGACACCCATCTCGTAGAACGCCGAGACGATGGTGTTGGTGATGACGTCATGGCCACAGCCTTTGCAGAGCGTGGAGGCGCCACCCTTGTAGTCCTTGAGCGAAAGTCCGATGCGGTTGGTCTTGCCGGGCTTCTTCGTCGGTGCAGGCGAGCTCATGTCAGGCTCCCTTCGGGGTAGACGACTTCTCGGCGTCACGAATGGCGTCGGTGACGGTGCGCGCGTCGAGCGGCATGCCGGTGTAGTGCAGGATGGAGCGCAGCTTCGGCGACACCTCGGGGTGTTCGATCTGGAGCATGCTCCGCATCTGTGCGTCGCGGTTCTGCTCGACGACGTACACGTGGTCGTGCTTCTGGATCCACTTCACGACGTCGTCGCTGAAGGGGAACGACCGGATCCGCAGGTAGTCCGTCTCGAGGTTCTCCTCGATCCGCAGCTGATCGCGGCACTCGTCTACGGCGGAGTCGCTCGTGCCGTAGGCCAGGATGCCGACCGGGTTGTCCCACCCGTCGATCTCGGGCGCCGGCAGGAACTTCGTCGAGCCGTCGATCTTGCGCTTGATGCGGTCCATGTTGTCGGCGTAGGCCTCACCGCTCTCGGTGTACTGCGCGTACTCGTCGTGGCCCGACCCGCGCGTGAAGAACGCGCCCTTGCCCCCGGGCGTGCCCGGCAGCGTGCGGTACGGGATCCCGTCTCCGTCCACGTCCTTGTAGCGGCCCCAGTCCTCCATCTCGGCGAGCTGGGCCTCGTTCAAGACCTTGCCGCGGTTGATCGGGGCCTCCGGGTACTCGAAGGGGTCGGCCATCCACAGGTTCATGCCGAGATCGAGGTCCGAGAGCACGAAGATGATCGTCTGGAGTTGTTCGGCGGCATCGAACGCCATGAGCGAGAACTCGTAGGCCTCCTTGATGTCAGCCGGGTAGAGGCACGGGTGACGCGTGTCGCCGTGCGAGTTGTACGCGCAGAACAGGATGTCGCCCTGCATCGTCCGCGTCGGCAACCCGGTGCTGGGCCCCGTGCGCTGCACGTCGTAGATCACGCCCGGAATCTCGGCGTAGTAGGCAAGGCCGATGAACTCGCTCATCAGGCTGATACCCGGACCCGACGTAGACGTCATCGAGCGCGCACCGGCCCAGCTCGCGCCGATCACCATGCCGACCGCTGCGAGCTCGTCTTCGGCCTGGATGACGGCGAGGTTGCGCTTCCCGGTCTCAGGGTCCTTGCGGTACTTGTCCGCGAGCGCGATGAGCGACTCGGTCAGGCTGGAGGACGGCGTGATCGGGTACCACGAGGCAACCGTCACGCCCGCGAAGAGGGCGCCGATGGCCGAAGCCTGGTTGCCGTCGACGAGGATCTTGCCCTCGTTCTTGTCCATCCGTGCAACGCGGAAGCGCGGGCGTGCGCCGGTGATGTTCTCCTTCGCCCACTCGATGCCCTTTTGTACGGCGTCGACGTTGAGAGTGAGTGCCTTGGGCTTGGTCGAGAAGGCCTTCTCGAGCGCCTTGTTGATCTCGTTTACCTCGATGCCGATCAGCTCGGCGACGACGCCCACGTAGATCATGTTGACGACGAGCCGGCGCAGGCTCACGACGGGGCAGACGTCCCGCACGAGCTTGTTGAACGGCACGGGATAGAAGTCGAGATCCTCGCGCTGGCCCTCGAGCTTGAGGGCTTCCTCGCAAATGACGGAGGCGCCCGGCGGCACGCCGGCGACGTCCTCCTTGGCGGTCTGCGCGTTCATGCAGACGAGGACGTCGATCTCCTTGCGTCGGGCGACGTAGCCGTCGGCGTTGGCGCGGATGGTGAACCAGGTCGGCAGCCCCGCAATGTTGCTCGGGAAGAGGTTCTTGCCCGAGACGGGGATGCCCATCTGGAAGATGGCGCGGAGGAGCGTGTTGTTGGCCGTCTGGCTTCCGGATCCATTGACGGTGGCGACCTGGATCGAAAGCCGGTTGACGATCGGCTCCGCTTGCGCGGAAGCGGCGCTGCCCGGCGCCGTGCTCGGCTCAGACATGGGAGGCAGTCTCGCGTTGGGAGGATGTCGGGTGTGAGGGATGGCCGCAAACCGCGACCAGCCGGGGGATTGTACGTCCTTCGTGGACGGCCCAAGGAAAGCGCGCAGCCTTCCCAGACGATTCATGCACCCCCTACTCGAGGCGCGTCCGGACCCCGCGGAGCGCGTTGCGCGCCGCGCGCAGCGACGCCCCGAGGCGCTCGAGGCGCTCCCCTTCTTCCGGATCAGGATCCTCCAAGGGACCGCGCTCGACCCAGCGCTCGACGAGCTCGTCCAGGCTGCCGCACGATCCGGTCATGGCGGCGCCCAGCATGGCGGCGCCCAGCGCCGGACCCTCGCGTTGCGCGACGCGCCGGACGGGCACGCCGGAGGCCGAGGCGATCGTCCGCCGCCAGAACGGCGAGGCGGCGCCCCCGGACGTGACGTGGAGGGTCCGCACTTCGACACCGGCGCCCCGCATGAGCAGCAGGACCTCGGCCAGGGCCACGGAGACCCCGTCCACCACTGCACGCGCCAGGTGACCGCGTCCGTGCAGCGGACGCAAGCCCACGAACGCCCCGGTGGCCAGGGGATCCGGCACCGGACTGCGCTCCCCCACGAGCCCCGGGAGGAACACCAGCGGCGCCTCGCCGGGGTCGGTGGCCTCGGCTGCCTCGAGCACCTGGGGCGCACGGAAATCGCGTGGAAACGCGGTCTTGCGGATCCACTGCACCGCCCGGCCGGCCGAGAGCACCGTGCCGGTCGCGGCGTAGCCGAGCGGTGTCACGTGGCGGTTCCAGGACAGGCCGCCGGCGGTGGTCCGCAGCCTCGACCAGCCCACGACCGTGCCGGAGGTCCCGAGGATGACGGCGACACGTCCGTCGCCGAGGGAACCGCATCCCAGGGCCGCGGCCTCGTTGTCCCCGGCGCCGGCGACGACGGGGGTGTCGACGGGCAGCCCGGTCGCTACCGCCCCACTCTCGCTCACCCGGCCGGCCTCGCTCGTGGATCGCCGGACGGGCGCGAGAATCTCACGCGGCAGGTCGAAGAGCATGAGCAGCGGATCCGCCCACGTGTTGCTCCGGAAGTCGAAGGCCTGGGACGCGGACGCCTCCGTACGGTCCGTCGCGAAGGCATCGGTCAGCCGTAGCCGGATCCAGTCCTTGGCATAGCAGAGCCGCCGCGTGCGCTTGGCTGCCTCGGGGTCGCTTCGCAACCAGCGCAGCCACTTGGGCACGAGAAACCCGGGCAGCGGCAGCGTGCCCGTCCGCCGGGCGATCGCCGGGAACACGGTCCGCATCTCCGCGGCCTCCTCGTGCGCGCGCCCGTCGGCCCAGAGGCAGGCATTGGCTAGCGGACGGTGGCCCTCGTCGAGCGGAAGCAGCGCGTGCTTCTGCCCGGTCAACCCGACGGCCCGCACGCGGGCAGCGGGCGCTGCGTCAAGGCACGCACGTACGGCACGCACCGTGGACTCCCACCACGCCTCGGCGTCCTGCTCGGCCTGCAGCGGATGATCCGCGATGATGGTCAGGCGCTCGTTCGCCGCCGCGAGCGCCTGTCCGTTCTCGTCGACGAGCAGGGCCTTCACGCTCGACGTACCGAGGTCGATGCCGAGGAAAGCCGGAACGTCGGCGGCTGCGGCGCACATGGGCCGCACATCCTAGATGAGGCTCGCAGGGGGGTAGAATCCGGGCATGCGTTCGACCCAATCCGTGCTGGCCTGCGCCGCCCTGGCGCTCCTCGTGTGCGCGTGTGGCGATGCACCGGGCCCGTCTCTGGAGACCGCTCCGAAGAGCCACCTCGCGGGCATCGACAAGGACGCACCCATCAAGGACAAGCCGGGGCACTACCGCAAGACGATCGTCACACGGCTCTACCCGCTGCGCGCCGATGTCGTCAACATCATGGCGGCTCCGTTTCGCATCGGCCGCTTCCGCATGGGCGAGCGGGTGTGGGTCACCGGCTGGCGTTCGAACACCGAGAACGCGGACGGGACACGCGCACCCGACGACATCCACTGCCACACGACGCTCAGCGACATCCCGATGATCCAGGACGACGGGCAGTTGTTCATGGGCGCCTACACCGACGGGTTCACGCCGGTGTTCGAGCTGCCGGAAGGCTTCGCGATCCCCGTGCCCGCGGGCATGCGCATGATCTTCCAGCCGATGTTCAACAACCGGCGCCCCGAGCCGCGCAAGGCGCGCATGCGCCTGGAGATCGACTACGTGCCTGACTCCGAGCGCAAGCTCGAGTACACACCGCTCACGGCGTACACGATCCGCGTCTCCGAATCGGACATGTACTGGATCGAGCCGCGCACGCAGGACACGAAGACGCGTGTGATCGAAGTTCCCTTCGAGGGCCGCGTGCATGCCATCGGCGGCCACGTGCATCCTCACGGTGAGTTCATCGAGCTGGCCCGCGAGCGGGATCACAAGGTCCTGTTCACGGCGCGGCTGCTCAAGGCCGAGAAGCTCGAGGATCAGCGGCTCACGACCTACCAGTCGACCAAGGGCTTCTACGTGCGGCGCGGCGAGCAGCTGCGCATCACCGCGTACTACGACAACCCGACGGACGAGAAGATCGACGCCATGGGCGGCTTCTTCGTGCTCTACGACCCCGAGGGCAAGCCCGACGCATGAAGCGCGGCGTTCGTCTCGCCCTGTGGATACTGGTCTTCCTGGCGGTGCCCGCGGCGATCGTGATCCCGCGCTATCTCGATTTCGACCCCGAGGTGTCGGAGCCTCCGTCTGGCACTATCGAGATCGGTACGCTGCCGCAAGGCTTCTTCCTGGATGACGGGCGGCGCGACGTGCCCAAGGACGGCAAGGTCACGGTGATCTGGTTCTGGAGCGCGAAGTGCAAGTGCGTGAGTGACTGCGAGGGGCGCATTCGCAAGCTCCTCGCCCGCTTCCCTGACACGCGGATGCGTTTTCTCGCGATCGATTCGAACCCGGACGACACGCGCGAGGAGATCGAGGCGCTGCGCAGGGAGTTGGCCGCGCCCTACGAGGTGTGGCGCGACGACGCGGGCATCACGGCGCGGCATCTGGGCGTCGACGCGTCGGCGTCTGTGGCCGTGCTCGACGGCGAGGGCCGGCTGCGCTTTCGCGGGGCCATCGACGACGACCTCTACGAGCCGACGGTCTCCTACGTCGAAGAGACCGTGGCGGCGCTCCTCGCCGGCCGCGATCCGGCGCGTACGACCGCACCCAGTTACGGGTGTCTCTGGCCGACGGCGCCGTAGCACCCGTCGATCAGTTGACGTCCAGCAGCTCCACGACGAACTCGAGGTTGGC
>JANQJW010000067.1 GCA_028281445.1 Planctomycetota bacterium | reverse complement strand
AACCGCGAAGTCAAGTTCCGCTTCGCCGTGACGGGCACGCCCGTGACCGAGGTCGAGGCGAACGACGACGGCGTGGCCGGCATTTCGGCTGCGGACATGACGGCGGCGCAGGCCGTGGCCCTGCCCGGAGGCAGCACGTCCCTCGAGATCACTGCGGCCCTGGCCGCGGCGGACGACGTGGATGTGTACGCGGTCACGTTGAACGCAGGCGAGCGCTTCATGGCGACGCTGGTCAACAGCCGCGCGCTGGCCGGGACCACCGACCAGCTCGACATCGGGATCCACGATGTCGACGGGCGCCGCATTCGCATGGGCAGGCGCAGCTGCTTCGATGGCGGTCCCGGTGGCGATCCCTACCTGGACTGGGTCGTCGAGACGACTGGCACCTACTACATCGTCGTGAACGTGGGATCGGGCTCCGGTACGCCCGCCTATACGCTTCAGGCGGTCATCGACACCCTCGACTGATGATGAGTCGAGGTCCCACACTCCCGGTGGCCGCGGTCCTCCTGGGGAGCGCCGCCATCCTTCTGGTGGTCGGAAGCAACGACGAAGGTGCGCTGAGGACCGAAGGCAGTCGCGGACCGCCTGCGAGCTCGCTCGCGGGGGACGTTCCCGGGAGGGCCCCCGATCTCCTGCGAGGTGAGGCCGAAGCCTCTCGTGATCGAGACCGGGCCGAGACCTCGAGTCCGGATTCCGAGGCCGACCGCAGGCGGCGGCACAAGGAGCTCGTCGGTACTCTGGAGTCGCTGCGCACTGCCCTCGCGCAGCCGATCAAGCGAGGCGAGGCCGACGATGAGCGCAAGCGGACGAGACGGCGGTTGATCGAGGCGCTGCGCAGGCAAGCCCAGTCCGTCGAGGGCGCTTGGGCCCTGCTCGACCTGCTCGCCGCCGAGCAGGACGAGCGGACCGCCGTGCGCCTTGGCCGTGCCCTGCGCAACGCGCGCTACGGCGAGATCGCCGGCGAGCTGGGACGTCGTGCCATCGAAGGCTCTTCAGCCTTGGAGCGGCGCGGTGCCGTGATCGCGTTGGATCTTCGGTCGCCCGAGCAGTGGGTCGAGCCGGTCACGCTGGCCTACGAGAGAGATGCCGATGGTGCGGTTCGCGAAGAGGCGGCCAACGTCTTGGGGCGGGCCCTTCGGGATCGTGAGCAGCGCTCGCTCCACGATCAGATCCGAAAGACCCTCGTCGCCGGTCTCGATGCCGAGGACCCGGCACATCGCTTGCGCACCCTGACCGCGCTGATGGCCGAAGCGCGCCCGGATGCTGCCATGCGCGAGCGGGTGGAGGCGATGCGACAGGACGAGGACGGCCGCGTTCAGCGCGAAGCCGCTGCGCTGCTGCGGGTCTGGGATGGGCAGGCCGATCGGCGCCGGTAGAGCACAAGCAGAAGGTAGAGGCAGGGTGCTGGGGATGACTGGATCGCCCTTTGGATCGGGCATGGTGCCCTCAGCTCACGAAAGTCACCGGCCCCATGAGGATTCGGCTGGGTCAGGGCCGGGTAACCCTGCCGTCTGAGGACTCCGCCGGCAGCCGACGACTGGAGTCAGTGGGCTGCCAGGCTCCGATGACTAGCTGAACGGCTCTGAGGACCGGTCGCGCATATGCATGGTCGGGACTCGCCCCGACCATTTTCTCTAGGGGGCGGAGCCCCCGAGGACCCCACCTCTGAAGGGTGGCCGTGTGCATGCTGCCGTCGTCGCGAGCCCCGATCACGAGGGGCGCGAGTTGACTCGGGCGTGCTGTGTGTGAGCTGCTTACCTCCGACCGGGTTGGGGAGCGTGAGGGGTGCAGGGGGGTACGCAATAGCCCCCCTGCCGCGAGCCGAGCGCCCACTCCGCGCGTGAGCGCGGAACAGCAATCGGAGACGCCAGCGCCCTGGACTTCCAGCCCTCCCCACAACCCGAGGTGGCCCTTGCCCCGGTACATTGAGTGGTGACGTGAAGGAGGGTGATATGGAGCAGTTGGTGTTGGAAGTGCGGAAGCTCCGCAAGCAGCTTGAGTTCCAGGGGCGGATCGTTGGCATCCTCGCTGTCGTCCTGATCGTGGCCTTCGTCGGGCCCTTCGTCTTTCAGAGAGATCACCGCCAGTCTCTGGTCTCCACCGAGTTGGTGAACGCGAGACAGATTCGCTTGACGAGCGCGGACGGACGAACTGCGGTCTTGACGAGCGATAGTCTGACCTTTAGCGGCCCACCTTCCTCCCCCGTGGCCGTCGCGGTCAGCATCGGTGTGGACCGCGACCGCCAACCGCGCATGAGCCTGTACTTCGAAGGGGACAACGCCGCGAGCGGCCGGGCGCGGTCGGCGACGCTGATGATCCACCGCAGCGAGGGGTTGCCTGACGCGACCTTCATCGATGCCGATGGGCGCGAGATTCCCTGGATCGAAGACTGAGGAACTCTGGCTGCGCCATCCGTATCGTCTCCACCATGAGCTGGGCCCGTCATGCCAAGGATGCACTGCGCCGCGGGGAGACGGTCCAGATCCGCCCCAGGGGGCACTCGATGCGCGGCAAGGTCAATAGCGGCGACCTCGTCACCGTGGAACCCTGCGATCCAGGCACGCTCAACGTGGGCGACATTGTGCTCGTCCGCGTCCGGGGAACCGACTACCTCCACCTGATCAAGGCCATCGATGGCGAGCGCTTTCAGATCGGCAACAACCGCGGTGGCATCAACGGGTGGGTCCGGGCGGGCGCGATCTTCGGGATCGCAACCCGGGTCGAGGGCTAGCGCTTCAGATCCGACAGTGCGTCCAGGTCCAGTCGGCTCCTGTCGTCTGCTTGAGGATCGCTAGTAGCTGCTGCGTTGGTTCAATCGCGTAGCACAGACCCCACAGTCTGATCGCGAAATCGTAGAAACCGACCGTGTGGCTCCAGTCCAACTCGTGAACTTGCCAGCGCGTAGCACACGCGGGGCAGAGCCATCGGTAGGCCTCAGGGTCCTTCCACCATCCGTAGCAGATTTCACCGTAGTCGAAGTCGTCACCGCCGTCGGTCCACGAGCACCGCGGGCAGGTCACGCGCGTGATCAAGTCCGGGCTCTGCTGAACAGACGCCTCGTCCGACGCCTCGATGGCGATGTGCCACCATGGAGCTTGTGGGAAGTCCTGGTTAGCTTGGAGCTCGGGGAGCGTCTTTGTGTCAAGAACGTGACCAACTCGAGGAACCGGGGACCGAGGCGAAAGCACGGAGTCTCGTAGAACACATCGCGCTCTCCGGCCAATCCAACCCTGACCAGCGTCCACTCGACTTCCTGCTGCACTGGGCTGGGCTTGCTCGGGTCGACATGGTGCAAGCTCAGCCAGTTGTCGGACAAGGTGACCGTCCTCGCCGAGGGTCGAGACAGGCATGCGAATGTCTGGAGTTCGGGCGCCTGCTAGTGCTTCTTCGGTGACAGGTACTTGGACAGACGGACCTCGTTGCCCGTCTCGTTCCAGCTGACCTCGTCCATGTAGTGACGGATCAGCGTGATGCCGCGGCCGTGGAGCGCCGTCGTGTCCGCCAGCGGCTTCTTCGCCTGCGCCTCGGGGTCGAAGCCCTCGCCTTCGTCGCGGATGCGGTACTTCGCACGGCCGGGTTCGTAGTCGGCCGCAACGAAGATGCGGCGACGCGCGATGTCGGGATCCGAGAGCCGCTCCTTGAAGAGCTTTTCGATGCCGCCCGGCACCATCAACACCTTCGTCTTCTCCTCGAAGGTGATGCCGAGGTTGCCGTGCTCGAACGCGTTGGCCAGCGCCTCGTAGAGCGCGAGCTTGATCTCCGTGATCGGGATCTCGAAGCCCGGATAGCCGTTCACCAGCTCGCGACCCAGATAGGCCACGATCTTCGACAGCATGCCCGTCTCGCTCGCGAAGCTCAGCCGCGTCTCGCGGCGGTCGAGCAGATCGAGGACATCGCGGATGTCCGCCTCCTCTTCGATCGCGCGGTAGATGCGGTCGAGGACGAACTGGATCTCCTCACGGTTGAACGGCTTGCGGATCAGGTTGACGGCGCCGAGCGAGAGCGCTTCTTCCGATGTCTCCGGGTCCGCCGTCGAGGAGACGATCACGACCGGCACGTTCGGGTCGCGATCGCGGATCTCCTCGAGCGCCTCGAGCCCGTTCATCTTGGGCATGTGGATGTCGAGGAAGATGAGGTCGGGCTGATGCTCCGTGGCCCCGTCCACCGCCTCCTGTCCGTCGACCGCCTCGATGACGTGGAAACCCCGCTCCTCGGCGAGGCGTTCGAGGATCTTGCGCGTCGTCGCACTGTCTTCGGCGATGAGCGCGACGGGCCTGCCGCGAGCCTCTTCCGCCATCCCGGACCTCCCTTCCGAGCTCTCTCTGGGGCTGACATATTGCGGGCAGGTCGCCACGAGCGCCAATCTCAAGGCGCATGCGTTTACAAGAACCGGCTCCGGTACCCTCCGAGGCTGGTCTTGTTAGGGGACCGGGCGCGGCAGGAGCAGCGAGGAACGAGTGAGCGACGAGCAGGTCCGCGTCGAGTGTCCGAAGCCCGAGTGCCAAGGGCGGTTCCGCGTCGACGTCGCGACCATCCCGGCCGGCACCAAGGGCAAGGAGGCTCGCTGCCGCGCGTGCGGAGACGCCTTCTTCGTGCGTAAGGCAGGAGACACGCTGGAAGCGGTCACGGCCGAGGCGCTCGCCGAGGAGGCCAAGGCGCGAGCACCCGTGCCCAAGCACATGCGCCAGCGAGGCCTCAAGCCCCAGGCCCCGAAGCCGCGCGCGCCGCAGGCCGAGGCGAAGCCCACGCCGGGTACGACGACCGCGAGCGTTCCGTCGTCCGGTCTCGAGGGTACGCCGTTCGGCATCGGCGACCGCGTCGGGCGCTACGAGGTCGAGGCGGTGCTCGCGCGCGGCGGCATGGGCGGCATCTACAAGGTCTACGACCCGGCCGCCAATCGCCACGTCGCCCTGAAGGTGCTCGTCTCCACCGCGACCGAGCTCGACCGCTTGCGTTTCCAGCGTGAGATCCAGGTGCAGGGCAACATCCAGCACCCGCACATCATGCCCATCTTCGACTCCGGCATGATCGGCAAGACGCGCTACTACACGATGGAGCTCCTGAAGGACCCCATCGACATGATCGCGCTCGTCGACCAGGCGCGTCGCGGCGAAGCGATCAAGGACCCGAAGCTCCGTCCCGTCGCGACGCTCGAAGGCATGGTGCGCGGCATCGTCGTGCCGCTGTGCGAGGCGGTCTACCACGCCAACGCGAACGAAGGTGTGCTGCACCGCGATCTCAAACCCGGGAACATCCTCGTCGACCGCAACGGCCTGCGCCCCTTCGTGATCGACTTCGGCGTGTCGTCGTTGCTCGAGAAGAAGAACGCGCGGCTCGCGCACCTCGATCGCGAGCTGCCCGTACCGCTGCGCGGCAAGGGCGTCCACGTCACGGGCACGCTCGTCTTCATGCCGCCCGAGCAGGCACGCGGCATCGCCGATCGCCGCGGTGACGTCTGGGCGCTCGGCAGCGTGCTCCACTACATGGTGACGGGCGAGCCCCCGATCGAGCCCGCCATCCAGCCGCAGGTATCGGTCGCCGAGCGCATCGACGGGCTCAAGATGCTCATCGAGCAGGCGCGTGCCGAAGGGAATCAGAAGGAGGTTGCCGAATTCGAGCACAAGCTCGCCGACATGCGCGCCGGGCGCGAGCGATCGCTGGAAGACGTCCGCCGCGACGTGCTGCGCGGCCGCTACCAATCGCGGCCCACCGGCGCGAGCAAGGGCCTCGACGCCGTCATCCGCAAGGCGATGATGCCCAATCCCGAAGAGCGCTACCGCCACGCGCTCGACCTGCGCGACGACCTCGATGCCTGGCTCGAGGGACGCCCCGTCCGCGCGATGGTGCGCAGCAGCGGGGCGGCCGGGGGCCTGCTGTATCGCACGCGCCTGCTTCTCCGCCGCCATCGCATCGGTGTGGCCGCGCTCCTGCTCGTCGCGGCGCTCGCCGCCGCGGCTGTTCACTTCTGGCCGCAGGAGAAGAAGGTCGATCACGCGCGCATTGCCCAGCAGCACATGGACCGCGCCGTGTACCTGCGATCCAACGGCAAGCTGGATGGCGCGCGACGGTCAGCACGTGAGGCGCTCCGGGCCGACCCCGAGCGAGCGGATGCGTTTGCGTTTCTACGGCGCATCGACAGCGACGAGCGCCTGTTCGGGGATCTCCAGCGCGCACGTGCGCTGGAGCAGGAGGCCAAGGCCGCCTTCGCCGGCGGCGATGTCGCGGCCGGCGTGCGCGCCAAGGCGGCGATCGAAGAGGTCGTCACGTCGTCGGTCCTGCCTGCGATCACTGCGGAAGAGGACGCCGGCACGCTCGAAGCCATGAACGAGCTGCTGCGATTCGCGCGCGGGCAACGCGTCCTGCGGATCGGCGGGTTGCCGAGCGGGGTCAAGCTCCAGCTCATCCCGCTGGACGAGCCGGGCGGTGCCATTCGCTGGAGTGCCGCGGCCGCGATTCCGGAGAGCACCTCGGACGTGACGCCCCAGCCGTACGTGACCCCCGGCGCGTGGCTCTTGCGCGCGAAGCGAGCGAGCGGCGAGGTCCTCGTGCCGTTCTTCGTGGACCACGAGACGGAGCCGGTCGTGCTCACGTGCCCCGTCGATCCGGGCACGCTCGATGCCGAGAGCGTCTACGTCGGTGGGGGGCAGGCGCCCGGGCCCGGCGGCCCGAAGGTCGTGGCGCCGCTCATCTGGGACCGCGGCGAGGTGACGGCCGCGCGGTACGCGGCGTACTTGAAGTCCCTGCCGTCCGAAGAGCAACGCCGGCGCGTGCCGCGCATCGCGGGCGCGCTGGGCAGCGTGGACCAGCCGCTCTGGGACGCGGTCGGATCGACGTTCGACACGCCCTCCGGTGCGACGCGCCGTCCGGTGGAGGGCATCTCGCTCTACGACGCACGCGCCTTCGCCGCGTTCGAGGGCAAGCGGCTTCCGACAGCCGCCGAGTGGGCCTGGGCGTCCACGGGGCCCGACCGCCGGCTGTGTGCGGTCGGACGCATGCGCGACCTCATCGACAGCAAGACGCGCATCGACAGTCCGCTGGCCGGCGTTGCCGACGTGATGACGGCGCCCGCCGACCGCAGCCCGTTCGGCTTGTTCGACATGGCGGGCAACGTGTCGGAGCTCACCAGCACGCTCGGCACGTTGCGCGGCGAGACGGGTTGGTTCGTGATGGGGGGGTCGTACCGGACCCCGCATGCCGGCGCGCTGGTCACCTCGGCCCGCGTCGTGCCCGGGTGGCTCCCGCTCCAGGGCGTGGGCTTGCGCTGCGTGCGCGAACCGAAGTAGCCCTGTAGTCGTTATCCCGGTGGAGGCTCGGCTTGACCCGACGCTGGATCTGCGTCTGTTCTGCAATCCTGATGCTCGTCGTCGCGGTCGAGGCGGACGAGAAGAAGGAGCCAAAGCCGTCCGCTACGGACATGGCAGTGATTGCGAAGCAGGGGTTCGTCGTCGAGACCGGAAAGCCCACGTCGCTCTCGACGGTCTACCGATTCGGCGCGGGGCCTCACTTCGTGACGGCTGACGCAGGCCTCGCCGTCTATCTCGCCCTGTTGCGTGATGTCTTCTTCCATCTGGGGACCGGATGGGACCGCGAAGCGGGCGACTATCTGGCCGCCTGGGCCGGGGCCCTGGATGCACGTGCGGGCGAGACAGGTACGGACCAAGCTTCGCACTTCGTCGCCGTCCTGCGGGCTCTCTATGGCGGGCCGTCCACGCCTGCGATCGAAGCAACCACAGAGACATGGCGGTCGGCGGATCCCGAATTGCCTTGGCCCGAGGAGGGACACCCGACGGAGAACGCCCGCTACCAGGTCCTGGCCTACGTGGTCACGCGCGTGCGCGTCGATGAATGTGCGCGCAGCCAACTGCAGGTGACGATGCCCGTCGCGCTTCGCGAGGTGATCGATACCCACTTCGCCTGGGCCGGTGCTGCGCGACTCGTATGGCCGGGGACGACCAACGTCCTCGACATGCACCTCATCGGCGACCGGCGCTCGCCGCCCGGTGTCCTCGCACATCGATCCGTGCTGCCGGGGCTGGCAATGGCTGCGGAGCTGGGCAACGAGACGGCACGGAGACTGCTCGATGCGTCCGTGCTGCGTGGACCCGAGGCCTTGGTTGCGCCCAGTATCCGGTCGCTGCGGGGCCGGCTCGATCGCGTGCTGCGCATCCTTGCGACGAAGCCCGTGTGTGTCCCGCCGCTGTTTCGAAGCCGTGGATGGTCTGCCCTGGAGATGCAGACGGTCCTCGCGTCGCGCGCGCTGTTCGACCGTGCGGTCGGCGCAGCCGGTGGTTCCTGGGACGTCTTCGGCGCCGATCATCCTGCGGGTTTCGTCCATCCCCATCCGGCTTTCTGGCGTGCCCTCGCCGGCCTCTGTCGCAGCACCGTGAGCGCGGCCCGCACATTCGGCATCAAGCAATACGAGACGCCGCCGGTCGACGTGATCGATCGGCTGGAGAAGGCGACCAATCAACACCTGGAAGACGAGACTCCATTCACCGACCAGGAGATTCGGTTGCTTCGGCGCTGCGGTCTCTCGGCATGGGACGTGGATCTCTTCCAGCGGTTCGGGAAGCCGGCCTACAAGGCACGACCGGAGAAAGCTCGACGCGCTTGGCTTGCCCTGCTGCGCACCAGTCTGAGGAGCGGACGCTACAGCCTTCTCAGTCGGGCCCGCAGGGCGGCCTCGGATCGCCAGGAACCGACGGCCGTCCGGCGGATGGAAGCGTTGGTGCCAGTCTTCGTCTCGCTGGCGGAGATTGCGGAGATGCAACTCTCGGGCAGGCAGCCTGACGACCTGAACGACCGCCTTTGGGCGTTTCGCAACATCGCCCACAAGGTCATGTCGCGCTACACCGAGAGCCCGCTTGCCACGTGCGTGCCGCGCCTGCGCGACGGCCCGCTTGCGCTGTTCCAAGGCTGCGCGTGGATGGACACGCTGTGGATTCGCTATCCCTGGAAGGGAGAGCAGATCCTCTGCCGCGGTGCTGTGTTTTCGTACCGCGAGTACGTGACGACGCGGTGGCTCGACGAAAAGGCCTGGCGCGAATTGATAAAGGGGGACGCGCCGCCGGCGCGCCCCCCTTGGTCGAAGGCCTTCGTAGGCGCTACAGAATCGACAACGCCTCGTTGATGGCGTCGCCGGCAGCGCGGTAGTTGATGTCGTTGCTGAGCAGCGAGAGCGACGGCACCCACTCCAGGTCGCCGACGATGCCGAGTCCGGCGCACGCCAGCGCGCGCGTCATGTCGTGCTCGTCCGCGTTCTTGAGCAGCTTCACCAGCGGCTCGATGGCGCGCTCATCACCGATGCGTGCCAGCGCAACCACGACCTGGCCCTTGGCGCTCATCGTGCGTGCGAGGCGGAGCTCCTCCAACAGGAGGTCTACGGCCTTGCGGTCCTTGAGCATGCCCAGGGCGGTCGCCGTGCTGCGACGCAGCGCCTCGGACGTGCGCTGGCGCAACGACTTGCGCAACGTGGTCAGGGCGTCCTGCTGCGGGATCCCGATGTGTCCGATGGCCAGCGCCGCGTAGCCGCGCAGCTCCTGATCGAGCTTCTCGTTCCCGACGATCTCCGCCAGATCCTTGATGCTGCGGTCATCGAGCGCGATACCGAGCGCAACGGCGAAGCCCGCGCGCTCGCGCGTGCCCATCTTGCGACCCAGGAGGCCCGCGCGCAGGATGTCGCGCGCTTCCGCCTGGAACTCACCGTAGAAGTCGACGTCGGTCTCGTCACCGATGGCACGGCAGATGAGGCCGAGCGCCAGCGCGCCATACGGGCGCGTGCTGGTACTGCCGTTCTCGGTGAAGTCGATCAGCATGTCCTTCACCTTCGTGCTGCCCATGACGTTGGTGCGGTCTTCCCGCACGTCGGCGGCCACGAGGTAGCTGAGGCTGATGATGGCGAAGTTCTTCGCGCTGGCGTCCCTCAGGCGCTTCTTGCGCAGCGCGTCGATCAGCGTGTTGGCGATGCCGACACGGTCTTCTGCGGAGACGCGCGAACCGACCTCGCCCAGTGCGATGGCGACCGAGCGCTGCACGTTGGCGTTCGCATTGCGGCGCTGCGTCAGCAGGCGCTGGAGGAACAGCACGTCCTCGCCGCGATGGCTGAGGCGCCCGAGCGCGAGCGCGGCGAACTGTCGTACGTTGCGGCGGGCCTCGTCGTTCTTGATGCGGCCGACGCCGGCGCAGACGCGCAGCAGCTTGCGCTGCTCTTCCGTCACCGTCTCGGGCGACTGCATGCTGATACCGACCAGAAGCCCGACCCGGAGGTCCGGGTGCTTGTAGGAGCGCTGGAGCAGCTCGAAGAGCCGCGCCGTCGTGGCGTGCCCGCCTGCATAGCGCTCAGAGCCCGTCGGCTGATCGGCCAGCAGGCCAAGGGCCAGGGCCGCGAACGCACGCGTACGCGCGATGTGCTTGTCGTTCTCGAAGACCTGGAACAAGAACGTACGGACCTTGTCCAGCGTGATGGCGTCGAACTGGTCGCTCTGGCGCGCGCGGCGCAGAAGGCCGAGGGCGAGCGCGCTCGACTCGCGCGTGATGTAGTTCTTGCTCTCGATGCCGGCCTGGATGCGCTCGATGTCACTCGGGTCGTTCGTGATCTTGGCGAGTGCGATGTAGGCCGCGGACTGCGTGTCCTGGTGGTCGCTGTTCTTCATCTCCATCGCCCAGCGCATCGCCGGGATGATCGTGGAGTGCGTCAGCGCGCGCGTCGCCTGCGAGCGGCCGGAGCGCGTCGTGTGGCCGCCACTGCCCATCGACGTCCACGGGCTGTCCGTGTCGTAGTCGGCGTAGATCGACTTCTTGAGGTTCTGGAGCTGGGACTTGTTGTACTCGTACCAGAACATCCAGCTGTCCATGCCGAGGCTGTTGGCGCCGGGACGGCGACCCTGCGGCGTCGGCGTGTCGCCGGGTGTCGTCGACGGCGGCGTCGGCGTTCCGGGATCCGTAGGCTGCGGCGGTGCGCCGGGGGCCGAGGGCGTTGTCGGCTCGCCCGTGGTCGGCGGGCTGCCGGGAGGCGGAGGCGGCGGCGGGGTCGGATCGCCCGGCTCCTTCAGCCCCGGCGGAACGTGGCCGCCCGGGCCGCGATACTGGCCGCCGTGCGCAAAGGCCGGCGACGCGAAGGCGAGCACGAGCAGCAAGAGAAGTGCAAGGTGCGCGGTGGTTCGGTACATGGGAGCATCCCTTCCTGGAACTCTGGTAGTGCCGGGGAAGGAGCACGCCGGGTGCCGGGGCCGTGGGCGGCATCCGCGCGGCACGCTTGGGTGGCGCGTGCGCTTCAGGCGTGTCAGTCAGCCGTGCGTACGGCGAGACACCTGGTTCGCGGTCGATACGCGTCGGCGTGGGTACCGCAGGACGCGGCGCTACGGTTGCGTAGCAACCGACAGGTGCCCCCCTACAGCAACTGGACGTTCGCCCGAGTCGAAGGGCGCAACGCGCACATCGAGCCGGTCCGTAGACTCCTCGTCGGAATTCCTGAAACGCAGCGCGCCTAGGCGTGAAGGAGGAGTGTGACACGCAGCAACGAGTCGCTCTTCGATCGCTATCGCAGGCGTGGGGACGTCCGCGCCCTGGCCAAGGTGTTCGATCGGACCGCGCCGGAGCTGTTGCGCATCGCCATGCACGTCGCGCGTGACCCGATCGTTGCCGAGGACCTCCTGCAGGAGACCTTCCTAGCCGCGATCGAAAGCGCCGAGCGCTACAGCGCCTCGCGTCCTCTCGTTCCGTGGCTGGCCGGGATTCTCACGAACCAGGCGCGGCGCCGAAAGCGCGCCGACGCCCGCCGCCCGGATCCGGAGCGCCTGGTGCGAGCGCAGTCAACGCTGCCGGACGGCGAGCTGACCGCCGAGGTTGCGCAGGCCATCGACGCGCTGCCGGCGCAGTTCCGACAGGTGCTGATGCTCAGGCTGCGCTTTGGCATGGAGCACGCCGAGATCGCGAACGTGCTCGACATGCAGCCGGCGACGGTGCGTACGCGCCTGCATCGGGGACTCGTCGATCTACGCAAGCGCTTGCCCGCGGGACTCACGCTCGGCGTCGGGCCTGTCGTGCCGGAGCGAGGCATCGATACGGTTCGCGAGATGGTCCTGGCAAAGGCCTCCGCCGCTGCGGTCACGACAACCGCCGTCTCGACGGCAGTGCTGTTCACAGTCGGAGGAGTCGTCGTGACCAAGACCAAGATATTTGCCACCGCCGCGCTGGTGCTTGCCGTGCTGGGGGGCGGCCTTGCCGTGAGTGGTTGGCTCGGGGCCGACGGCGACGACCCGGAGTCGCGCCCCGATCCCCTGACGACGTCGCGAGAACAGCCGGGGCCGGTGCTCGGCACGCGTGCGCGCGAAGACGACGCCGCGACGACGACCGAGACCGCGTCCGTGCACGATGCTCCTTCCACGACGACGACCACGACCGCGACGCCATGGAAGCTCTCGGGGCGCGTGCTGGATACGGGCGGCGACGCCGTGCCGCGCGCGCACGTACGCGTGTCGCTCCGCCGCGGGGAGGCGGTCACGCGCCTCGCGCCGACACGGGCCGATGACGACGGGGTCTACGGGGTCGACATCGCCGTGGTCGGCACATGGCCGACGCTCCGCCGCATCACGACCGACGTCGTCGTACGCGCCTACGCGCCGGGGTTCATGCCGAGCAAGCGAGAGACGATCGAGCTCGCGGAACAGGCCGTCGGCGAGCCGATCGAGCGAAACGTAGAGCTCACGGCCGGTGTTCTGGTTACGGGCCGCGTGCTCGATGTGTCCGGGCGACCGCTCCCCCAGGCGACGGTGACCCTGCGTACCGAGCCGAAGAAGGACAACCGCGCCTACGCCCACACCGACGAACACGGTCGCTTCGTCATCGGCACGGAGAAGCCCGGCACGTACAGCCTTGGCGCGTCTGCGGAAACGGGCTTTGCGTCCGGAGAGCCGAAGGACATTCCGATCGGCACGACCACTGTCATGGATGACTTGATCGTCCGCTTCGGCGAGTCCATCCGCGGGCGCGTGATCGACGCGAAGGGACGCCCCGTTCCGCGGACGGATGTCTTCGCGCACTGGCGACCCCGTGAGAACGGGGAGAGGCCGCCTTCTCATGTCCAGATGCATCAGCCCAGAGCGCGCACCGATGCGGAGGGCCGCTTCGTGTTGCCCGTGCAGTGGACGGGTCCCTATCTGGTCCAGCTCAGCGGTTCGTGGGCGCGGCCCGTCAAGCAGACCGCGCGTGCCGGTGACCACGACGTCGTGCTGCGTGTGCGAGGTCACATGCTTGTGCTTCGCGTCGTGGATCCGGAGGGCAAGCCCCTGCCCGGCACCGGGATCAGCATGCTCGGTTGGCGCGGCAAGGCGATCGATCTCATTCAGCGCGTACAGGCTGGCGAGCTCACATTGGACGAGGCACGGACCGAGGCCTACGCCTCCTCCGCGGGCGACGTCTCGGACCTCGATGCCACGAGCCTCAAGTTCGTGGAACCGGGCACTGTCTGGCGCATCTCGGCATACGCGAGTGGCGCCGTGCCGGAGGAGAGGATCATCACGATTCCCAAGGACGGGTCGACCACGCGCGTCGATCTCGTCATCCGGGAGCGCATGCCCATGGGCACGCTCGAGATCGACTTGCAGGGGGCGGACGGCGAGCCCATCCGTCGCTTTGCCGTGGACGTCGAGACGATCACCGGGACGCGCCTGTTCTCAGCCGTCTCGGACGAAACGAACGGCACGCTGCCTCCGATTCCGTCGGGCCGCAACCGGATCCGGATCGCTCCCGACGCAGGGAAGAACTGGCTCGAGAAGGAGTACGGCTTCGGGACGTTCCACCTCCCGCTCGCGCGTATCGTGGACGTACCCGAGGGTGGGCGCGCGAAGCTCGCCGCGACGGCGACGAAGGGCGGGCGCTTCCGGCTCGAACTGCGCTACCCGGAAGAGAAGCCGTCGGAGAAGGACCGGTTGCGAGTCCGTCTGTTCCTCGCCGACGAACCAAGAGCGCCGGTCCAGTACGCCGGCATGTGGTTCAAGGACGAGAACGACCAGAGCCACATGAGCAGCACGTACTACACGGGCGCGGCGCGCCTCAACGTCAAGCTGCTCCGGCCGGACGACTACCGCCTCGAGGTCCGCACGGCGGAGCACGGAACGCACGAACGCACGCTCCGCATCCTGCCCGGCGAGATCACGACCGTCGTGATCGACCTGACCAACTGATCGGCCCTTCGACTCGCCGTCTCCGGCGGCTCAGGGTTTCGACAAAACGAAGAAAGGGCCGGCTCTTGCGAGCCGGCCCTTCCGGTACTGCGGGCTCCAGCGCAGCGAGCGTGCGAAGCACCCCACTGCCAAGACTCGACTAGATCAAAGAGAGAACCTCGTTGATCAGGTCGGTCGAAGCGCGGTAGTTGATGTCGAGGCTGATGCGCGACAACGAGGGCAGCCACTCGAGGTCGCCGATCACGCCCAGGCCGGCGCAAGCCAGCGCACGAGTGAGATCCTGCTCCTTCTCGTTCTTGAGGAGCGTGATCATCGGCTCGACGGCGCGCGCGTCACCGATCTTGGCGAGCGCGAGCACGACCTGACCCTTGACGTTCTGGCTCTTGGCCTTCTCCAGCTCCTTGAGCAGCAGCGGCACGGCTTCCTGGTCCTGTAGGAGACCGAGCGCCGTTGCGGTCTGCTGGCGCAGCTCTTCGGAGACGCGCTCCTTCAGAGCCTCACGGATCGGGATCAGGACGTCACGCGTCGCCTGGCCGATGAGGCCGAGGCTCAGCGCCGCGTAGCCGCGGAGTTCCTGGTCTTCCTTCTTGTCGGCGACTAGCTTGACCAGGTCGCGGACACTCGAGAAGTCCCGGATAATGCCGAGCGACGTCGCGAACGCGGCGCGGCCGCGCTTGTCGAGCTTCTTCGTGCCGAGACCGGCGCGGAGTACCTCGAGGGACTTCTGGCGGAAGTCACCGTAGACATCGATCGTCGTCTCTTCCGTGATCGCCCTGCCGATGAGGCCGAGCGCCAGGGCGCCGAACGGGCGCTGGATGTACTTGCCGTCTTCGGCGAGCTTCAGAAGGTAGTCACCCACCTTGGTGCCGCCGATGACGTCCGTCTTGCCGGCTTCGACGTCAGCGATGATCAGATCGCCGAGCGAGATCACGGCGAAGTTCTCGGCGCTCGGGTCCTTGATCTTGCCGAGGCTGTTGTAGAGCGTGTTCGCGACCTGGATGCGGTCGTCGCCCGTGACCAGGCGGCCGAGCTGGCCGAGGCCGATGGCGCAGGAACGCTTGACGTTCTTGTCCTTGATGCGGCGGCTCGTCATCGTGCGCTGCAGGACCATGATGTCCTTGGCGTTGCCGATGCGGCCGAGCGTCAGGGCGGCGTACGACTGCACGATCGCCTGGACGTCCTGCTTGCCGAGCTTCCGCTTCTGGACGCACGTGCGCAGGATGTCGCGCTGCTTGTCCGTGATCGAAGGCGGCGGCTGGAGGCCGATGGCCATGAGGACGCCGACCGGCAGGTCGGGGTGCGAGTAGCTGCGCTCGAGGAGCGAGAACAGGCGCGCCGTGGTCTCGGTCATGCCCGAGTAGCTGCCCGAGCCCGAGGGCTGGTCGCCGAGCAGGCCGATGGCCAGCGCCGCGAAGCCGCGCGTACGGGCCTGGTACTTGTCGTCCTCGAAGACGCCGAACAGGAAGTTGCGGACCTTGTCGAGCTCGCCGGCGTCGAACTGGTGGTCCGGGTGCGCGCGGCGAAGCATGCCGAGCGCGATCGCCGCCGACTCCTGAACGATCAGGTCGTTCTTGAGGTCGTGGTCGAGACCCTTCTTGATCATCTCGATCTGCTCGGGGTCCTTGGCCATCTTCGACAGAGCGATGTACGCGGCGGACTGCGTGTCCTGGTGCATCTTCTTCGCGCCCATGATCTCCTTGAGCACGGGGATGATGTCGCTCTCGACCTTGGCGCGAATGTCGTGCGTCGCGTCCGAACGGTTCGAGAGGTTCTTGCCGCCGATCTGGAACAGCGGGTTCTCCGAGGAGACACGGCTGTAGAGCGCCTTCTTCAGGTTCTCGATGTCGGCCTTGTTGTTGTGGTACCAGAACACCCAGTTCTCGTAGCCCAGCGAGCCGGCGGTGCGGCGCGCAGTCGGACCCTCGGTCGGCGTCGTCGGCGTGGGCGGCGGCGCGGAGGGGGTCGTGGGCTGAGGCGTGGGCGTCGGCGAGGGCGCAGACGGAGTCGTCGGCGGCGGCGTCGTCGGCGGGCCCGAAGGCGGCGGCGGCGGCGGCGGCGTCGGATCGCTGGGCTCGCGCTGGTTCGGGGGCACTGCGCCGCCCGGACCACGGTACTGGCCGCCGTGTGCCCACAGGTCGCCCGCGAAGACGACGAAGGCAAAGGCGACAAGCAGGCTTGCGAGAACAAGTCGCTTCATCGGTCTCTACTCCTTGACGATCTGACCGGGTAGGACTGCCCGATCAGGAATTTCGAATGCAAGCCCCCAGCGTACCCGGTCCTACCGAGGACCTGCCCTCCGTGGGCAGTGCTGGTGGCGGGCCGCATCAAAGCACACCGGGTGCCTTAGCGGTACGTTCGCAACACAATTGGGCGCCCGACCCGTCTCCTCGATGCAACGCATTTCCAAATAGGTAGTTAGGTCGGCTGCGCCGGTCTAGCCGGGAGGCGGACCGGCCGGACAGGGAAAGGCACGGCGCTACCGCGGGGTAGCGGGCGGCCGGGGCTGAAACGACCCCGTACGAGACAGCAGTCGAACGCCCTGCCGGGGCCCGGGCGCCGGTATCGTCTGGACCCCGCCGACCGCTCGGGAGGAGAAGCCACGTGTTCCAGGCCCCGCAGACCCCCGACGGCCGCATCACCAAGGTCACGCCGGGCGACAACGGTGTCCTGCGCATCGAAGCCCGGTTCCGCGTCGGTGACGCCTTCCGCAGCCTGGTCCACGGCCGCGACAGCGAGCTGGTCTTCGCCGCGCGCAGCCGTCTCGCGCGCCTTGGGATCAACGTCGCTCCGACCGCGCCGCTCGCGTGGGACGGCGGCGACCTTCTGCTCTCGGCGGACATCAACGCGATCGTCAGCGCCTATGAGATCGACGACCTGCTGCCGAAGGTCCTCATCCCCGGCGTACGCGTGGGGCGCATCGTCTTCTGCCCGGACGAGCTGCGTCTGAGCTCGGAGGAGATCGACCGCGCGGTCATGGGGCACGAGCTGCAGCTGCCTTCGTCCTACTCCATCGATCACGAAGGCCGCTTCTTCATCCGCCCCGAGGGTGTGGTCTACGAGCTGACCGAGAAGGTGACCGTCGCCTCGTTGATGACCATCGTCTCGCGCTCCGACGGCAAGGACCTGCTCAACCGCATCCAGCGCGCCAAAGAGGTCGAGCGCATCGTGCTCCATCCGGGCGACGGCGTGATCACGTCGTGCTCGATGTTCCTGCACAAGCACTTCGTCGTGCTCGAGAGCCAGGAGGGCCCGCTCGGCCAGCACCTGGAGGCCGTCGTCCTCGATCCCGTGCGTACGCGCGGCACGAACGTGTTCCTCGAGTTCCGCAACAGCACCGATCACCGCATCGTCAATCCCGCCGTTGCGGCGGGCGTCTACAAGGCGGCCGACATCGAAGAGCAGCCTCGGCGATGGGCGCTGGGCGCTCCGCCCACGGAGGACAAGCCGGATCCGTACACGCGTCTCGCGGCGCTGTTCGACCGCCTCGAGGCACCGGTGAAGGACGGGCGCTACAGCAATCGCCTGGTCGCGGTCATCGAAGACATGGACGGCGTGCTCGATGGAGCAGACCCCCAGTGGATGTGGCGCCACCCCCAGGACGTGCTCGAGCCGGAGATCGGCAGCGACATCGCCGCGCGTGACCTGGACGACGATCCCCACGGGGAGACATACGGCACGCAAATCCTCGACGCCGTGCCGCCAAGCACCGGCGCAACGCTGCTCACGGGCTACTTCCCGAACCTGATCGAACACACCCAGATCTGCGCGGCGGCGCTGCAGGAGAAGGTCAAGCGCCTGATCTTCCGCCGCGCGTCATACGAGCACGGCAGCTTCCTGTCCGCCCGCGACCACGGCCGCCTGGCGGACTACGAGGCGCTGGGCGTCGAGGTCTTCTGGTGCAACGACGAGCGCGAGCACGTCGTCACGCACGTCTTCCGCGGCCTGCGTGGCTTCTTCATGGAGCCGCACAAGGTCGAGCGGTTCCGTTCGGCACTCATCTTTGCGGCCTACGGCTCGGCGAAGCCCTTGGCCGACGACGAGGTGGAGAAGCTCACGCGGCTGCTTGGCAACCTGAAGCAGTTCTTCGGCGACGACATCGCCATTATGACGGGCGGCGGGCCCGGTGCGATGCAGCAGGCGACGCAGATCGCCCACGAGATGGGCATGCTGGTCGGTGCGAGCTTCATCGAGACGGTCGACCAGACGACCAACAAGACGGCGGAGTTCTACCAGACGTTCCAAGGCCGCAGCCGCCAGTCACGCCAGCGCTGGTTCGAGGTCGCGAGCTTCCACCTCTTCTTCATGGGCGGCGTCGGAACGTTGGAGGAGGTCGGACTCACGCTGACCGACATGAAGCTCGGCGTCATCGATCGCTCGCCGCTCGTGTTCTATGGACGCCACGAGGGGGAGCGCTACTGGAAGAGCCAGTTCGCGCAGTTCAAGACCATGGTCGATGCCGGGCGTGCTCCGGATTGGTTGATGACCAATCTCCTCGTCACGGACGACCCTGACGAAGTGCCGCAGTTCTACAAGCGCATCCTCGAACTCGGCTGATCCCCCCAAGACGTCCGCGAATCGACTCCGGCCCTTGCGTGGGATTCCGCAGGTGGCCTAGGATCGGCACGTCACCCGGTTTTCACCTGTGCGGAGGGGTCATGTCGAAGGTGCGCGCGCTCGTCTCGTTGGTTTCGTGTCTTCTGGTTGGTTCGATGATCATGCTCGGCTGCGGCGGCGGCAACGGCACGACCCCGACCCCGCCGGGCCCGCAGCTCGTCAACCTGAACAACTTCCAGCAGGCCGCGGTCGTGATCGGCCAGCCGGACTTCACGAGCAACGCGATCAACAACGGCGGCGCGGGCGCCAACACGAGCAATGCGCCCGACGGCGTCGCCGATGGCAGCCTCTTCATCGCCCAGCTGTTCAACAACCGCGTGCTCGGCTTCAACACCACGCCCAACGCGAACTTCTCGAACGCGAACTTCGTGCTCGGGCAGCCGGACTTCGTCACGACCAACGCAGTGGGCGCGCCGACCGCGACGAAGTTCCACGGGCCGAGCGACGTCGCGGTCTCGGGCGGCAAGCTCTTCGTCGTGTCGTTCTTCCAGAGTCGCCTCTTGATCTGGAACACCGTGCCCGCAGGGGGCGCGCCCGCGGATCTGGTCGCCGGTCAGCCCAACTTGACCACGGGCGGGCAGAACACGACGCAGACGGGCCTGGACCTACCGGAGGGGCTGGCCGTCGCGGGCGGCAAGATCGTCGTCGGGGATACGGGCAACAACCGCGTCATGATCTGGAATTCGATTCCGGCCGCTGACAACGCGCCCGCCGATGTCGTGCTTGGCCAGGCGGCGTTCAACACGGCTGCGGCCGGTGTCAGCCAGACGGCGCTGGATGCGCCGAACGGCGTCTGGACCGACGGCACCCGGCTGGTTGTGTGCGACTCCGACAACAATCGCGTGCTGATCTGGACCACGTTCCCGGTCGCGAACAACCAGCCGGCCAATCTCGTCCTCGGCCAGGCGACGTTCGCCACGAACGCCAACGGGGCCGGCCCCAGCGGGATGAACAACCCGTCTGCCGTGGCGTGCAACGGCACCCAGCTATTCATCGCGGACTCGTCGAACCACCGGGTCCTGGTCTGGAACACCTTCCCGACGACCAACGGGCAGGCCGCGGAAGGCGTGCTTGGGCAGTCGAACTTCACCAACATGGCGCCGAACGACGACGATCAGAACGGCGCGGCCGACGCCAGTCCGACCGCACGCACCCTGAACTCCCCGCAGGGCCTCACGGTGTCGGGCAACCAGCTGTTCGTGTGCGACACCACCAACAACCGGACACTGATCTTCAACGGCAACTAGGCGCGCTCTTGCCAATGCGACTTCATGCACGGCGTCGTCGGCGACCGCGACAAATCACCGCGTGCTGATCTCCAAGGCGAACTAGGTTTCGCGGTCTACGTCCCCGACTTGTCGGGAGCCCAAGAGGGAATCCCGATCGAGAGGCCCGACCCATGCGCCGATCCTGCCTGTTTGCCGTCATTCCCTGCCTTGCCGCGCCTCTGCTCTTTGCCACCGGCGGCTGCGGCAGTGGGGATAACGCGCTGCCTGCCGCCGCGGCGCCGATGGTCAATGTCACGAACTTCCAGGCCGCCGCGGTGGTCATCGGCCAACCCGACTTCGTCTCCCGAGCCGTCAACCAAGGCGGCGGGCCGATGGCCAACACGGCCAGCTCGCCGAGCGGCGTGGCAACGGGCAACCTCTGGATCGCCGAGGAGTTCAACAACCGCCTCCTGGACTTCGCCAACGCGCCCACGATGAACAACGCGCCGGCCGACTACGTCCTCGGTCAGCCGGACTTCATGTCGAACAGTTCGGTCGCGGCGCCCACCGCCGTCAACTTCCATGGCCCGCTCGATGTTTGCGAGGCCGGCGGCCGGCTCTTCATGGCGTCGCTCTTCCAAAGCCGGGTGCTGATCTGGGACGCCGTCCCGATGGCCAGTGGCGTGCCGGCCGACATCGCACTGGGCCAGCCCGATCTCACGACAGGCGGCGACAACACGACGCAGACCGGGCTGAACCAGCCGGAGGGCATCTGCGTCGCCGGCGGCAAGATCGTCGTCGCCGACACGCGCAACGACCGCGTCATGATCTGGAACTCGATTCCCGTCGCGAGCGGCACACCGGCAGATCTTGTTCTCGGCAAGGGCGATTTCACGACGAGCGGCGCCACGCTGGGTGCGGGCGGGATGAGCCGGCCGCGGGGCGTGTGGACCGACGGCACGCACCTGATCGTCGCGGACAGCAGCAACCACCGCGTGCTCATCTGGAACACCTTCCCGACCGTGAACGGCCAGCCGGCCGACGTCGTCGTCGTCGGCCAGGCGACCTTCGCGACGAACACCAACGGCAACGGTGCGACCGGCATGTGGAATCCGGAGGGCGTCTCCTCCAATGGCACCCAGCTCTTCGTCGCGGATCGTGACAACAGCCGCGTGCTCATCTACGAGTCGATTCCGACGACAAACGGTGCGCCGGCGACCGGACTGCTCGGGCAGAGCGGCTTCGACGTGTTCCTCGTGGCGCCGAACGACACCGATCAGAATGGAGCCGGCGAAGCGAACCCCAACGACAAGACCTTCTCGCGCCCGCGGTCCGTGCACGTTTCCGGCACACAGCTCTTCGTCACGGATCCCGGCAACGCCCGCACGCTGATCTTCAACAGCAACTAGGCGCGCTCCTCGGGTCGGTCGCCGCCGCCGTAGAAGAACTGCCAGATGTGGATGAAGCCCTTGGCCCAGTCCCGTTGCGTCTCGTCGAGCGCCTGGAGCGACACGTCGTCTGAGCCGTGCTGCCGGACGCGCTTGCGACTGCGACGCCCCTCGTACCCGGACCCGTGGATGAACCCGTCGATCACAGCGAGAGGCAGGAATAGCAGCGCCCAGAGCACCCAGCCGAGCACGCAGAACGCAAACTTCAGGATCGCGAAAGCAACAGCACGCACGAAGCGCATGCGTGAATTCTAGTTGGAGGTCCGGCCCGCCTCGGCCTGCTTGCGCCTGCGCGCCGCCTTGCGCCGATCCACTTCCTTCAGCATGCGCTTGCGCAGCCGCAGGTTCTCCGGCGTGACCTCGAGCAGTTCGTCGTCGGCGAGGAACTCGAGCGCCTCCTCCGTGCCCTTGGGCACCGGCGGGGGATAGCTCGCCTTGTCGTCGGAACCCGCCGCCCGGATGTTGGTCAGGTGCTTGCGCCGCGTCGGGTTGACGAGCACGTCTTCCTCGCGGCGGTGTTCTCCGGTGATCTGGCCCTCGTAGACCTGATCGCCCGCGCCGACGAAGAACGGACCGCGATCGGTCAGCGAATTGAGCGCGTACGCGGTCACCGCGCCTGCGTCGCTCGAGACCTGGCTGCCGGTCTTACGCCGCAGAAGCTCCCCGCGGTGCTTGCCGTAGCGCTTGAACACGCTGCTGAGGATCGCTTCGCCGCGCGTGACGCTGAGCAAGCGTGTGCGCAGACCGATCAAGCCGCGCGACGGCGCCTCGAACTCCAGGAAGCAAAGGTCGCCCTGTGTCTTCATGTCGAGCATCTCGCCCTTGCGGCGGCCGAGCATCTCGATGACTTTGCCAGCGTCGTCGGGCGGTACCTCCACGTGCACGGTCTCGAACGGCTCCTCGAGTCCGCGTTCCGTCTCGTGCATCAGTACCCGCGGGCGGCCTACGGCGAACTCGTAGCCTTCACGCCGCAGTGTCTCGATCAGGATGCCCAGGTGCAGGATGCCGCGGCCGCGCACCTCGAACGAGTCCGTCGCGTCTGTCGTGTTGACGTGCAGTGCGACGTCTTCCTGCGCGGCGCGTTCGAGGCGGGCCTTGAGGTGCCGGGACGTGACGTACTTGCCGTCCTCACCGGCGCGCGGCGAGTCGTTGACGCGGAACTCCATCGCGAGCGTCGGTTCTTCCACCTTGAGCTGCCACGGCTCGACCGGGTTCTCAGGATGCGTGACCGTGTCGCCGATCTCGACCTCTTCCATCCCGGCGATCGCCACCACGTCGCCCGCGACGACTTCGTTGGCTTCCGCGCGGCCCATCCCCGAGTAGACGAAGGGCGTCGCGCCGGCGCGCTTCTTCTTCGTGCCGTCGGGGCCGAGCACGAGCAACTTGTCGTCCTTCTTGATGCGGCCCGCCTCCAGGCGCCCGATCGCGATGCGGCCGACGAAGCGATCGACCTCGACGTCGCAGACGGGCAGGGCCACCGTCCCGTCGGGGTCGCCCTTCGGCGGCGGGACGTGCTCGAGGATGCCGTCGAGGATCGGGATCAGGTTCGGTTGCAGGTCGTCCGGGTCCGTGCCCGAGATGCCCTGGCGGCCTGACGCGTAGTAGACGGGGAACTCGAGGTCCTCCTCCTCGGCGCCGAGCTCGATGAAGAGGTCGTAGATCAGGTCGAGCACGCCGGCGGGTCGCGCGTCCTTGCGGTCGATCTTGTTGATCACGATGATCGGCGCGAGCTTGTTCTCGAACGACTTGCGCAGCACGAAGCGGGTCTGGGGCAGGGGGCCCTCGTAGGCGTCGACCAGGAGCACCACGCCGTCGGCCATCCGAAGGACGCGTTCGACCTGGCCGCCGAAGTCGGCGTGGCCGGGCGTGTCGATCACGTTGATCTTGACGTCCTTGTACTGGATCGCGCAGTTCTTCGAGAAGATCGTGATCCCGCGCTCGCGCTCGAGCTCGTTGCTGTCCATCACGAGGGTCTCGTCCTCGGGCAGGGCGTCCAGCGCCCCTGCCGTGACGAGGAGGCGGTCCACCAACGTGGTCTTCCCGTGGTCCACGTGGGCGATGACGGCGACATTTCGGATGGAAGCGTTCATGAAGCCCGTGAGGGTACGGGGCAAAGATCGATTCACCGCAAAGAACGCCATGGCGCAGGAGGTAGACTCCGGCGCTCATGCCTCACGCGCGCACCCGCATCGTCTGCACCGTCGGGCCCGCTTCCCAGGACCACGACACGCTCGTGGGCATGCTGAAAGCGGGCGCGGACGTCTTCCGCGTCAACGGGGCCCACGCCGCGCCCGATTCGATCGGGCCCTGGGTGCGGCGCATCCGTCGCGCTGCCCGTGAGGCCGCATGCATTCCCGCGGTCTTCGTGGACCTGCCCGGCATCAAGATGCGTACGGGCCGCTTCGAGGAGCCCGTCGAGCTCGAACGCGGGCGGCGCGTCGCGCTGTTCCCCGGCAAGACCGGCGGCAGCACCACCCGCATTCCGGTTCACCCGCTGCCCGAGCTGGCCTCGGTGAAGCCGGGCCGGGAGGTGCTGCTGGACGACGGGCGCATCCGTCTCCGGGCGCTGCGGCGGAAGAAGGGCGAGCTGGTGGCCGTCGTGGAAGACGGCGGCCTCCTGGACACGGGCAGGGGCGTCGCCTTCCCCGGCAGCCATCTGCCCACGGAGGTACCCACGCGGCGCGATCGTCAGATCGCGCGCGCGGCTATTCAAGCCGGCGCCGACTGGCTCGGTCTCTCCTTCGTCCGGCATCCGCTCGATGTCGGGCGGCTGAGAGCGTTGACCGAGCGGGAGGGGGCCCGGCGCATGCCCATCGCCGCGAAGATCGAGCGCGGCGACGCGCTCGCATCGCTCGATCAGATCCTCCATCGCGCCGACGCCGTCATGGTGGCGCGCGGGGATCTGGGCGTGGACATCGGTGCCGAGCGCGTGCCGCTCGTGCAGAAGCAGATCATCGAAGAGGCGCTACGCGTCGGACGTCCTGTCGTCGTTGCGACCGAGATGCTCGACTCGATGCAGCACCGCACGCGGCCGACACGTGCCGAGGCGAGTGACGTCGCGGGTGCGGTGTTCGAAGGCGCCGATGCGGTCATGCTCTCGGCCGAGACGGCCGTCGGCGAGCACCCGGTGCTCGCCGTCGAGACGATGGAGCGCATCCTGCGAGCGGCGGAGTCTGACGACCACGCGCTCCATGCGGTCGTACCGACGTCGCTGCCCGGGCGTCCAGACCAGCACGTCGTGCACGCCGCGGTAACGCTCGCGGAAGAGACGCAGGCCGACGCCATCGTCGTGTTCTCCCGCTCCGGCGCGTCGGCCGTACGGCTCTCCAAGGAGCGGCCGCGCGCTCCGATCTACGCGTTCGCGCCGAAGGACGACGTCTGCCGCCGTCTGTCGCTGGCATGGGGCGTGCATCCGCGACGGTTGCCCGCCGGGCGCAGCACGGACGCGGTCGTCGAGAAGGTGCTCGAGCGCCTGCGGACGGACGGTGGCCTGGCTCCGGGCGCGCGCGCCGTGCTCGTCATGGGCGGCGCCAAGGACCCGGCCGGCGCTACCAGCCTGATCAAGCTGCTATCCGTCTGACCGCCCCAGCCCTGATCGCTGGGCTCGTTTCTTAAGACGTCTTCACATCGGCGTTGGGGACATGTTTGCCGCAAGTCGCGTCGCGGCCCTGGTCGATAGCGGCACCGGATCTGGTGGAAGTTCAATGTCCGAAAACCGACACGACAGGTCGATGCGACTGCTGCCCGGGGGAGACCGGGACGCTCGCATGCTGGATGCGCGTGTAGCGCGCGCCCACTTGGAAGGTGTGGGCAGCACCGACCGCCACGGGAGAGGCGCGAGTGCGAGGCGCCCGCGTGTCGCGACACATGGGGGGGACGGCTCACCTCGACTACAGCTTGTCGAGCCGTCTGTTTGTGTTGCGGAATCGCAGGCTCCGGCTGTCCAAACGTGTCAGAGGGTGCACCTGAGAATCATCGATTCGACGGAGCACCGGAATGGGGGGCAAGGTCCGGAACAGGAAAACGAGTTGGGGAGCTCGGTCCGCCTTGGGGAGGACAACACCTGGTCCGGCCGTGGACAACCGCGACTCCGGTTGATCTGGCATCGCGGGATGAGAAGGGATGACGAACCCTCGCCTTGGGGCGATGGCAACGGAGCTGCCTGAGGCTCCTACGTCGTTTCTGGGACACCCGCCGTTCTTGCAAGGCGTCGTGGTAACACGGCGCCTTGCCTCTTTTTGCGGCGCGCACTGGATGCTCGGCAGCGCGGCGTCGGCGTTGGCGTTGGCGTGAGGGGGGAGCGTGAAGCGTGGCTTGGCTACGACGCACCGCCCGGGTACCAACGACGCATGGATCCCGATCCCCTGCAATACGACGCCATCGCCGCGGACTACGAAGACCACGCACGCGTGGCGCCCTACAACGCACTGTACGACCGCCCCGCAGTCCTCGAGATGCTCGGCGACGTCGCCGGCAAGCGTGTGCTCGATGCCGGTTGCGGTCCCGGCTTCTACGCCGCGGACCTCGTTCGGCGCGGCGCGGAGCTGGTCGCCTGCGACGCGTCAGCGGCCATGATCGAGCTTGCGCGTGCTCGCGTCGGCGATCGCGCGCGCCTGGTCGTGCACGACCTGGAGCAGCCGTTCGACTGGCTCGACGACGAGAGCTTCGATGTCGCGTTCATGGCGCTCGTCCTCCATCACGTGAACCGCCGGACGAGCACAAGGCTCGTCCCTCCATGTCCTTGCATGGGCACACGGAGAATCATGTAGGGGAGGGCCTTGACGCAGTCCCTGAGCGAGGCGAAGCCGAGTCGAAGGGTGCCCTCCCGCGATCAGCCGAAGACCCCGATCAACCACAGGCCGAGCGCGCACACCACGGCACCGCTCACCAGCGCGATGCTGCCGCGCTTCTTCGCGCCCTCGGTAACGGCAACGAGACCCATCAAGGCAGCCGCGAGGCCCGTCAAGGCGCACAGCACACCCGCAATCGTGCTGAAGACGTCCATGAACGAAGCGGCGAGGAGCGTCACGACGACGCGCCCTCAGAGGCGGGCTTGTTCTTCGAGAACCAGCCCTTGATCTTCCGCCAGAAGTGCCCGAGCCACTCACCGTGGCCGTTGTCAGGCTCCTTGGGAAGTCCCTCCACCTTGTGCAGGTAGAAGCGGAAGCAGCTCTGGATGATGCTCATGGTCGGAACGGCCAACAGCGCGCCCCAGATGCCGAAGCTGTGCTCACCCGCGAGCAGCGCGAAGATGATGATCACGGGATGCATCCGCGCATGGCTGCCCATGATCACGGGATTGAGCATGTTGGCCTCGATCACGTGGATGAAGACGATCCACGCCAGGGCCAGAATGCCCTTGTCGATGCCGTCGGTCAGTCCGATGAGCACGATCGGAATGGACGAGACGATCGTGCCGAAGACGGGAATCAGGCTCAGCACCGCCGCGACGCTGGCAAGGAGCAGCGCGTAGGGAATGCCGAGGATCACCAGACCGATGTAGGTCAGCACGCCGTTCACGGCACAGATCACGAGCTGGCCGCGGATGACGCCGGCCAGTCCGTCGTCCACATAGCCGATCAGGCTCTGGTAGGCGGACTGGTACTTGGGCGGGGGCAAACTCGCGAAGAACTTCGCGATGCCCTTGCGGTCCATGACGATGAACGCGGTCAGCATCAGGATCAGGAAGAACATGTAGATCGAGAGCACGAGCTTGCCCGCGACCGAGAAGGCCACCTTGCCGACCTGCTCGGGCATGTCCTCGCGCATCGCCTCGGCCTTGAGCCGTACGAACTCGCGCACGAGGTCGGGTTCCATCTCGTAGCCGACCTTGGAGAGGTTCTCGACGATCGGGCTGATGAGCCGGCGCTCGAAGAAGTACTCGAGGCCGGTGCCCGCGTCGGCCGCTGAGATCCGGACGCGATCCAGGTGCACGAGGGGCACGCTGTTGCCGTCGTCGTACGTGAGCTCCGTCGGGTCCTTGAGGAGTGCCTTGTCCCCCTCGAGCTCGTCGTCATGCGGGCCGATGGGTTGGAGCAGCACGGACTTGATCGGGTCCTCGGCTGCGAGGCGCACGGCGTGCAACGTCTCGTGCAGCCCGCTGGCGAGCTCGAGCTGCGTGCCTTTGGGGACGACGACCGGGCGGCGGAGCATCTTGCGCGTCGCCTCGTTCGCCTCGGCTGCCACCGTCACGTCCATCTTGAACGTCGCGCGGTGTCCCTCTTCTTGGAGAGACTCCTTCACATCGCTCGCGGTGTACCGGATCGTCTTCGCGAGCTTCGTCAGCCCGATCCAGCCGAGGATCGACATGCCCCCCAGCACCAGCACGTAGATCGTCACGATCGTGGGGCCGCGGGTCCACTTGATGCCGAACAGCCGGCTCTTCGTCGTGTACCGCACGATGGGCTCGACGAGGTAGGCGATGTAGATCGCCATCAGGAAGGGGAAGAGCACCTCCCGGAAGACGATCAGCAGCGCGACGAAGACGCCCAGGAACGTGAGCAGGATCGCGATCCGCGGCTTGCGTTTGGCGGGCGGCGGCAGCTGACTCTCCGCCTGCGACTCGGCCTCGGTCTCGGGACGTTCCTCCTCCATGGCCGGTACCATAAGCGTCCGCTGAGCCTGCTGAAAGGCGGCGAAGCACTTCTTCGTGCGTTTGGATGATCGTGGGCCGGATCTCTCTCTGCTTCCTGATGGCCGGGCTGTTGTGCACCCCGACCGCCTTCGCGGGACCGGACACCTCCGGCGTCAGCGAGGACGCCGTCCAGGACGTCATGACCGGACTTCTTGCGCGCAAGGCCGAGCGCCGCACGCAGGCCCTGCGGGACCTGGCGAGCCTGATCTCCGTCGATCCGCAGGTGGGCGTGCGGGCGCTGCGGCGCCTCAAGGAGGTCCTGCGGATGCACGGGCCCGACGAGCGCGCGCTCGTGATGCCCCTGCTCGTCCGGATCCCGGACAAGGAAGCACGCCGGATCTGGCTCGACCGGCTCGATCCCGAGGAGGAGCCCGACGACCGCGTCCTCGCCGCTGCGGTCGACGCGACGCGTCAGGTCCGCGACGACCGCGACGTGACGCGGGCTCTTCTCAAGGCCGCTCGCGCCGAGCGCGCCTCGCCCGCACAGCGCGCGCTCGCGATCGAGGCCCTTGGCTGGATGAACGGTCCCGCTGCGGCGCTCGTGTTGTGTCGGGCGCACGCGGGCGAGACCTGGGTGGAGGCCGCCGCGCGCGCGCTTGCCCTGGGACGGCGCAAGACGCCGCGCTCGATCCCGCCGCTGCTCGACCTGCTCGAGCACGACACGCTGGGACCTCGCGTCCACGCGTGGGAGTCGCTGGTGCGCCTGACCGGGCGCAACTTCCCGATGGAGATCGAGCCCTGGCGCGCATGGTGGGAGAAGCAGCAGGACAAGAGCAAGATGCCGCCGCGCCCGCAGCCGAAGCAAGCCGGCGACCGCTACGCGCTCCCCAAGCCGCTGCACGTGCCGCACTACTACGACATTCCGATTCCCCGCACGGGGAGCCGTGTCGTCTTCTGCCTCGACGCGAGCCAGAGCATGTACGGCGCGGGCATCGACGACGCGCGCAAGGAGCTCGGCCGGACGCTCATGGACTTCCCGAGCACGCACGCCTTCGAGATCGTCGTCTTCAACGAGAACACGCGGCCGTACAGGAAACGCCTCGTGAAGGCGCACCCCGTGCAGAAGCATCTCGCGATCCAGTGGCTCGCCGAGATCGAGCCGACGTCGTACACGAACCTCTACGACTCGGTGGAGCTGGCCTTCGGTCACGCCGGCCGCGGGCCGCGCGCCGTGGCGAACCCCGAGAAGATCGACATGATCTTCCTGCTGTCGGATGGAGCGCCGAACCGCGGCCGCCACCGGACCCCTGCGCGGGTCATCAAGCACATCGCCAAGCTCTCCAAGCGCGAGATCCCCGTGCACACGATCGGCGCGGGTGAGGAGGTCTTTCCGCTGCTGCAGGCCATCGCGCGTGAGACGGGCGGCAAGTTCGTCGACGCCTTCGAGTGATCTACGGAAGCCCCCACGCCACGAACGACGCCCAGTAGTAGGGGTGTGCGAGCGCCCCGCCGGCATGGATCCGTTCGAGCTGCGCGGTTCGCAATGCGGCGGGCAGCGCATGGCCTTCGCCCTGCCACGCTTCGTAGAGACGCCCCATGAACGCCGGCGTGTGCTTGTCGCTCACGCGCCAGCACGACGCGACGACGCGGTGCGCGCCGGCCACGAGAAACGCGCGTACGAGCCCGCGCTGGCCCTCGCCGGCCGTAGGTGTGCCGCGCGCGCCGTCGCAGCACGAGAGCACGACGAGGTCTGCGGGGATGCGCATGCGGCGCACGAGATCGACGTGGAGCATCTCGCCTTTGGCGAGCACGGCGCCGTTTCGTTCCGGACGCTGTGGATCGGCGAACGCATGCGCGCACACGTGCAACGCGCGCCAGGCCTGCGGCTGCGCGCCGATCCGGGCACGGAGGGCGGACAAGGTCGCCTCGCGTCCGGCGAGACGGACCCGGCGTGACGCGGGGAACGGCTGTTCGACCCGCCGCGCTTCGTCCGCGGCGTGCTCGAGCTCCGGCAGTCCCGTGCCTTCGTACGCCGGCCCGATCACACCCAGCAGACCTTCGCTTGGCCGGACGCTCCGCACGTCGGAGGCCAGGATCGCGTAGCTCGTCGCGCTGGGCGCGTAGAGAACCTCGAGCCGCTCGATCAGACGACGCCCCTTCGTGGTCACCAGCGCGGCAAGCGGAATCGACGCCAGCGCGCCGCTGGGGGAGGCGATGAGACGGTCTACGCCGTCGAGTAGCGGCGCCATGGGGTGGACTAGCAGCGCGTAGAGGTGCTTCGCAGCATCTTGATCATCCGAGCCCGGCACCGCCAGCGCACGCCGCCACGCTTCGATCTTCTCTTCGATCAGCCTGCGCTCGCCGAGATCGAACAGCCGCGCGGCATCCTGCCGGATGCAGAGCGCCATGATGCGGTTCCCCGCTTCGGTCCACGCGATCCAGGCGTCGCCCGGACGCAGCAAGGAACGGAAGTCCGGTAGCGACGCCGGCTTCGCCGCCGCCGCGACCGCCGCGCGCCGGCTCACGCGTTCGATGCTCGCGATGATCCGGTCGCGCTCCTTCCAAGCGCGGTCGAGCGCCATCTGCCAGTGCGCAATTGCTGTCTGGCTGCGCGGTGTCTTCGTGCTCTCCCGGACCAGGCCCGCATGGGCCTTCGCCACGCCCTCCTGCGAGGCGGCCTCGGCGCGAACCAGCGCGGGAGGAAGCACGGCGAGGCTCGCCGCGCGGTTGTCGCGCAAGGCGGCGTTGAGCTGCAGCGCGCGACTCGACTCCATGATCTCGAACGCTTCGGCGATCCACCGCGCCGCGTCATCGCCCTTGGCGAGCATCCACGCCGAGCGGATGCCGTAGCCGGCCGCGGCCGCGAGGTTTCGCTGCGGCAGCCACGTGTCGGAAGCGGCCAGACCCGAGAGCGTGCGCAGTCGTCGCTGTACGGACTCACGGGCAGCCTTTGCGCTCTCTTCGTAGCGGTTCAAGCCGTAGAACGCCGCCGCACGCAACCGGACGATGCGTTCGTAGAAGCTGTGCGACGGATGTAGCAAGCCGGCACTGCGATCGGCCAGCGCGAGCGCCTTCTCGTTCTCGTTGCGCAGCAAGCGGTACACGCCGGTCCGCCAGAGGGCGAACGCTTCACCCGAGACGTCGCCTTGTTCGCGGTAGGCGCTTGCCGCCTCTGCGAGCATCGCGAGCGCGCGGTCCTCTTCGCCCGCCCGCCACAGCAGCGCCGCAAGATGCCGCTTCGCTTCTGCCGCGCCACGGGGCGTGTCGCTCAGCGACAGGCTCTTGCGTGCGGCCGCCAGCGACTCGTCCCAGCGCTTCTGGCCCCCCAGGGCGTGCGCAAGACGCAGGAGGTTGAGCGCCTCGTTACGGCGGTCTCCCAACTGTTGTGACAGCGTCAGCGCCTTGCGCGCCGCCGCCTCGCCCTCGTCGAAGCGGCCGAGCGCGTTCCAGATCCCGGCGAGTCCGCCACGGATCGCCTGTGCGAGCTGCGGGTGCTTGGACAGGTCGAGGCGCAGCGCTTCCTGATAGTGCGCGATGGCTTCGGCCCGCTGCCCGATGCCCTCCTCCGCGCGCGCCAGGCTCTCCAGCGCATGCACGATCGCGCCCGTACGGCCCAAGGCCGACGCGTTCTCGTGCATGTGCCGAGCCGTCTGGAGCATCGCCTTCGGGCGGTTCGCTCGCGCCTGCACCTTGTACGCGACCACGTAGTAGGCGTGGCGTTGCGACCGGCTTTGCCAGGCTTCGGTCGGCATGTTCGCGGCGACGATGTCCGCGGCCTTCTCGAAATTGCCCTGGCGCTGGTGCGCGCCCGCCAGGAGCGACGCGCCCTGGTGGATCGCGCGCGGCTCGCCTGCGATGTGCGCGTGCTCGAGGCTCCGTGCGCCGCGCTCCATGGCGCCGGCATGATCCTTCGCGCGGAGCGCCATGACGCCGCCTGCGAAGTACGAGCGGGCCGCCGCGATGTGCAGGCCGGATGACGACGCGTAGGCGGCGGCCTTGTCGTAGGCCGCGAGGCCCGCGCCCCGCCCCAGACGGTGGTAGACCTGCCAGGACGGGTAGCTGCCGGAGACCCTCTGTGCTTCCACGAACGCGCGGATCCGCTGCACCCTCGCGCGGTGTTCCGGATTGCCCGGGTCGAGTCCCGCGAGCTGCTTCGCGCTGCTCGCGAGCCGGAACTCACGCGCGATCACCTCCGGGTCCGCCGGCCGCAGCCGCGCGATCAATCGATCCAGGCCGTCGAGCCCGCGGCGATGCCCCGCGTCCGCGCGTAGCGCGACGAGCTCGTCAACGACCGTCCCGAGATGGAACCGCGGCTTGGTGGCTTCGAGCTGCTTCGCCACCATGTCGGCGCCGAGAGAGGCGAGGTCCAGGTGGCTCGCGGACGCGATGGCGCGGGCGCGGGCGGTGTTTCCGGCCTTCCGTGCGTCTCGCCAGGCGGCGATCGCCGGGTCGGCCTTGCGCGGTACCTCGTCCGCATGCAGAGGCAGCGCCACTCCAAGGAGGACGAGCAGCAGGGATAGCCGGCGCGTCACGGCAGCAGCGGTTCCAGCAGCGTGCCCAGCCGGACGACATGCGGGTCGGTCGCGTCTCGTTGCTGAGCGCGTTCGAGTGCCGCGGTTGCAACGCCGTAGCGTTCCTTTGTGAGCGCGTACCACGCCGTCAGCAGTTCGCGCTCGGTCCCCGACGCTGTTTCCCGGATGGCGGCGACCACGCCGGCGTGCTCCGCCCGGATCGCCGGGCCCACGACACGAAACAGTGTCGAGCCGCCGGCTTCGCCGAACGCAGTCTTCGCGGTCACCTCGAATATGTACAAGCCGTCTTCGAGCTCAGCGGGCAGCGCGAGCGACAGATCCGAGATCGTTGCCGTGAAGAGCGAGGAGTCGTCGGGTCGTGCGATGCGCACGGTGTAGTCGGCGGCGCCGGTCACGGACCGCCACCGCAGCATCGGCGAAGACGTAAGCACCGCGCCGCGCGGGGCAAGGACGTGGACGCCGCCGCGCTCCACGGCCGGCAGGTCCAGGGGACGCGTGCTCGTCATCCGCGCGCTCATCGCAGCGCGCGTTTGGTCGGAGATCGGGAGACGTTGCACGAGCGCGACAAGCCGCTCCTCGCGGTCCGACGGCAAGTCGTCACCCTGGGTCCAGAAGAACGCACCGATCGCGAGCAGCACCGCGGCAGCAGCCGCTACGTACGCGAACCAGGAGCGGCGCGCGGCCGGCTCTTCTTGCATGGTCTCGTGGGGGACCAACCCGAGCATCTGGCGCGCGGCCGGGTCGCGCGCCAGGAGCTGCTCGGCGGCGTCGCGCTCCTCGTCGCTGAGACGGCCCTCGGCGTAGCCGACCACGAGATCCTCGCCGATCAGGCCCGACGCCTCCCCCTCGGCGCCGAAGCGCTCGATCAGCCAGGCAGCCAGCACGGGATCGTTGTCTGTCGTCAAGCGCCGTCTCCGGGGTCGCGGCCTTTGTCGGTAGGAGGCGCGGGGGGGTGGAAAGTTGCGAGCGTAGTTCCGATTGCCGCGCTGGCCGCGCGGTAGGCGCGCTCCTCGAGCCCCTCGGGCAGGTGCCGGCGTGCCTCTGACGCAAGCCGGGCGAGGGCCTGGCTGAGCAGCTGGCTCACGCGCGGGATGCCCACGCCCAACGCTTCGGCAATGAACCGGTGCGCCAGGCCGTCACGGTGCTTGAGCGCGAGGGCGAGCTGTTCGTTGGGCGTGCAGGCGCGCCAGCCCGCCTCCAGCGCGGCGCTGAGGCGTGCCGCCGACTCGGCGTCGTCGACCCGCGCTGCCGGATCCTCTTCGCTCGGGGTCGCCTCGGCCTCCTGTGCCTCGGGTTCGAGCGGTACGGGGCGCAGGCGCTTCGCGGCACGCGCGATGCGGCGCAGCAGGATGACCGCGAGCCAACCGAACAAGCTGCCCGTCGCGCGGTAGGTACCGAGCAGCGTTCGCACGCCGCCGCCCGCAGGTGGCATGGCGAGGTCGGCAAGCAGCGCCGTCACTTCGGCGTCGGCGCGCTCGCGGTCGCATCCTTGCTTCACGGCGAGGCCGCGCAGGCGCGGCACGTACTCGGCGTTGAACGCCGACCATGCCGCTTCCTCCCCCGCGTTGCACGCAACGACGATGTAGAGATCCTCGAGGCACATGCGTCGCAATGCGCGCGTGATGCGTTCAGGCGTCGGCTCGAGGCGCAGCTTCTCTACGCGTTCGCGAGCGCGCGTCTCGGCCTCTTCAAGGAACGCTTCGAAGCTGAGTGCGAGGCCCGGCGTGCGCTCGGTCGCAGCCCGAAACCGGGCGCGGAGCAGGTCGCGGTTTTCGCCCGAAGCCTCCATGCCCGTAACGATCCGGGAATTCTCCTAAACAAGCAACGTCTCGCGGCTCCTCCCCTGCAAACGAGGAGTTTGCGCCATGTCCAAGCACACCACTACGTACGTCGTCCTTCTTGCTATCGCCCTGCTGACCGCCGGGTGCGGATCCGGAAGCGGCACACCGCCGGCCCAGGTCAATCCGCCGGCGCCTCCGCCGCCGCCGACGCCAAGCGTGCTCAACCTGACGACCTTCCAGGCGGCGGCCATCGCGATCGGCCAGCCCGATCTCTTCAGCGGCAAGCCCAACCAGACCGGATCGGTGGAGGCCAACACGCTCTGGTCGCCGTCCGTTGCCGAGCCCGGCAGCCTGTTCGTCGCCGATACCGCAAACCACCGCGTTCTCGGATTCAACGACACGCCATCGGCAAGCAACCCGACCGCCGACTTCGTGCTCGGCCAGATGAACTTCACGGATTCCATGCCCAACCAGGGGGGCACGGTGAATCCGTTCACCCTCGCCTTCCCGCACGACGTGGTCGTCGCCGACGGCAAACTCTTCGTGGTCGACGGCCTCAACCACCGCGTCCTGATTTGGAACAGCGTGCCCACGACGACCGGAGCTCCGGCGGACGTCGTGCTCGGCCAGGTCAACCTCGTGACGGCGATCTCGGGGCTGTCGGCGAGCAAGTTCGCGCAGCCGCGCGAGGTCGTCGTGGTCGGCGGGCGCGTCATCGTCGCCGACGAGCTCAACAACCGCGTGCTGGTCTGGAACACGATCCCCATGACGAGCGGTGTCCCTGCCGACCTCGTGCTCGGCCAGGACACCTTCGGAGCGGGCATGGCCAATCGCGGCGGCGCGCCCGACGCGAACACGCTCTATCAACCCAGCGGGATCTGGAGCGACGGGACGAGGCTCGTCGTCTCCGATGCGTACAACCACCGCGTCCTCGTCTGGACGACATTTCCGACGACGAACGGACAGCCGGCCGACCTCGTCGTCGGGCAACCGAACTTCACGACCAACGCAGACGTGCTCAGCGCCACGGGCATGCGCGTCCCCAGCAGCGTGGCGGCCAACAGCGCTCAGCTGTTCGTCGCCGACGCCGGCTACAACCGCGTGCTCGTCTGGAACGCGTTCCCCGCGACGAACGGAGAAGCGGCCGACGTCGTCTTGGGCCAGAGCAGCTTCGTCAACGGCGAACCCAACGACGACGACCAGGACGGCGTGGACGACGGTGCACCTACGGACCGCACGCTGAACACGGAAGCGACGGCTCTTCACATGAACCTGCGCGTGTCGGGCAACCGCCTCTACGTCGCCGACACCAACAACAGTCGCGTGCTCGTCTACTTCGGCGGTCTGTAGACCCCTGAACCAGGAGTAGTCCCATGTATCTCTCACGCTCTCTCTGCGTCCTGCTCGTGCTCGCGTTCGCTTCCGCCTGCGGCGGGGGCAATGGCAACGGCGATGTCGATATCGCGTCGCCTCCCGGGATCCGCGGTACCGGCGCCCTGCGGTTCGACGGTTTCGGCGAAATCGCCAGCATCGCGCAGCCGCCGCCGATGCACTTCTTGTTCAACACAGGCTTCACGTTCGAGGCCTGGATCAAGCCCAAGACGATTCCCACGAAGCTCGAGCTGGGCCGACCCTTCTTCGGGCAGGGCGGTGCGCAGTGGATGTACGTCCATGCCGGCACTCTCGGGCTTGTCACGCAAGGCCAGCAGGTAGTTACGAACGACATCATCCCGCTCAAGACCAACGAGTGGCAGCACGTAGCCGCGACGTACGACGGCTCCATCTACGTCCTCTACATCAACGGCGTCCCGCTTGCGGGCGTTGGCTCCATCGGCGTCTTGACGACGATGAACGCGTTCCACATCGGGGCCCTGCCGGGCGCGATGTCGACGTTTCACGGCGACATCGACGAGATCCGCGTCTGGAACGTCGCGCGCAGCGAGGCCGAGATTCTCGCGCACATGGAGACACCCGTGCCGCCGGACGCGCCGGGCTTGCGCGCGTACTTCCGGTGCGAGGGCAGCGGACAGGAGCTGACGGACTCGAGCCAACACGGAGTCCATGCCGGCCTGGGAAGCGATCCACTGATGCCCGATGGGGACGATCCGGAGCGCGTGGGGCCGGACTTCTAGACTCGCAATCTTCAGCTTCGCCGCCTCCCTGGTCGATACGAACGCGGCCCTCTTGGTGGAAGGGCAGGCCTCGGAGGCGGCACGGCGGCATGGCGCGGATCCTCTTCGTCGAAGACAGCCCGATCAACCGTCACATCGTGCGCCGCATCCTGCGTGACAAGGGGCACGACGTCGACGTCGCCGAAGACGGGCCCGAGGGACTCGCCGCCGCGAAGAAGTCGGGCTACGACCTCATCCTCCTCGATCTCGACCTGCCGACGCTGAGCGGATGGGACGTGGCGCGCACGCTCAAGGGCGAGTCGAAGACCGCAAGAGTCCCGATCCTGGCGCTCACCGCGCACGCGATGAACGGCGACCGCGAGCGCGCCCTGAACGCAGGATGCGACGATTACGCTACGAAACCCGTACAGGTACCTGACCTCCTGGAGCGAATCGAAGCCCTGTTGAAGGGAACGGACGCCAAGGCCGCATAGGACGCGGGATCGGGAGGTGCTCCCGGTACCATTCCCGACCACGTCGAGGGTTGGCGGTGGCCGGGAGGTTGGCATGCGGTGCGAGTTCCACGCGCGCTGGCGCGCGCTGGCAATTCCCTGCCTCGCCCTCCTGGTTCTGCTGCCCGGGCCCGGCCCCGCGCACGCCGAGGAACGCGACGGCGAGATCGTCCGCCGCCTTGTGATCGCGCTCCACGACGCCGACGTCGGCGGTCTCGTTCCGGACTTCGATCATCCCGTGTGGTCCGTGCTCCAGATGCCGCTGAACCACCTGGGCATGGACGTGCGGATCCACGACATCCGTACCGGGCCGCCGCCCGCGAAGTGGCTGCCGAAGACGCGCGCGGTCCTGACGTGGTTCCGCGTCAAGGGCACCACGCCCGACTGGCTCTGGCCCTGGCTGGAAGAGCACGTCAAGCCGCCGGAGATGCGGGTCATCCACCTTCAGGATCTCGGCTGCCTCGAAGCGACCCCCGCCGACCGCAAGCGGCTGGGTCCCTACCTGCAGCGGCTGGGACTCGCCTGGCACGAGGGCTACGTCGGCCAGCCGCTCCGCATCGAGACGACGCTGCGCAGCGAGGCCCTGTGCGCGCTCGAGCGCGATCCGCGCCGGTATGCCGAGCACCGCGGACCGTCGAACGAGAGTGACGCCAACACGGCGTGGGTCATCACGCGCGATCGCAGTCATCCCGACGACGTCCGCACACCCGTCGTCACCGGGCCATGGGGCGGCCTGGCCCTCTCGCCGTGGACGCTGGCGCTCGGGACCGAGGAGGGGTCCCGCCGCTGGCTGCTCGATCCGTTTGCGTTCCTGCGTGACGCGCTGGGACTCAACGGCACGCCCGTGCCGCATCCCAGCGTGCTCAACGGCCGCCGGATGTTCATCTTCCACGTGGATGGCGATGGCTTCGAGAGCCTCTCCACGGTGCGACCGAACACCCTGGCCGCGAAGGTGTTCCTCGACGACGTGCTCGACGCCTACAAGCTGCCCGCGACGGTCAGCATCATCGTCGCGAGCTTGACGAAGGACATCGGTGTCGAGACGCCGACCGAGAGCATGGAGCTCGCCAAGGAGATCCTGAACCGGCCGTACGTCGAGGCGGCGAGTCATGGCGTTCTGCATCCGTACAAGTGGATGGCCGAGTGGTCGCCGGGCAACCCGCCGAAGGAGTACCTGCCGTACAAGGAACTCAAGGGCTACGACTACAGCCCGGTTGCCGAGGTGCGCGACTCCATTCGCTTCATCAACGAGCGCCTGCTCGAGGGCGGCAAGCGCTGCCGGGTGATGCTCTGGACGGGTGACACGCATCCGCCGCGGGATGCGATCCTCGAGTGCCTCCGACACGACGCGATGAACATGAACGGCGGCACGTTCCGCTGGGACGCGGCGTACGACTCCGTCGGGTACGTCTCGCCCTGGGTGCGACGCAACGGCGAGGCCATCCAGGTCACCGCGGGTGCGGCGAACGAGAACGAGTTCCCTGGCTACTTCACGACCAATCCCACGTCGTATCGCCACATCGACACGACGATCCGGCGTACCGGCAAGGGGCGGATCCTCAAGCCCGCCAACATCTACGTACACTTCTATAGCGCCGAGCGGCCGCCGCGCCTGACCGCGCTGAAGCAGCTTCTCGATCGCTGGGCGTTGCGCGAGCCGACGGTACCCGTCTACGCGAGCACCTACACGGCAGCCGTGCTCGGCTCGCTCGATGCCGAGATCCGTCGCACCGCGTCGGGCTGGGCGCTGCGTGGATTCGGAGGCTGTCGCACCGTGCGTCTCGACGGTGAGCCGCGCAGTCCCGACCTCGACAACTGCCGCGGCGTCCTCGGGTGGCGGCGTATCGACGAGTCCCTCTACGTCCACCTGGCCGGCGCGGAGGCGGATCTCGCCCTCGACCTCGCGCCGTCTCGCCGTCCGTACCTGCACGAGGCCAACCACATCGTTCGCGATGTCGCCCTCGAGCCGAAGGCGCTCACCCTCGTGTCCGAAGGGCTCGTCAAACGCGTCGTCGTCGTCGGAGGGCTGCCTCGCAACGGCAGCGTTGCTGTCGTCATCGGTGGCAAGGAAGAGACGCGGAAAGCGGACGCCGAGGGGCTGCTGTCCCTGAAGCTCCCGGTCGGCGGACCGGACCGCGTGGAGGTCCGCGTTCCGTGAACCTGCGTCGTCCGGAGATCCTCGTCTTCCTGGCGCTGGGCATCGGTGTGCTCGTGTGGCTGCTTGTGACGGGGTCGAAGAAGGATCCGGAGGTCGTCGACCGGCACACGGGGGAACGACTCACGATCACCGCCGACGTCCAGATCCAGGCGCGCGCTACCGGCGCCGCCGATGGGGCCATCGCGGTCCTGCAGCGTTATCGCGCTCAGGTTGCCGACCCCGAGAACATCGACAAGTGGGTCGCCGTCCTGCGCGCGGACATGTCGCAGCCCGCGGCGGAGCCGCCGCAGAACCACCCCGAGCGCGACGCGATCCGATCCGATCTGGAAGATCGCACGAAGGCGCTTGCGACGATCGAAGAGCGCCTCGGCCAGACGCTCCCCGCGCGCGAGATCTTCATGCTGCTCGAGCGCGCCGCCGCCGACCAGACGATCGAGACGTCGGCGCGCACGTTCTGGACTGGCGAGGGGCTGGAAAAGGCGCCCGCGGAGGCCGTCGACGCCGCCGCGGCGCGCAAGGCGCGCGGCGCGTCGAGCGCGCTCGAGGCGCGTGCCGTGGCGCTGCGTTACATGAACGCCGGCCGCATGCGGTGCTGGTTGCGCTGGCTGCGCCGTGCCTTCGTCGCCGGCCCCGACGACATCCGCAACGTGCAGCCGCTCGCCGCCGCGCTCATCGCGGCCGAGCGGCAGAAGGAGGCGATGCTCGTCCTGGGTGCGGCCGAGGCGCCCGACGACGTGATCCTGCTGCGCCTACGCGCGCAGGTTGCGACGTGGCTCGGCAAGATGCGCATCGAAGCGGACGCACTCGAGCGTCTGATCGCGGTCGAAGACAACGACGAGCGGCGCACGCGCTTGATCGAGCTGCTGCGTGTACTAGGCCGTCTGCCCGCTGCGCTTGGCCATGCCCGGGTCCTCGCAGAACGCGACCCGACGCGTCGGCGCATCGACCAGGCCGTCAATCTCGCCCTCGAAGCCGGCATGATCGACGCCGCGTTGGAGATGCTCGACAAGGCAACCGGCAGCGAGGAAGACCGTCGCTTCTGGCTGGAGCGCCTGGCGGCGATCGCCATCAACGATCTGCAGTACGACCGCGCAATCCCCGCGCTCGAAGGGCTCCTGCGGGTCGCGCCCGAAGGCAGCTTCCCCGACGGGGGCATGACCTACGACAAGCAGCTTGCGTGGCTGTACGACAAGCGCAAGCTCGACGCGAAGCTGCTCGACCATCTGCTCGCGCGGCTGAAGCGCGGCGTGGCGGAGGAAGCGCGCCGTCCGCTCGAGGACGAGATCGTCTACTTCGCCGAGCGTCTGAAGCGAGCGGATGACGTGCGGGCGATCTTCGCCGCGCGCCTGGCCGCCGTGGGCGACGCGAAGACGTATCTCGCGGAGTACTGGGATCTCCGGTTCGCCAAGGTCGACGGACTCGTCGAGAAGGGCCTGACGCTGCTCGTCGAGCCGGACGTGAAGACGGACACGGCCGTCGCGCTCTACCAGGCCCTCGAGAAGGAGATCCCGAAGGCCAACCGCCGCGCGCTCATCGAGAAGCTGCTCGAGATCCACCCGGACGCCATCCAGTTCGAGCAGCGCTATCGCTTCATCCTCGACGAGGAGGATCCGATCCTCAGCGCATCGCGCCTCGAAGCGCAGGTGAAGAAGCGCCCCGACGATGTCGCGCTCACGCGCCAGTGGGTCCTGCGCACCTCGTGGATCAAGGACATCCCGCAGCAGATTCGCGCACGCGAGACGCTGCGTGGGCTTGAGCCCAATGACGTCGCCAACCGGTTCCAGCTCGCCGATCTCTACGAGGCCCAACGCATGCAGCCCGAGGCGCTGGTCGAGTGGCGTTGGCTGACCGCCTTGGACGATCCGGACGTGAACGTCGAGGAGCGGCTGCTCATCTCGCTCATGGCGAACGAGCTCTACGAGGAAGCGCTGCCCCTGGCTCGCGCGCGCGCCGAACGCGACGGCGCGACGGACGCTGACGAAGTCCGCTTCCTGCGCGTCCTCGTGTCGGTCAAGGAGGTCGACGAGGCCCTGCCGCTCGCCGAAGCGCGCGCAGAGCGTCCGGCGGCGACCGACGAGGATCGCGACCTGCTGCTGGATCTGCAGCTCGCCGCCGGCAAGCTCGAAGACGCACTGCCCGCGCTGCGCAAGCGCGCCGGTACGTCGCGGGACGACGAGAAGACCCTGATCGGCGCCTTGCAAGCCCTCGAGATGACCGACGAGGTCCTGTCCATCTTGAAGAAGCGCGCCGAAGCCGAGGATGCGCCGTGGGATGACCGCGTCGCCTTCGCCGATGCGCTGCTCGTTTACGAGCGGCCCAAGGAAGCGCGCGCGCTCTTCGAGGAGCTGGCGCGTGAGCGTCCGGACGACCGCCACGTGCTGCGACGCGTCGCGCAGGCACGTTCCTGGACGGGGGACGCGCGCGGCGCCGTCGCGCCCGCCCGCCGTTGGCTCGGTCTCCCGCAGGAAGACGAGACGCCGGAACACGAGCGCCAGCGCGGCGAGCTGCACTTTATCCTGGGCGAGGCCTACTGGGCGATGCAGCGCAAGGAGGATGCGCGGGCGGAGTTCGAGGAGACGGCGAACCGCTTCACGGCGATCGACGATCCGACCGATGCGGAGCGCGCCATGCTCGCGCGTTCACTCGCACGAATCGGCCGCGCGGACGAGGCGGAAGGGCTCTTCAACGACCTGATCGCAGCGCGCCCGGACAACGCGGCACTGCGCCTCGACGCTGTCGATGCCCACATCGCGGCCGAGCAGATGAAGGAAGCGCGCAAGGAGCTGGAGCACGCGCGCCCGCTTGCCGGCGGCTTGACACGCTTCCACCGGCTCGACGGCACGCTGCATCTGGCCGCACGCCAGTACGAACGTGCGATTCCCCCGCTCGAGAAGGTCGCGGAGAAGGCACCCGATGCCTCCGTCTACGCCGATCTCGGCCAGTCGTACCGCAATGTCGGGTGCTGGCGCGCGGCGATTCGCGCGTGGTGCCAGGCCCATGCGTTGAAGCCGGATCGCGATACGGCGGAGGCCATCGAGCAGACGCGCTTCGAGCTCGGACCCGTCGTGAAGACGTGGGGGCGCTGGGCGTTCGCAGGCAACGACGACGTGTGGCGCGCCGGTGCGCACGCACGCGTGCCTCTTCGCAACGACCGCTGGAGCATCGCCGTCCTGCAGGAGTGGGCGCGTTTCGAGGGGCCGGCCGAGATCGTAGCGTTCGGGATCGTGAGCGACACGGTCGGCATCGTTGACGTGTCTGCGCGCAAGCGCTTCGGCCGCTGGCACTACGCCGAGGGCGGCGTCACCGGCTACATCGACCGGGCCCGCGGCCGTTCGATCTCGGGCTGGGCTGCGGCGCGCTTCGAGCGCCGCTTCGGTGACAAGGGCTTCCACCGCTGGGTCCGTGTGGAAGCCTGGATCGACCGGATGCTCGAACAGCCCGCGGCTGCGGTGGGACTCGGCGGTCGGTACACCGGGGGCAGCCTCGAGGGCTGGTACGACCTCGGCAACTGCTGGTGGGTAGGCGGAGAGTTCGCATACGCGGACCTAACACTCGAGGTCCCGCGCGGCAGCACGCTCACCGACGGCTTCACCGCGTGGCGCACGACCGTCGGACGCTGGATTTGTACGGGGGAAAACTCACTCGCGGCCCGGCTGGACTACACCGGAAGTCGCCTTCTGGACGATGAAGCACTGGCGAACGTCGTACCGCTCGGGAGGCGGTTCGACTTCGTCACCGGCGCGCTTTCTGCACAGCGACGCCTGGGGATGTGCTGGGATGCAGAGCTCGAAGCGTTCGCAGGAACGGACGCCGGAAATCCGGCGTTCATCTGGGGATTTGAGGGATCCCTGCGTCGACGCGTCGGGAGCCGACTCCGGGTCACCCTCCTCGGGGGGTTCGGAAACCAAGCCCGATTCCAAGATGGGGAATCCGGGCACGTCGACGTCCGCTTCGAGTGGACACCCTGAAGAAGGGCGCCGCGCTCCTCTCAAGCGAATCCTGCTTGAGATCGGCTTCCTCTATGCCCTCGTTGTAGGCATCGAGCTCATCCTCACCGGCGGGCGCGTGGGCGCGCTCGGCGTGCATCCCCATCCCTACTGGATCGTGATCCTGCCGATGGCCGCGAGCCGCGGCACGGTAGCGGGCATGCTGGCGGCACTCGTCGGCGCCTCGCTCGAAGTCCTGGGCCTCCATCAAGCCGGCTTGCTGGACATGTCGCAACTGCTCGACCTGCAGCCATTCGGGCAGGGCGTGCTTTTCTTCGGTGTCGCGTTCCTCATCGGCGAGCTCGCCGACTCGCATGCCCGCAAGTTCAAGGAGCTCGGGAGCAAGCTCGAGGCGGAACGCGAGACGACGGACCGGCTACGTCACGAGCGCAACGTGCTCGACGCGGCGACGCACCACCTGCGGCGGATCGTCCAGGAGCGTCCCATGCTGCGCGGCCGCCTGCTCGAGATCGCGGTGCGCATGGAGACCACCGATCGGGAGTCCGTCGCGGCGACGATCCTGGATCTCGTCGCCGAGCAGTGCCACGCGTCCATGGCCTCGATCTGGGTCGTCGACATGGACAGCCGCCTCCATCTCATGCGCTCTGTCGGCTGGCGCGGCACGGACGAGGCTCCGCGGATCCAGGCGATGCGCGAGAGCGAGATCGTGCGCCAGGCCGTCGAGACGGCGACGCCGATCAACCGCCTGCAACCGGGCGAGCTGCCCTCACGCAACGAGCCCGTGCTGCTTGCGCCGCTCTCCGACGGGCGCGGCATGCTGTGGGGCGTTCTCTGCCTCGACGACATCGAGCCCGTCTACCTCGGCACCGAGACCGAGCAGATCTTCCTCTCCCTGGCAGCGTGGGCCACGGCCGTGCTCATGCGCATCGACAACGGCGTCGTGGCACCCAGCACACCCGACGTCGGAGCTCCGAATGCGCTGGGCGAGCGGCTCTGGCTCGAGTACGACCGCGCTGCCCGATACGGCGACTCGCTTCGCATCCTCGGCCTGCAGGTCCTGTCGGACATCAGCGATCCTCCGGAGAACGAAGACGAGGCGGAAGCCGCCATCGTCGGATCGCTCTCCGAAGCAGGCTGGAAGGCCTGCGCCTACAAGTTCGGCTACCCCGGCTGCTTTGCCGTCGTCGCCCCGGCGCGCAGTGAAGCCGACATCGAAGTCGTGCAGCGGGCAGCCATGGTTGAAGCCGCGGGGCGCGGCGTCACGCTCGCCTCGTTCGTGGTTGCGCTCGACGGCGACACGCCGGACCTCGACTCGCTGCTCGAAGCCTCCGCCGCACAGTTCCGCTCGAAGACGTCGCTCCCGTTGGCTGCGACGCCGCCGGTTCGCATCCCGTCCGTCCTGCGGGTGGGCAACGCCGGCGAGTTGATCGAACGTCTCACGCTCGAGCTCGACCTCAGCGAGCGCACGGGACGTCCTCTCCAGACAATTGTCCTCCATCCGGCCGCAACGGACGAACGCGCTCGACGCGCCTTCGCGTTGGACGCGGCGCGCGCCACCGACGCGCTCCGGCCCATGGACGGACTCTACGCATTGCCCGACGGCCGTATCGCCCTGGTGTTCCCCAGCACGGACACCAACGGCGCCGCGGTGACGGTCGAGCGATTCCTCGAGGTGCTTCGTGAGCGTAACCCCGGTGCTCCCTACTCACCGGTACGCGTTCAGTCCACGGAACCTCTATGCCTCCTCAAGGAGGTGGCATGACCATGCACATGAGACTCGTACGGTTGGCGACGGCCGCTGCACTCGTCCTTGACGTGTGGGCGCTCGCATATGCGATGCGCGGGGAACCGTGGACGCACCTCATCGGGGTAGCTGTCCACCTCACGGGTGCGGTCGTCGTCGGACGACTCATCCACAAGCTGGAGCCCGGCCGGGCCGACGGCGTGCTCATGTGGTTCGCCTTGCTCTTCGTGCCCGTGTTCGGCCCCATGCTCGCGTTCGGCTTCCGCGGACCCGATACGGGGGACGCCCTGTTGAAGACGGAGGCCACGCTGGAGGAATACGACGCGTGGGTGCACTTCCGCGAGACGCCGCACCGGCCGTCTCCCTTCAAGGGCGAGTTCGATCGTGACTTCGTCACGTTCGCCCACGTCGAAAGCCACGGTGTCGTGCTGCGCAGCGGCACGGTCGCCCAGAAGCGCGAGGTCCTGCGCCGGCTCGTCGACTCGGAGAGGCCCGAGCTGCTGCACATGGCGCGCAGCGCCTTGACGGACGACGATCCCGAAGTGCGCTTGCTCGCGTACGCAGAGCTCCAACGACTCGAGGTCAGGCTCTACAAGGAGATCGATGCTGCGCGGCAGTGGGCGTTCGACGCCCCGGATGACGGACCTGCGCAGGCAGCGCCTATCTACGCGCACCGGCGCCTGGCTGCTTCCGGTGTGCTCGACGACGCCATGGCCGAGTGGCACTCACACGAGGCGCAGCGTCTCGAGCGCCTGCTCGAAGGCCGCGGCGACGGTGAGTCCATCACGGAGGTCGGCGAAGCCATCGCCGACGACCCGCGCATGGGGAACGTTGCAGAGAGCCACCTGGCGGAGGCGGCGTTCCGAGAGCGCAACCTGGACTATGTCCGTGCATGGCGACGCAAGCTCGAACGAGAGGCACGGATCGTGCCCGAGTGGGTCCTCGCGGTCGGCGAGTCGGACGAACCCGACATCGGGATCATCGACCTCGACCTCGATGCCGGCGGCAGAGATCCCACGGCCGTGGAAGAGACACCGTCCACTGAAGAGAAGGACGTGGAAGAGAAGGACGCCGCATGACCGCCGACGTCTGCTACGTGCTCGAGGGGACCTACCCGTACGTACCCGGTGGGGTGTCGTCCTGGGTTCACACGTTGATCCAGTCGATGCCGGAGCTCACGTTCCACGTGCTGCACTTGAGCCCGCAGCCCAACTTCTATCCACTCGGCCTGCGCTACGAGCTGCCGGAGAACGTCGTCGGCGTCGACGAGGTCTACCTGCAGGTCGGTGCGTCGGAGCTGCAGACGCGCTGTTCCCAGAAGGACGTGGACACCGAGACGATGGACGTGTTCAGCGCCTTCGTCGAGGGGCTGAAGGGCAACGCCAGCGACCCGTTCAGCGCGCTCTTCCGTGTCGCCAACAACACCGAGCAGGCCGCGGCGCTGCGCAGCATGCTGCTGCAGTCGCCGGACGCGTGGAAGGTCATGCTCGACGCCTACAAGGACGAGGCCGAGCTCGAGAGCTTCGTGCACTTCGTCTGGACATGGCGCTTCGCCCTCATGCCCTTCCTCAACGGCCTGGCGGCCGAGATCCCGCCCGCGCGCGTGTACCACACACCGTGCACCGGCTATGCGGGCGTCATCGCGGCCGGTGCGAAGGCGCGCACGGGGCGCCCGATGCTCCTGACCGAGCACGGCATCTACACCAAGGAGCGTCGCATCGACATCCAGAGCGCGACGTGGATTCCGGACCTGCCGCCGCCGGGTTCGCTCGTTCCCAACCAGGCGCCGTACTTCCGCCGCTTCTGGATGCGCCAGTTCGACGCGATGAGTCGCATCTGCTACGAGGCGTCCGACGAGATCCTTACGCTCTACGAGGGCAACCGCAGGCTCCAGGTCGACGGCGGCGCGCCGTCAGAGCGCCTGCGCATCATCCCCAACGGCATCCATCTCGAACGCTTCGGCGAGGTGCACCCCGACGCGGAGGAGCCGGATCCGGACGTCTTCACGATCGGCTTCATCGGCCGCGTGTGTCCCATCAAGGACGTACGGACGCTGCTCCAGGCCTTGCGACTCGTCGTCGACGAGATGCCCATGGTTCGCGTGCGCATCCTCGGGCCTCTCGACGAAGAGGAGTACGTCGAGGACTGCCGGCGCCTCTGCCGGGTGCTGCGCCTTGAGAACAACGTCCTCATGGAGGGGATGGTGAACATCCCCCTGGTGCTCCCGACGCTCGACGTCTGCGTGCTCTCCAGCATCTCGGAAGCGCAACCACTCGCGCTGCTCGAAGTCGGAGCCATGGGGGTTCCCACCGTGGCCACGGATGTCGGCTCCTGCTCCGAACTGCTCGCCGGCCGGACGCCGGATGACAAGGCGCTGGGGGAGGGCGGCCTCGTCGTCCCGATGGCGTCGCCCGGCGCGCTCGCCAAGGCCATCCTGCGCGTCGCGCGCGATGACACCAAGCGCAAGGCGATGGGGGAGGCCATGCGCCAGCGCGTCCGAAAGCACTACAACATCAAGGACATGGTCGACGCCTACGAAGCGCTCTACCGCAAGTACGCGAGGGCTGCCTGATGGCCGGCATTGGCTTCGAGCTCCGGCGCCTGATCCACGAGGACGGCGGTCTCATCTCGCGCATTCGCGGGTACACGATCGCGGGCCTCGTCTCCTCGGGCCCGTGGATCGTCACCATCATGGGGCTGCTGTTCATCAACGCGGCCGCGCCCTTGGTGCTCCAGCGCGAGGTGTACGAGGAGTTCCGCGCGATCGTCACGTACGCATTCGCCTTCAGCCTCATCATCGTCGGCATCGTGCAGATGAGCCTCACGCGTCGCGCGGCGGACCTGCTCTACGCCCGGCGCTACAGCCAGCTGCTACCGGCCCTCGCCCAGGGCGTGCGTACGGTCGGTTTCGGGCAGGCGGCGCTCGGTGCGCTGTTCTGCTGGCTCGTCGGACTGCCCATCGGGCTCTCGATCGCGGCGATCCTGCTCTACGTGATCGTGAGTCTGACGTGGCTCGCACTCATCTGGTGCGGCGCCACGAAGGACCACCAGAGCGTGCTGCATGCGTACTGCTGGGGCACCCTCGTGGCCTTCATCGGCGTCTTCTGCACGTCGTCCGGGTTCCTCGGCATCCCGCAGTCCGCGCCCGCGCTCGTCATGGCGTACGCGCTCGGCCAGGGGCTGACCCTCGTTCTCCTGCTCAAGGCCGCGATTCGCGCGCTCGACATGGGCGGCACCAAGGACCAACCGGTGCTCAAGACGGTCAAGACCTACCCGCGCCTGGCGCTCGTGGGATTCGTCTACAACGCAGCCATCTGGGTGGACCAGATCGTGTTCTGGATCGTCGACGGCGTGGGCGTCCAGCCGTACGTCAGCTTCCATCCGCTCTACGACTCCGCCAAGTTCATCGCGTATGCGACGGTGATTCCGACGCTCGCGATCATGCTCGTGCGGATCGAGACGAGCTTCTACGAGTGCTACCGAGCGTTCTACGGAAGCATCCTGCAGGGCTTCCCGCTCGAGGTCATCGAAGAGCGCAAAGCGGCGATGCTGACGGATCTGCGCGAGAGCACCGTGCGTCTGCTGCGCGTGCAGGGCTTCGTCACGATCCTCATGATCCTGCTCGCGCCTACGCTCGTGGAAGCGCTGGGCATGGGCGAAGCGGCGATCGACATCATCCGCGCCTGCTGCATCGGGGCCTTCTTTCACGTGCTCCTGCTCGTCGTGATCCTGATCCAGCTCTACTTCGATCTGCGCTCCAACGCACTCTGGACAGCGATCGTGTTCCTCGCGCTCAACGGGGCCATGGCGGTGTGGAGCGTCAGCACGGGCCTGCACTCGTACGGCGTCGGCTATGCCATCGCCTCGTTCTTCGGGCTCGTGTTCGGCTACTGGATGCTGACGCGCAACTACGACAGGCTCGAGTATCTGGCCTTCACCACGGCGCCGGTCGAGCTGGACGACGAACCGAAGAAGCCCGAAGGCTCAGCGTGATCCCGCCGCGTCGAAGAGATGCTGGGGAAGGCGGTCGAGCGGTGTGCGGCTCACGAACGGCACGAAGCCGTTTCGGCGGCTGATGGCCGCGGCCGCTTCGATGTCGGCCGGATCGATCGCGTAGTCCATCGTGAACACCGGGAGTTCGCGCTCGCGGTACTTGCGCAGTCGCGCGGCGTACTCCGCGGTCGACGCAACGCCCGTCGGCGCGCGCCGTTGACCGCCCGTGTCCGGCGAGCTCCAGTCCGTGCCCGCGCCTCCGGAGTGACTCAAGCCCTCTTGTGCAACGCCGTCGATCCAGTCGGCGATTTCCGGAACGAGATCGATCAGCCCTTCCGGGTTCTGGGCGACGACGAGAAAGCCGGGGCGCGTCTGGCGCGCGTGCGCGCGGATGTCGCGTACGAGCTCCGCCATCGCACGCGGTGCGTCGACGCCTTCGCGCTTCGCAGCCGCCATGACCGAGGGATCGGCAAACCCGAGCACCCAGTCGAGATACACGCCGTCGAAGCCGTGGGCGACGATGCGGTCCAGCATTGCCTCCGGGGAACCGAAGACCACGTGACGCCACGACGGGTCCCAGAAGGCGATCGGGAAGTTGCCGGCCCAGCCATCCGGGTCCTTGCAGATCAGGAAGCCGTCGCGCGGCGCTTCCGGGTCTACGGGGCACTGCCAATCCGATTGCCAGTACGTGCGGTAGTTCTCGGCCTGCCCGATGTTGAGGTAGGCGAGGACCAGGCGATGGCGGCCGTTGCGCGGCGCCTTGATGCGCGCAACAGCGTCGCCGATCGGGAACGACTCCATGCCGCGTACGGTCGTCGTTGGCTCGATCGTCAGGAGGTCGACCGGCGCGCTGACGAGGCGGTCGATCGCCCCGTCGCGATCGAGGCCCGTGAGCTGGCAGGCCCACGAGCGCACGGCCCCGAGTCGCTCCGGCAGAGTCGCCCGGGAGCCGACGGCCAGCGGGTCCGGGACCGGCTCGACCCAGGGCTCCCACAGCCAGAGTCCGGCCGCGAGGGTCAGGCCGATGAGCAGCAGGACGGCAAGGCGCGTCATGCTTCTAGTATCGGCTCACGCCGGGTACCGGCTCACGGCAGCTTCTTCCAGGCCTTGTCGCCCACGATGACTTCGCGCCACGTGCCGATTTTCCTGTGGGTCGTGCCGACCTCGAGATCCGAGTCGCGTACGTGGAGCGTGACGGAGTTGTCGCCCGGCATCTGCTCGATCTCGGCGCGGCTGTAGTAGCCGTCGAAGAAGAACGTGCTCCAGCACGAGCCCTCGACGTCGAGGTTGCGCGCCGGATCGCGCAGCCGTCCGCGCACGTAGAGCTTGACGTACGAGCGCAGCTTGAGCGTTCCAAGCACGTCGCCGTCGACGATCACGGTTGCGTAGCTCTGGCAGTTCACCGTGCCGGTCAAGTCGCCGTGGATGTGCAGATAGCCGTAGCTGCGTACGTCGATCGTCCCGGCCATCTCGCCGATGACGCCTACGCCCGCGTAGGAGCGGATCGCGACCTTGCCGTTTCGCTCGATGCCGTGAGGCGCGATGAGGCTGCTGTAGGCCTTGAACTCGATCTCGGTTCGGAGCGGCTCAGCCAGCGCGAGGCTCTGCCGCGACTTGAACGCGAGCTTGTCGGGCAGGTTCTTGATTACGCCCGTCGGCGACTTGAGGAAGCTCCGGAAGCTGTCGCCGGGAACCTTCGGGTAGTCGGCGATCGCCTTGGGGATCCCCGCTTTGCCCGCCAAGACGACCCGGGGCTCGCCAGGCAGGTTCACGATCCCGCCGCCGTCCTTGGCCTCGACCGGCGCATACCGGATGCGAACCCAGCGCTTGAAGGCATGCGGGTTCCCGTGGAGCTCCGTGCAGAGCACCTTGTAGACCACCCCGTCGGAGGCCTTGACGAGGGCGATGCCGGAGAGGGCGCCGCGGAGCACGTGCTCGGCGTGGACCCGCCGCGCCGGCATCTCCAGCGGGGCGTCAAGCAGATGATCGAACACGAGTCGGGACGTGAGCTTGTCAGATTGACGCGCGAACGGCGTTGCGACGGAGGCCGCGCCGTGAGGACACTCGAGCGATGCGCCGTAGCGGATGTCCTGGCAGATGAGGTCGACGGCCTCGACGTTCTCACCGACCGCTCGCGCGTGCCGCTCGCCAAACACGAACCCGTCGCCGATGCGCAGGATCGCTTCCCCCTTCGGAAACGGCTTGCCCGGCTCCACGGCCTCCGGCATCGACGGCGCTTCGAGCACCGGCGGCGGCGGCCGAGCCGGTTCCGGTTCCGCGGCGATCGGGTCGGGGTTGAGGGGCCCCGGCGCCTCGCGCGCTTCGGGCCGGAGCCACCACATGGCGCCAACGCCGATGGCCAGCCCGACGACCGCTCCGACCAGGAATCCCCGCAAGACAGCCTCCCTGGACCCAGGGTATCGGACGACCGGCCGCACGCTTGTCGGCCGCAATCTTGCGATGCCTCGAACGGGACGTACGTTGCACCCATGAGCGCCGGCGCTTCCGAGATTCGTACCCGTCTGAAGGCTCTCCGCGACCGCTTCGAGCGGCTCCGGGGGCGTCTTTGACCTCGATGCGAAGAGAGAGCAGCGCGCCGAGCTCGAGCAGCGGATGGCCAAGCCCGACTTCTGGGACAACCAGGAGAAGGCCCAGGCGGTCGTCGACCAGCTGAAGGCTGTCCGGGCCTCCGTCGACCCCTTCGAGGCCTTCGGCGAGAAGATCGACGACGTGGACGTGCTGTTGGAGCTGGCCGCCGAGGAGGCGGACGCCGACACGCTCGCCGAGGCCGACAAGGACTCGCACGCGCTCGAGCAGGACCTCGAGGGTCTCGAGTTTCGCATGCTGCTGTCGGGACCGCTCGACGAGAAGGGCGCCTTCCTGCAGGTCAACGCGGGCGCTGGAGGCACCGAGGCGTGCGATTGGGCGCAGATGCTGCTGCGCATGTTCCAGCGCTGGGCCGAGCGCATGGACTTCGAGTGCAAGGTGATCGACGTGCAGGGCAACGACGAGGCGGGCATCCGGTCCGCGCTCGTCGAGATCAAGGGGCCGTATTGCTACGGCTACCTCAAGAACGAGGCCGGCGTGCACCGCCTCGTTCGCATCAGCCCGTTCGATGCACAGAACCGCCGGCAGACCACATTCGCCTCTGTCGATGTAACGCCGCTCGCCGACGACAGCGTGCCCCTCGACATCAAAGATGCCGATCTCGAGATCGAGACGTACAAGGCGGGCGGCGCAGGCGGCCAGCACGTCAACAAGACGGAGTCGGCCGTTCGCATTCGTCACCTGCCCACCGGCGTCACGGTCTCGTGCCAGAACGAGCGCAGCCAACACCGCAACCGCAAGGTGGCGATGCAGATGCTCAAGGCCAAGCTGCTGCGCCTCGAAGAGGAGAAGCGTTCGGCCGACGCCGCCAGCCGCTACGACGACAAGGGCGAGATTGCATGGGGCAGCCAGATCCGCTCGTACGTGATGCACCCGTACCAGCTCGTGAAGGACCACCGCACGAGTCACGAGACGGGCAACGTCGACGCCGTGCTGGACGGCAAGCTGACGGACTTCATGGAAGCGATGCTGCGGGAGCAGATGGGGGAGACCTCAGGCAACGGGCGAGGCGGCTAGGCCATTCGGCGCGCTGATCCCGGCATTCCCTGGGCACCGTCGGTGCGTGGCGCTACATGAGCGCCATGAGCGACCTCGTATCCGTGCAGCGCGCCCTCCTCTCTGTCTACGACAAGACCGGCCTCGTCGAACTCGGCCAGGCCCTCGCCGCGCGCGGGGTGGAGCTGCTCTCGACCGGCGGCACGGCTCGGGCGCTTCGGGATGCCGGGCTCGAGGTCAAGGACGTCAGCGAGGAGACCGACTTCCCCGAGATGATGGACGGACGGGTGAAGACGCTCCATCCGCGCATCCACGGCGGCCTGCTCGCGCTGCGCGACGACGACGGCCACGTCGCGTCCATGGACGAGCACGGCATCCGCGCCATCGACATGGTTGTCTGCAACCTCTACCCGTTCGAGGACACGGTCCGTCAGGAGGGCGTCGCTTTCCAGGACGTCATCGAGCAGATCGATATCGGCGGCCCGTCCATGGTTCGTAGCGCCGCCAAGAACCACCGCTTCGTGGCCATCGTCACCGATACGGCGCAGTACGAAGACGTGCTCGCCGAGCTCGAGACGAACGACGGCGCACTCTCGATCGACCTACGCCGCAAGCTCGCGGCCGCTGCCTTCGCCAGAACTGCCGCGTACGACGGCGCGATCGGCCGTTGGTTTGCCGAGCAGACCGGCGACACGCTGCCCGCCTCGATCGGCTCCGCGCGCCGTACCCAGACGTTGCGCTACGGCGAGAACCCGCACCAGGAAGCTGCGCTCTATGTCGATCCGCTCGCCCCGCACGGCTCGCTTGCTGCGGCGACGGTGCTCGGCGGCAAGGCGCTCTCGTTCAACAACTACGGCGATGTCGAGTCGGCCTGGGCGCTCGTGCGGGAGTTCGCCGGCGAACCGGCGTGCGTCGTCATCAAGCACGCCAACCCCTGCGGCGCAGCGCTGGCGGCGACACCGCTCGAAGCGTATGAAGCCGCGGTTGCGTGCGATCCGCGTAGCGCGTTCGGCGGCATCGTCGCGCTGAATCGGCCGTTGACGAAGGACATCGCCGCTGCCATGGCGGTCAAGGACCGCTTCCTCGAGGTCGTGATCGCGCCGGGCGTGGATGAAGACGCCTATGGCGTGTTCCTCGCAGACGACGCGCCCAAGTGGGGAAAGTCGCTGCGCGTGCTCGACGCCGGCACGGCCGAGACGCCGCCTTTCGGCCACGACGTGCGCAGCATCGACGGCGGGTTGCTGGTCCAGACGCGCGACCGGCAGGCGTTCGGCGAGGGTGCACCGAAGACCGCGACGAAGACCGAGCCGACGGAGCAGCAGGCCCGCGACATGCACTTCGCCTGGCGCGTCTGCAAGCACGTGCGCAGCAACGCCATCGTGCTGGCCAAGGACGGCCGTGCGGTCGGCGTCGGCGCAGGACAGATGAGCCGGGTCGAGGCGACCGAGATCGCCGTCATCCGCGCCAAGCGCTACGCGGAAGAGACGGGGCACTCGCTGGATGGCATGGTCGCGGCGAGCGACGCGTTCTACCCCTTCAACGACGGGATCGAAGCGGCACTGGATGCCGGCGCGAGCGCGCTGATCCAGCCCGGGGGTTCACGCAACGACGAGAACGCGATTCGGCTCTGCGACGAGCGCGGCGTCCCGATGTGGTTCGCGGGCAACCGCCACTTTCGGCACTAACCCGGCTTGCCACGCCGTCGCCGAAGGCAGGAGGATCGCACTCTCGCTGCTTCAGTGGCCAGGGGTTCCTCAGTAGGTCCGCAGATGGTAGGACTTCGGCGTTGATCGATGAGGAGACCGATGAAGTACAAGACGTTCACGATCGTCGTTCGAAGCGGCGACGAGCCGGCCATTCGCGAGCGCTGCGTCGCGAAGGCCAAGTCAGGGAAGGATTTCGCTGTCTGCGGGCAGATCCAGATCGGCTTGATCGGGAACAAGTCGGACCGGAATCGCGTGAAGAAGACCCTGTCAGCCGATGCCGCTCCGGCGGGTCAGCTCCCAACCGGCGTGGAGTTTATGACCACGCCAAAGGGTGGAACCACGCAGTTGTTCCATGTGGCGACGCCGAGTGACCAGGTGATGCATGCTTGGTGGACTCCCGTCGACATGCTTGCCCATGTCTCGCGGTTCCGCACGATCGACGTGACGCACAAGAAGCGCCACGTGACTCTGAGGTTGCGCGGCGACCAGACGGGCCAGACCCGCATCCGAGTCCACATCGCCCTCGCCTAGGCCGCAGCGGTTTCCCGGTTCGCGCGAGGGTCGCCACCTATCGCGCTCTGCCGGCACTAGTGCCGAGTCGCCGGTGGCGTGAACAGTGCCGCGGGCACCAGGCGGAAGCCCGGCAGAGCGTTCGAGACGGCCGGTTCACTGCCACGCGCAATCGTGCGACCGGCGAGCGTGCGCACCTCGATCGTCTTCGTTGCGGGCTCGACGAGCCAGACCTCCTCGACGCCGATCTCCAGAAGTCGCTCGGCCTTGATGCCGCGGTCCAACCCGCGCGTGGAAGGAGAGTGAACCTCGACGGCAAGGAGGGGCACTCCGACATCGCGTGCCTCGTCAGGCACCGGCTCGCGGAGCAACACGACGTCGGGCTGGAACACGTTGTGCTCGTCGATGGCTACGTCGGCCGGTGTGTCGGGAACCAGGTCGGGACCGACGAGCGCAACGAGCTGCGCGCGGATGCGCGCGGCGATGCGCCCGTGGCCGTACGTAGGCGCGGGCTCCTTGACGAGGAAGCCGTCGATCAACTGCGCAGGAAACCCCTCCGGCAGGCGGTCGTAGTCGGCTCGTGTGTAGGCAGCCAGCATCGGATCCATGGCAGTGTATCGCGTCCGCCCAACCGGCGGTTACGCCCGATGCGGCTACCGTGCACGCAAGCCGGGGTTCCGGGACGCATCAAAGACCGAGAGACGCTCGGCCAGTCCCGCCGGCACGATGCCCTCCAGGCGGTTCCCATCGAGTCGTAGAACCTGCAGCGCCTCCGCGGCTGCGAGGCTCGATGGAATCTCGCCGATCAGTGCGTTGTCGTTGAGCCGCACGTCCGTGAGGAGCGGCGAGGCTGCCAGCCCCGCGGGCAAGGCGCCGTCGAGGCGGTTGCGCGCGAGGAAGAGGTACTTGAGCGTTCGACACTCCCCGATCGAGTCGGGAATCGCGCCCTGGAGCTCATTGTTGTGCAGGTAGACCTCCGCCAACCGGGGTTGGCGGAATAGCTGCTCGGGCAGCGTGCCGGAGATGCGATTCGTCTCCGCGCGCAAGATCTTGAGCGCAGGCGTGTCCCAGGTGGTAGGCAGCGGCCCGGCGAGCTCGTTGACGTGCACGTCGATGTACTCGAGGTGCTGCAGGACGGTCAGCGAGTCGGGCAGCACGCCCGTGAACTTGTTGCCCTTGAGCCACAGGTTGCGCAGGGCCTTGCAGCGCCCGATCGTCTCGGGAATCGGTCCCGCGATCTGGTTGAACGAGAGGTGGAGCGTCTCGAGCCGCGCGAGGTCGCCGATGGACGCGGGAAGCGTGCCCGCGAGGTTGTTGTCGTAGATCTTGAGGCGCACGACGTAGCCGTCGGCGTCCGTGTAGACGCCGTGCCACTCGCCGACGGGTTTCGGGCTGGCCCAGAAGTCGCGTTGGATCCAGTCGGGCCCGCCGAGCGACTCGTAGAAGTCGACCAGGGCCGCGCGTTCCCGCTCGCGCACGGCCGGATCGGCCGGCTCGGGGCGCGACGTCTCGACGGGCGGCCCCTCGCCGCACGAGGCCAGGAGCAGGATTGCCAGCAGCACGCATCGACCGCGCATGTTCATCCTCCGCCCGGAGAATACGCAGTTCGGAGCGACCTGAAAACCTCGGCGCCGCGTGCCTGATGCGAGCCCGTTCTGTACGATTCGCGCTCGGTGTCCGCTTCGATCCCGGGGAGTTGCATGATGCCCATCCGTTGGATCCTCGTCTCACTCGTCTTGATCCCTCATGGCCTGCGGCAACGGCGGAGACAACAACAACGGGGATGGGAACGAGGAGCAGCCGATCGCGCTGCTTCCGCTTCTCTACAACTTCGCGGCCGACACGTCGAACGATCCGCTGCCGTTCTGCGTCATCGCCCTTGACTGCGGCAGCCTTGTCGCGGGCGACATCGCCGGCGGTGCGCTGATGCTCGGTGAGGTCGACCAGACGACGCTTCCCGGGCGCCAGGGCATCAAGCGGCAGGCTGACTTCAACGACTTCAGCTGGAACGAGTTCGTCGACAGGATGACCGACGGCTTGCCGTCGCCCCTGGCCGCCGCGTTCCTCGTCCGCGGCGCACTCGCCGAATGCCTCGACCAAAGCGATACGGATCTGCAAGCGCAGGTCACGCGCCCCTTCCCGGCTGTCGACCTGAGCGGATTCGAGATCACGGGCGTCGCGCTGAACCTCCAGTCGATCAACCGCACGCCGACCCAGGTGACGGCCAGCGGCAACGTGGAGATCTACGGCATGGTCGCCGCTCCATAACGCCCGCTGTCTCCACGGGGTTGCGCGCATCGGGGCGATCCGTCACCCTCGGGGCATGCCGCGGTTGATCGCTGTCCTTGGCTTCCTGTACCTCGCCATCGGATCCGTTGTCGCGGAAGAGAAGCCGCCGGCGGACAATGAGGCCGCGGCACAGGTCCTGGCGGCCTTCGAAGCGAGCGACGCCGATGCGATGAACAAGCTCGCGGCGCGCGACGCGCCGGATCCGTGGATCGTTGCCGATGTCCTGTGCGCACAAGGTGCGAAGGACGCCGCGCTCGCCTTCGCCAGGGCCGCTCCGCGCCACGACGTGCACGCCCTCGCGGCGTACGTCGCCGGCCCCGCTTTCGGTGACGGCATCATGGAGCGGCGCACCGCGCTCGACGCATCCGGCAAGGCACTCGTGTCGGGCAGGTTCACCGACGCGCTCGCAGTCGTCGACGCGCGCAAAGACCTCTCGGGTGACGTGCCTTCCGTCCGGCTGCGCTTCGGCCGGGCGATCGCCATGCGCTTCCTCAAGCGCCACAAGGATGCGCTCGCCGCCTACGCCGAGGCGGGCGAGGCCGCGGAGGCCCTGGGTTGGCACGCGCGCGTTGCACGGGCCCACAAGGACGCGCGCAAGGAGGCCTCGCGCAGCGGGCAGCGATCCGCAGCGCTGAAGCATGCCCAGGCCCGCGTTGCCGTCGAGGAGGCGCGCGGGCACAAGGCCCAGATCGCGGACGCGGTCGAGGACCTCGCGCACGCCCACGTTGCGCTGCAGCAGTGGGAGCCGTGCGTCGACACCTTCCGCCGGGCGGGCGACCTCTACGCCGAGCTCGGCCAGGCCAAGCGCTCCGCGGAGTGCCGCGGCAACGTCGGCGCCGTTCTCCAGCAGCTCGGCCGCTACGACGAGTCGCTCGCCATCCTCGAGGTCGCCCTGGAGCAGAAGAAGGCGATCGGCGACGAGCGCGGTGCCGCCGACACCGAGCACAACATGGCGCTGATCCACGAGATTCAGGGCCAGCTTGCGCTTGCCCTGCGTCGGCACGAGTCGGTGCTGGGGTATCACACGGCTCAGAAGAACAGCGAGTGGATCGCCAACTCGACGCTGAGCATCGGAGTGGTCCTCTTTCACATGGGTCGCTACGCCGAGTCCTTTGCGCGCTGCGAGAAGGCACTCGAGTTGTTCACGGCGCTGAGGCACCGCTCCGGCCAGGCGCACACGCGGCTCAATCTCGGCAACCTCTACATGCGGACGGGGGACTACGAGAAAGCCATCGCGTCGTACGAAACCGCGCGCACGCTCGCTGTGGAGCTCGGCATGGCGCTCGTCGAGGCCAACGCCGTCATGAACACGGCGACCGCGTACATGTTCGCGAAGCGCGAGGACGACGCGATCCGGATGTACGAAGCGTCGATCCCGCTGCACGAGAAGGCGCGCAACCTCGCCGGCATTCCAGCCGCTCTCGGCAATCTGGGCACGATCTATCGCGACCGGGGGGAACCCGACAAGGCGCTGGATCACCACAAGCGCGCGCTGGCGGAGAGCAAGCGGCTGGGACTCCACCTCGCAGCCGTCATCCAGAAGTTTGGCGTGGGGGCGGATCTCGCCGCGCTGAAGCGATGGGACGAGGCGCGCACGGTCCTCACCGAGGCCGAGAACGAGGCGCGCGCCTTCGGCGCGTACGACACGCTGGTCGACGCCGTCTGCGAGCTGGCGCGGGTCGAGTACTCGGCCGGACGCGACGGCGAGGCGATCGCCGTGGCGAAGCGTGCCATCGCCGAGATGCCCGTCCTGGTGGCGGGGCAGTCCGACGAGGCCGGAGCCCGGATGCGCCAGCGCTTCCTGCCGACCTTCGAGGCGGGCTTCCTCGCGGCTGTCGCCCTGAAGGAGCCGGCCGAAGCGTGCTTCTTCCTGGAGAGCGGTCGCGCCGGGGCGTTGCTTGAGGCCCTGGGCGGACGAAACGCGATGCGGGGCATTGTTCTCTCACCGGAGCTGCGCGCGGAGGAGGAGGCCGCGCGCGGCGCGCTGGCTGTGGCGTTGCAGGCACAGCGCGACGTGGCGAGCGCCGGCGACTTCCGGGCGGCCCGACAGCGGCGCAAGGGTGTTGAAGTGGCGCAGGCACGCCTCGGTGCCGCGGTCGAGAAGATCCAGCGGCGGCAGAAGGCCGCTGCGAGCGTCGTTTACGGAGAGCCCGACACGCTCGCCGTGATCCAGTCGCGCCTTCGCCCGGACGAAGCGCTCGTGCTCCTCGCTTGGAGCTACGAACTCGTGCACGCCCTCGTGATCGGCGCGGACAGCGAGCGCATCGTGCGCATCGGCAGCGTCGCGGATGTCAGCGCCGCGTGCGAAGCGTTCGTCGGACGCAAGGCGGCGCACGACGCCGGCCCCGCGATCGCCCGACTCAAGACGCTCGTCGCCGACTCGCTCGCCTTGGGCGATGGCGTGCGTACGCTGCTCGTGTCCGCGGTGGGGCCGCTGAGCTACATCCCATTCGCGCTTCTCTTTCCGGAGCGTGAGGTCGCCTACGTGCCGTCCGGCACCACCTACGGGATCCTGCTCGAAGAGCAGGCGAAGCGAGGCACCGACATCTTCGCCGTCGGCGACCCGGACTACGGCGTTGCATCCGACGCTGCGCGCGCCAGCGTCCATCGAGGCGCATGGAGTGGGAAGCTCGCGCGTCTGCCGGGCACGCGCGCGGAGGTCGAAGCGCTGGGGACGACGACCCTGCTCGGCCGGGAGGCAACAGAGGCGCGCGTCCGCGCCGTGCTGGCGCGTGATGCACGCTGGCGTGCCGCGCACTTCGCGTGCCACGGACTCGTCGATCCCGAGAAACCAATGCTCTCGTGCCTGGCGCTCACGCCGGATGCCACGAGTGACGGTTTTCTCACGTGTCACGACGTGTTCCGCATGCGGGTGCCCGCGGATCTCGCCACGCTCTCGGCGTGTGAGACCGGACGCGGCACGATCTACAAGGCCGAGGGAATCGTGGGGCTGACGCGCGCATTCATGTACGCCGGCGCGCCGCGCGTGATCTGCTCGCTGTGGAAGGTGGACGACGAGGCGACGCGCGCGTTGATGGTGAAGTTCTACGAGTTGTGGAACCCGAAGACGGGAGACGGCCTCGGCGCGGCGGCCGCGTTGAAGCGGGCGCAGGCCTACGTGCGCACGCTCGAGGTCGAGGTCGTGGACAAGGAGGCGAGCCGCCAGGCGCGCCGGACGATCACGAAGAAGGTGCGCAAGTGGGCGCATCCGTACTACTGGGCAGCCTGGGTGTTGTGGGGCCTGCCGCACTGAACATCCGCGCAAATGCGCCTTCAGGGAAACGGGTACGTGGGGCGTTGTCACGGACCCTCCGATGGGGACCGTGTTTCCGACGACGCCAGGCGATGGCGACCTGTTCGCGCTCATCACCATGCCGTGAATGCCGGCGCGCCTACAGGTTCAAGCCGCAGGTGCACTGCGGACCCTCCGGGGGATCTACCCGCTCGCCGTCGTACGGACCGAGCAGCGCAGTGAGGCGATCGAAGAGCGCCGCGTCCAGGACGTCGCGATGGTCCTCGACGACATGCCACGCGAGCTGGTTGTAGCCGTCGCGCACGGTGGGGTCGAAGCCGTGCTCGAGTACGAGCTCCACGAACGCGGTCAGACGCTGCCCCGCTGACTCCCGCTCCTCGGGGGCGGCGTCGGCGTACTCGTGGATGCCGGTGCGGAGCAGGCGATGGAGCACCAGCGTGGGGTGGTCCTCCCCGAAGGTTTCCGGGGCCACGTCCGACGGAGAAACGCCACCGCGCAGCAACGTCGTCACCATGTCCACGGTCGGGCACTCGTCCAGCCAATGCCAGGCGTTCGCCGTGGAAATGCGCTCCCGTCCGAGGGCGAGCAGGAAGGCGATCGGCTCCGGCTGCTTCTGTCGAACCAGCTGCGCCACGACGGAGTCCCCGAAATCGGTCACGGCCTTCGGATCAGCGCCCTGTGAGACGAGGTACTCCACGACCTCGCGGCCCTTGGCCCAGTGGAGTGCCGAGTACCCGCCCTTCTTCCGCGTCGCGTTCGGGTCTTGCCCGCGCTCCTCGATCAGGTGGCGCAGGATCGGAAGGTTGCCTTCCTGTGCCGCGTGCACGACCAACGGCAGCCCCATCCATCCCTCATCCGCAACGTCCGCGCCGGCGTCGAGCAGGACATACATGCACTCGACGCTCTCCGCCCAGAAGAGACATGAGCCTGCGTGTTCGTGAGGCTCCCGAAGCAGAGCGCGGCGGAAGAGCGGGAAGCGCCCGAGTGCCTCGACGGTGTCGAGAGACTTGATTGACGCATAGGAGACCAACTCGAGCTCTTCCTTGGTGCGTGTCACGGACTGCCCCTCGTCGCTCTCGGTGATCTCGGCTACGTGCGCCAGTGCGACTTGCGCCGGGACGCGCTTCCGTGCGATGGCCTCGACATCGTCGAGCCGGTCGTCCTGGCAAGCGCGGAAGAGCTGCCAGCGCCAGTCGTGCAGCGTGTCGTATCGCTCCTCGGTACGCTCGGTCATCGCGGGATCGTACCGGGATGGAGTCGGCCGGCAGCGCCACATATGACGAACTTCCTGTCGCATGCGACGTTGGTAGGAACATGAACACGCGTGCGCTCCTCTTCCTGGCGGTTGCGATCGCCGCGGCGCTGTTCCTGGTTCTGGGCGGACACGAGTCGCCCTCGCCGGGCGCCGTAGACGACGCACCGCGTGACACCGAGGATGCCGCGCCGCAGCTCGAAACGGCCGGCGCGCCGCGCCAGGCGGAACCGGCGCCCAAGCCGCTGACCGCGCCGCTGCCACCGCGCCAGGCGCCGGAGCGCCCGGTGGAGGTCAATGACCTCCGTGTCCGGTTGTCGGGGCGCGTGCTCGACCCGGACGCGCGTCCGATGCCCAACGTGCCGGTGCGTGTGTACTCGTACTTCGACTCCACGGCTACGCGGATCCCCATGCATGCGGAGACGATAGCCGATGCGGACGGCCGGTTCGTGCTGGAGTTCACGCCCCGCTACACCGTGACCACGCACGACCCGTGGATGCGCTTGCGGATCGCCGCGTTTCATCCCACGTACGTGATGGCGATCGCCAACGCCTACGCCAACACCCGCGAGGTGAAAGACAACCGCTACGTACGCGACGGCATCGATCTCAAGATGCAGCACCCGTTCGCCGTGGTCTGCCGCGTGCGCGACGAGGAGGGGAGGCCGATCGCCGGTGCGACGTGCGGGCTCGAGCAGTTCTACGGACGCAAGTACTGGATCGATGGACGTCACGTCCAAGCCAAGACGGACGAGCAGGGCGTAGCGCGTCTCGTGCTGCCGCGGATCAGCGACGACGTCATCATGCTGCGGCTGCACGGCCACAACGCGTGGCGCGTCTCCGCGCCGGGCTTCGCCACGGTCTACCAACGGGTGCACGTGCCCTCGCGGGTGACACCCGGATTCGTGTCCGAGACCGACGTCGTGCTGACGACGCCGTACGAGATCCGTGGTCGCGTCGTGGATCAGGACGGCAACGCGCTGGTGGACAGCGAGCTGAGCGTCACGGGCCGGCGCAAGGACGAATGGGGCGTCCTCGTGTTCTCCAAGTGGGCCCAACACGGCCTGCGCACCGACGAGGAAGGGCGCTTCGTTCTCTCTGCGGTGGAGGCCGGTACCTGGAAGCTCGAGTTCCAGATGCCCGGCTATCGCGACGCACGGGTTACGGCGTCGGCGGACTCCGACATCGTGGTTACGCTCACTCGCGAGCTGAAGATGACGATGCTGTTCCGGGACGCACGCAGGGCGCAATTCCTCGGTGTGGCGCGGCACGAGGTCGAGTACAGCGACGGTGGCGGGTATGTAACCAGTGGCGGTGTCGCGGAGAAGCGCCTCGAGCTCAAGGAGATGCCACCTGGCAAGCACAAGCTCACCGTCTACTTCGCCGGGCGTGCGCAGCCCTTCGAGACGGAGTTCGTCGCCCGCGTCACCGAGGAGCCGGTCGTCCACGACGTCCCAGCGCCCACCGAGGGGGTCACGCTGACGGGACGGGTGACCGCCGGCGACGGGAAACCGATTCACACGGCTTGGGTAACGCTGAGTGACTCGCGTGACGACGCCCAGGTCGAAGACCTCGACTGGCGTACCGCGGGTGACGGGAGTTTCCGTTTCGAGGGAGTCGCACCCGGTACCTACAAGCTCGAGCTGGACCGCGACATGTACGCGCCGAGGATCGTCGAGGTCGTCGTCGGGAAGGAGGACCTCGACCGCACGGTTCAACTTGTGCGCGGCGCCACCCTACGCGTCGTCTTTCCGCCGATTCCCGACAAGGCGACGTGGCGCTACGACGTGCGCGTCTTGCACGCTTCGGGCGTCGAGGTGGACGGGCGCTTCATGGGGGAGGACGCGAAGAACGAGGTCGTCTTCCTCCACCGTCCGCCAGGCGAGACACGCGTCACGCTCGAGACCAGCCAGTTCCGCACGCGCCGTTTCGAGGGCGATTCCTACACCCGGCGCATCACGCTCGAGAACGGCCGCGAGGCCGTCGTCTCCTTCGAGGACGCCCAGCCGGTGACCATTCGGGGGCGTGTGCGTGTGCGCGACGGGCCGTGGGGAAGGCCGGGCGGGCTGCAGCTCCGCCGCATCGGGCCCGCCTTCCCGCTCTCGGACGTGCGGACGAATCACTTCTTCGGCAGCAAGAAGGCCGCGGTCGACGAAAAGGGGGGCTTCGCCCTGGACGGCCTGCTGCCAGGGCGCTACGCCGTGGCGAACCTGAAGAGCGGGGGGAAACCGCCCGTCTTTGAGGTCGGAAGCGACCCCATCGACGATCTCGTCCTGGACTGCGACGGCTGACAAAGACGGCGTCTGGGCCCGTGCTACCTTGACGCCGGTTTCGGCGAATGCCGGTGGGGCCTGCCGCGGCAGGCCCCGTCGACGTCTGCCGAGCACCCCCGCGTCTCGTGGTGGAAGTGAACGCAGTTCGGCCCGCATGAGCCGAACGGGCGCCCCGGCCAACGGTTGCCGGGCACGACGCGGGCGAAACGACACGGCAATACGACACGAAGGCCCGCGCCCCGGCTGTTGCTGCAGCCCGCGCCGGCCGTGGAAGACGATCGATCTTGACTCCGACAGAGAAGAGGCTGGCCGAGTGCCAGCGTGTGATCGGGTACTACTTCGCCAGCCCTGTGCTGCTCGAGACAGCGCTGACCCACTCGTCGCTGCGCGCCCCCGATCGAGAGTGCAACGAGCGCCTGGAGTTCCTGGGCGACTCGATCCTGGGGCTCGTGATCACCGAAGAGCTCTACCACCTGCTGCCCGACCAGAGCGAAGGCGAGCTGACTCGCATCAAGTCTGCGGTCGTCTCGCGTAGCGCGCTGCTCGACGCGTCTTTGCGACTCGGCCTGCCGCAGTACGCCGAGTTCGCGCGCGGTGTGAGCCGGCGGGACAGGCTGCCGGCGAGCGTCGTTGCGAACCTCGTCGAGGCGGTCATCGGTGCGATCTACCTCGATGCCGGCTACTACCCGGCACGCGAGTTCGTGCTGCGCCACATGGGCACCGCGATCGACGACGAGCTGCACGACCGCGGTGCGAAGAACTACAAGAGCCTCCTGCAGCACGAGGTGCAGCAGTCGATCAGCGTCACGCCGACGTACCGCACGCTGGAAGCCGACGGCCCGGATCACGCCAAGGAGTTCGTTGTTGCGGCGATCATCCGCGGGCAGGAGTGGGGGCGCGCCACCGGCCCGACCAAGAAGGACGCCGAGCAGGAAGCCGCCCGCCTCGCGCTCGAAGCGTGGCAGCGGCGCGGACGCGGACGCCGCCGGCGTCGGGGACGCAAGTCCACACCGAAGGCCGTCGTCGAGGCCCCGGCCGAGATCGAGGTGCCCGCACCCGAGAAGCCTGCCATCCAATCCGCACCGGTGGTCGTGCACGAAGAGAGCGCCGCGGACGACCCCGCCCCGCCGCCGGCCTCGCGGTCCCCGAAGCGCCGCAGCCGCAAGCGGCCCCCGCGTGCACCGGAGCCGGTCACGCCCGAGCCCCACCCCGAGGCTGAACCCGAGCCCGAACCCGAGCCGGAAGCGGCGCGCGCTCCCGAGAAGCCGCTGCGCCCGGCCCCCGTCGAGCCGGCGCCGCCGCCCGCTCCCGAGCCGGCCCCGGAGCCCGAGCCGGTCAAGGCTGCGGGCGACTTCGGTGCGGGCATCGACGTCGATGATGCACCGAGGCACACGGAGACCGTGGCGGAGAGCCGCCAGGTCGAAGCGCCGTCGAAGAAGGCGGCGCCGGAGACCGAGAAGCCCGACGACGACGCCGGGTTTGGCGCCGGCCTCTAGGAGGCGGTCGCACTGGGGACGCGCGATGTAGGGGCGACCTGAGCGCCGTAGGTGCGAATGGTCGGCCCGCGCGACACCGTGTGTGACAATCCGCCGCTTCACTCGGCGCTCGACCGCCGGCTCACGCCAGCCGGCTCTCGAACGCTGAGTGCCAACGCCGACCCCCGAACCGAACTCGGAGCCGTGGCAGGCCGCATCGAGGCCTACCTCGGACGGGAGTGGTCTGCCCTCCTCGGCGGGCTGCACGGCGCGGCCGCCGGCTGCGCGCTCGCGGCCGTTGCGCGTGCCGGGACACCGTTGCTCGTCGTCACGGGCGATCCCAAGAGCGCGGACGCACTCCGCCTCGATCTGGCGACCTACCTCGAGGGTGCAGCGCTGCCGTTCCCCGTATGGCCGCGCGAGGAACGCGGAGGACCGCCCGACGCGGAGGTCCTGCTCGAGCGTGCGCGCGTTCTCGAGGCCCTTCGCGGGCTGCGCAACGCCGAGAGCCACGAGCCTGTCGTCGTGGTTTCCACGCTCGCGGCGCTCTCTCAGCCCGTCCCTTCGGCTCGTGTTCTCGAAGCCTCGCTGTTGCGGCTTGCCGTTGGGGACGACGCGCGGCCCTTGCCGGTCCTGCTAGAGCACCTTGCCGGTGCGGGGTACACGCGCGTCGGCGCGGTGGAGGCCCCTGGCGAGTTCGCAAGCCGGGGCGGGCTGCTCGACCTATGGCCGTGGGGGGCGGAGCGTCCGGCTCGGCTCGACTTCTTCGGCGACGAGATCGAGACCATCCGTGTGCTCGACCCCGGAACGCAACGCAGTCGCACCGAGCGCAACGCGATGCACGCGTTCGCCCTGCCGCCGGAGCGCTTTCGCGATCCCCACGCGGGCGAGGGGGCGACGTTTCTCACCGACCACCTCACCGATGGCGCGCGCCTCGTGCTCGTCGAACGCGAGAGTCTCGTTGGTGCCGCGACAGCCCTACGTACGGGCGGAGAACCCGGCGCGCGCACGCGGGTGGCGCGGCTCGAGAAGGCGTTCGAGGCTTGCGACACGATCGTCCTGAGCGCACTCGAGCTCGGCGGCGGCGCACTCGACATCGGTACGGGCAGCGTTGGCGCGTTGCGTGGAATCGCTTTGCGCGAGGCTGTGCGCGGTGATGAGAAACCGAAGGACCGTGCTGCCCGCATCGCCGACGCGTTCCGTGAGCTGGCACCGCGCGCACAGCGTGTCGTGCTCTACCGCCGCGCGGACGGCGAGGAAGAGCGTATGCGCGAGCTCTTCGACGAGCACGATCCCGGTCTGACGGTCGAGTACCGCCGCGGTTCGCTTTCGCGCTCCTTCTTCCTCAAGGAGACGCAGACGGCGCACGTCGCGTACGACGACCTCGCGGATCTGCCGCTGCGCGAACGCCGCGGCACACGCCGCGCGCCGCGCGGCCGACCGATCCAGGACTTCCTCGAGCTCAAGGAAGGCGGGCCGATCGTCCACCTGCATCACGGCATCGGTCTCTATCGCGGACTCGTGCAGCTCGAGAGCGATGAGGGCATGGGCGAGTTCCTGAAGGTCGAGTTCGCCGAAGGAACGGTCGTGTACGTGCCGGTGGCGCGTATCGATCTCGTCCAGCGCTACGTCGGCACCGGCCGCCCACCGAGGCTCAGCAAGGTCGGCGGGCAGGACTGGACCAACCGCAAGAAGAAGGTCTCCGAGGCCGTCGCGCAGCTCGCCGAAGACCTCCTGGCGACGCAGGCCGCCCGCGAGCACCGCACCGGGCCCGGGCTGCCCGCGGACAGCGAGTGGCAGCACGAGTTCGAGGCGGCGTTTCCCCATCCCGACACACCGGATCAGGCTGCCGCTGTGCGCGCGATCAAGGACGATCTCGAAGGGGATGTGCCGATGGACCGCCTGCTCTGCGGTGATGTCGGCTACGGCAAGACGGAGGTCGCCTTGCGCGCCTTGTTCAAGGTGATCACGTCCGGCCGCCAGGCAGCGGTGCTCGTCCCCACCAAGGTGCTTGCCGAGCAGCACGTGCGCGTGTTCACGCAGCGTCTCGCGCCATACCCCGTCACCGTGCGCGCACTCTCCGGCCTCCACGGCACGAAGGCCAACCGGCGCACGATCGAGGGGCTCGGAGATGGGCGTGTGGACCTCGTCGTCGGCACGCACCGCCTGCTAAGCAAGGACGTCGAGTTCAAGAACCTAGGTCTCATCGTCATCGATGAGGAGCAGCGCTTCGGGGTCCAGCACAAGGAGCGCTTGAAGTCCCTGAAGTCCGGGATCGACGTCCTGGCGCTCTCCGCGACACCCATCCCGCGCACGCTGCACATGGCGCTGCTCGGAATCCGCGACATCAGCAACTTGAGCACGCCGCCCATGGGGCGGCATCCGATCGAGACGCAGGTGGCGCGCGAGGACGACGACGTGGTGCGCGACGCGATCCGCCGCGAGCTCGCCCGCGGTGGCCAGGTGTTCATGGTCAGCAGCCGCATCCGCGACCTGCCGATGGTCGCCGCGCACTTGAAGCAGCTCGTGCCGGAGCTGCGGGTCACGATCATCCACGGTCGGATGGAGAAGGAGTTGGTCGAGGGCCGCATGCTGCGCTTCGTCCGCGGCGAGATCGACCTGATGCTTGCAACCACGATCATCGAGAGCGGCCTCGACATCCCGAACGCCAACACGATCATCCTGCGCGACGCTGATCGGTACGGGCTCTCCGAGCTGCACCAACTGCGCGGGCGTGTCGGGCGCGAGCGGCGTCGCGCGCACGCGCTCGTCCTCTTGCCCAAGGGCCGCCCCTTGCGGGACGAAGCCGCGGAGCGGCTGCGCGCCATCGAGGAGTACAGCGAGCTCGGCGCCGGCTTTCGCATCGCGATGCGCGATCTCGAGATCCGCGGTGCCGGCAACCTGCTCGGGCCGCAGCAGTCCGGACACATCGCGGCCGTCGGCTATGACTTGTACTGCCGTCTGCTGGCCGACGCCGTCTCGGGTGCGCGCGGCGATGCGAAATCCGTCGCGCAGCCGCCGGCCTACCTCGCCATCGATCTGCCCGCGGGTGTGCCCGACGAGTACGTCGGCGATCGCCGCGAGAAGTTCCGCATCTTCCGGCGCGTCGCCGCTGCAGCGACGATGACTGATCTCCTGGACCTACGCAGCGAGCTCATCGATCGCTTCGGCAAGCCGCCGAAGCCGTTGGATCGCCTGCTGCTATCCCAGGAGGTACGCATTCTCGCGGGCCATCACGGCATCACGCGCCTGGGGCCGGCGCCTGCCGATCAGCCGGGCGTGGTCGTCCACGCCCCGCGGCCGATCCTCGATGCGCTGGGCAAGGGCGGGCTCGTCCTGCGCCACCTCGGGCCCGGCTCGGCGTTCCATCCCACGCCGAAGGCGAAGAACGAAGAACGCGCACTACGCAGCTTCCTCGCCGCGTTCGGCAAGGCGACGCGGCGTCGGAATCGCAAGCGGTCTTGAGGGTCGCGGAGGGGCACAAGGCTCGTCCCTACAGCCCAGGGGCGTGAGCTCGCCCGTTGCTGTAGGGGGGCACCTTGTGTGCCCCCGCGCGGGCTAGGCCCAATCGAAGTTCTGAATGGTGCGATCGACGCTGGCCATGCGGCGCTGGGAGAAGTTGAGGTACCAGGACGCGATGTTGGCCTTCGTGACCGGCATCGGCAGACGCTTGAGCATCGACGGCCACGTGTAGAACCGCTGGTACATGCCGTGGATGCGGTCTTCCATCTGCTCGGGCGTGCCGTAAGGCGGAACGATGTCGCAGTGCGTGCCCGGCTCGCGGCGCACGCCTTCGACGTCGATGATCTTGCCATCCTTCTTCATCCGGTCGTAGAGCGGCGTGCCCTTGTGCGGCGTGAGGATGTAGAAGTAGGCGACCGGCACCTTGTGGTGGTCGAGGAACTTCAGCGTGTTCTCGAACACCTGCGGCTTCTCGTTCTCCCAACCGAAGACGAAGTTGAGCGAGTAGCTGATGCCGCGCTTGCGCAGGCTCGAGAGGATCTCCTCGTACTGGTCGGGCTTGTTGAAGCGCTTGTTCATGCCCTGCAGCGTCTCTTCGTCGATGCTCTCCATGCCCATGTTCACGTGCAGGAGCCCGCTGCGCTTGGCGAGATCCATGAACTTCTGGTCCTTGCAGAGGTACGTCGTCCACAGCGTCGACCAGCGGATCTTCAGCGGGATGAGCTTCTCCATGAGCTCGAACGAGGCCACCTTGCGGCCTGCGAACATGCTGTCGGCGAAGAAGATGTTCTTGACGCCCAGGGCCTTGATCTCCTCGACGATCTCGTCGGCCGGGCGGTAGCGGTACATGTCGCCGATGTAGAACCGCTCGGAGCAGAACTCGCACTTGAAGGGACAACCGCGCGAGGACTGGACGGAGTGCGTGCGGAACCTGCCGCCGTACTTCTTCATGTCCATGAGGTCGTAGCGCGGTATGGGCAAGCCCTTGAGGTTGTGCTGGCCCGGCGGACGGTAGATCTTCTTGAGCCGGCCTGCCGCGGCGTCTGCGAGCATCTCCGGCCAGATCTCCTCGCCCTCGCCGATGCCGACGGCGTCGCAATGCTCGGCGGCCTCGTCGCCATGGAAGAACGTGTGCGGACCGCCCATGATCACGGGCACGCCGCGCTTGCGGTACTCGCCAGCGATCTCGTACGCGCGCCAGGAGTTGACCGTCCACGTCGTGACCGCGACGAGGTCGGCCGGCGCGTCGAGGTCGAGGTCCATGATCTGTTCGTCGATCAGCTCGACGTCCCACTCCGGGGGCGTCAGGGCAGCGAGGTAGGGCAGCGTCAGGCCGACCAGCCCGCGCTTTTTCGTCTTGTAGAGCGTCGACGCCGTACCGTTGCCGTTGCCGTTGCCGTTGCCGTTGCCGTTCGTGCCATTGCCGTTCGCACCGATGTTCTTGTGGTACGTCGGCTGGATGATCTTGAGCTTCACGGTCCCCTCCGAGGTCTCAAATCGGCGCTGCGGGATTCTACCCAGTCGCGTGCCTAGGGGGTGGGATGCGCCTGCCGGGCGCTTGCCGGTAGTGGCTAGTGCGCGTCTGTCTGGGCGCATTCCTGGACAGCGGGCTTGGCGCCAGGTGCCCATGGGACAGACGTCTGCAGCGGACGGCGGGCCGTGCACCTTCGTGGAGTGTTTCCCACGTGACGGTCCGTGATCAGGCTTCCCGATCGAGGATTGCCATCGCCGGCGCGTGTGCGGGGAGACAACCATGAGAACCCGATCCGCCCTTCTCCTGCTTGCACTCACGGTCAACGGCTGCGGCGACGAACTCCGCCCAACGTCGGGTGACACGGTCGCTGTGCAAGATGTCGTCGCCTGGTTCCGCGACCAGGGCAAGACCGTCGTCACGTTCATCGGCTACTCGGGCTCGGGGTACGAAGACGCCGCCGCCATGGGAGGCGAGGCGCGGCGCGTTCTGCGCGGCCATCGGCCGGGCGAGACGATCGTCAACTCCATTGCGACCCCGGAGGGCATCGGCGCGATCTACGGCGTTGCGAAGGCGATGGGGTTCCCGACGACGGGCATCGTGTCCACGCAGGCGAAGGTCTACGGCGCAGCAACGTCCCCCGACTGCGAGACGGTCTTCTTCATCGAGGACGCGACGTGGGGCGGCTACCTCGAAGGCACGCAGACCCTCTCGCCGACATCGGAAGCGCTGGTCGCCGTCAGCGACATCGTGATCGGTATCGGCGGCGGCGCTGTCGGCCGCGACGAGATGCTCGAGGCGCAGGAGCGCGGCACGCCCGTGACCTTCATCCCAGCCGACATGAATCACGCACGTGCGATCGAGAAGGCCCGGAAGAAGGGCAGGCCGGAGCCGACAGACTTCCGCGGCGATGCGCACGCTGAGCTGGCCCGAGCGAAATAGGTCACGGGCCGGTCACTCGGGACGCCACGGATGGCGGTCGGTTTCGGATCCGCGCCGCCCGCGCGCTATCCTGCGCACATGCGCGCGTACGCCGTCTCGATCGCGTTCTGGACCGCTTTCGCGGCCCTGCTGTTCCCATGCATGGGCTGCAGCTCGGACGACGACGTGAAGCCTTCCCCCATCCCCCCGGGCTACGCGATGTTGCTGCGCCAGCACGGCGGGGAACCGCCGCGGGCGCGACCGCGTGACCCGTCGGGGGAGAAGGTCGACGAGCTGCTCGCCGTCGTCGACGGCGAGGTGCTGACGCGCCGCGAGGTGCTGCGTCGCCTGCGCCTGCCCGAGACGCCCGATCCAGACGACGACCGCGAAGAGGAGATCCGCGGCACCCGCCTCACGTGGGCGCAACAGCAGCTCGTCGTGTCGGCCGCGCGGCGCGCCGGCCTGCAGATCCCGGCGTCTGTCATCGACGACATCGCCGAGGAGCAGCTCGACAAGCAGCGCAAGGAGTACGAGGAGGAGAGCGGCGAGACGATCTCGCGCGCGGACTACCTCGTGCAGCGCAAGCTCAAGTGGTCCGAGTTCCGTCGTCAGATCGCCGATGCCGTCGCGTATGAGTACTACCTGAAGAAGCTCATGAGCGGGGTTGGCGGGCCCACCCGCCCGATGCTCGACTTCGGCGTGTCGCCGGCCGAGGTGCGGCGCGTGTACTACGACCACAAGAAGCTCTTCGACGTGCAGCGCGGCGTGAAGTTCGCCTTGCTGCAGATGCGCATCGAGCGCTTCGAGACGGAGGGGCGCGACTTCATCGACGCCGAAGCGGCTGCGGTCGAGGCGGCGAACAAGGTCGCCGCGGATTTCCGCACGGGCATCGCGCCCGAAGACCTCGCGAAGAAGTACGAGATCGAGAAGGGCGACTGGCGTGTCACGCCGGACTTCATCGTCGATTTCCGCCAGCCCGAGGGCAAGGTGTGGCTCTTCGACACGCAGCGCAGGGCGCCCGATGCGACCGTGTTCACGGACCCCGGCGGACCGATCGTGCTGGGGCTGATCGAGATCCGTCCCGCGCGCGAACGCCAGCTCGACGAGGTCTACGACGAGATCGTTGCTCGCTTGCAGACCGGCAAGCAGGCCCGCCTCGTGGCGCAGCTGACGATCGATCAGCTGCATGGCGGCAGCAACGTGTGGCCCGAGGAGCTGGCCGACGAACTGCTCGATGACGCGCACGGCCTGCTCGACAAGATCGCAGCCGACGACGTGCTCAGCGGGGCGCGCCTGAAATGACGCCTTCGGGCTCGCGTCCCGCGACGCATACGCCGGCAGCCACGCGCGGCGCCGTCAGCGTCGTGCTCGCGATCCTGCTGGCGCTCGCGAGTGCTGCGTTCGCGGTTCGCGCCGCGGTACACACGCCGGCCCCGCCGCGGCTGGAGGGCTACTTCGGTGCCCAGGAGGGGCCGCGCGCGGTTGCCCTGATCCAGCGCCTCGCCGCTGGGATGATTGCGTTGCAGCGACCGGACGGCGGCTTCGACCTGGGAGCAGAAGGCGGCTACAGCTACGTCATCGAACGCGTCGCGGCGTCGTCGTTGGCTACGGCCGCGCTTGCTCACATCCGCACGCTGCGCCCACGCGTCGAGGTCGACGGGCTCGATGACGCACTCAAGCGCGGCCTCGCCTTCGTCAAGAAGCAGCAGATCGACTCGGGCTCCATCGGCCTCGACGAGCCCAAGGACCGTTGGTCGCAAGTCGATGCGACGTCTGCTGGGCTGCTCGCGTTCGTGCTTGCGGGGCGCGACGAGGACCAGCCCATGGCGCGCGAGGCCGCCGTGGCCCTGCGCCGCTTCAGCCGCGCCGGGCTGCGCAACGGCTGGACACGCGCGTTCGCGATCATGAACATCGAGCGCATCGTGCGTGCGGGCGTCGCGGACGAGGTCTTCGATCGTCCCTGGCGCCGGCTCATCGATATCCGCGAGACGCGCACGACGCCCGGGGACCGCGGCATCCAGGCCAGCGACTGGAACGTGGCCGAGGCCATCGCCCGCGTGGTGCTCGGCCTGCGCAAGGGCATGGACCCGTTCCCTGCCCAGGTCGTCCTCGCGACGCTCGCGGACCTGCCGGTCTGGAGCGGCCAGAGCTCGGACTGCCAGGCCTGGTGGATGCAGGCCTGGCTGGTGGCTCGATCCGGCTCCGAGGACGCCCCGACGTGGTTCGCCGACCTCCTCAAGGTGCTCGACGAGGAGGCCATCGAGGACGACGGGACCATCCACGGGGGCTGGTACGCCAACACCCTCAGCCAGACCGCTGGGGCGATCTTTGCCCTGAGTGAGGGATTCGGGCCTCAAGCTGTTGCCAAATAGAGGCTTAGGGCGTATTCAAAGGGGGCCGGAAAAGGCCGGACAGGCGTGAACCGCACTCGCGGCACCACGTTGGAACCGGTGTACGCAACCCCTACAATGCGGCGGCACTGCCGCCTCTTGTTGGCGCGTTCGCCCATTTGCAGGCTCGCGAGAGCCAGGTTCGAGTTTTCTCCCCTGACCGGGAGATCGGGAGCATCGCAACCGATGGCACGCTACCAGAGAGTCCAACACCCCGACGCGTTCGCCCAGCAGGGTGACTTCAACGAGCAGCTCTACCTCGCGCTCAAGCAGAGTCCCTGGTGGATGATCTCGATCGCGATCCACGTGCTCGTCTTCTTCATCCTGTCGTTCCTCGACACGGGGTCGGGCGGCAAGGTCAAGAAGAAGCCGATCCAGGCGAGCATGGCCGCCGAGACGGTTGAAGAAGACCTCGAGGAAGTCGAAGAGGACACCGAAGAGGTCCACGAGCAGGAGATCGTCGCCGAAGAGCCCGTCATCAAGGACGAAGAGATCGCCGACCACGTCGAGACCGACAACGACCTCCCGTACGAGGAGTCCTTCGGTCAGTCGGAAGGTCTTTCGGACGCTCCCTTCGAAGGCCCGGCCAACAACGGCACGATCGGTATCGGCGGCGGCGCCGGCGGC
>JANQJW010000057.1 GCA_028281445.1 Planctomycetota bacterium | reverse complement strand
ACTCGCTCTTCGGAGGGGTGAGCAGGCACGCATCTTGGGGCAGCTCTAGGCGCTCAAAGGAGCCGAGGATGAACGGAAACCCCGAAGACGAACTGTTCTACGAGCATCCTCAACCACAAGTCGGCTGGGAGAGTCCGCTCGAGGACATCGGTCAAACGAACTTCGAAGACCGTTTCGAGGATCTCGGGTTGGACGCGAGACATTACGAGCTTCTCGAGACCGGATTCGAAGCCGGCCTGCCGCCGGGCAGTTCGGCCGAGCAGTGGCCGCTGCCGTCCGGTGAAGTGACAGGGACCTGGCCGCAGGGCGCGTACGGGTCCGGCGACGTGGAAGCGACGCCCGCCACATCGACGTCCGCTACGAGCGCCTCGTCGGCGACGTCGTCGATGCAAACCGGTAGCTCGCAGCTCGCCGGTGGACCGGGACCGGGCCCGTCGGCCGCTTCGCACGATCCAACCAACGGGACGCGCGGTGCGCCGGTCTTCCTCCCGACGAACCACCCGTACGGTCCGGTTGGCGGCGACGGCGACGCGTTCGTTCCGTGGCCCGCAGATTCGTCCGCTTCTCCAGGCCCCGGACCCGGACCGGATCCGGAGGTTCCGTCGCCCGTGCACCCGGAGAACTCGGCTGGGCCCGGAATGTCCTTGTTCGACGACAAGGCCGCGTCGTCATCCGCGCCTGTGACACCGCCTGGTCGACCGCCACCGTCGCTTGGGATGTTCGACGTGGGCGTACCGTCAGGCTCGGTGGAGACCGCCCTGGCGTCGCTCGATGCAGACGAGGCGCCGGCAGCGCTCCTCGCCGCGGCGCGCGGCCCGGGACCGAGGCCGCCCCTCGCACGCGGCGGGCGACGGCCCCCGCCTCGTCCCAGGCCGGGCCCGGGACCCGAACCGACACCCGACGTGCCGGCTGGCGTCGACCGATCGGGCGGCATCGTGCTCGGGCGACAGCCCGACGGCATGGGCGGCTTTGCTCCGGTTCTCGATCTCGCGGACCTCTGCAGGCCTCGCGTCGCCCCCGGGGACATGCCGCCACCTCCCCCGACCATCGGACCCCGCCCCGATCCGACGGGACCGTCCTACCCCGAGCCTTCCGATCCGACGCCGCCACCGCCGCCGCCGCCACCGACGACCGGCGGAGGAGGCGGGCACGGTGGAGGGCAGCGCCGCCGTCGCCCGATTCCAGGGCTACCCGGGCTACCCGACCTTCCGCTGCCCGGGCCTGGCGACAGTGACACGCCGACGCCCGGCGGTCCGCCCACCACCGGAGACCGGTACGCGCATCCGTGCGAGCTCGACTACACGATGCAGCATCAGGCATTCCGCCTCGACATCCTGGCGCCGGGCTCGTCGACGCGCAAGTCGAACACGACGGACAGTCGGACGTTCATGTGGTCGTTGCACGATCCGATCCCGCTGACTGCCGTGGCGCAGGACCTGCACGTTCTCTACTTGAAGTGCAAGTGCAGCGCCGATGGGACCCAAGCTGAAACGCCCGTGTGCATGCAGGCGCTCATCGACTACCAATGGCATCTCGGAGGTCGGGGTTTCTTCGTTCCGTACGATCGTGGACGAGCCGCGCTACGTAGCGAAGACCAAGCGGTCCTGTTCGAGCCCGCGTTGCCGTCTGAGTTCGAGGGCACAGTCACACGAGTACTTCACGTTGTTGCCAGCCATAGCAAACAAGACGCGGCCAAGCTGCCTTCGCACGATCCGATCAGCGCAAAGATCACTCTGCGCCTGACGCGAGTCCCCGAGGAGCAGCGTCAAATCACGGTCAACACGGAGATCGACTGTGTGGCGACGAGGTACATTTCAGGGACGTCGGACACGCCTGGAATGTTCCTACCGGACCCAAGGACCACCGACAACGAAGTGCTGGTTCGGGTTCCGCGGGTTCAGCTGCGCGTTACGATGACGGTCGAAATCACGGGCTATGTGTGGAACGGGAAGCCCGTCGCCAAGGCCGGCAGTTGTACACCGATTCCGAACTGGACGCCCTATACGCGAATCGAAGGCGTGGAACCTCGCAAGGTCCAGAACGTGACGCGGTTGCGCAACGCCTCGACCGACGAGTATGTCGTCCTGTCCGCCGGGCGCGTCGGCAAGGACTCCGACCTTCTTCATCTGAAATGCGAGCGCGGCGGTAACTGTACGCAGGACGACGTTTTGGACCCGCCGCTCGAGTTCAGGGACTCGCTGGTCTATTGGTGGGAGCTCCAGCACGTCCCGGACAACAGCTGGCGCGCGCGACGAGTCGGCCGCATCGATCCGTACTCGCCGGGTGGAGGAGGCACACCCCGGCCCTTCAACAGCCTGGGATGGCCCGAACCCGAGGAACTGGATCGCACGGGGAGCTTTCCGTTCGGCTCGAAACCGACGAGCAGCCCGAGCTTCGGCTCGATCATTTGGCGGACGCCGAAGACACCGGGACTCGTCGTCATTCGCCTGTTTGTTGGGAACCGGTTTCGACTCCTCCAGTCGAACCCGGCCTACGTCGAGCAGCAGCCCATCGTCGATCAGGCGGTGGACCCTCCCTACCAGTTGGCCTACGAGCAGGTAGTGCGCGTTCGACGAGAGACGAACACGGGCGCCGGTATGGCGATCGCATGGGTCGGACAGAACCTCGCTCCGCGTCCGACGCCTTCGATCCAGCCGCCTTTCCAGACGAATCCCGGTGGCCAGACGATGCGAGGCGATGTCGAACTCTACTACAACATGAACCGAGGCGGCTTGCCGAACACCGATCTCTACTGGTTCTGGGACGAGGGCGAAGGGGAAGGCGATCGCAATCGCGGCTGGACGATTCGAAAGGGCGACCCGGGGGACAACGGCGAAGTCGTTGGGCGCGTCCATCCGTGGACACTCGCGATCGAGGGCTTGGCGGAGAGCCACAACCCGCTTGCACCGCCGAGGACGTTCGCCAATCGCAAAGCCGTTCTCGACTATGCAGAGGATCTCGAGTATCGGGGCATCTTCATCCTGTCGGCCACAGTCGAGTTTCGTCGTGGACGGGTCATCGGAATTGACCTTGACGACGCTGGGCGCGACGGCAACGGCACTCCCATCATCTATGCGAATCCCGGCTGGACTCCGATGCGCTGGCCTTCGGGGTTCACGAAGTGGATGGGAGCGGCGAAGACGCTGACGCAGTGCGGGCACCAATTCGCGTGCAGCCGAAGCAAGTCCGGCGACGCATACCACCCGGGCATTCTGAAGACCCGGAAGTTCCGCGATTTCGTGGCTGACGATCGACGCTACGGCCCTGCCGTCGTCGAGGTCGGTGAACTTGGCGGAACGAGTCTCCGACTACGTTTCCGCGCGGCGGTTCGGCTGGGCGACGTCGGCAACTGCGTCTCGAAGATCGTCGCCAATCGAAGCGCTCCTTGGGTTCCGGTCACGATGCGGTTGAGCGTCGGACCGACCAGTTCGGCGCAGCGGGTAGTTCCTGAACGACGCTTCCCCAATTGGCGGTTCTACGGGTACAACGACGGGCGCTTCACTCGTACTGGGGAGCTGGTGCCTCGAGCGACGCGCACGTTCAATCCCGCGGCTACGTTCATGAACTTCGGCGACAAGGCCAGGGGCGAGGAAGATGGCATCTAGTCATTCGGCCGAGGCGCTCGCAGGCTATTGAGAACTCGCAGCTGGCTCGCATTGGGAACCGTCGTTGCCGCGGTCGCTGCCGTGCTCTTGTGGCTCAAGACCGACGTAGCCGGGCCGTTTCGGCTCCTCGTCGTCGACGAGGCCGGGGCTCCCGTCCCCGGCGCGGCTGCGGTCGTCATCCACGGAGACCGGCGGAGCACGATCGAGGGGGACGAGCGCGGGCGGGTGGAGCTGGACACCGATCTCCGCGGCGAGCGTCTACACGTCGTGATCACCGGACCTCCCGGCGCGCCGCTCCTGCCGTATAGCGCGTCTCGAACGTTCATCTCTGGTGAGCGGATCGTCCTGCCTCGGGCTCTAACAATCGCCGGATCCGTGCAGGCGCCGAACGGCCGTCCGGTACCGTTCGCGACGCTCGTACATACGCGCGAGGGCGTCGCAACACGCATCGATCTGGACGACGCCGGCAGATTTGAACTGGGCGGATTGCCATCGGGACCAGTCGTTCTGCGCGCGTCCCTTCATGCGCCGTCGCGCCCGGATGCCCGCACGGTCACCAAGACCGTCGCCGCCGGCAGTCGCCATGTCGTGTTGACGATCGACCTGGAGCCGCTGCTCGAAATACACATCGCCGGGTGGCCGCGGGGAGTAGCGAATGTCGACTGTCAGCTCTCCGTGCAGGCCGCCGGTGCAGGACTGGGGCGTGGCGCCGTCCCGGGGGGTGCGATCACCAGGCCCATCGACAGCGAGGGGCGCGTTCAATTTCACGCGCTCTCCCACCAAGCCAGGTATCGGGTGTTCGTGCACCTACCGACGCACGAGTCCTATGTCCTCGAGAACCTCCTGTCGCCGGCCACAGAACCTCACGAAGTCCCGTTGCGACGCGGGAGCTCGATGACCGGTGAGCTTCGCGGCATGCCGCGGAACGTCGACCAATTCCAGATCGACGCGTTTTCCGCCGACCTCCAACTACAGGTGGCGGGCGACGTAGATGACACCGCTGCGTTCCGCGTCATGGGAGTTCCTCCTGGACCGTGGGTGCTACGGGCAAGCGCGTGGGCCGGATCGCGCGCCTACTTCGGGGAGACGAGCGTTCGAGAGGTGCCAGCGAGGGGCATCCAAGTCGACCTGAAGTGAGGAATGCCGGGCCTTCCCCTCGGCGTCGACGCGTCGAGGCCTGCTCCAGGGCGTACTGCGCCTGGCGGGAGCCGTTGTGGGCGCCGGTGAGGAAAAGCGTGAGCCGGCCCCTTGGACTCCCTCCCATCGGCGAAGCGCGTACGGGCGCGACGCCATGAACGGGCGTTAGTCCAACCATGTGTCTGGTGAAGGTGAGCGGCAGAAGCGGATCGTCTGCGACGCGGAAGTGGAGCCGGAGGTCGGGATCGAACCGACGACCTGCTGTTTACAAAACAGCGGCTCTACCACTGAGCTACTCCGGCATGCGGCCTGATTGTAGGGGCGACCCTTGTGGTCGCCCCACGACGCGTTCGACGAATCAAGTGGGCTCCTTGTTCGGGGCGGCATGTGCGGGCGGGCACAAGGCCCGCCCCTACGGGGATCCCCCACGCCGATGAACAACCGATGGGGCGACCACAAGGGTCGCCCCTACACCGATGCCGCGCCGCCGAACGTCTCCCGCATCCGCTCCCGATGGGCCTCGATCGCCGCCTTCACCTCGGCGATGTGCGCGCCGCCGAAGCGGCGGCGGACGTGGCGCGCGAGCCCGAACGCCACGACGGCCTCCGCCACGATCGCCAGACGCGACACCGCCGTCGTATCGCTGCGCTCCACGCGCGCCGGTACCGCTTCGCCCGTTCGCAGGTCCACGCTCGGCAGCGACGTGCGCAGCGTCGCCAACGGCTTCATCGCGGCGCGGATGACGATCGGTTGGCCGTTGCTCGTACCGCCCTCGACGCCGCCGGCGCTGTTGCTTCCGCGGCCCGGCGCAATGTCGTCGGACGGGAGGATGTGATCGTGCAGCTCGGAGCCGCGCATCGACGCGCCGCGAAAGCCCAGCCCGATCTCAACGCCCTTGACCGCCTGCACCCCCATCACTGCGGCGGCAAGTCCGGTCGAGAGCTTGGTCTCCGGACGCTCGTGGCCGCCGAGACCCGCGGGCACGCCCGTCGCCACGATCTCGACCACACCGCCCAACGTGTCGCCGTCCTTCTTGGCCGCGTCGATGAGCGCGGTGGCCTCGGCTTGCGCATCCGCCGGGCCGAACGCGTGCAGCTCCGAGGTGTCGCGTCGAGCGCGAGCGGCCTCGAGGTCGTCGCCGGGATCCCCGTGGACCTCGACACCGCCGATGGAGACCGTGTGGCCGAGCACGCGGATGCCGAGCGCGTCGAGGAACTGGGCGGCCGCGGCACCGGCTGCCACGCGCACGGCCGTCTCGCGGGCGCTCGAGCGCTCCACGACGTCGCGTGCGTCGGTGAGCCCGCGATTCATCGCGCCCGCCAGGTCGGCATGGCCCGGCCGCGGCGCGTGCACGGGCGGGAGGTCCTTGTAGGTCTGGTCCTTGTTCGACACCTGCAACGCGATCGGATTGCCCGTGGCCGCACCGTCCCGCACGCCGGAGAGGAACCGCACGGCATCCTGCTCCGTCTTCTGTCGGGGACTGCTTCCGTGACCCCGCTGGCGGGCGTTCAATCGGGCGTCCACGAAATCGGTGGTCACGGGCGATCCCGCGGGCAATCCCGAGAGGATCGCCGTCAGGACGGCTCCGTGGCTCTCACCGGCGGTTTCGAGAAGGAGTTCCATGCGGCCCGGTACTGTACGATTGAAGCGGCCCTCCGACCCGGAGAGGAGCCAACGATGAAGTTCAACCCTGCGACCGGCGAACCCACCGCAGACAAGCCGGCCGGCCTGGGCAAGGCCCCCATGGGGATCCGCGGCCGCGTGGAGGCCGCCTCCAAGGCCCACGCGCCGGCGCCCAAGGGCAAGGGCCTCGTGATGATGATCATCGGCGTCGCCGTCCTCGGCGCCCTCATCTGGGACTTCACGGGACGCGGTGCCGCCAGCCAGGCCGTCCGCAAGGCGCACGACGACGGCAAGCGCCCGGTGCCGAAGCAGCGTCCCGACGGTGGCACGCCGGCGGCAGCGCCCCGCCCCACCCCCACGGCCCTGGTGCTGCGAATCAAGCGGGACGGTGCGCTCATCGAGCTGCCTCCCGAAGCCGCCGCATCGATGCTCTCGCAGGCGCCGGCCGACGTCCGTGCGGCGCTTCACGGGAAGATCCTCGCGGGCATCGTCGAAGCGCTGCGCGCCGGAGCGGACGGACGCCAGGTCTTCGAGGCCGCGGCCCGCTTCCAGGAGGGCGCGGAGAACGATCCCGCCATCCAGCAGCTGATCCTCCGGGCGCTCGCAACGCTGAAGAGCAACGACGCGGCGCCCGCCGCGATCCTCTTCCTCTCGCGCCTGCCGAACCGGGGCGGTGCGCTCACCGCCGCCGCGCTGGATGAGGTGATCGTCGACGACAGCCGTCCGCTGCACGTGCGACTCGCCGCTGCGAACGCGCGACCCGACACGCCGAAGCCACCTGCGCTGGACGCGCTCATGAAAAGCCCCGCCACGCATCCCGCCTTGGTTGATGCCTTGAAGTAGCCGCGCGCTACGGTCGTTCTGCGCGGATGTAGTGGCCGCCGCCTAGCCGTGCGACGGCCTGCATGAGCGGGCTGTCCTTCGTGCCGAGCACGACGGAGTGCACGACACTCGTCACCGGGTCGAGGCGGTCGAGCTTGTCGGCGATCACGCGCGGGGGCAACGCCTTCATGTTGTTCTGTCCGTCGCTCACCGTGATCATGGTCACCGGCTCGCGGAATGTCTCGTTCGCTTGCTGCTTCGCCTTGACGCGATGATCGAGGATCTTCAGTCCGTAATTCAGCGGCGTGTACACGTCCGTCTGCCGGCCGGGCTTCAGGCCGCGGAGGAACTTGATGAGGTCCTCCTTGTTCAGGGGCGAAGCCGGCACCATCGCGCCGTCCTTCCACGTGTGCACGGTGTCGGAGAAGAAGAGCGCCGCGATGTTCACGTCGGAGGCGAGCAACGCGACTGCGTTGGTGAGCTGCTGCTTGGCCCGTCCGACACCGCCCGATCCCACGGATCCCGAGATGTCGATCACGAACACGATGTCCTTCGCCGTGAGGGGAAGACGGTAGAACGACGGATGCAGCGAGCGCGTTACGTGCGGCGGCGGTTCCTCGACGCGGCCGCCGGTAGCCACGCTGGGCCCGCCACCCTTTGCCGGGCGTGACTTGAGCCAGCGCTGATGCCACACCTTCCACTTGCGCGCGTCGTAGCCGAACGCAACGCCGGAGATGGCTTCCAGCGCTTCGGCGGCCGCAGAACGCACGATCAGACTCTTGTCCTTGAGTGCGTCGAGCAGGATCGGCGCCGCGTCGGGCTTGCGCCGGTCGCGCAGGATCAGCAGGAGCTCGGCGCGGAAGCTCTGGCTCGTCTCCTCCTTGAGGATCTTGCGCATGACCTCCAGGTAGTCCGCACCGCCGGAGAGCACCTCCTGGCGCGCCTGGTCCTTGACGGCCGGGTCGCGGTCCTCCTGCGACGTCCAGATGACCGGCAGCCACGCGTGCGTCAGCTTGAAGCGCGCGAGCGCGCGGATCATCAGCCGCCGGACCTCGCTCGACTCCTCGGTGTCGAGCGCGCGGCGCAGGCACTTGGCCGCCTGCATCGACTGGCCGTGATCGAGGTGGCCGCTCAGGCGTCCGACGTCGTTGACGGCGGCCTTGCGCTCTTCCTCCGAGCCCTTCTTCAACGCGGTCTTGAGCCGATGCAGGAGCTTGGCGGGCGTCTCCTCGGCTGCAAAAGCCCCGCTTGCCGCGAGCACGCACGCGACGAGCGTGGCGCCGAGGATTCGGGGAAGCGGGTGCGTCGGACGGCTCACTGCTGTATCGAACGCCGGAGGATGACCGGCGGCGCCATCTTATCGGCTCCGCAACCGACTATCGTCCGCGCTTGATCTCGCGCTCCCGAGCGTCCTTGGCGGCCCGGAGCGCGGTCCGGAGCGTGCGTTCGAGCGTAGGGGTGAGCCCCTTGCCCTTCAGCCACGACTCCATGGCCCCGATGGCTGCGTCGCCCCCGATCTCGCCGAAGGCCACCGCGACGCGGACCTTGGTGGCGTGGTCCCCGGACTCGAAGTGGCCGCGCATCCGGTTCACGTGGGGCCGGGCGTCCGCACCCAGTCCACCCATCGCGCGGATGGACGCACGGCGCACGCGCTCTTCGGGATCGTCGAGGTAGCGCGCGATCCCCGGCATCGCGGGCTTGTGTCGCAACGCGCCGAGCGCGTGCAGCAGGCTCTCCTTCATGTCGGTCGGCTTCGGGTTGAGGCCGGCCGTCTCGAGCGCCTTCGTGAGCTTGCTGCGCGCGCCCGGCTGCGCGGCGTACATCCCGCCGAGGGCGTCGCGAGCCTTGTCTCCGAACTCGCCGGGCTCGGCGGCGCGCTCGAGGATGTAGTCCGTCGCGCGCTCGTCGCCGATCTTCGCCAGGGAACCGAGCAAGCGTGCCCGGACCGCCGGGGGCTGGCGGTCGGTATCGAGGTCGATGAGAGCCGCGGTGAACGCGGAGTTGCCCGGCTTGCCCGCCATGCCGACCAGCGCGCTGAGCACCTCGGGCTTCTCGGCGCCCTTCATCGCGTCGACCACGACCGACGCGGCTTCCGGGTTCTTGGTCAGATCGAGCGTCTGGAGGATGTAGGGCGGGATTGCCGAAGGCTGGCTCGACCGTCCCACGTACTCGACCAGCGCACGCGCGGCTTCGACCCCGCCACGCTTGGCCAGGCCGAAGAGAAGCTCGCGGTCCTTGCCGAGGTCGCCGGCAAGCCGGCTCTCGAACGCGAGCGCGACCGTGTCGTTGTTGGCGCCGGGCATCTGCCACAGCGCCTGCAGAGCGGCGACGCGCGCACCGCGCGCCAACTCTTCGTTGTCCATCACCTCCAACAGGTCCTCGACGAAGTTGGGATCGCGGACCTCGGCGAAGGCGAACATCACCATGTTGCGCCGGCCGGTCTTGAGCTCCTGGAGCATGATGGCGCGCACGTCCTCGGACACCGGCTCGGTCATGATGCTGAGCAGCTTGCCCACCTTGCGCCAGTCGATCTCTTCGGCGCGCAGCAGGCGCTCGAGCTCGGACTTGCGCACGTCGGGCTTGGAGAGATCGATGCCGCTGGGCTCGCGCAAGCCGGGCGGCAGTCCCGGCGTCCGCGCCGGATCGCCGCGAGACGACGAACCGCCGTCGGGCGAGCGCTCGCGACCAGTCGCGGTCAGCTCCGGGCCGCCGCGGCGCTCCTCGGCGTCGAGGTCATCTGCGGTCAAGTCGCCGCCGCGATCGTCCGGTGTGTCGTCCCCGGTGAGGACGAAGACGGCCGCGATCGCGAGCACGGCCAAGGCCAGGAGGCCCAGCTTGAAGCGGTTGGTCATCTGCATCGCGTCGTCACCTGGTCTGTCGCCGCCCGGCGCCCGATTTCATTGGACGCGATCAAGGAGGCCGCCTCTCGCCAATTCGCCGCAAGGCGTCGCATCGGACGACTGCGGTCCCCCTCCCTTTTCGGCGGGATCGAGCTGGATCTGATCCATCGGATGCAGACCCGAGACAGGCCGCGAACAGCGGGGGTCGGTCAGGATCCACTGCCTGCGCGGGCCGCGGCGCGCGCGGCCTCGACGTGGCTGGCGAAGAGCCCCTGGGTGAGGGGATCGTGCGGCCGGCGCTCGGGATGCCACTGGACGCCGACACAGTAGGGATGGTTCGGGTCCTCGATGCCCTCGATGACGCCGTCGAGCGTCGTGGCGGTGACCTGGAACCCCTCGGCTACGCGCTTCACGGACTGATGATGGAAGCTGTTGACACGCGTGCGCGTGGTGCCGGCGATCTCGTGGAGCTGGGAACCCTCGACGATGTCGATGCTCTGGCTGACGGCATCGTCGCGAATCGCGCTCTGCTCGTGCTTCAGCGCGCCTTCCACCTGCGCGGGAATGTGCTGGATGAGGGTGCCGCCGAACGCGACGTTCATGACCTGGATGCCGCGGCAGATCGCAAGGATCGGCACACCCGCTTCCTTCACGACCTTGACGAGCTCGAGTTCGAACTCGTCACGGACGATGTCGATCTTGCCGAGGTCCGGGAGGGGTTCTTCGCCGTAGTAGTGCGGGTCCACGTCCAGGCCGCCGCTGAGGACCAGGCCGTCCATCCGTGTGAGGTAGGCGCCGGCCATCTCGGGTGCCATGTTCGGAATCAACAGGGGCAGTCCGCCGGCCTCGGTGACGCACTGGACGTAGTACCGGGACAGCGCGAAGCGGCTGACGCTGCGCATGTCCGGCAGGACCAGCGTCGAGCACGAGATTCCGATGACAGGCGTCTCACCAACCATGTGCACTCCCTCTGTCTGCAGCCGAAGCGGAAGATCCTAGGTAGGGGGCCCGTCACCCCCGTGGAAATCCGGCTGCGCCTTTCCTATTGGATCGGTTCGAGTCGGTCGCGGCTGGCAAGATCGCGCCATGCAGAGTGTCCGCGTCCGTGCGCCCGTCCGAATCGACCTCGCAGGCGGGACCCTGGACATCTGGCCGCTGCACCTGATCCTGCCGGAGCCGGCGGTTACGGTGAACGCCGCGCTCGATCTGCCCGCTACCGCGGAGCTGGAAGCGCACGCGGACTCGAGCGCCGGCATCGGGCTGGTGAGTCGTGACCTGGGAACGTCGGAGCGGCACGCGGACCTGGACGCACTCGCCGCCTCCCTGCGGGCCGGCTCGTGTGGGCTGCCCCTATTGGCCGAGGCCGTTCTGGCCGTGCGTCCGCGCGGCGCCTTCACCCTGACGACCGATGCCGGCAGCCCCGCGGGCGCCGGTCTGGGCGGCTCTTCGGCCCTGCTCTGCGCGATCCTCGCCGCCTTGCGCGCTGCCGTAGACGAGCGCCTGCCTCCGATGGAGCTCCAGGCCTTGGCCCAGGACGTCGAGACGCGCGTGCTGGAGAAGCCCACCGGCTACCAGGACTACCTCCCGCCGCTCTTCGGCGGCTGCCTCGCCATCGAGGGGGCGCCCGGCGGGCTCCGGGTCGAGCCGCTGGACGTCGGGCTCGGCGCCCTGGAGGCCCGCCTGCGCCTCGTCTACACGGGGGCCCCGCACGCCTCGGGCATCACCAACTGGGGCGTCGTGCGCGCGTTCCTCGACGGCGAAGCCGAGACCGTGGCCGCCCTCGAGCAGCTGGCCGCGCTCTCGCGGACCATGCGGGACCGGCTGCGAGCAGGCGATCTCGATGGTGCTCTGGCGCTCGTCATCCAGGACGGCGTCATCCGGCGGCGCATGGCGCCGGGCGTGACGACGCCTGCGATCGAGGCCCTCGACGAAGCCGCCCGCCGGGCGGGGGCGCTGGGCACGAAGGTGCTGGGGGCGGGCGGCGGCGGCTGCGTACTGGTGGTATTGGTTGACGGCGACGACGGCAATTGGGTCGAGACGCTGCTGGCGGACGCCGGAGAGCCCATCCCGCTGCGGCTCGCCCCAGAAGGACTGCGCGAGGAGTAGGCCCCTGGGAAACCGGCGCTATCCTTCGTGCCCATGGCGGTAAAGAAGCCCCTCACGGCCCTCGAACAGGCAACCCTCTCCACGATCGTGGACACGTACCACGAGAGCGAAGGCTGGCTGGATCTCACGCGGGTCTGCAGCCGCACCGCGCGCCACCTGGTAGACGTGCGCCAGAGCGTTGCGCGCCTCGTGCGCTACGGCCTCGTCACCATCGACGAGGAGGCGCCGAACACGGAACGCTGGCTCAAGTTCTCCCTGCCGGAGTAGGTGACGAGCCTCGTTGTCGTGAGGGAGGGCACAGGGCCCTCCCCTACTAGGCCCGACTGCGCTCACCAACGGCGATCCGTACGCACAAGAGCCCGCGAACGATCTCGTGGCCGTGGCCGTTGCCGAGACGACGTCCGCGATCGGCGGAGGGCCACGACAACCTACCCGGGCACGAGTCGCAAGAGGGTTGCGTCCTCGGGCAATGTCTCCAGGCGCATCGGGAGCATCTCGTTGCGCAGCCACAGCGGCGTCAGGTCGTCGTAGTGCGGCGAGCCGATGTGACCGCTCTGCCCGCCGAACGTGATCATCCCGCCCGCACCCGGATCCGCGAGGTCGACCACCTGCCGGTACGAAGCGCCGGACAACATCGGACCCGGCTTGGAGTGCAGGTATTGCCCTGAGCTGACGGTGTAGCAGCTTCCCCGGATCGGGATCGGCCCGCGGTTGAACGTGGATGCCAAGGGAGCCGCCGCGCCGATCGGATGCTTGAGCAACAGTGTGTGCATCGCGCCCCACGGCGTATCGGGTCCCCAGCCGCGTGCCGCGAGATCTCGCTTGGCGTCTTGCATGGCGCCGGCCAGGAGTTCGGCGCGACGCGCACGCGGCGCCCACGGGTTGTCTTCGTCCTCGAAGGCCGCGAACAAGGGTGCGTCCACGAAGTTGAGGATGCCGGCCCAATGACCGAAGAGCTCCGCGCCCAATGCAGGCTCGAAGACGCGCCGAAGCAGGTGGTGATACGTGAGGTGCCACGCAACGGCACCCTTGGCCTCGGCCGTCTCGTCGCCCTGCCATGCCAGCAGCGTGTCGAGGAAGGGTGCAAGCGAAGGATGCGCGCTGCGCACGGCGTCCGCGCAGGGCGCGAGGACCGCGTCATGCAGCCGCCGCCAGACGAAGTCCACGGCGTCGAGCTGCAGCGCGCGCATGTCGGCCGCCGTGCTCACGGGCTGAAGCGCCAGCTCGACCGCGATGCGCAACGCCCGGTACTCGGGCTCGAAGAGATGGCTCAGGTAGTGCGGATAGGACGGCCCGACCGGCGCATGGTTGGCGGAGACCAGCTGGTCCTCCGGCTCGAGGCGCACGCGCGGCAGCTCGTCTTCCGGCACATACCCCGTCCAGTCGGTGTCGCTGCGCGTGCCATCCCGCGGCAACGCGGGATGGACCTCGTGCGAGCGGATCGGCACCCGGCCGATCATCCGGTAGCCGGCGTTGCCCTCGGTGTCGGCCGCGAGCAGGCTCTGGGACGGCGCGCCGTAGCCGTTAACGCTCTCGAACGCCTCGTCCACCGTCCGCGCGCGCCCGAGTTGGAGGAACGCCTCCATGTCGCCCGTCGGCTCGTGCAGCGCAAGCCGGAGCGAGATCGCAGGCCCGCGGTACTCGGGAAAGGCATCGGAGAGCAGAGGCCCACGGTGCGTGCGTCGCACGGTGATGGTGTGCGGGCTCTTGCCCCTGCGGATGACCGTCTGCGCCTCGATGGTCATGTCGCGCCACGCCCCATCGATGCGGTACCGCGTTCCGGACTCGTCCAGCTCTTCGACCCAGAGGTCGGCGTCGTCGAGCATCGCGTTGGTGAGTCCCCAGGCCAGCGTCGGCGTGCGGCCCAGCACGACACCGGGCAGTCCCGGCAGCGTGGCCCCCACCGCCTCGTAGTCGCCGCCCGACATGCTCGCGAGGTACCAGATCGCCGGCAGGCTCAGCTCGAGATGGGGATCGCTCGCAAGGATGGGCCTGCCGCTCGCGCTGCGGGCACTCCCGAGCAACCACGCGTTGCTCCCTTGCATCGGCGCTTCGAGCGGGAGGAAGCGCAGCGCCTCCCCCACGCCTTCCGTGATGCAGCGCGCGACGGTGACCGCAGTCTCCCCGGGTACAGGCGGCAGGATGCGCTCGAGGAGCTCGGGGCGGTCCGCGAGCGTCTCGGCAAGCGCGGCGAACACGGGCGTGGAGCGCCACTTGAAGGACAGACCGAGCGCCATCCCCTTCGCGACGAGGATGGAGTCCACGGGATCCCACGGCTCGAGCGGCAGCCGCACCAGGCGGTGCCCGAGCGGTCGGCGCATCTGCTTGACGGCTGCGTTCACGCCCTCCGCGTAGGCGCCCAGCAGCGCACGGCCTTCGTCGCCGCCGCCGTCCCATACCCGCTGCGCCGCGGCGCGAACGTCGAGCACGCGCATGAGGTGATCGGCACCGACCGTGGTCGATTCCTTCGAGAACGGCGGGAGCGCCATCTTGCCGAGCGAACGCTCGCCGACGATCTCGCTGAGGCGTCCACTGAGTACGCGCCGCAGCATGTCCATCTGGAAGAACCGGTCGCGCGCATGACAGTAGCCCTGCGCACGAAACACGTCGGCCTCGGTGCGCGCGCGGATGTGCGGGACCCCGTACCGATCGAAGTGCACGTCGGCGGGCGCGGCGAGTCCCGGCACGGGCGCGGTACCGCTACCCGGCAAGATGGCGCTGCGCGAGCGCGCCTCGAGAAACGGCCGGGCGCCGCGGCCGACGAGTCCGGTCAGCCAGTCGAGACCGCGCCGGGCGGCCGTTACTCGTTGTGCCACTGTGCCCCGATCTCCGGGTAGGCCTTGAGCCGCTCGCGGAACTCCTCCTTGATGCGGTTCATGACCTCCTCCGTCCGCCCCTCGAACACGAGGACGAGCTCGGGCAGGTTGGACGACGGTCGCACGAGGCCCCAGCCGTCGTCGAACGAGACGCGCGCGCCGTTGATGTCGTTGACCCGATCGCCGTACGCCTCCCTGAAGTCCGCGACGACCCGCTCCATGACGTCGTACTTGACCTCATCAGGACAGTCCGCGTTGATCTCCGGGCTGGTGACGTACTGCGGCGCGTCGGCCAGGAGCTCCACGAGCGAGCGATCCTGCGAAGCCAGGTACTCGGCGAGTCTCAGACCCGCGAAGATGCCGTCGTCGTAGCCGTGGAAGCCGTCGCGGATGAAGAGGTGTCCGCTGCGCTCGCCCGCGATGGGTGCATCCTCCTCCACCATCTTCGACTTGATGTAGGAGTGCCCGGTCTTCCACATCACGGGCCGGCCGCCGTGCGCTTCCACGTCTTCGGCGAGCGCCTGTGTGCACTTCACGTCGAACACGACCGGCGCGCCTGCATGGCGCGCGAGCACCGGACGCGTCAGCAGCATCAAGACGCGGTCGGCATTGATGAACGCACCAGTGTGATCCTGCACGCCCAGGCGGTCGCCGTCGCCGTCGAACGAAAAGCCGAGATCGGCGCCTTCGCGCACGACCGCTTCGCGCACGGCAGCGCGCGCCGCGACCTCGCTGGGGTTGGGGAAGTGGTTGGGGAAGTCCGGATCCGGATCGCAGAAGAGCGGCACGACATCGACGCCTGCGCGTTCGAACGCCTCGACGCAGAAGAGAGCCGCCGTCCCGTTGCCCGGATCGAGCACGATCTTGAGCGGCCGCTCGAGCTTCACGCGGGATGTCATGTCGTCCAGGTAGGCCTGGCGCACGTCGACAGACTCGATGTGCCCCTCGCCCGTCGTGAACTCGCGACTGGCGCAGATCGCTTGCAGTTCCTCGATGTCCGGACGAAGCATCGTCTGGATGTAGTTGAGCGACATCTTGAGGCCGCTCCACCCCTGCGGGTTGTGGCTCGCCGTGATCATGACGCCGGCGGGGCTGTCGAGGTGGATCTGGGCGAAGTACAGAGTCGGCGAGAGTCCGCAGCCGATGTCCTGCACGTGCATGCCCGTTGCGGCAAGCCCCTCGGCGAAGCAGTCGCGCAGACGCGCGCTGTAGTGGCGCAGGTCGTGGCAGAGAACGACGCGCTTCAGTCCGCGCCGCTGTGCCAGCGTGCCGTAGCCGCGGCCCAGGAACCGCATGCCGTCGTCGGAGAGCTCGTCCTGGGCGTCCGGGAAGTAGTCGGGCACGCGGCCGCGCAGGTCGTACTCGCGAAACAGCGTGGGCTTGAGCTGGACGGCGTCGAGACTCATCGAATCCTCCTCAGCGGCCCCGGTCGGAGGTCAAACCCGCCTGGACCAATGTGTGCAGGTGCACCATCCCGACTGCCCGGTCTTCCTCGTCGATCACGGGGAGGAGCATGATGGGCGTCGGCTTTCGATCCTCCATCGTCCGGAGGGCGTCGATCGCCAGCGACTCGGCACGCACGGCCGTTGGATCGGCGGTCATCAGCTCGCTCACCGGCCGCGCCAGGAGATCGGCAACGGACCCCGACGCGACCTGCATGCAGCGGCGCACGTCACCGTCCGTGATGATCCCGACGAGCTTGCCCGCGTCGTCGACGATGCTCACCCCACCGAGCGTGTTACGCGTGACGACCTCGAGCGCTTCTCCGAAGGTCGCTGTCGCCTGCACGCACGGATTCGTGTGCGGACCACGCAGCAGATCGAGCACGCGCATCGTGAGCTTGGTTCCGATGGCGCCGCTCGGATGAAACAACTGGTAGTCGCCGACGCCGAAGCCCCGCTGCTCCATGACGGCGACGGTGAGTGCGTCGCCCAGTCCCAGCGTCAAGGCCGCGGACACCGTGGGTACGAGACCGGTCGAGTCGGCCTCGCGCATCTCGCCCCAGCACAACGCCACGTCGGCCTCCTGCGCCAGCGCGCCGTTCGCCGCCCCGGTCAATGCGATCACCTTCGCCCCGAGGTTGCGCATTACGGGAACGAGCTCGAGGACTTCGCGCGTCGAGCCCGAGTTGCTGATGGCGATCACGACATCGCGCGACGTCACGATGCCGACGTCGCCGTGGAACCCCTCGGCGGGATGCAGAAACGAGCTCGGCGTGCCGGTCGAGACCAGCGTGCTTGCGATCTTCCGCCCGATCTGGCCGGACTTGCCCATGCCGCAGAGGATCACGCGTCCGGCGCAGTCGAGGATCAGCCCGACCGCCTTGTCGAACGCAGCGGCCATGGCCGGCATGCGCTCGTGCAGCCCGGCCAGGGCATCACGCTCCTGAGCCACCACGTCCCGTCCGGTCTCGTGCGGGTCTCTCGCCATGGGCGGAAGCATACGCCCAAGCCGGCGAAGGTGTTACGCGGCGCTCTCCGCCTTGCGTCCCTTCGACAGCCGGCCCGCGATCTCATCGGCCAGGCTGCGATAGGCCTGTCCCGCCGCGCTGGCCGCGGCAAAGGTCTGGACCGGGGCGCGGTGGACGCCCATTCGCTCGACGTCACTCGAGTACGGGATACGCGATTCGAGGAACTTGAACGGCAGGGACCCGTCGCGTTCGCAGATGTCGCGATGGAGCGTCTTGCGCGAATCGACCATGCTGAAGAACGGCCAGACGGCGCCCGGCCGGCGCTTCTTCGAGCGGAAGTGCTTCTTCAGCCGATCGAGGGTCTCCATGGAGAGTGTCGTCGGGATGGTCGGTACGACGAGCACGTCCGCCGCACGGAACACGCCCTCCGCCCCCAGGCCGATACTCGGTGTGCAGTCGATGAAGACGCGGTCGTACTCCTTGCGGAGCGCGCGCAGGAAACGCGAGAGCTCGCGCTTCGGCCTCCTGGAACGATCGAGCAGCAGATCCAGGTTTCGCGCGGCGAAGTCCGCGGGCAGGAGATCCAGTCCCTGGAAGTCCGTACCGCGGATCGCCCGGCGCGGGTCCTTCTTGCGCCGGATGACGCGCTGGAAGCCGCCGCGCATCTTCGGCTTCACGCGGAAGTAGAAGGACGCGGAGCCCTGGGGATCGAGGTCCCAGACGAGCGTGCGCGCCCCTTCCCGGCCTGAGAGGTAGGCAAGGTTCACGGCGGCAGCGGTCTTGCCGACGCCGCCCTTGAGGCTGTAACAGGCGACAACCGTCATTGAGTCTCTCCAGGTTCATTCCGCGGTGCGAAGAGGCGTCGCACCCGCGCGCGGCACTCGGGCGCGTCGAACTCCGCGAAGCGGGTCGCGAAGCGGCGTCGCTCTTCTTGCTGGCCCCGCTCGAAGGTCTCGGTAAGCCGGCCCATCGTCATGATCGTCTCGACGGGCGCGCGTCCGGCGCGCGCCATGTCCTCGGCCATGGTCCCCAGCGACGCGGCCTGCACCTCGAGGTCGTTGAAGTCTCCGAGGTTTTCCTGGAGGCGCTTGAGTGTCTTGATCTGGGTGTCGATGTCCTTGCGATCGAAGACGGCGCGGGTGAACTCCATCAGGTAGCGGAGCTTCTTGCACCGCAGCCTCACGTCGTGCAAGTCGTCCGCAGGCGAAGCATCGGTGATGCGCCGGCCCTGCTTCACGATCTTTCGGTGCACGCGCAGAATGCGCTCGGCTGCGAAGGCGCGGATCGGCCGGCCTGCGTCGGGCAGCATCGAGCGCCGCGGCACCGGCTGGTCCAGGAAGCGCGCCCAGGCTTCGATCAAGCGCCGATACCTGTCGCTATCCAATGCAGCCGCGAGTTCGGCCTGAGCGGTGCGTTGACACGCCACGAGGTGTTCGCGGAGCGGCGCCAGGTGGGGTCGCGCAGCCCGCGCCACGGCCGCTTCGTAGCTCGGGAGCTTGAGCAGGTAGACGTCCAGGTCCCGCGTCGGCCCCGTGCAGCCGCCGAGCCAGCGGAACTCCCCCTTGAAGTGCTCTTCGACGGCCGAAGGAAAGACCCCTCGCAGCTGTGACAGCGCACCGCGGGTGCGCCGGATGGCGACGCGGAAGTCGTGGAGGAACTCCGAGTCGAGGTCCAGTCGCGTGCCGTCTTCGTTGCGGAGCATGGCATCGAGCAGGACACGGTGGATGCGCTTGACCGCTTCGTCTGAACGCAGGCCGGGCTCGAGCGGGATCCAGAGCTTGGAGGACACGCGCGGCCTGGCTTCTAGAGGGAGTCCGGCCAACGGACCGCCTGACGAGCCGCGCTTCAGTCCCAGCTCCTGCTCGAGGAACTGGAGGAGCCTGCGGAAACGCTTCTCATAGCCGCGCACGGCGCTGACTCGTAGGTGTTCCGGAAGACGCACGGGAGACGCCGTCCCCTCGTGTCGCGCCGTCCACCGCTCGAGCGTGAGCCGCGCGACTGTCTTGTCCTTGCTGTCGAGGACGCGCAGCGCGACCGCGTCACCATGGACCTCCGCGAGCGGCAGCAAGCGGCGCATCTCGACGATGGGTTCGAGCGCATCGCGAAACGGCCCCTCCGGGAGATCCCAGGTAAAGCCCGGCTCGCGCTCGGTACGCAGGCGCCGCAACACGGCGCCGGTCTGGGACAACCACAGCAGGTCGCTCTGACCCGCTGCCTCGGTCGCACACAGGACGCCCGAGTCGCCGGCCAGGCGCCGATCGAAGGTGTCATAGAAGACACGCCGCCGCACCGGGGTCTCGTCGATGCACGTCCGGAACGCGGTCTTCAGGGCGGCAAGGACGCGCTCTCCGTCCTCGCCGGCGAGGGGCACGACAACCTCGTGGTCTGCGCTGCATGCCGGATTGGGAGTGTCGCTTCTCTTAACCATGACTTCGTAAAGAACTTACGCCTCGCTCACCTAGCAATGGATCGGTAGAACTCGAAGCGGTCTGCAGCCCCGGAGCACGACGGGGCGTTGCCGCTACGCCGGTCGGCGCGATGCAAAGGCGCGATGCCCCCGCTTCCCGACGTCCGCAAGGCACAGGACCCCCTCACGCCGATCGCTGCAGCGCTCGCAGCCGGGGTCGCCGCGGCCGCCACCGGCTTGCCCGTCGGCTGCGCACTGGTCCCCATGTTCCTGTTGCGGGCCATCCGACCCGCTACCACGCTGGCGCTCCTCATCGGGTTCGTCGCGGGCCACAGCGCTCTCGCAGCGGCGCCTTCGACCTCGCACACACTGGCACTGCCGGCCTGGTATCAGGTCGAGGGCCGTGTGCGCGCACCGCCTGCGCAGGGTCGTGGCGCGTGGCGCTTCACGCTCGACGTGGATCGGATCGGGCGCGGGCAACGCACGCTGCATGTGCGGCTGCCGGTGCGCATCACGCTCTGGAACGATGACAACCGCGGCGGTGCCCTCCCCCGCCTGGAGCCACGAACGCGCGTGCGATGCGTCGTCCACCTGGCCCGCCGCGGCGGCTATCTGCCGAGCGGTCGACTGCCCGACGGGCGGGCGCTGACCGTTCTCGGGCACGCGCCGACCGACCCGCTCAGCCGGTTGCGGGGCCGCGCTGCTCGCACATTCGATACGTGGCTGGAGCCACGCGACGCGGGCCTCGCGCGAGCCCTGCTTCTTGGAGACCGCACGGCGCTCGACCGCAGGGACCGGACGGTGTTCCGGTCTGCGGGGCAAGCACATCTGCTGGCCGTGTCGGGCATTCACGTGGGGCTCTTGCTTGCGGGGGTGACCTGGATCGTCGCGCGCCTTGGCGCATCGATCCGTACGACGTGGCTTCTCGGGTTCCTGACCGCGCTGCTCTACGTGCCGTTCACCGGCGCGCCGCCCTCGGCCGTGCGCGCTGGATGCGCCGCGGCCGTCTACTTCGCCGGCCGGCTTCTGGGGCGACCGCCGCGCAGCATGGGCGTGCTGTCGCTGGTTGCCGCATCCATCCTCCTCATCGAGCCCGCGGCCCTGCCCCGCGTCTCGTTTCAACTGTCGTTCGCGGCGGTGATTGCGATCTTGACGCTGGCACCGCGCATGTACGACGCGCTGGTACCCCTGCCCCCTGCCGTGCCCGGCGTGTCGCGCCGCCGTGCGCCGATCCGCGGCGCGTTGTGTGTGGCGTGCGCCGCCTGGCTCGGAACGGCGCCTCTTGTGGCGGTGCACATCGGCCGGCTGTGCCCTGCCGGCGCCGTGCTGTCCCTCCCGGCGATCCCTCTTGCCGCCGTGACGCTCGGCCTGGGCTTCTCGCTGCTGCTGCTCGCGCCGGTTCCGGTCCTCGCGAGCGCGGTTGCCACCGGATTCGCGCTCTCGACGGAGACGCTGCGCACTCTCCTTGCGGCCGCAACGGACATCGGACTCGGAACGCTCCCGGTCGCCGCTCCGTCTCCGGGATGGCTGTGTGCGTACGTCGTCGCATTCGGGTTGTGTGTGCGCGCACCCCGCCGAATCGCATGCGCTGCCGGACTTGGTCTCTGCCTGCTCCTGGCGCACCTGTTCGTAGCCCCGGATCGTGAGGCCGTCCCGATGTGGGATGCAGCGGAGTACCATGCGCGCGCCGCGCCCATGCCCGAACCTGTTTTTCCCCACGCCCTGGCCGAGCCGGGAGGTCTCGCCCTGCTCGCCGGGAGCCTGGCGCTCTTCGCGCTCGTCAGCATGCGCCTCCGGTGGCTGACGCCCGCGGGCGCGACGGCCGCCGGCCTGCTCGGCATCGCCACCGGATGGCGTTTCGGCTGGGGTGGCCTGGCCGCCCTTTTCGCCCCGTTCGTCTTCGCCAGCCTTCTTGGAAAGCTCCCCGGTCCGGAGCGTGCCGACGCGCGCAACCTGCAGCAGGTCTTCTGCAACGGCGTGCCCGCGTTGCTCGGCATCGCGATCGCTGTGCTCGGATTCCCGGCGCACGGTCTGGCGTTCTTCCTCGGCGCCTTGGCGTGCCTCGGCAGCGACACGTGCGCCACCGAGGTCGGTGTGCGCTGGGGCGGCAAGCCGTGGCGCATGTTCAGCAAGCGCCCGGTGAAGCGTGGGGAGAGCGGCGGCGTGACCAACCTAGGACAGCTTGCGTCGGCCGGCGGCGCCCTGCTGGCCCCCACGGCCTACGCGGTGACAACAGGCGCGTCGTTCGCCTACGTCGGCGCCATCGCCACCGCGGGTGTCATTGGTTGCCTGCTCGACAGCGTGCTCGGCAGCCTCGTCCAGTACCGCGGAGTCGATCCCGAAACAGGCGAGGTCGTCGAGGTCCACCGCTTCGAGGGCCGACGCACGAAGCACCACAGCGGACTCGGGTGGATGACCAACGACGCCGTCAACCTCATCAGCGGGCTCGCCGCGGGTGCCTTTGCCGTGGCGTTCGCAGGGCTCCTGTAGACGCTCGATGAGCCGCAGGGGCGGCCACAAGGGCCGCCCACACAGGGACCGTTCTGTTTCGGCACGAACGTCGCGGGGCGCCCATGAGGATCGCCCCTACGCGGTGGCGAAGAGCTGCAGCTGTGGGGACGACCGCTGGAAGTGTTGGGTGGCGAGCGGCGGGCCTTCGGTTGGAAGGCCATGGCGCTTCGCGGAGATGCGGAAGAGATCGGCGATCTGCTCGGCGAAGGGTCCCTCGCCACGCATGCGAGATCCGAAGCGAGGATCGTTCAGATTGCCTCCGCGAAGGTGCTTGATTCGAGAAAGGACCTTCTCCTTGCGGTGCGGCGCGTGGCGCTCGAGCCAGTCCGCGAAGACGTCCTTCACCGCGTGCGGCAGGCGCATGACGATGAAGTTCGCACGCGTCGCGCCGGCGCTAGCCGCGGCTTCGAGGATGGCCGGGATCTCGTCATCGGTCAGACCAGGAATCACCGGCGCCACCATCACGCCGACCGGGATGCCTCGCTCCGCCAGATAGTGGATGGCGTGCAGCCGGTGCGCGGGACCGGATGCGCGCGGCTCCATCTTGCGCGCAAGATGGCCGTTGAGGGTGGTGATGGAGATCGACACGGACGCACCCTGCCACGCGGCCATGTCGGCGAGGATGTCCGCGTCGCGAGTGACCAGATGGTTCTTGGTCACGATGCCTACGGGGTTGCGGAACTCGCGCAGCACATCGAGGCAGCCGCGTGTCAGCTCGAGCTTCTTCTCGATGGGTTGATAGCAGTCGGTGACGCCGCTCATCGCGATGACCTGCGGCTTCCAACGCTTCGACGTCAACTCCGCCCGAAGGAGCTCAGGCGCGTCCGTCTTGACGAGAATGCGGCTCTCGAAGTCGACGCCGGACGAGAAGCCGAGGTACTCGTGCGTTGGCCGCGCGTAGCAGTAGACACAGCCGTGCTCGCAGCCGCGGTACGGGTTGATGCTGACGTCGAAACCGACATCGGGACTGTCGTTCCGAGACAGCACCGTGCGCGACGCGTCACGGAGGTACTGCGTCTCGACGCGCTCCGGCTCGTCCAGCGCCAGTACGTGCTCGATGTCACTGAGGTCCTCGTCCTCTCCACGCGGCTCGACGTGCAATCGCTCGAAGCGATTCCTGGGGTTGAAGGAGGAGCCGCGCCCCCGAGGGGCGCGGCTCCCGTTCCGCAAGGGAACACGAGACAGGACAACAGGTCGGAACACGTTCATCACTTGGCTCAACAGGGACAGACGCACGGGATGACGAACGCGGAGGAGGCAGCATCGCCAACCCCATGCGAACAAGATACTAACAAAGCCCTGCGACAGGTCAAGCCCGGAAATCCGTGGACCGCCAGAGCCCTACAATCCGACGCCGGAGGGCTTCGCGTGCGTTCGATGCTGACGGGTCTCGTGGTGCTGTTGGTGCTCGCCGCCCCGGCCCCCGCCAAGGATGCACCGCTCAAGCCGGGCAAGGTGCACGCACTCAAAACGAAGAAGCACGAACGCGCCTACTCACTCTTCGTCCCGTCCAAGTACTCCAAGAAATCGTCGTGGCCGCTCGTCATCTCGAGTCATGGACGTGGCGGATCGGGCGCAGGCGAGATGCGGCCGTGGCAGGGTCTCGCAAACTCGCACGGTCTCATCGTCGCGTGTCCGGACATGGTGACAGCCACGCACAACCGGCCCAAGACGTCGAACCTCCCCGCCTCGGAAGAGGACGACGAAGTCATCTTGTCCATCGTTGACGAGGTGCGTGCTCGCTTCCGCGTGAATCGCCGTGCGGTGATGATCACCGGCTTCTCCGGCGGTGGCAATCCGTCGTACCACACGGGCCTCCGCCACCCCGACGTGTTTACACACATCTGCACGCGCGGCGGGAACTTCGCGCCGCAGCAGATTCCGCGCGATGAGAAGGTCCTGGAAGCCGGTCGCAAGCAGCTGAAGATCTACATCTTCTTCGGCGACAAAGACCACGAGCTGATCATCGGCCCGAACGGCAACGACGGGCAGGCGTACCAGGCACGCGACGCGTTGAAGGAAGCGGGCTACGAGAACATCACGTTCGAGCGCGTGCTCGGCATGGGCCACCAGAGCCGCCCACAGATGGCCGCCAAGTGGTTTGCCGCCTACGTAGACAAGAACAAGAAGCGCTTCAAGGCCGGCGACAAGGTAGATGGCCACATCGAGAAGGCGCGCAAGAGCATCGAGAAGGAGAAATGGAAAGCCGCAATCGCCGAGCTGCTCAAGGCGAAGAAGCTCGAGTCCAAACACGGCCTGCGCGATCAGACAAAGGCCGAGCTCGATTTCATCAACTTCAAGGGCAACGCCATCCTCCTGCGCGCCGGCCTACAGAAGGACACAGACCCAGCGGGCACGCTCAAGATCTGCAAGCGGGTCATGCGCGAGTTCAAGGGTGTGGAAGTGGCTGAGCGCGCGAAGGGCCTCATCGAAGAGTGGAAACTCGACCAGAAAAAGTAGGCCTCTCCGGGGCGCGCGCGAATCCTCTACAATGTTGCGCGCCACCGGGAAGCGAGGTTCATGAAGTGCGCTAGTGAGATCCACGCGGTCCTACAAGGCCTGGCCCGCGTCGAGGGGATCCTCGGCTGGCCGGCAGAGCGCCTCTACGTCATTGTCGAGTCCGTGTCCGGTTGGTCGCCGGCCCAGCAGGTCGAGCACATCCTCCTGAGCCTGGACCGCATGCTGGACGTCATCGACGGACTCGAGTCCGGTGAGGATGAGCGCATCCGGGAGAAGGGCGCACCGCGCCTCATGGCACGTGCGCTCCTGATGACGGGGCACATCCCGCGTGGGCGCGCCAACGCGCCGGAGATGGTGCATCCGGACGCGATTCCCAGCCGCGCGACGCTGCGTGAGAAGCACGGCGAGGTCCGCAGCGCCGCGGATGCCCGGGCGGAGAGCGTACGGATCCTGCCGGGCATCCCCGGCGTGATCCCGCACGGGTTCCTCGGCTTCTTCAACGCCGCCCAGTGGCTGCGTTTCGCCCGCATCCACACGGACCACCACCTCGCGATCATCGACGACATCGATCGCCATCCCGCCGTCGGCGAGCCGCTGCCCGACTCGCTCTTACCCGTCGGCGAGCAGGGCTAGGGCCTGTACGAAAGGCGCTCCTGCGCGCCCGACGATCCACTCGCTGCGCCCGGTCCCAACTCGGAACCTGGTCCTCGAGGAGACCGACCAGCCCGCGGTTGTCGTACCCTCTGCGACTCTCGCGGAGACCCCATGAACAGCTTCAAGTTCTTCTGGGACACCCACAAGTGGATCGGGATCAGCATCTCGGCGTTCCTCGTTATCACAGCGGTCACGGGGTTCCTGCTCCTGCTCAAGAAGGAGTACGCCTGGATCCAGCCGCCGACGCAGAAGGGCAGCCCGGGCAACCTCGAGTCGTTCTTGAGCCTCAGCGACGCCTGGCGCCACGTCGAGGCCGCCGATCATCCGGACTTCCAACACGTGGACGACATCGATCGCATCGACGTACGCGTCGACAAACGCGTCTACAAGGTGCGCAGCAAGCACAACCACACCGAGATCCAGATCGACGCGGTCTCGGGTGCGGTCTTGAGCACGGCGACAAGGACCAGTGACTGGCTCGAGAACCTCCACGACGGCTCGTGGATCGGGAAACCCGTCCACGACTACATCATGCCGCTCGTCGCCATTGCCGTGCTGTTCATGGTCTTTAGCGGACTCTGGCTCTGGCTGCAGCCGAAGTGGAAGCGGCGGCAACGCAAGAAGCGCGACGAGAGAGCCAAGGCGGGCTCCGGCTAGTCGCGCGTGACTCGCATCTCGAGGTCGATGTGCATGTCGGATTCCATGTCCTCTGGTTCATCTTCCTCTTTCATGCGCATGCCCGCGAAGCGCATCTTCATGTCCATCGAAATCGCGAACTGGAAGCGTCCGGGTGAAAGATGCGCGAGATCGCCGTTGAAGCCGCCCTTCGCCCGACCGTGGTGCGACAGCAGCGTGGTGTCGATGTCGCCGAACGTCGTCATCTTCTGCTCGGCCGCCGTCTGAGCCGAGAAGGCAGTGATCTCGAACGAGTCACCATCGAGCTTCTTGAGCTCGAACGTCGATGTGTCGGCGAGCCGCATGCCGATCATGTCCACGGTCTCGGAAATCTCCCAGCGAGCACCGTGCCCGACCGGCTCCACGGGAAACGCCATGGCGATGTTGCGCACGACCCACCACACGCTCTCCAACTGCCCGCGCGCCGCCGGTGTCAGGCCATCGGCGCCTCGGAGCTCCGCATTGCGAGTGAGGCCGTTCGGCGCCATGACGGCGCTCCCGGCGAAACGCTTGTACCCCTCCTTGAGCTTGCCCAGATGCTCGAGCAACGCCTCCGGTAGCTCCGTGTCCTCATCGAACTCGACGTCTGCCGTCGTCCACGAAAGGTGCAGGTCGCCGTTCTTCGCAACCTCGTCGATCACGACATCGAGGATGTAGATGACCGTTGGATTCTCGGGCATCGGATATGGCTCACCGCCGATCTTCATATCCGTGACCTGCTTGATCCTGAGCGTCACGCGCTCGCGCGATCCGGCCGGAATGACATAGCGCATGGGCCTGCGCGGCTCCGTTCCGGCGTCGAGGAGGGTGAGACGCATGCCCCCGGCCTCGTTGGTCGCCGCGTCCGCAGGTCCCTCCGGCTGCTTGTCCTTGTTGAGCAGGAACACGACGACCAGCAGCGGAATCAATGCCAGGGCCACGAGCAGGAGTCGGCCGCGCGGCGTCTCGTCCGCCGTCTCGGGTTCCTTGGGACGCAGACCGTCCTCGAACGCCTCCGAGAACGCGGCGCAGGACGGATGCCGTGCTTCGGGCTCTCGCGACAAGGCACGCATGACCGCAGCCCCCGCCTCCGCCGGCAGCTCAGGAGCCACCTCGCAGAGGTCGTCGGGATCGCTTCCGCCCTTCTTCACGAGGAGCTCGACCGGCGACTTCTCCGTGAACGGGGGGCGCCCCGACACCGCCTCGTAGACCATCGAGGCCAGCGCGTACTGATCGGCGCTCGGCGTGAGCTCGTGCCCGAAGCCCTGCTCGGGCGCCATGTAGCGCGGGCTGCCGATGCCGGTTCCCGCCTCGGTCAGGTTGACGTCTTCGTTCTCCATCGCCTTGGCGACGCCGAAGTCGGAGAGGAAGACGTGGCCTTCCTCGTCGAAGAGGACGTTCGCCGGCTTCACGTCGCGATGAACCGTGCCGCGACCGTGCACGAAGTCGAGCGTGCCGGAGATCGTGCGGAGCCATGGAAGGTAGTCCTCCGGCGGCGAGCCCTTTCCCTCGCGCGCATCGAATACGTCTTCGAGCGAACCGCCGCCGAGGAACTGGAGCACGAAGTACGGCACCTCCTCGTGCTCCCCTTGGGCGAGGATGCCCACGATGTTCGGATGCTCGAGCCGCACCAGCTCGCTGATCTCACGCGTGAAGCGCGTGCGAAAGCCGGGCTCCCCCAGGAAACGCACGTGCGGCACCTTGATGACCACCTGGCGATTCAGGTTCGTGTCCGTGCCGAGATAGACGCTGCCCATGCCCCCGTCGGCCAGCTTCTTGGTCACCTCGTAGGTACCTAGGAGCGTCAGGCCCGTGAAGTCGACGGTGAAGCGATCCGGAACATCACTGTCCGGTGCGCCTTCGGGGGTCTGGGCTTCGCTCATCGGGCCTTCCGTGCCTGGATGAAGGATCGCACAGCCAGCACGATGTAGATCGCGCAAAGTACCGTCAACACCGCGCGGCCGATCGTGGGCGCGCTCGTGCTTCCCCGGAACAGGCCGAGCAGGCCACCGAAACCACCACCAACGCCGGCCAGTGCCAGCAGCGTCGAGACGTGCATCGCATGCATCGTGCTGCGCTCGGTGCGGGCGAGCGCGGCGCAGATCGCCATGGCGACTCCGATGAAGGCGGGAATCAGGGCGGTGATGCTCTCCCGGCCGGTACCGAAGTAGAGACCGATGCCCAGCACGATGAAGACGGCGGCGAACACGAAGGTGATCTTGCGCATGGGCGGCAGGATACCGGGCCGGGAACGGTGCGTGAAACCACGCGCCGCGGTGTTCGCTTCGGATGGCGTTCCGATCCTGACAAGCGATACGATGCCCCTGGAGGCCGAGGCTTGCCGAAACACCAAATCACCTTGGCTGTCCTCGCCCTGCTGCTCTGCACGGCGTGCGGAGTGGGTGCCGAACCGCGGGGTCCCGCACCGATCACTGCCCTCGAAGCCGTTCCCGGCTGGTGGCAGACGACACCGGGAATCGTGCTCGAGGAGTTGACGACGCTCCGGATCTCGATGGAGTTCATGAACACGAGCGGCGGCGACTTCCGCTTCCTGAGCAGTGACTTCATGGAGGCCTGGAGCCTGCCCAGCGGCCAGCCACTCGCCGTCGGGGTCAGGTCGCAGCCCTCCGGCATCGTCGATGCCGGCGAGACCTTCTCGTTTCTCGTCGAGATCCAGGTGTGGAACCAGCCCGCGGGTGACATGCGTGTCGCGCTCTACCCGGAGCAGCGGCGTCGCGTGGACAGTCCGCCCCTCCCCATCACGCCCGACCAGGCGCAGATGACGGCCGTGTCCGTCGTCGTGGATCCTGAACACGACTAGCTGAAGAGCTTCGTGCGCGCGCGCTGCACGATCGCATTGATCGCCTTGTGGCGCACGCGCCGCTCCAGCGTGATGACGTAGAAGCGCTCGCGGACCTCCTCGACACGCCCGACAACGTGCGCGCTGCATTGCCGCCGGACGTCTTGCTCCACGACCGTCGGCAAGGCGAAGACGCCGAGGCCGTCGGCCGCGAAGGTCTTGAGCAGCGCCATGTCCTCGAACTCGGCTCGGATGTCGGGGTGGATGTCGTTGGCGGAGAACCAGCGCTCGAGTTCCCGCCGCATGGAGGTGTTGTCCGCCGGCAGCAGGAACGGCGCCCCGTCCAGGCTCTGGGGAAAGCGCGTGCGGTAGCGCCGCGCATCCGCGGGCGGCGCGAAGATCGTCATGCCACTCTCTCCGAGGAGGTGATTGAACGCGTTGACGTGGTGGTGCGGGTCGACGGGCGTGTCGGCGATCACGGCGTCGAGCTGCTCGCGCACCAGCCGTCCGAGCAGCTCGGCGGGCTTGCCCTCGTAGCACAGCACGCGTCCGTACTCGCCCTTCAGCGCGGGCTGGATGATGTGGTGTGCGACAGACTTGGGAACGACATCGGCGATGCCGAGCTTCAGGCTCTGTGCTACCGGGGCCCGGTTGCCGCGGAGGCTCCCTTCGAGCTCAGCACCGAGACGGAAGATCTCATCGGCGTAGCGGTACATCACGCGACCGGACTCGGTCAGGGTGGGCGCGCCGCGACCGCGTTCCAGCAGCGGCTTTCCAACAGACGTCTCGAGAGTCTTGAGGTGCGAGGAGATCGTGGGCTGGGAGACGTGGAGCGCCCGGCTGGCGGCCGAGACACCGCCCTCGCGCACAGTCGCCCAGAACGCCCGCAGGTGGGTGTAGTTGAGCCAGGACATGCGGAGAGCCTATCCATAGATCGAATCTATGCCCAGAGGATTCAACATCGATGATCTCTTGACCCGCGGGGCGCGTCTCTAAGGGGACCCAACCTCAGGAGCCCACCATGAGCCCCCACGCACTCGCCCCCCGCAACCGTCGCGGACCGCGCGTCGTATCCGGTCCCGCCGAGCCCCTACTCCAGAAGACCTTCTACGTCTACGTGGAGAAGTCCTTCCGCATCGAAGAGCACATCGATGCCGCTGCGCGCCACGCAAGCGTTCCGCGCTGGCGCGTCACGTCGGACGAGCGACGCTTCCTCAAGCCAGGCGATGTCGCCTTCGAATTGACCGCGACGCGCAGCCAGATCGAGTCCTTCGAAACAGAATGGGTGCGCCGCCTGGAGCTTCTGGGCGAGAGCGAGCTGTAGAGCGCGCAACGCAAGCGAGAGGGAACCCAGTCCGATGAAGACGCCGACCATCCCCACCCACATGCCTCCGCGTACGCCAGCGGAGAACCTGAGCCGGTTCGTGCAGAAGTTCCTGCACATCGAGTCGGCCGCAGGCGTCGTCTTGCTTGCGTGCGCCGCGATCGCACTGACGATTGCCAACACTCCGCTGCGTGAGAACTTCGAGGCGCTTTGGTCCACGACGCTCACGATCGGCGTTGGATCGTTCGAGCTCAGCTACCCGCTGTGGTACTGGGTCAACGACGGTCTGATGGTGCTGTTCTTCTTCGTGATCGGTCTCGAGATCAAGCGCGAGATGGCCTCCGGGGAGCTATCGAACAAGCGCGCGATCATCCTCCCCCTCGCCGCTGCGGTCGGCGGCGCGGCCGTGCCTGCGCTCGTGTTCCTGCTCGTCAACGGCACGGGCGAGGGCGTACGCGCCTGGGCGGTCCCCACGGCGACCGACATCGCGTTCGTGGTGGGCATCCTGGCACTTCTTGGCTCGCGCGTGCCGTCGGCGCTGAAGATCTTCTTGCTGTCCCTCGCAATCTTCGACGATCTGATCGCCGTCTCGATCATCGCCATCTTCTACTCGGGCTCGATCGGCACGGGCTGGCTGCTGGCCGCCCTGGCAGGTTTCGGCATTGTGGTGGTCTTTCAGCGCATGGGCGTTCGCTCGATCCCGGCGTACGTCGTCGTCGGGGCCGGCGTCTGGCTCTGCATGCTCAAGTCGGGCGTCCATCCCACGGTGGCTGGTGTAGCGCTGGGCCTCATGACGCCTGCACACCCCCTAGCGGGTGTGGAGACCGTGGCACCGACCGAGCGACTGGAGAACGCCCTGCACGCGTGGATTGCATTCGTAGTCATGCCGATCTTCGCGCTGGCCAACGCCGGTGTTGCGATCCAGACCGAGCTGGTCGGAAGCTCGCTGGCTCTGGCCATCAGTCTCGGCCTGCTCGCCGGCAAGATCGTGGGTGTACCGCTCGGGGCCTGGATCGCGGTACGTGCTGGTTGGTCCTCCCTCCCTCGCGGCGTTTCCTGGCCTGTGATGTTCGGCGCCGCGAGCCTCGCCGGCATCGGCTTCACGATGTCGATGTTCATCGCATCGCTGGCCGTGACCGGCACCACGCTCGACGCCGTCAAGACGGGCGTCCTGATGGGTTCGCTCGCCGCCGGTCTCATCGGGTTCTTCAGCTTGCGCATCCTGTTGCCGGAGCGCCGTCGCGAAGTCGACCCGGTCACGGTCCCGCCGGCGCAGCCGGTTCCGGCGCCGGTCGCGACGCCGCAGCCGCGCGAGCGCGAGCTCGAGGAGGTGTTGAGCTAGCCCCCTAGCGGAGTGGAACGGTCGTATAGACGATGTCGTCGTCCGTCCCGGGCTTGCGGTCGGGGCCGTCGCTGCGGATCTCGTAGTCTTTGCGGCTCAGCGCGATGAACTTGTAGGGATTGCCCCACGGGTCTTCGGTGGCCGGCTTGATGTACGGCACCTCGTCATGCTCTTTCGGCGTCCACAGCTCGGCGAGTTCCTTCGGCAGACGCTTGTTGGCCATGCGGAACTGGTCGATGGCCGTGGGCAGCGCGGCCTTCACCATGTACTTGGCATCCGCCGGTCTGTCATCCCGCAGGTCGTCCACGATCTGCTCCTTCATCGCGAGCAGGATGATGTAGATCACCGGCGCCAGCAGGACCAGGAGGAAGAGCTTCCATCCCCGCATGCGGGCCAGTCTAGCGACATCGCGGTTTCGGTGCAGATCGACCGAAGAATCCGCCGTTTGCGCTTGCGCATGGACGTCGCGACCGACGGATCACTACACTCGGGGCAACCGGGCTCTCTGAGCGTGGAGGTCTCTGATGACGCGTTTCGTCTCTCTATTCGCGGTCTGCGCCGCGCTTGCAACCACTCTGATGCTCGCCGCTTCCTGCGGGAACGCCAGGACGGCCGAAGCGACACCGACTCCGTCCCCGCGACCGTCGCCGGATCGACGCGCCACGAGATGGTGATCACCCAGGCGGATGGGACCGAGCACACGTTCGAGGTCTACGGTTGGTCCCACGAGATCATCTCGCCTCGCGATGCAGCATCTGGGCTGCCGACGGGTAAGCGCCAGCACAAGCCGGTGTCGATCACGAAGCCCATTGACAAGTCCACGCCCCTCTTCATGAAGGCACTTATCGACAACGAACTCTTCAAGAGCGCAGTACTCACCTCGTATCGGGACGAGGGCTCCGGCGAGACGGTCTACCGCACGCTCATGCTCACCGACCCGTGGGTGAGCACCCGCGGTGGGATGGGCGACACGCGCGGCAGTTCGACCGACCACGAAGACCGCGAGCACGTGTCCTTCACCTACCAGAAGATCACGTGGACGTTCGAGGACGGCGGCGTCACGCACGAGGACAGCTGGGCAGAGCCGAGGTAGCGCTCGAAGACGGGCCCTACACTCCTCCACAGGAGTTGCTAGGGTGTCGCGCCCTGCGACTCCGGAGGAATACCCATGCGGCTACGCGCACTGCTCGGTCTTGTGTTGGTCCTCGGCGTAGCGCTGGCGCTCACCACGATCGGCTGCGGATCGGGAGACGGGACGAGCGGCGGCGGCCCCATCGTGGTCAACGGTGTCGTGCTGTCAGAGACGGGTGCTCCGTACGCCGGCCTGACGATCGTCATCGGAGGCGCGAACACGACGACGGACACGAATGGTGCGTTCTCGCTGAGCAGCATCACGCCGCCCTACACGGTCGCCGTCCTCACGCCGGGTCCTCTGCCGCGTGTGTACGTGTTCGTGGGCCTGACCCGTGCCGATCCGACACTCGAGGGGCGGCTCGGATCCTTTACCGGAATGCAGGCCAATGCAACCGCGAACATCACCTGCAGCGGCGGCGCAGGCTATCCGGAGCCCATGAACGTCCGCACGCGTGTCTACGCGGACTCGAACCAGTCGCTCAGCGGTCAGATCGGCGGCACGGCCAACAGCACGACCGGGGTGCTCTCCATGGGCCAGAGTTGGCCCGTACCGCCCGCCACGCTGGCTGCGTCCTACCGGGCGGTCCAGTACCAGTTCGACCCGGGAACGATGCTGCCGCTCAACTTCTTCGGCTACGGAGAGATCGATACCGCCATCACACCAGGCGCGAATGCCCGGAACCTCGCGATGCAGGCCATCAACGCCGCGACCCTGGGAGGCGCGGCAACGCTTCCGGGCGGCTTCACGCTAGCCGACATCAGCGTCAACCTGCGCCACGGCCCGAAACGTGCCGACAGCCAGTTGATCAACGACAACAGCCCCATGACGCCGTTCAGCTACCTCGTGCCGAACACGAACGCCATCTCCCTCGACGTCACCGTGAGGGCATTCTCTCCCAGCGGCCTCATCGAGAGCAAGCGCCAGGGCGTTGCGCCGGGCACGACCGGCATCCCGTTCACCTTCCAGACCCAGGCGAACTTGATCGCCCCGCCGAACAACACGATGGGCGTGAGCTACGGGACGGAGTTCTCCGCAGATGCGACGACGAACCGGTTGTACTTGTTCGAGATCATGCCCGACATGCCCACGGACGGACCGCAGTTCATCATCGTCACACATAGCCCGACCGCCCAGATTCCGAACCTGAACGCGTTCGGTGCCGGCCTTCCGTCGAACATCCTCTATCGCTGGTCCGTACAGACGATTGCGCCGTTCGCCGACATCGACGCCGCCACGAGCTCGATGGGCATTCGGCACGCCAACACCGAGTCGTTCCGGGCCGGTGCGGGCTCGCGCGAGTTCAACACCGCGCCGTAACCGACCGCCTAGCGACGCGCCGGCGGCAGATTGGCCTTCCACACGCCGTCGATCTGAACGACGAGCACCTTGCCGTAGCCCAGCTCCTTGGGGAGCAGCACCTCGGCGACGAACTCCCGGACCGGCTTGACCACGATCTTGTTGCGGTGCTTCAACAGGAGCTGCCGGTAGTCCGCGTCCGACGGCGGCTTCGGGTTCTCCTTGAGGTGCGCCTGGATGAGCCCTTCCTTCCACGCCTCCAATGTCGGCAGCGGATCGGTCTTGCCTTGCCGCTTGTGGGTGATCTGGAGGGCCTCGTAGAACTTCGGCCACCGGACGGTGGACTCCATCAAGGAGCGCTGGGCGGTCGCGAACGCGAGCTGCACCTGCATGGCCGCGGCCTCGGGCGTCTTCGCCGGCTGGGCAAAGATGTCGGCGCCGGGGTTCCGGGTCTCTGGCAGGACGTCGAGCTTCAACGTGCCGTTCTTGCGGGCGATGAGCCAGGTGAGCGCTTGCGGCAGGCGGCGTCCCGCGGAGAACTTCACGCGGTAGCGGTGAGTGCCGTAGCGGATTTCCACGGCGTTCGAACCCGCGGCCTGCGGAATGGGTGGGGTCGTCTGGATGGCCAGCGTCTGCAGCTGGGAAGGCACATGACTCACGTCCACGAATCCGGCCTGGTACGTGCGCGCCGCGGCCGGTGCGAGGCGACCGAAGAGCACCGCGCAGCCTGGGCTGGGCAGGAACGGGCCCGGGGCCTCGACCTTGGCTTCGGTCCGCTTGCCCCCTTCCGACGTGTGGACCTGGGTGACGCCCACGGGCGTGCGGGTCCACGAGATTCGGTGCTTGCCCTTGGCGCCCCACGCCTCGACGCGCCCGCGCACGGGCTCGAGCGATCGTGTGAGCAAGGTGAGCAGGAAGTAGCGCTGCTCGCTGCTGGTCTTGATCTGCACCTTCTCGCGCACGACCCAGCCCATCGTGCCGTCGTCGTCCAGCTTCGCCGGCTTGGCCTGGAGCTCGAATGCCCCGATCTTCTTCGCTCCGCCCAGGAACAGGCCACCCACGATGGTCAGGCTGTCTTGCGTCTCGGGCGCAGGGAACGCGGCGGTTGCTGCGCCCCACTCCGCGACCGGCACCTCCTTCGCTTGCGAGGGCGGCGCACCCCAGGCGCACACCAGAAGCGCAACCACCAGCCACGACGCGTACTTGCTCGGCATCTGCGCAGCATACCTCCGCAGTACCATTGGCGGCGTGGCGCGGAAGATCTCCTGGCTGCTGCTGGCGTGCATTCCAGTAGGCATTCTGCTGATCGTGACGGCGGACCTGGAAGATTGTGGGCATCGTGCTCGCCCTGGTGGGCGCGGTCGGTTACTGCATCCTGGGATGGATCGCGCCGGCCGGCCCAGGACACCGCTGGACACCCTGGAAGATCCGTCGGGATATGTCGAGGACGACGAGGCGTTCTACGAAGCGGTGCTGGAGACGGTGAAGGAAGAGCTCGAGAAGGCGTCGCAGGAGAGTATCCGTGAGCGGTAGTTCTGCCCGCCTACCCGAGCCACGCCCGGACGAAGACGTCCGTCGCACGGCGTGGGCGACTCGACACGCGGCCTACCTGGCGAACCCGTACCGCGCCGCAGAGATCTGCTGCCTCAAGCACGTCCGCGAGCCGACAGAGGATGAGCTCTGACACCCTGATTCTCCGAGTCTTTCTTGTCCCCTCCGGTCGGGCTCGTTCGTCATCCAGCCTGAGAGGACGCGGTTGGCTATTCTTGCCCGCCGGCGGACCTCTCCAGACCCCAAGGAGGAGACGATGGCGAAGTTCATGTTCCTGTATCGCGATGGAAACAAAGGCCCCGGTGAGCCCTCGCCGGAAGAGATGCAACAGGTCCTTCAGGCCTGGACCGACTGGATCAGCGGCGGCCACGAAGCCGGCTGGATGGTGGACGGCGGCGATGCGCTCGCTCCCGAGGGGCACGTCGTAGCCACGGGCGGCACCGTGACGGACGGGCCCTTTGCGGAAAGCAAGGAGCTCGTCGGCGGCTACTCGATGGTGCGGGCAGACAGCCTGGAAGCCGCTGTAGCGCTGACCAAGGGCTGCCCGGTGCTGGACTCCGGCGGCACTGTCGAGGTCCGCCAGCTCGCCGGCTACAAGTCCGACGACTAGGTACGTGACACCTGTCGCCGGCCAGTTGGTCGAGCACTTCTTCCGGCACGAGTCAGCAAACCTCATCGCCGTACTGACGCGTGCGTTCGGCATCCGCCGCCTGGAGCTCATCGAAGACGTGGTCCAGGCGGCGATGCTCGAGGCGATGAACACCTGGAAACACCGCGGGGTGCCGAAGAACCCGGCGGGCTGGATGCACGCAGTCGCCAAGAACCGCATCCTGGATGCGATGCGCAAGGAGCGGGTGCACGAGCGCGCGTTGGCTCTCTCCGGACAGACGCAGGCGGCCTCCGACGCGCTCGTCGAGGAGTGGCTCGAGCCAGATCAGCTTCCTGACAGCCTGCTGCGCATGATGTTCGTCTGTTGCCACCCGGCACTCGACCGCAAGTCACAGATCGCCCTCACGCTAAAGGTGCTGTGCGGGTTCGGCGTGCGGGAGATCGCACGCGGGCTTCTTCTGTCACCTGAGTCGGTCAAGAAACGGATCCAACGCGCGAAGAAGCGCCTCGCCGAACTGCGCCTCAAGCTGGACCTGCCCGAAGCCGAGCACCATGGAGAGCGACTGGCTGGGGTGCACGACGTGCTCTACCTCATGTTCAACGAGGGATACAGCACGTCGCAAGGCTCCGACCCGATCCGAGACGATCTCTGCGAGGAGGCTGCGCGTCTCTGCCACATGCTGTGCACCAACGACGTGGGGTCGGAGACGACGCGTGCATTGCTCGCACTCATGCTGTTTCACGCTGCACGCCTGGAGGCACGCGTTGACACGGACGGTGCGGTCTTGTTGCTCGAGGATCAGGATCGCAGCGCCTGGGATCGCAATCTGATCCGCATCGCGGAGCAGTGGCTGTCTCGCTCGGGCGCCAAACCGTCCTCGCGATTCCATCTGGAGGCTGCCATCGCGTTGCTGCACTGCAAGGCCGACAGCGTCGCGCACACAGATTGGGAGACGATCGTTCATCTCTACGATCGGCTCATCGGTATGGTCGACTCGCCGGTCTACGCACTGAATCGGGCGATCGCACGCGGGCAGGCTGGCGATAGCGCCGCCGCACTGGCGGAACTCGAGACGATTGCTGCCCGGCCTGACATGTCGGAGTACTACCTCGTCGACTGCGCACGGGCGCGGATGCACGAGTTGCAGGGGCATCCGGCTCAGGCGATCGCACGGTACGAGGCAGCTCTCGCGCATGACGTCGCAGGCCACGAGAGGCGCTTGATCGAGCTGCGACTCCGGCGTCTATCCGACGCGTAGACGGATGGGCTGCTAGCGGCGGGCCTTGCGCGCCGCGCGACGCTCCTTGACGGCCTCGCGCAGCTTCTCGCGCTCGGTTTCGTCGAGCTTGCCGTCCTTGTTCTCGTCGAACCGCTCCAGCACGAGCTGTCGGACGCCAGCGCGACGCATCATGCCGCGGCGCATGCCACGGCGGCCGCGCATGCCTCGGCGGTTGCGCATGCCGCGGCGTCCGCTGCGCGCCTTCCGGGCAGCCTTCGCCTTGGCCTTCTCGCTCTCGTCGAGCTCGCCGTCCCCGTTCTCGTCGAACGTCTCGAGGATCTTTGCCTTGATGGCGCTGCGGCGCTTCTCGCGGGCGGCCTTGCGCTCCTCTTCGTCGAGCGTGCCGTCCTGATTCGTGTCGAAGCTCGCGAGGAGCTGTTCCTTGATCTTCGCGCGACGTGCTTCGCGCGCGGCCTTGCGCTCGTCTCGGCTGAGCTTCCCGTCGCCGTCCGCATCGAAGTTCTCGAGCAGCTTGGCTTTGCGTGCCTCGCGAGCCGCCTTGCGCTCTTGCGAATCGAGCTTCCCGTCGCCGTTCGTATCGAACTGCTCGAGGAGGGCCGCACGGCGCTTCGTGCGCGGGTTGTCTTCGGCGTCGTCGGCCTGGGCAGCTGTCGGGATGAGGAGGGCCGCACCGAGGATCAGGATGAGGGCTGTGGTACGCATGGTTCAGGTCTCCGTTGAGGTCGCGATCTGGAACCCGGTGCACCTGTCGTAGTTGCGCGCCGGCCTAACGGATCTCGTAGCGCAGCCAGCGGCACTCGATCGGCCCGTTCATGGCGGGTACGCGTTGCGATGTCCGCATGCGCAGGAAGCGCGTGACGGCCTTGTTGCCCGACAGCACCCACGCCTCGGCGCCGCTGCAACGCGACTTGAGGAAGTCACCGAGCGCACGCCACGCTTCCTCCACCTCGCCGTCGTCGAGCCGCTCGCCGTACGGAGGGTTGCAGACGACGAACGCCGGGGGAGCCGGCGGCTGCCAGTCGCGCGCCTCACTGGTGTCGAATTGAACGAGGTGGCCGACGCCGGCCTGCTGCGCGCTCTGCTTGGCAATGCCTACAGCGCCCGCGTGGCGATCCGCGCCGGCGAGCGCAAAGCCGAGTCGCGCTTTCGCGCGCGCTTTCGCTTCCTCACGCAACGAAGCCCACAGATCTGCGTCGAAGTCGACCCAGCGCTCGAAGGCGAACGTACGCTGCAAGCCGGGCGCCGTGTCGGACGCGAGCAGCGCGGCCTCGATGACGAACGTGCCCGACCCGCACATCGGATCCACGAGAGGCGAGGCCCGGTCCCACTCGCTGCGAATGAGCAGACCCGCAGCCGTGACCTCGTTGAGCGGGCTCTTGACCTGCACGGGGCGGTAGCCGCGCTTGTGCAGGCTCGTGCCCGCGAGGTCGCGATACAGCAGCAGACGATCTCGCTGGATCACGACCTTGAGCGGCAGGTCGGGCGCCTCGCGGTCAACGCTCGAGCGCTCGCCGTGTCGCTGGCGCTGCTGGTCGGTGATAGCGTCCTTGACCTGGATCGCCGCGTGGCCCGAGTGGCGGTACGCCGGGGCGTCGCGCGTGCTCGCGTAGGCCGCGAGCGTGTGCTCGGGTCTGAGCAACCGGTCCCAGTCGAGCTCGAAGACGGCGTTGTAGAGGTCGTCCTCTCCGCGCACGCGGGTGGACAGGAGTTCTTCCTGCACCCGGATCGCGCTGCGCAGCCAAAGGCAGGCGCGGTAGCCGGCGGCCTTGTCACCGCGAAACGCCACGCCGCCTCGCCGCTCGACAACGGATCGGACACCGAGCGCGTCGAGCTCGGTCGCCAGAACAGGCTCCAGGCCCCGTCCACAGGCGGCGAAGTAGGTGCGGTCGCTCATCGCGCGCAGCGTACGCGCCCCGCGTGCCACGTGCCCACTGGCGCCGCGGCGTGGGGAGCGACTAGCGCAGCAAGGCTCCCGCGAGGCCCAGCAGCGCAGCCAGGGCGAGGAATGCGAGGATCGCGCCGGCCAGGAGAGAGCTCGGGCCGGATCGGGGCGACTCCTCGGAATCTCGCGGTGCGTCCTGCGGAGTTCTCTCGAGCGACGCACGCCACTCTTCGGCACGCCGCGCTTCCGCGCGTTCGTCCAACGGGTGTCCGTCCGCGTCCACCCTGCTCACCTCGATCATGGCGAGCTGATACATGTGGTGCTCAGGTGCATCGTTACCGACATAGCCGTAGTGCGAAAAGTCGATCTCCCGGAGGAACGTGGCGGCCGCAGTCTCGCGAATCAAGAAGTCGGGGCGGCCGGCGGATAGATGCCTCGCGTAGTTGTGCCGAGGCTCGCCCTCCACGAGGAAGGGCAGCAGGCTCATGGCTTCCTCGCTGAAGTAGCCGCCGCCATCGCCGATCCCGTACGCGCAGAACACGACGCACTCGCCGAGGCTCGAAGGATCGATTGCGCCCGGAGGACGGGCAAGTCTCCCCAAGTAGGCCGTGTGGTCGACCGGTGCCAGGTCGGCGCGATCCGGAAACATGTCCAGATCGACCATGGCCAGGCACGCGCGCACGACCACGTCGTAGCCGCAGTCCGTGAAGACCCGCGCAACGGCGCGATCACTCCCACGCAGGCAGTCGACATCGAGTGGCTGTTCGCCTTCGAGCGAGATCACGTGACGCGCGCAGCCGATGAGCAGCGGCGACTTCATCTCGCCGTCGAAGTCACGCACGTGGCGGCGCGCAACGTCCAGGCGGCTCGCCCAGCTCGGATCCTCGCGTACGCGATCGGTGCGCGTCAGCGCGTAGACGAGCGTCACCCGGTGCCCGGTCGTCACGCGCTCGACCTCATGATCGACATCCGTGTAGAACGCGATCCACGGCAGCTCGTCCGATGGACGAGGACCGCTCCAATCGGCGGTGCACGTGCGACTCCCGTCATCGACGCGGAATGCACCCCCCTCGTGCTCGCAAGGCAGCCCGACAATGAGCGTCGCGATGAGGTCGGCCGACCGCGGCGTGTCGCGGTGCCGCGCGAAGTGGCCGCCCTCGGGGTAGACGAGAACGTCAGTCAGCCGGGCTTCTAGGTGACGGTCCGGGGAAAGCGCGGCTTCAATCGTGTCGAGCACGTCGCTTGGATCGAACCCGCGTACTCGAGCGCGCGCTCCCTCGACCAATCGTGTGGCGAGGCGCACGTCCGGATCCACGGTCGTCTCGCGGCCCTTGCCGTACGGCGCGGGCTCGCCGTGGGCAACGAGCTGTTCGACGAAGTCCGCGGCGTCCGAAGACACCGCCTGGCCCGTTGGAAGCGTGATCGTGACCGGCTCCTCGAGCGGAACGACGCCCTCGCAGCAGATCGGTTCGTCGAGGGCGGTCAGAGCGCGTTCCAGCGCGATGTACGGGTTGTCCCCCATGGCGCGAGTGTAGCGGCGCCTGTGTTCGCGGCGCCTCACTGCGAGCCGGACCGTGGCTAGAGCGGGATTGGCAAGCGCGGAGTTACCGCACTCCGTCCGTCCCACACCAGACCTGCGGAAGCGGCGCGTCTGAGCGCGGGAACAACGTCATCCCGCGCGCAGCTCGTTCGTCGCCGAGCGGGCCGAGGGTACGCCAGTCGAACTCCGGAGGTAGCGCGGGTCGCGACTCCGCTCTCTTGGTGCGACGAGCAGGGCGTCGCTTCGGCAGGGGCGCTGGTGTCGCGGTCTCCACAGGAGGCTGTTCCGCCCTGCACTCAGACGGGTTCTCGAACGCGTACTCCCACCACGACGCCACCAACAGGAGGGAGAGCGTGATCGTAAAGGCAAGGAGCCTCATGGCGAAATGGTATCTCAGGCTGCTCTGGCTCCGTACCCCAAGCGCATACGAGGAGGATCCGTCTGCGATCCGGACCTCGGGCCGGCGCAGTGGGCATCTGGCACCAACGATGCGGCGAAAGTGCCGCGCCCCTCAGGAGGCCGTCACATGTTCAACTCGGACGCTGCCAATACTGTGCAGCACGTTTCACTCTTGTGCGAGGGTGCCGGCTTGTTCTTCGCCTGGACGGAAGTGAGGCGGCCGCACGTGGCTCGACGCATGGAATCAACGATACATGCGTACGCGCGAACGCTTGCAATGGGGTTCTTCCGCCCACGTGGGTCACGGATCTTCAAGTACACAATGCTCGCAACGGCAGCGTATGCCGTGTTTCTCCTCGGCTAAGGTGAGATCGACTCGCCCTGGCGGCGAAGATCGTTGCTGGGCTGGGCGGGCGTTGTCGGGTTCACGTACGCCATTGACCTGCTCTCGCGAAGTAGAGGTGTCCGGAGGTGGAGCGGTGGACGATCAATTGGTGCTGTCGGCGTCGGCCTCGCTAGCCTTGGCTTCCTCGGCGAGATCTACCAGATACTCACGCTGTACTTGGAGTAGGCCTCGCTCCACTGGCATGCACAGGCAACGCAAGCTGAACCGGTGCGGGACAGGGAGTGCGGTGAGTTGGGAGTACTAGTCCAAATCCGTGGGAATTCACCGAACTCGGTAGTCTGCATTGCTCCGCCAGTGCCACGGTACAAGATGAAGGCACGGAGCCGGGAATCGTTGTTGCAGATTCGCGTGAAAGGCACGGAGCCGGGAGTCGTTGTTGCAGATTCGCGTGAGACTGCTCGACCTTTCGGGTTGCCCGATCTGCTGTCGCGAAGTAGCACCGAGGAACAGGGATGAACCGCGCGCTTCTCGCCGTCTGCCTCCAGGCTCTGGCGCTGTACCTGGTGGTCCTGGGCCTGCTTCACTTCGCGTCCAGCCCTGCGTACTCGTCATCTGACTGGCTGACCGAGGCCGACTTCAAGCGAGTACTCGTTCTCGTTGCCGTCGAGCTGGTCGCAGGTGCCGCCCTCTTGTGGAAGGCGTGGGCGCTGGCGGGGCTTCTCCTCCCGGAGAGGATCGAGGGAGGCGGCACGGTCTCAGCGGCTCTCGTCTTGGCCGGCGCGATCATGTTCGTGACCGGATCCGCGCGCCTTGTGAGCCTGATCGCATACCCGGACCCCGTGCTTCCCTGGACTTCTGAGGAGGGATCGCAAGGCAGCAGCAACCTGGCGTTCGCGGTCGTGACGTGCGCCGTCGCCGCTCTTGCCATGGCGGTGCCCCGCATGCTCGCTCGACTCCGTGATCGCCGGCGAGCCGACCGAGGTGGGTCGTGACAGCCCAGTCCCTCACCGGCACAGTCGTGCGCCTGCTCGGCACGTATTTCGTCACGGCGGGAACGATCAGCATGGCGAGCATGCTGGCTTGGCACCTGCATGTAACGAACCCGGATTACACACACCTCGTCTGGTCCGTACTTCAAGCGCTGATCCTGACCGTCATCGGTTGGTTCTTGATACGCCAATCGCAGTGGCTTGCAGGGTTTCTGGTACGTAGCGCGGTCGGTGCCGAAGTTTCGATCGCCTATGGCTCGCTTCGCTCGTTCCTGTTCGGCCTGGTCGGATGCGTAGCGGCCCTCGAAGCAGCCCGAAGGTTGGGTGCAGTTCTCGTGGCCAGCGAGCCGGCGCCCTTCCGCGAGCACCTCCCGTACGAGCTCGCCGGCTTCGCCGTGGTTGGCCTCGTAGCTCTCATCGGGCGGAAACGGCTCGTACGCCGATACGACCGTGACTGGATATCTTCTGCCGTGAGCGAGCGCGACCTCCGCGGCATCGCCCTGCGCGGGATGGGCCTGTGGTTCTGCCTCGTCGCGGTAACGCGAGTAGTGGAGTGGGTGGCCACATCTGGCTGGGGTTCCGACTGGGACAAGAGTTGGTTTCCCACGTCGTTCGACTGGGACGGCCTTGTCAACACGTTCGTTTCGGGACTCGCGGGCTGCATCTTGCTGAGAGCGGGCCGAGCCGATGAGCCCCCTCGGGCTCGTTCGTCGTATCTCGCGCCGGAGATCGTCGCGATCCTGCTCCTGCTGGCCATCGTTCCTACCGTCGCCGCTCGCCTGGCTGCGGACGCCGGGGGCTGGCCCCCATTGATGATGGACCGCCTCGAGGCGCCTGCGACGAGTCGTGCTGCGCTCGTCGTCACAGTGCTGGTCGCCGCCGCGCTGCTGCACTGGGTTCGCCGCAGGCGCAGGGAGGCTGCGTCGGCCTCGCCGGATGCCGCGGGCTAGGGCTCACCCTCCGGCGGACGCGCAACGCAAGCGAACCACCGTGCCACCTGCACGCGCATGTATGCGCTCCAAGACTGTCCGCTTGGACGTGCTCTCAACGCATGCGTGTCCCGACTGACAGGCGCTGCGGGGGATACGGAGTGCGGTGAATTCCTACGACATTGGGAGTTCTAATCCAAGTCCGTAGGAGTTCATCGCACTCGGTATTCACCGTGTCATGCATGAGCTACTTCCCCATGCCCCAGGCGGCTGGGTCCGCATGGTACTGTCTTCCAGTGACGCGAGTCTTCTGTCACGTTGGAGTTGACCGGATTGAGAACGACCATGCTAGCCATCGCGGCCCTTCTCGTCGCATGTGCGAACGAGTCAAGAGAGTCTGTGACACGGCTGGATTGGAGTGCGTTGAGCAAGGCGTACGCAGATGAAGCGAAGGAGCACCTGTTTCCGCCGGGAGAAGTGCGTGCTCATGTAGGTTGCCCTGTTGTTTTGTCGGGCTACTGTCTCGGATATCCCCCGAACGACCCTCTCACTCACTTCTGGCTCATCAATCCTGCGAGTGTGAGAGGTCCCAAGGGACTTGATAGCGTTGGTCTTCTCGACCGAGTGCACGTCAGTCTCGGCCGTGAGCACTACGTCGGTCTTGAGACCAGCCACCGCTACGTGAGCGTACGCGGGCGGCTGGCCTGCGCGAACCAAGTCCGCATCAAGGGGCGAACGCTGCTCTACTACCTCGTTGATGCTGAAGTGACTGACCTTACAAGATAGCCCGCATTCTACTTCTTGGGCGCCTTCTTGTCCGGCGCCTTCTTTGGCGTATGCCCTTTCGAAGCTGGCAGTTTCGGAGGCAGAGACTTCCACGAGTCATGTTTCTTAAGCTCTCCGACGTAGTCGTTGTTTGGAGTCTTCATTAGCGGCGCGTCAGTGTCTTCTGTCCAAAACCCCCATGGAGCCGCATTCTGAGCTTCCCCCGTGTCGGTGGACACCTCGTCAAGCTGCGTCAGCCGCTTCTTGGTTGTGGTTTCTCTCGTACTCTGCCGGGCACACCTGGCCCAGCGTGGAATGCCGACGCCAGCGATTGTAGAAGACCTCGATGTACTCGTGAATGGCCGACTTCGCCTGCTCTCGTGAGATCCAGGTCCATCGATTCACGAGCTCTCGCTTGAGCGTTCCGAAGAAGCTCTCCACGACGCCGACTGGACATGGTCGCGCACGGGCCGACTGCGTCGCGTGGTCGTCGTGTTCGAGAAACAGACGTCCGGATACAGCGTCTCGCGCCTTGACATGGAGTAGTGGCACCCCAGAGCGTCGTCGGGTCTTGCAGCCTGAGTCTCATTCGCGCACTCCCCCGGCGCCCGTGCAGGAGTCCCATCGACGCGCATGCGCGGGGAGGTCGTGACCGGTAGCGGACGCATCGTTCCATACGGAGTCCCCTTCGCGAGCCACGAGGTGCCTTCCCACCGGGTGAAGCCGCGAGCGCCAGCGGCCGTCCGGGCCTACGGTTTGCGGCCGCCCGCGAAGGTCACGAACGCAACGAGGACCAGCCCCAACGCGGCCACCACGGTGCCAGTGGCTGCGGCCGGACGGCGGGGTTCGGTATCGGGAGCATGGTCGTAGCCGGTTCGACGGCCCACACCAGCTTCTCGCGATTCGGCACCTGGAACTCGAACTCTCGAACGCCGGCACGGCTGAACAAGTCCACGGCCTTCACGACGGGCCCCAACGGTGTTCGGGCATCCACCGCAAGCCCAACGCGCTCTTCGAGTCGGCCGGCAGCGCGGGCTCCTTCGAGGGCCCCTCGCACCGATGCCCACTGCACGTTGGCCTGCACGAACACATCCTGCTCCGGAGGCCCCCACGTCCCACGCCTTCCATAGTTTTGCGCGTCTGGAATCGACCACGTGCGCCCGGCCCACACGAGCTGAACAACGAGCGGATCGTCATGCATGAGGCCGGACTTGAAGTAGCCGCCTGTCAGCTCGACACGCGCCGCAAGGGGCACAAGGCGGGCCGATCCGGTCAACGCGCCAGGAATGCAAAGGCGTCGCCCGTGCGGCCAACTCGATGCCCCGACCGCGAGCCGCTGCACCTGCCACGGTGAGGCGTGAAAGGCGTTCAGTACGGCGGCGAAGTCGCGCCACCGCACTTCCGCGGCCGCTTGCATCAACAACCAACCCTCTTGGCGGCCAACGAGGGCGGAAAGTCTGTCTTCAAGAGGCTTCCCGGGACCGGCGGGTTCGTCCTCCCCGCCCCACGCGAATTCCCACTGCGTGCGCGTCGGTGAACCAACCAACTCGACGTGCGCTTCGAAGTAGGACAGCAAGACACTTGCCCCGGGGCCATCGACCGTCAGGGCGTCAACGACCGGGATGACGTTGTTTGCTTGCGGCTTGTCCCAGGGCAGGAACCACAGCCTGCTGTGGCGCAGACTTCCCTCGTCGAGAGCAAGCAGGCCCCCTCCGTTCCAAACCGGAAGATCGCCGGCGTGTGGCTGCAGCTCGCCCGCGCCTGTGATGTCCGGAACTTCGAGCGCCTCGCCAATCTCGATTGCCGAAGCCAGGGCTACAGCGGCGCAGACCGCGAAAGGAATCGCGAAGAGCGCAACGAGGATGCGGGTTCGCCACATGCGTCGAACTCGATGATACCGGCGCGTAGGGGCAGGCCCGCGGGTACGGTGGTGCCGTGATTCGAGTCGTTGCTGACGAGGACGGGCCGAGCCTTGGTACGGGCTCTTACACAACCCTTGTCATCTTCGCGGGGTTCTTCATCATCCTGTCGGTCCTGGCGAACGCACTCTCGTTCGGCCTGTCCACGCCCAAGCTCACGCACCTATGGGCAAACCAGTTCGGTTTCCTCCTGCTCGTCGCGCTGTATCTGACGTGGATCTTCCGGGTCGGTCGAGGCACAACATCCGCCACGACCGGCGGCGGCTTCGGCATTGCCGCTTCGGCGCTCGTATTGCGAGCTGCGTGCGAGTTGACGCTGGGCCTCGCAGGGGGCTCCCTCGCAGCACCCACGGAGAAGTCGGCCGTAGCCGCCGAGTGGGTTTCGGTCGCGCGCAACGCTGGCCTCGTCGCGTACGTCTGGGGGCTGGGGCTGGTCGCCGCGGCCCTGCTTGTCGGCGACACGACCCGGCCACGCTCCCACCGGTAGGCGTTGCCGCGGTGGCCAGCTCGCTCGGGCAGGCGGCATGAGGCTGGTAAGACCGAGGAAGCGGTGCGTCAAGGAGTCCCGGCGCGTCCGGTCACTGCGTTGCCGGCGGGCACGCCAGGGGCACGATCTCCCGGCGCGGTGGGGAACGCGTCGGTGCGCTGAGGAACGGAAGCCCGAACGACGGGTCGGACGCAAATGCCGTCGAATGGCTGGGTAACGGCAACGAACCGGCGTGAGGAGTGGTACCCGCTCCAGGACTCGAACCTGGGACCGGCGGATTAAGAAGTCAATAGATTCCTGCGTCAATCCCGGCCATCTCCGGGTCAATCTGTGCCGCGCACGAAATGGCGGTCTGCGCAAGGGCGGCCGAATACAGGTCATCGCGGGTCACCGAAACGCCCGTCCCATTGCACGGTCCATTGCACCGTTGGTTGTGACGGTCCTCAGTGAGCCGCCTTTCGCACCCAACGCAACCCCTGGATTGCAGAAGTCGGCGCCGAGCTGCCGGGTGAGGACGACCGAACGGCCCAGAGTCCGCACAGAAGGCCCCCCCACTCCCCCACCGAAGGACAATCGCCGTCCGTGGTTCAGGCGCTGCACTTCTGCAACTTCGAGTTGCACCCGCGGGACTGCACAATCCCACCGCGCGGGAGCTGTCGACGGGGACGCTCCATCGTGAACACACGGTAGGCGCAGTCTCTCGTCGACTGCCCGGTGGCTCACCGAGGTTGCGCAACTCGCTGGACGGCGTACACGACCGCGTGACGCACTTCGGCTTCAAGTCGACGGCTCGATCAAGGTGAAACAGAAAGACTCTCTGAGGCTCGCACAGGGCGTCACAGAGCCAGCGCCGTAACGAGGGCCTGTGCCGCGTTGCACGACGCGCGGTACAAGGTGCTATTGAACCGTTTTGATTCATGCCCGGCCGACGAGCGCGAACGAAGCTGGAACCAGAGAGTCCTTGACCTGTCTCTCCCTCCCCCTACAACCCCCCTAAGGGGGTAAGGGATGGAGTACTTTGGCAAGGACCACCTTCCATATGCCATTCTTGCCATAGTTGTGCTGTGTGTGTTTGTGGTCCTTCCTACAGCTCTTCTGGCCCTCTATCCTTTCAGCTTCTTCCAGAGGTTCTTGAACCTCTTTCCTCTCCGCTGGGTAGTTCTGC
>JANQJW010000050.1 GCA_028281445.1 Planctomycetota bacterium | reverse complement strand
GCGTCTTAAACATGTCGTTCTCCATTAGGATGGAGACGTCCGGTGAGACATCTCCGGGCCTGGGACCGCCGTTCCTCTGTCTTGCAGGGCGAGGGCGGCGGTCCCGCTAGTTGGTCCCGCGCCGACCTGCTCGCCGGCTGCGGGGGGCACAAAGGTATTGAGACTGATTCTCAGAATCAAACTATGTTGGCCCCTGGGCCGGAGCGCTACGGTCGGATTCGTACTTTGTTCAAGCTGAGCCTCCCCAATTGCCGATTGGGAGGGGTATCTGTACGGAGGTGGGATGAGCGCGAAACGGCTGATTCTTGGGCTCTTGCTGGCCGCGCTCGTGGTGGCACCCGCTACGGCGAAGGAACAGCCCGCCAAGGCCGAGCCGCGCAGTGACGTCTTCCCTCTCGCCGATGTTCGCCCCGGCCTCAAGGGCTACGGCCTGACGGTCAAGGCGGGCACCAAGATCGAGCGCTTCGAGGTCGAAGTCATCGACATCATGCGCAACCACCTGCCGAAACAGGATCTGATCCTCGTGCGCTGCCTCGGGCCCGAGTTCGCCGACCACCAGATCGCCCAGGGGATGTCGGGCTCACCCATCTACTTCGAGGGCCGCTGCGCGGGCGCACTCTCCTACACCTACGCGTGGGCAAAGCACCCCATCGGTGGCGTGACGCCGATCGAGGAGATGCTCGCGCTGGGTGAGCGCAAGCTCGAAGGACGCGCTACGGGCATGGCACCGCCGACGCCGCTCAAGCGTGCGTCGTCGAGCGGGAGCCGCCTGCGCCCCATCGGGACCCCGGTCTCCGTCTCCGGGCTGTCGGATGCGAACCGCCAGTGGCTCCAGGACGAGCTGGCGCCGCTGGGCTTCCACGTCGGGGGGGGGATGTCCGTCGGCGGTCCGGGCTCCGCCGCGAAGTGGGTCAACCTGGACGCGCCGATGGCGCCCGGCGCCGCGCTGGTGTGCGACCTCGTGCGGGGTGACTACAACATCTCGTCGATCGGTACGTGCACGTTCGTCGACGGCGACAAGATCTACGGCTTCGGCCATCCGTTCCAGTCACTGGGCGAGACGGTCATTCCGATGAGCGTCGGCTACGTCTACACGATCATCGCGAGCCGCGAGATCGCCTTCAAGATGGGCGGCTCGATCCGTCCGATCGGGGCGATCGTGCAGGACCGCCCGGCAGGCATCATGGGAATCAAGGGCCAGGCCGCGCGCATGGTGCCGGTCACCATGACGTTCCGCAACGCCGTCACGAAGCGCGAGGAGAAGTTCGCCTTCGACGTGGCGCCCAACACGATCTTCTTCACGCGCATGGTGATCGCGTGCATGCGCGACGCGTTCACGCGAGCCGAGACGACGCTCGGGCCGAACACCAAGCGCTACAAGATGACCGTCAAGATCAAGGGCATGGACCCCTGGAGCTACGAAGACGTCATGGGCGGCTTCGATGGCGGGTTCCAGCGCCAGCTTGTCGGCCTGCTCGACCGCCCGCTCAACCACAACACGCTGCGACCCGAGTTCGAATCGTTCGACATCGATGTCGAGGTAGAGCACCGCGACCGGCGCGCCTACGTCCGCCACGTCACGGCCTCCGCGGACGAGGTCCGCCCCGGCGAAGAAGTCACCCTGACGATCGGCCTCGAGCGCAAGGACGGCGGCGAGCGCTTCACCGAGACGCTGAGGGTCACGATCCCGCACGATGCGCCGACGGGCAACTACACGCTTGCGGCCATGAGCGGCGACAACGTGCCTGCCGACGTCGCATCGCCCGTCGACATCGCCGACCTCCCGCGGCTCTACGACGCCTGGTTCAAGAGCACGGAGCTGGTCGCCGTGCTTCCGACCGGTCGCGTCGACCTCGATCTCAAGGGCAGGCTGCTCCGCAACCTACCCCTGTCCTATGTTCCGCGCCTCGTGCGCGCACCGGGCGGCACGAACGCCAAGCTGCGTCCCGTGACCGAGAAGGTGCGCCGCAAGGTCGACTACGTCGTGTTCGGCTCACGCAACCTGACGCTGCGCGTCGTGCGATAGCCGGAGGATACCCATGGTCCAACGTCTCGTTGCTGTCGCTCTCCTCTGCGTGTTCGCCACACCTGCGCTCGGCGGCGGCCCGAAGGCCGAACGGATCGCAGGCCACGACACCCTCGCCAAGGGCACGCTCGAAGGGCTCTCGCTGGACACCGACGGCGTGCTGCGCCTTGGCCCCGTCTACGACGATCTCGCGCTCGACGCCGACTCGGCATGGACAGCCGCACAGGCCGGCGATGCCATCTGGATCGGTACGGGCAACGAGTCGGAGCTGCTGCGCGTGCGCGGCGACTCCATCCAGCGCACGAAGCTCGGCGAGGGGCTGATGGTCACGGCCGTCGCGGCGCTGCCGGACGGTTCGTGTGCCGCAGCCGTCTTTCCCGGCGGCCGCATCTACAAAGTGACGGCCGGGGGCAAGGCGGCGCTGCATGCGTCGTTGAACGTAGAGCACGTCTGGGCGCTGCACGCCGACGCTCGCGGCGCGCTGACCGTCGCCTGCGGTGTCCCCGGCTCGGTGCATCGAATCGATCCGTTCGGCGCGCCGGCGAAGCTCGCCGATGTCGACGACGAACACGCGCGATGTCTCGCGGTCCGCGGGAAGACGACCTACGTCGGCACGTCGCCGAAGGGGCGTGTGCTGGCCCTCGAGAACAACAAGACGCGCGTGGTGCGTGACCTCGAGCCGCAGGAGGTCGTCGGCATCGTGCCTCTCGACGACGGCGGCCTCGTGATCGCCGCCAACGCCGACCAAGCCGGCGGCAACGCCCAGGCCATCGCGAGCCTGCTACGTCAGATCGCAGAGCCGTCGGCCACCAAACCCGGCAAGAAGCCGGCTGCCCGGGCCTCGCTCCAGGACGGCAGCATCGTCCATCTCGAGCCGAGCGGCGTGCTGACGACGCTCTGGTCGAAGAAGAAGGTCGCGCTGCTGAGCCTCTCGGCGACGAAGGACGGCGCGGTAGCCGGTACGTATCCCAGCGGCCGCGTCGTGCACGTCGCACCGGGCGGCGCGTCCGCGCTGCTGGCCGACCTGCCGGAAGCAGAAGCCAGCGTCGTCCTCGGGGACGCCGCCGTCGTGACGAGCAACCCGGCGGTGCTCCATCGTCGCAAGGCGGCAGTCAACGAGGGCGCATGGATCTCTGCACCGGTCGACGGCGGCGCGCCGTCGGCGTGGGGTCGAGTCTCTCTCTGGGGGAACGGCATCAAGGCGTTGCATGCCCGCCAGGGTGAGACGAAGGAGCCCGATGACTCGTGGTCGGCGTGGAAGCCGGTCACGGACTTCGATGGACGCGGAGGCGTGATCGGGGCGAACGCGCGCTTCGTACAGCTCAAGGCCGTGCTCGCGGGCGCCGGGGCCTCCATGCGCGCCGTCGAGATCGTCACGCGAACGCCCAACCGTGCACCGGTCCTCTCAGCCCTGACCATGAAGAAGCCCGGCACCAAGAAGGGTGCGCCGCCGCCGGTCACGCCCAAGCGGGAGATCGGCTGGAAGGCGACCGACGCCGACGGCGACACGCTGCGCACGACCATCGAGGTCAACCGAAGGGGTTCGCCCCACTGGGCGAAGCTCGTGGACGGCAAGGTCTTGAAGAAGACCGCGCACACGTGGGACACCACCGGCGCGGTCGACGGCATCTACCAGGTGCGCGTGACCGTAGACGACGCACAGGACAACGAGCCTGCGCGCGTGCGCAAGGCGACGCGGCTCTACGTGGGCCTGCGCGTGGACAACACGGCGCCGACCGCGAGCGTCAAGGCGCGCCGCATGAGCGGCGGCAAGCTCGCGATCGAAGGGTCGGCGACCGACGCCAACGACGGCCGGATCGTGCGCGTACGTGTCTCGATCGACGGCGGCGACTGGGTCGCGCTGGGTGCCTCGGATGGACTCTTCGACGGCAGCCGGGAGGCCTTCGAGGCCATCCTCCGGTTCCCGGACGGTGGCGCGCACGACATCGTCGTGCAGGCGACGGATGCCGACGGCAACGTCGGCTCGGCCGCGACAGTCGTTCGCTAGACCTAGCGAACGGCCCATGCCGCGCGTGCCGAGGACGAGCTCAGCTCGAGTGCGACAAGGCGCATGACGGGCGAGTCCGTGTCGTGGACGGCGTTCGTCGTCGTCTCCCCGGGCGCCAAGACGCGTTCCGCATGCGTCTCGTCGAGGTGATAGAAGAACACCTTGAGGCGCGAACCGGAATCGGACGCGCTTTCGTTGCGTACCTCCACGGTCAGGTAGCGCTTCGGCATGTCCGGCGCCCTGCGTTGCCAGAGGACGTGGGCCCGCCCGCGCGCCACGGGCGAGCTGTACGGCAGGTCTGCGAGTTCCCGGCGCTCTGCCGGAGGAAGGGCGGGCCGCGTCTCGCCGCAGCCGACCGCAAGAGCCATCGCGAGAAGGAGCCCACTCGCACGAACGTGCAAGGTCACCATGACTAGGGCTTCAACTCTACGGTCGTTTCCTGACCGGCCTCGACGACCACTTCGGCCGTCCAGTCCGATGGAGCAGGGAGTCGCATCCGCCACCGGCCAACCGGAAAGCCCTCGAGAACGGTATCCACACCGCGAACGTCGAAGGCCGTCGATGCGCCAGGACTCTCACGGCGCATGAGGACGCGCAGGTGCTCACCGGCGCCCTCTCCACGCCCCTGGCGAACGAGGAACCGCACACTACCGCTGGCGGGCAGGGTGATGTTTACGTGTCCACCCTTGTCCCCTTCGGGGATCACGATCTTGCCGCGCCACGCGACGAGCGGTCCCAGGTCGTGGCTCGGCTTGATCGACGCCCACCACGTTCCAACGCCACCGGCCAGACGATACAGCCCCGGCTCGTCCAACTTGAGCAAGCGAAGGCGGGGGTACTCACTGCGACGAGGGCGGTTGTTGGTGTCTCGATACGCAACAAGCGACGCCGCCAACGGCAATGACACGTGATTCCCCTCCGTGTCAACAACGCGGACTCGAGTGAAGCCGGGTCGCACCGGCGTCATGCGAACGGAGACGGACTTCTCGACCTCTTCGGGCTCGTACCGCAGCGCCAGGCGCGACTCTTCCATCCCTGGGGCCAGAATCGTGAGCTCTAGCGCGACACCCGACTTGAACTCAGCTCCGCCGCGGAGCGATGGCCACGTGACACTGACCTTTCCGGACTCGCCTATCAGCAGCTTCTTGTACGGCGTATCCCCCGGCACCTTGACCAGAGCATTGCAGCGAAACTCGGGAAGTGGCTCGCCCGTTTGGCCGTCGCGCGCTTCGACGTGAAGGGTCAAGGCCTGAACGGCGGTGAACACGAGGTCCGGTGCGCCCGGTCGGACACGTCCGTAGTCCTGGCGAATGAACCAACGCGGGTCATGGCTGCGAACGATGTACGTCCCATCACCGAGCCCAGTGGCGCGGAACCACCCGCGCGCGTCCGTAGCTGCATACGACTCGTGGTAGTCCGCACCGGTCTTTGCAAAGCGAAAGCGATCGAACTCGAAGTACTTCGTCGTGCGTCCCGCACTTGTAGTGAACGGATTTGCCGTGACGAAGACGGCCAGGTCGGGGACAGGCCGCCCCTGATCGTCCACCACGCTGCCGGTCAACGCCTCACCGAGGTCGAGATCGAAGTCCAAGGTGTAGCGCCCGCCGGGGTCGACCTCCAGGCGCGCCGTGCCGCGTCGCAGACCGCGCGACAGCACGCCGACGTGGACGGTCGCACGTGCTGTCATGGGTAGCTCGATCTCATAGCGGCCGTCTTGATCCAACTGCTGACGCCCGAGGAGGTAGAACTCATTGCCATCGGCGACTGCGTACACGTGGCCGGCGACTGCACCGGCCTGCTCTCGGACACGGACGTGTCCAGTGACGATCGTCTTCGGAGATCCGGGCTCAGGCTCCGGCCGGGGTGGGACATCCCGGTAGCGAAGGTCGAACTCGTCGAGTCGCCGGGACGCAGCGAGACGAGGGGAGACCTGCTCTTCGTCCCTCGTCGCACGCGGGCCCGCCGGGCCGCGATCACCGGGCTCTGCCCCCCACTTGAGGAGAAGCAGGAGGGCGGCACAGAAGACGAGCACGGCGATCGTGCCGACACCGAACCGAACCGTGCCGCCCCCCACGAGCGCTAGTCGTCCACGAACGCAATCGTCGTGGGCGAGAGCGTCTCATGTGCAGTGATCGAGTTGTAGTACGTATGGAAGTGATGCGATCCGCCGGCAGTCAACGAAATCGGCGTGGGATCGCTGTCTTGACCTGTCGTCGTCAGATCGGTCAGCGCGTCCGGGTACGTCACTGAAATGCGCACCACGACGCTCACGCAGCTGCCCGGATTCGGGTTGGTCCAGATGATCTTGGCCTGGCAGTTCGGTAGCGGATGCGCCGACGCACCTGCAACGGCCTGGACACCGACCAAAACCGCCGCGCAAGCGGTCAATACAAAGAGAACTCTTGCCGTCCTCATTCCTCTCTCCTTCGGCTAGCCCGGGGCCCTCCACACAAGACGCTCGCACGGAGTTCCCCAGGCGACTGGCTGCCAGTGCTCAGACCTAAGGAGCATTCCCCTCCCAGAGTCGTTCTATGGCACCGGGCAGATTTCGCGAAAGCCAGCGTAAGGCCGTCGTGCAGCCCCGTCAATCGAACCTGCCAACTTGTTACACGCAGCGTGCGCTTAGCGGATGTCTACTGAAGAGGAAGACGCCAGCAGCCCGTTTCCCCAAGAGAGTTGCGAAATCTGCCCGGAGAACTCGAACGAATCCGAGAGGCTGCTGACGCGAGCATCAGAATAGCAGGACCGCCGTGGAGAGGAATGGCGTCAGTAGCGCGCGTACTGCTCGCGGGTCACCTCTTCGACGCGGCCGTTCGAGAGGAAGACGATCACGGCATCCGGCGGCGTGAAGTCGGCGAGGACCGGCTTCGCGCCCGTCTTCGTCTTCCATCCGCCGGGCGGCGGCTTGACGCGCTCGTAGCTGGTCAGGTTGGTGTGCTGCTTTGTCTTGAGTGACTCGAGCGTGAGCCCCGCGTATGCCTGGGGTCCAGGCCGGTCGGAAACAGGCACCCAGGGACTGAAGAGCAGGTCGAGGTTCTCAGCCTTGGTCAGATCGACGCCTTTGGTCAGCGCGATCGCGAGGACGTAGTTCTTGCCCTTGTAGGGACTGAGCGCGCCAGGCCTCTCGATATCGATCCCCGCGGCGGACGTTCCCAGGGACTTCAGGTTGTCCTTGCTCCTTGTGACCCGCGAACTGCGGGCGATCACGCCGCCTCATCACGTGCTTCACGGCTTCTTGGTGAACACCATCCACGCGACGACGACGGCGCCCAGCAGCAGAACGACCGTCGCGGGGTTCGTGTTCTTCATTGCAGCGAGCATACACGTCGCTCAAGCGGGAGGGCACAGGGCCCTCCCCTACTACCGACGAGCACGCGCTCGAGGACGACAAGACGCGGACGCGATCTCCGTCGGGTCGCGCGACACCGCGCCCGGCGCGTTCGCGAGCGCGTACTCGTTCTCGTGCGGGAGGGCACAGGGCCCTCCCCTACTACCTTCCGCGCGCACATCTCCCTAGTAGGGGCGGGCCCCGTGCCCGCCCACGGATCAGGGATCTCCCTCAGAAGAACGGGCGCGCTCCGCACGCCGCTCGCGCTGGCCCTGCACCGCCTCGCGCCACGCGACTATGATGAGGAACACGCCGAGCACCGCGATGGCGGCCGAGTCCGGCCAGCGCCAGAGCACGAGCGCGAACAGGAGCACCAACACGCCCGTGAACGTGCCGACGCGCGCCGTGTAGGCATACGCAGTCGCAGGCGCCATCTTCATCATCAGGAACGCCCGCAGTGCGCGTCCCCCATCGGCGGGCACGGCAGGCATCAGGTTCACGACCCCCATCAGGAGGTTGACCCCGGTCGCGGTCCAATGCGGCTCACGCAACCAGGCCTCGAGGTCGAGCCACGGGAACCCGTCGCTGGCCGCCAGGAGTGCGACGCCAAGGAGGAGGTTCGTCGCAGGTCCGGCGAGGGCGACGATCAGCTCCTGGTGCGGCTTGCCGCGCTCGACGTAGGCGAACGGCACGATGTGCAGGTAGATGCCCCCGACCTTGAGCCCCTGGAAGTGCGCGGCCAGGGCGTGGCCCACCTCGTGCAGCAGCACGCTGCCCAGCACGATGAGCAGAATCGGCCAGTGCGCCATGCCCGTCTGCAAGACGAGAAAGGCGAGCAAGGCGACAACGAGCAGATCGACGTAGAGCGCTACGCCGCCGACCTTGAGGAGGCGAATCCACATGCGTTTCGTGCTCTTCCGGGTGGAAACGCCTTCTACCTGGAGGGGTAGCAGCTAGCGGTCGACGTAGACCCCGCCGTTCTCCTCCGCCAGCTTGCGCATGAACTCGATGGTCTCGACCAGATCGACGCCGATGCAGTTGATCACGACCGTCTTGTTCTTGTTCCACTCGCGCACGTGCCGAAGGATGATCTCCGGATCCATCAACTTGGCGGTCATGGAGTTGTCCGTCGGCGCGCCGTCGGACAGCAGCAAGATCGTGTCGACGTGGATGTCGGGATAGCGCGTGTCGTAGTTGATGAGCCCCGCCATGGTGAAGCCCATGCGCAACGCACCGTCGATGTAGGTGACGCCACGCGGTTTCATGGCGCGCACCCAGGCGAACGCGCTCTCCTTGTTCTTCTTGGTGGCCTCGACCATCGTCTTCTGCCACGACACCGCGCCCGTGTTGAACGCGATGATGTTGAACTCCGTGTCCTTCGGCAGCTTCTTGATGGCCTTCTTGAGCTCGTGCTTTGCCACGTCGATCTTCGGGCCGCTGAGGATCTCCTCCGGCGGCGGGGGCGGCGGCGGCCCCTTCTTGCCCGTCACGGTGGGCGGCGGCTTCCAGCGCTCCTTCGGATTGTCGTTCTTCGTGGGGAGCTTCATCGAGCTGGAGATGTCGATGATGAAGAGGATGCGATCCGACTTGATCGGCACGCCGTAGAAGTGGACGTCGCCGAACTCCTTCTGCTTGCCCTTCTTGAGCTTGACGTCGGACTCGAAGTCCTGCTTGTGGTCCTTCCACCACTGCGTCCAGACGTCGACGAAGGGATCGAAGTTCTCCTTGGTCAGGTGGCGCAACACGTCGCCGACGGCTTCCGCGAGACGCGGCGGCGCGTTGTTGAGCGCGTTTATGAGGTGGGGCACGGCGGCGTGATGCTCGCGCTCCTTGATGATGCGCACGGCGCGCAACACGACGCTCCAGTGCGGATCGCCGAGACGGCCGAGGACAATGCCCTCCCACTTCTCCTTCGCACCGGCGATGGCGTCGAGCCCCGCGAGGCGAACGCGCGGGTCCTTGTCGTTCTCGATGGTGTTCTGAAGATACGACCACGAACCCTTCTCGTTCATGCACGCGACGGCAACGCGTACCGCGGCGGCGCGGTACGGCCACTCGCCGCCGGCCTTCGCGCGCTTGATGATGTTCTTGCGCAGCGCCTCCGGCCCCTCGGTCACGAGCTTGGTGACGGCATCGAGTGCCTTCCTCTCGGTCCGCAGGTCCTCCTCGAGGAGCTTCATGCCCTCCTGCAGATCCTGAACGCGCGTCTCGTCGTTCGGCGTGAAGCCCTTCTGGCTCCGCTGGAGAATCGTCGCGTGCTCCTTGCCCATCTCGACGAGCTCGTTCTGGATGTCCCACCAGCGCTGCACCTCGAGGAAGAGCCCCTCGGCCATCACGCGCCACGCGCGGCCGCTGCCGTCGGACGCGATCTTCTTGTAGATGGCGATCTTCTCGTCGACGTTGCCGCGCTCGGCGAACAGCTTGCGGAACTTCGCTTCGGCTTCCTTCCACTCCTTGGCCTTCATCTTGGCGTCGGCCGAAGACGCCCCGCCGGCAACGAACAGAACGAGGGCAACCAGGCCGAGCAACAGCGGCGGGCGGCGGCGGGCGAGTGCGGTCATGAGCCGTCTCCGGAGTGCATGCGCAACCAGTCTACCGGGCGGCGGCGCGGCCCGCGCGCCGAGGCGTCGTGCTCGGGTTACGGCTCATTCTTGGGGCGATAGAACCGGATGTCGCCGATGATCGGCGCCGCCTTGGCCTGCAATTCGCCGAGCGCCCAGACGTCATCGCGGCCGCCGCGCCGGATCGTGAGCGACATGACGGCGTTGCCCTTCTCGAACTTCGCCGTGATCCACAGCGCCGTGAGCATCCCCGGCGGCGTGTCCTCCGACCCGATCTCGCCGTCGAGATCGGGCTGCATCATGTACGTCATGGAGCCGCGGTAGGGACTACCGAGGTCGAGCTCGTTCTTGTAGGGGCCCAGCTCCGCCTCGACCTTGAGGAAGCGCTCGTGCAACGTGGCGACGAGGTCCGGGTTCTTCTCGAGCGCCTCTTCGAACAACCACGGCTTCAGGGCCTTCTCGCGGTCCTCGGGCGTCGCGCCCTTCGCGGAGAGCGCGGCGAGGATCGTCTCCCCCATCTCGCCCACCACAGCGCGCATGTTCGCGTGCATGAAATAAGTACACGAGCCGGCACCAATGGCGATCACGATCGCCCAGATCGCGAGGATGCGGCCGCGCTTCTGTCCAGGCTTCACGGTCAGCAACGTAAAGACGCCCATCGCGAGCGGCACGAGCTCGACGATCCAGAGCCCGTAGAACGCAACGAACATGAAGACGATGCTCAGGACGAAGGCCGTCACGGCGAGCGCCGACATCGGCACCCAACCCTGGCGTGGCGCCGGGTGGTAGGGCGCAGACTGCTCGTCCTGCGGTTCGGGGGGCGGCTGTTGCTCGTTCACCGGAACCCTCCTTGTACTCCGAATCCGGGCCAAACTTCGCGAACGTCCGGAGCGCGGCGCGGACCTTGCACCACCCCGGAGGCACCGGTACACCGTTCCGGCCATGAACGACGACGTGACGCGTGCCCGCCTCCCCAGCCTGGGAATCCGGCGCCTGCATCTCGCCGCCGCGCCGCGTCCGTTGCTCGCCCGTCGCGACCTGCCGTTCGAGGCGAGCGCCGAGGTCATCGACGTTCCGGACGTCATGCGCTACGTCGCCGTTGCACGCAGCACGCTACGCGGTCCGCTCGTGCTCGAGATCGAAGGACCGGGCGACCCGCTGGCGAGCCCTGAGACCGTGCTGCGCATCCTCTCGCTCGCGCGCGAGCACCACCCGGACGTGCTCACGGGGCTCGTGATCGACGGCCCGCTGCTCGGCGAGTACACCGACGAGCTGGAGTCGTTCGACCTTGGCTACCTGGTCCTGCGCATGGACGCGGCGTCCCAGCGCACGGCGGAGCGCGTCGTCGACGGCGCGGTCTACCGCGGCGCGAGGCTCGAACGCAACGAAGCCGCCGCGCTCTACCTGGAAGAGGGACGCCGGGCGCTCGAGCTCGCGAGGCGCCACGGCTTCCCGCTGGCGGTGCGCACGACGCTCATCCCCACGGTGAACAGTCGTGAGATCGAGGCCATCGCCGAAATCGCCGTGCAGGGGGCCGCGGAGCGCATGGACATCGTCCCGCACGTGCCGCATCCCCAGGCGCCGCTCGCCTGGGCGGGTGCCCCTACGGACGACGAGATGGACGAAGCACGCGCGACCGCGGTCCGCGTGTTCGCCAAGGCGCCGCGCCGCGGCGCCCGCGCGCACATCACGAACTGGCTGAGCCCCGAGCGCTTCGAGCCGGTCGATCTCGACGAGCTCGACGCCGTCGACGTGCTACGCACGCTGCCCGACCCGGTCGCCGACGACGAGTTCGCTCCCGTGTTGCCACGGCGCGAAGCGCAGATGGTGGCGGTCGCAAGCCGCGACGGCGTCCTGGTAGACGCCACGCTCGCCAAGGCGCCGTTCCTACGCATCTACGCCGTGGGGCAGGACAAGATCCGCTGCCTCGGCGTACGGCACCTCGAGGAGGGCATCCGCCGCCGCAACGACGGCATCGGCGACGCGCGCACGTTCCTGCGTGCCGTCCTCGGCTGCCGCGCGGTCGTCACGACGGACTTCTCGCACCGGGCCGTCACGCTGCTCAAGGCCGTGGGCATCCGCGCCGTGCCGATCGGCGGCCGCGTGGAAGACGTGTTGGATCGCGTGGCGCGAGGCACAATTCGCTACGCGAACTAACCTCCGCGCGCCAACGTCGGATTGACGCCGAACTGCCACTCGACGAACTCACCGTCCGCCATGCGCGTCAGCTTGAGCCACTGGATCTCGCTCGTGATCGTGTGCTGGAACGAGATGCTGAACGTGTACGTCCAGCGGTCGTCGACGCGCTGCAGCGCCCCGCGGTACGTCAGGGGCTTGCCTGTGACTCGCTTGCCGGTGGAGTCCTCGAGGAGGAAGACCTCCTTCGTGGGCTGGCTGAACTCCTTGGCGCGCAGCACGACGGCGAAGGTGGTGTAGCCGTAGTCGAAGTACGCCTTGTGCTTCTCTGCGACCTCATCGGGTGTGCCCTCGAACCGGAGCCAGGACGCGTCCTCGAGGGACGCGAGCAGGACCTTGTCCTTGCTCTGGCGTGTGAAGGCCTCGCGGGCCGTCTCGTAGTCCGCGAACTCCGCACAGGCCCGGCCCGCGCAGGTCGGCTGGCAGTAGCCCGTGGGCTGGGCGATCTGCTCACCGCCGCTCTGGCAGCCGCCGAGAACCGTGAGAACGATCAGACAGGTCATGGCAGTACGCATGGGGCCTCCACGGTCCGGCGGGTCCGTACACTAAGACGATGCTCCAACTGGACGCCGTCCAACTCTACGATCTTTCCGAAGCAGGCCGCCTGCTGTACCGGGACCCGGCCCGCCTGGCCCGGGAGGCCCGCCGGCAGCACATCCCCTCGGCCCGCGTAGAGCAGGAAATCGGCCTCCCCGCCCCGTGGGTGGACGCCGAGCGCGGCGCCGGCCCGGCCGATCCGGAGGCGCTACGGGTCTACTGGCTCGGGCGCCTGGCCCCGCCGTCGCCCGATGCCCGGCGGCCCAGCCGCGCCCGCGATCGCCTCCCCGCCGAGTCGCTGCTGGAACCCGAGGAGGCGGCCCGCCGCGTCTTCGCCACGCCGGCTGCGCTGCTTCGGATGGACACGGAAGGCACGCTGCCCTCGCTGCGGGTGGACGGACGGGTGCTATACGACGAACAGCTCACGGACCTCGTGGCCGACGACCACGCTGACGCCGCGGCGCGCCGTGCCGAGGTCCTGGCATGGGCGCGCTTCGAGTACGAGACGCAGGTCGAAGCACCTGTCGCTCCGCCGCCCGCGTTCGAACCCGTGCGTCAACCCACGAGCACGGAACCGGGACATGCCGCGCCCGAGGCTGCCGTGACGGAGCCGACGGACGCGCCCGCGGCCTACGAGATCCCCGCGGACCTGCTCGGCGACGAACCGCCGTCACGACTCATCGACGTGGACGGCTTCGAAACGATCGACGAAGACTAGCCCGCGGATTCTTCGCCCGCTTCATCGAGCGCCTTCAGGGCCTTGCCGAAGCGCTCGCGCACGCTGTCGGGAAAGAACCCGTCGATCACCTCGACGACCTCCGCCATGTAGCGAGCCGACATCGAGCCTTCCATCGTCTCCTTGATCTCGTCCTCGCCCGCGACATGCCCCCACACGACGAGGGCCGCGGCGCAGAAGACGAGTCCCGTGACGACGCCGAGGGCGAAGCCGAAGAAGCGGTCCGGCACGGTCAACTCCGCGGTCTTCATGAGGCCGCGCGCCAGATGCGCGAGGTAGCTGAAGACGAAGAACACGACGATGAGGATGAGCACCCAGGCGACCAGGGGCGCGGCGGCATCTGGAATGAACCCGATCCACTCGCCGATGCGATCGCCCACGACCTCGTAGAACGTCCCGGCCGCCCACAACGATCCGACCAGGCCGATGGTCCGTACAAGCGACCACGCGAAGCCCTTGAACGCGCAGCGGAGGCCCCAAAGGCCGCACACCATCAACACGATGGTGTCGGGCGTCGTAAGGGTGAAGGCAATCGTCACGGTCGGGATCGTACCCCCTTCATCGAGGCTCAACAGGAAGGAAGGGACGGCCCGATAGACAGGTAGCATTTGGTCGTTACGCCCGCATCCGGAGAGCTCCATGGCCCGTTTTCTCGCTCGCTGCGCCCTCGTAGCGCTCGTCCTGTCCCTGGCGGCCCCGGGGAGCTTCGCCGGCGACCAATCGCCTGAAGCGCCCAAGCCCCAGCCCGGCGCGAGTCCCCCGGGTTCCGAGCCCACGAGCGGCACTACGTCCGAGGTCCAGAAGCTCGTGGACGAGCTCATGCCGCTCGTCGCCGAGATCCGCGGCCTCGAGTGGAAGCACGGTGTCCCGGCGCAGGTCCTCACGCGCGAGGAGTTGCAGACCTTCCTCAAGGAGCAGTTGGACAAGGAGGTCACGCCCGAGGAGATCGCGCGCGACAACCGCATCGTGCGCCGGCTCGGTCTCATGAAGGCCGACGAAGACCTCGTCACGATGCAGATGCTCATGCTCAAGGAGATGGTCGCGGGCGCGTACGACCCGGAGACCAAGAAGCTCTACCTCATCGAGGGCTTCGAGGGCGCGGCGCAGAAGCCGACCCTCGTGCACGAGCTGATCCATGCGCTCGACGACCAGCACTACGACCTCTACGGCATGGAAGAGCCGTACCGCGAGAACGACCCCGACCGCCAGTTCGCGATCCGCTGCCTCTTCGAGGGCAGCGCCGAGTACGCGCGGCGCGTGTTCCAGAACCGCGACCACGAGGCGGCGAAGAGTTACTACAAGCAGATGGCGTCCAACGAGAAGGCCATGGCCGGCCAGCTGCGCGTGATGAAGAAGGTCCCCACGCACATGCTGCTCGCGACGCTCTTGCACTACCGCATGGGCCCCAACTTCGTGACGCAGGCATGCGGCAAGGACTACAAGGGCGGCATGCAGCGGCTCTTCGACGACCAGCCGACGACGCAGGAGCACATCCTGCACCCGTACAAGTGGCTCGGACCGAAGCGCGACTACCCGCGCCAGGTCGTCTGGGGCGCGGACTTCACAACGGTCGGTGGCGAAGGCTGGAAGAAGCTCGACGAGCACACGGTTGGCGAGCTGGACCTCGCCACGTACCTCGACTACTTCCTCGGCGACAAGAACGGCCGCCTCAACACCCAGACGATGGGCATCGGCCGCTTCGTCACGCCCACGGCGAGCCGCGCCGCAGCCGGCTGGGACGCGGGCCGCGTGCAGTACGTGGACAGCCCGGACGACGAGATGGTCATCGTGACGGCCTTCGCCTTCGATTCGAACGAGGACGCCGCCGATGCGGCCAACTTCATCGGCGCCGCGCTGCGCGCCGCGAACGGCGACGCGTGGAAGGGCGAGGGCTGGAACGTCACCGACGATCACGCGCGCACCTTCGACTACACGGGCAAGCACGGCCGCGGCCGCATCATGCAGCGGGGACGCGAGGTGCTGCAGCTCGACGGCGCTCCCGCGAAGCACTTCGACGCGTTCTGGAGCGGTGTGCTCAAGACGCGCTTCACGCAGGACGAGCGCGACAAGGGCGATGCGCTCGCGGACCCGTTCGGAGGTTATGCCGTTGTGGATCGCAAGCGCGGCCTGGGTCTCAAGCTGCCGGCCGGCTGGTCGGCGGAAGAGAGCGACCGCACGCCGCTGTCCTTCGCCGATGCGACGAACGGCTCCGTCCGGATGAGCTTCATGATCGCGGATCAGGAAGTGAGCGAGGCGGGGCTGCCGCGTATCGGGGGCATGATCCTCGGCGCCATGTTCAAGGAAGAGAAGGCGAAACCGTTCCCCGTGATGCGTACGCAGGGACTGCGCCACGGCATGCCGGCCGGGCCCGGACAAGCGGGCTTCCTCTACCTCGGTAGTGACGCCGCCCGCACCTACGTGGTCATCGTGGCGGGTCCGCCCATGGAGATCGCAAAGGCCCATGCGGACATCGAGCGCCTGCTCGCAGGCGTGCCGACGCCCAAGCAGGGCGCGGCCGAGACCGAGCCGCCGCCGGTCGGCATCCGCTCGATCCCCGGGTACTGATTCGCATGCGCGCAGCGGCACGGCTGGCTGCGCTGCTCCTCCTCGCCGCGGGCACGGCGCACGCCGACGCACCGGCGCGGCTGATCGTGGACGGCGACGCGCGCACGCTCCGCGGCGCGCTGCAGGTCACGGCCGACGGGCGCGTGTGGATCGGCCAGCCGGATCTCGAAAGCGCCTTCGGCGTGCACGCAAAGCGCATGATCCCGCGGCCGCCCGAGGCCTCGCGTCGCCGCAGGCCGCTGCGACGCGGAAACGACGCGTGGATCCTGTGCGGCGACGCCGCGTTCGGCACCTATCGGGGCGAGGTCCAGGGCGCCGCGCAGCGCTCGTTCGATCTGCACCAGGCCGCCCGTGCGCTCGGCTACAAGGTCAAGACGCGTGGCGACGCACTGCACGTAGCAACAAGCGCGAAGCAGCCGCCGCGCCGCGCGCGCATCGGCACACGAGTCGGCGACATCGTACTACCGGACCTCGACGGCACGCCGCATCGCCTGCACGGTGCACGAGGCAAGCGCGTCCTCATCGTGACGTGGGCCACGTGGTCCCAGAGTCGCAAGGACCTCGAAGAGTGGATCGCCGCCTGGTCACGGCGTGCGCGCGAGACGACCGTGCTGTGGTTCGTCGCCTTCGACGTCGAGGGCGCGAGCCGCGTGCGCGACTACGCGCCGACGAGCGACAAGGTTCGTGTCCTCGTGGACCGAAACGCGGACCTGTTGCGGCGCTTGAACTTGAACGACGCCGGCCACTGGTTCCTGATCGACGAGCTCGGGATCCTGCGCGCGGAGTTCAAGCGCGCGACCGAGACGGACCGCCAGTGGCTGGATCTCCACATGGAAGAGGCGCTGGTCGAGGCTAGGCCGCCGCCGGCGGCGAATCCCAGAACGGTGTCGCTCGAGATTCTGCGGGAGCGGGCGCAAGCCGAGCCGGACAACGTGGGTGCGCGCCTCGCCCTGGCCGAGCGCCTCGAAGCGGAGAAGTCGGCCGAAGCGCGCAAGGAGATCGCGGCGTTGATCGCGCTCCGTCCGCGCTCCGTGCCGCTTGCGTTCCGGCTCACGCGCATGCAGCTCGACGCCGGCGACAACAACGCCGCGCTCCTGGTACTCGACGAGGCGCGCCGCCGCGTGCCGCGCATCTGGATGGTGCGCAAGCAGTACTGGGCGCTCGAGGAGCCCAACCGTTTCTACGCGGGCGAGATCGACCTCGCCTGGCAGAAGAAACGCAAGAAGGAAGAGAAGTGGCTCGACCCCCACCGGAGGCGGTGAAGGAGAATTCTCCACAGAGGCGCAGAGGCACGGAGCGGAGCCTGCCAGGGCATGAGGCTCCCCCTGATCCAATGCCAGGGGTACGCAAGCGCCGATCCGCCCGAGCCGGGGGATCCGGCGGCCCCCGTAGATCGCTCTGCGCCTCTGTGTCTCTGCGGAGGACTGCTACGCCATCTCGCCGAGGGGCGTGACCGACACAACCTCCTCCGCCGGCACCAGCACGCGGTCGTGCTTCTTCCAGATGCCGAAGCGGGCGGCCTTCTTGAGGTAGTCGCCCTTCGAGACCACGTTGCCCTTGTCGTCGGCGACCGCTTCGTCGTGCATGTCGGCGTCGAGCAGGATCACGCCCTCGGGCACGACCGTGTCGCAGCGCCCCACGAAGAGGCGACTACCCTTGACGTCCACCACGACGGTGATGCCGTGGAGCTCGCCCTTGTCGTGATGGAAGGTCCCCACCGGGCTACGACACGCAGTGCTCGTCGAAGGCACTCACGAGATCGAAGGCGATCGACGGCGCGTCTCGGTTCTCGATCATGTGGCGCGGGATGAAGTGCACGAGCTCCTCGCCCTTGAAGAGGGCCACCGAGGGGCTCGAAGGCGGGACGTCGGCAAAGTGGTCTCGGGCCTTGGCCGTCGCATCGGCGTCCTGGCCGGCGAAGACGGTGCCGACATGGTCCGGCTTCGTCGCGTGCTGCAGCGCGATCCGCAGCGCGGGACGCGCCTGGCCGGCGGCGCAGCCGCAGACCGAGTTGACGAACACGAGCTTGGTGCCCTCACGGGCCATGAACGCGTCGACGGCGGCCGGGTCCGTCAGCTCCTCTGCGTTCATCGAGGTCATGTCGTCACGCATGGGCTGAACAAGTGCGGGGTCGTACATCGGGAAGTCTCCGGTGAAGAACCTGGACAGGCGGGGGGACGATTCTACCGATCCTGCAGCCGGGTGGCGCTTGGCGGCCGACCGCCCTCCCGGGGGCCGTACAATCCCGCCATGACGTCTCAGAAGCGGCCGAGAACCGTCGGAGAGCTGCGCGAATCGGGCTGGCGCAGCCGCAGCGTGCGCGACGAGCTGCGCGAGAACCTGATCCGCGAGATCCGGGCGGGCAAGAGCGAGTCCGAGCGCTGGCCGGGCATCCTCGGTTACGAGCACACGGTCATCCCGCAGCTCGAGCAAGCCCTGCTCAGCAAGCACGACTTCATCCTGCTGGGCCTACGCGGCCAGGCGAAGACGCGGCTGCTGCGCCAACTCACGACGCTGCTCGACGCGGAGATCCCCGTGCTGGAAGGCACGGCGCTCAACGACGACCCGTTCGAGCCCATCTCCGGCCAGGGCCACCGCCTCGTGGGCAGCCAGGGCGACGACGCACCGATTCGCTGGATCCCCCGCGCGGAGCGCTATCGCGAGAAGCTGGCGACGCCCGACGTCACGATCGCCGACCTGATCGGCGACGTCGATCCCATCAAGGCGGCCTCGCAACGCGTGACGCTCTACGACGAGGAGGCGCTCAACTTCGGCCTGATCCCGCGCACCAACCGCGGCATCTTCGCGGTCAACGAGCTGCCGGACCTCTCGCAACGCATCCAGGTCGGCCTGCTCAACATCCTCGAAGAGCGTGACGTGCAGCTTCGCGGCTTCCCGGTTCGCATCCCGCTCGACGTGCTGCTCGTGTTCTCCGCGAACCCGGAGGACTACACGAACCGCGGCTCGATCATCACTCCGCTGCGCGACCGCATCGCCAGCCAGATCATCACGCATTATCCGTCGACGCTCGCGACGGCCCGCTCGATCACGGATCAGGAGGCCTACACCGAGCGCCGCGGCGGCGTCACCGTGCACGTTCCCGAGTTCCTGCGCGAAGCCATCGAAGAGACGGCCTTCCAGGCGCGCGAGAGCGAGTTCGTCGACCAATCCTCGGGCGTGTCGGTCCGGCTCACGATCGCACTGCTGGAGAACGTGATCAGCAGTGCCGAGCGCCGTGCTCTGCTCCAGGGCACGAACGAGATCACGGCGCGCGTCGCGGACGTCTTCGGTGCGCTGGGCGCCGTGACGGGCAAGATCGAGCTCGTCTTCGAAGGCGAGCGCGAGGGGCCTGCAGCCGTGGGTGAGCGCATCCTGGGCCAGGGCGTCAGCGCCGTGTTCAAGCGCTACTTCCCGGAGCCGTACGAAGGCGAGCGCAACGCCGGACCGGATGACGACGACGTCTACAAGCCGATCGTCGACTGGTTCGCCGAGGGCAACGCCGTCGTAGTGCAGGACCAGCGGGACGACGACGAGGCGCTCCTGCGGATCCCGACGCTCGTCGAGCTCGTCCGCCGCTGGCTTGGCGCCGAGCAGCGCCTGACCCAGGCCGATCTCCCGGCGGCATGCGAGCTCGTGCTCGAAGGCCTGCACCAGGCGTCGCTGCTCTCAAAGGATCGATCGCCCGACGGGGTGACCTACGGCGACATGCTCAAGCGCATGTTCGCGGGATTCGAGGAGTAGGCGGCCCGATGTTCTGGCGCTACGCCAAGGCCTCGTCGCTCGAACAGCTGATCCGCGACCTCCTCGACATCTACCGCCAGCTCCTGCTCTACATGGACGGCGACGTCGAGGCCGCGCTCGACCAGCTCGAAGGCATCGGCGACCGCTACCGCCTCTGGCGGGACGACTTCGGCATCAGCGAGTTCCGCGAGCTGCTCGAGAAGACGGGCGAGGTGATGCGCGGCGCTGCGGGGCTCGAGATGAGTCCGCGCGGCGAGAAGGCGCTTCGCAAGCGGGCGCTCTACGACGTGTTCCAGAAGCTCGCGCCGAAGAGCGCGGGCGAACACCGCACGCCGTTCGCCGGAGGCGTCGGGGAGCCACTGGAAGAGACCCGCCCCTTCGCGTACGGCGACAGCGTCGACATGCTGGACGCCAACCGCACGCTCTCGAACTGGGTCAAGCGCACGGGAGGCGACGGCGGCATCACGGAACAGGACCTGGAGGTTCGCGACCGCGAGCGTTCGACGGCATGCGCAACGGTGCTCCTGGTCGACATCAGCCACTCGATGACGCTCTACGGCGAGGACCGCATCACGCCGGCCAAGCGCGTCGCGCTCGCGCTGACCGAGCTGATCCTGACGCGGTATCCGAAGGACACGATCGACGTCGTGCTGTTCGGCGACAACGCGGTCAGCGTGCCGCTCGAGCGCCTGCCCTACATCTCCAACGGCCCGCACCACACGAACACGCGTGCCGGCCTGATGATGGCGCAGGACATCCTGAGACGCCGCAAGGCGGTGAACCGACAGATCGTGATGCTCACGGACGGGAAGCCCTCGGCCATCAACGACGAGACGGGCCTCTACAAGAACCCGTTCGGCCTGGACCGGCGCATCGTCAACAAGACGATGGAGGAGGCCGTTCGCTGCCGCCGCCGCGATATCCAGGTCACGACGTTCATGCTCACGTCGGACCCGTACCTGCGCCAGTTCGTCGAGAACTTCACCGAAGCCTGCCGCGGCCGCGCCTACTTCGCGGAGAGCGCGCGCCTCGAGGGCTTCGTGCTCGTGGACTTCATGCGCAACCGCAGACGGCGCGTTCGTTAATCTTCGCCCACAAGCTGCTTGAGTATCTCACCGGCCTCGGAGCGCGGCTCGTGCAGCGGCTCGCGGTGGACGAACTCCTGCACGGCAGCATCGCCACAGCACTCCAGCTCGTCGTAGGTCCCGTCGAAGACGACCTGCGCACCGCCGGCCTTGGGCGCGAGCATCGTGATGCGGTCGGCGATCACCTTCACCGACTCCATCTCGTGTGTCACGACGACGATCGCCATGTTGAACGCGCGGTTGAGGTTGCGAATCAGGTCGTCGATGCCGCGGCCGATGCGTGGATCGAGTCCCGCGGACGGCTCGTCGCAGAAGAGGATCTCGGGGTCCATCGCGATGGCGCGGGCGAAGGCGACGCGCTTGACCTGGCCGCCGGAGAGCTGGCTGGGGAGGCGGTCCTCGAAGCCGCTCAAGCGCACGAGGCCGAGCTTCATGCGCACGGAGATGTCGACGATCTTCGGGTCGAGGTTCGAGTGCTCCATCAGCGGTAGCGCCACGTTGTCGCGCACCGTCATCGATCCGAAGAGTGCGCCCGACTGATAGACCATGCCGATGCGGCGGTAGACGTCTTCGCGCTCGCGCTCCGAGGCGTTGATCATGTCGACACCGAGGACGCGCACGCTTCCGGAGACGGGCTTGAGCGTCCCGAGGATGCACTTGAGCAGCGTGGACTTGCCGGAGCCGCTGCCGCCGAGAATCGTCACGACCTCCCCGCGGTAGACAGTCATGCTGACTTCGTTGAGGACGACCTGCTCGTCGTAGCGGACGACCAGGTCCTTCACCTCGATGACCGGCTCCCCCCGATCCGGCACGTGGATCCGCTCTTCGCCCTCCTCGGGCGTCGGCGGGCTGCCGGTTTCGGTCGGTTCGGCCATGGGTGGAGTGTATCCGGGACCGGCGGTGCGCCCGCGCGCCGGGTTCTCGTGGCCGCCCCCCGCGATATGCTCTCCGGAACGAGGAGGCATCCATGCCGCAGCTACACAGCGAGACGTTCGCCGGAGCGCTCCGTCGCGCCGCGGGCTTCGACAGCGCCGGAGGCAGCCTCGAAGACCGCCTCGCCGAGGTGCCGCGCATCGAGTCGCTCGACGACCTCCCGGAGGGCACGCCCGTCTGGGTGCGCGCCGACCTCGACGTGGCCGACCGCGACGGCGTCATTGGCGATGACCCGCGGCTTGCGAGCCTCAAGGACACGCTCGCCTACGGGCGCAAGCGCGGCTGGCGCATGCTGCTGATCGGGCACCGCGGCCGCACCCCGGATCGCACTCTCGAGTACGTCTACCAGAAGCTCAAGGCAACCGAGGAAGGCTGCGGCCCGTTCATCAAGGACTGGTTCGACGAGCACGCCGAGACCCTGACCGGCGTCGCCGTGAAGGGCGTCGAGAGTCTCAAGCCCGGCCAGTTCCTCGTGTTCGAGAACGTGCGCAAGTACGACTTCGAACGCCGCCTCTGGACCGCGGTCGAAGATCAGCTGCCGCTCATCACGGATCACTTCTCGCGCATTGCCGCGGCGTTCCGCCAGGGCGCGACCGTCTACGTCAACGACGCGATCGCGTCCGGAAGCAAGGACTTCTCCACGACGGCGCTGCCGCTGGCCATGGGCCGTGTCGCGCTCGGCGTCTTCGCACGTCGCGAGTTCGAGGAGCACGTGATGAAGGCGCGCGACGCGGGCCTCGTGTGCTTCTCGGGACTCAAGCTCGACAAGCTCAAGCACCTGCACGGCGTCGTGAAGCGCGGCAAGGTGGAGCTCATCCTCGCGGGCGGAAGCCTCGCCATGGCGCTGCGCAAGGCGGAGAGCGAGCGCACGGGCCGGGACCTCTCGATCGGCGCAGCCGGCGATTCGGCCAACCGGGACGAGAAGGCCTACGTGCCGCCGTCGGCTGTCGAGCGCGCGCGCCAGCTTCTCGTCGACGCCGCCGAGCAGGGGGTCCAGGTAGTGCTACCCGTCGACTTCGTCGTCGAGGACGGTTCCGTGGTGACGGAGATCGGCAACGACCAGTGGCAGCGCGACATCGGCCCCGAAACCTCGGCGCTCTTCGACCGCGAGGCTCGGGCCTGGGCGGATCGGACCGAGCGCAAGGTCGCCTTCCACAACGGCGTGATGGGGCAGTTCGAGAACAGCACGTTCGCGACGGGCACGCAGGCCCTCATCGCCACGCTGAAAGGCCTGGGCGATAGCGACGTGGCCGTCTACGTGGGCGGCGGCGAGGGCCGTGCGGCGCTGGAGCGCTTCGGCTCGCTGGATGACGTGGCCCATGCCTTTACGGCGGGCGGCACGATCCTCAAGTGCCTGGCGGGCCGGGCCTTGCCGTTCCTCGAGGCGCTTGCGGCCCAGGCGAGTGCCAAGGACGACTAGGACCCGCCCCGGCACAACTCTGGACCTTGGGTCTGATCGGTATACTCCCCACTCCCACCTGGGGCCGTAGCTCACTTGGTAGAGCGCCTCGTTCGCAATGAGGAGGTAAGGGGTTCGACTCCCCTCGGCTCCACCAGATCACATGAGGACGTCGCCCCATGAGGGCGGCGTCCTCTTGTCTTTCACACCCAGCACCCAGTACTCGTTCCCGAACCCGATCCGGTTCCCAACACCCAGTACCGGAAACCGAGATCGTTCACACCCGCGGCCGAATCTCCTCGGCCACAGCAATCACCCGCTCCGGATCGCTGCCGCGCAACACGATGCGCACGTGCCAGCAGCCGTTCTCGTCGCACACGGGATAGCTGCCGATCGCTACGTCGGCCGCCTCCCCCTGCGCGCTCGCAAGCACCGGGGCAAGCTCGCCTTCCCGGCGCTCGCTGCGCAGTTCCTCCGTATGCAGCGGCTCGGCCTGGAACTCGCGCGTCAACGCGTCGATGAGGTCCCGGAACAGGAAGGGGACGCCGGGTAGCGCGTAGATGCCGGCGACCGCGAAGCCGAACGTGCCCGTCGTCACGCCGTTCACCAGCGCGGCCCCGCGCGGCATCTCTGCCATCGAGAGCTCCGCCTCGGTCACGCGGTCCCCGTAGAAGCCGCGGATCCGCGCTTCTGCCTCGGCATGCCGCTCCAGCGGTACACCGAGCGTGCGCGCAACGGCCGGACGCGTCACGTCGTCGTGCGTGGGTCCGAGGCCGCCCGAAATCACGACCGCATCGGAGAGCGCCCGCAGCCGCGCCAGCTCTTCGACGATGGCCTCCACGCTGTCGGGCACGACGATCTGGCGGACGGCGGGAACGCCCGCGGCGCCGAGCTGCCCCATGAAGTACGGCCCGTTCTCGTCGGGGATCTCCCCTTTCAGGATCTCGTCGCCGACGATGAGGATGCTCGCGGACCGCACCCGCGGATTGTACGGCCCGAACGCGGCTAGACTTCCGACATGCGCCCCGCCGCGCTCCTCGTCTTGACCTTCCTGCTGCCGTTCGCGACGGCGCGCGCCGAAGACGAGATGCGCCCGCGCTTCTTCGAGATCAGCCGCGCGACGGTGATGGCGTCACCGGGCGCGCCGTCCGGACTGCACACGTTCTTGCCGCGCGGTGAGGCGCCCAAACCTCTGCGCTGGCCGCTGCCCAAGGGGCCCGTCCTCGTGCTCGGCCTTCCGGAAACAGACCCCGCGGCACGCGAGATCGCCGAGGCCTTCGGGATTGATGTCGACCCGGGCGCGCTTGGCGGCGGCTACCGCATCGACGCGTGGCGCGACGGGCGGCGCGCCCTCGTTTTCATCTTCGCGAGCGACGCAGCAGCACTCTTCGCCGCGCGTTTCGAGTTCGACGACAGCGCGCCCTCGGAGATGATGGACCCGGAAGCGCGCTCGCTCGACTTCAAGAAGCCGAACCAACAGGCGGGCTTGATCGTGCGTGCGGGACGACGCGTCGTGAAGCCGCGCTATCGCCTGCGTGCGTTTCGTCCGAGATCAATGGTCAGCGAGCTCGCCGCCGGTTCGCGCGGCAATCGGGAGTGGCTCCGGGTCAAGAAGATCGAGTCGAGCACGGCCGCCGAAATGCGCGCGCTGGGCCTCGAGCCCGTGATGGTCGGCGGTCCGGATCATGTGAAACGCCTCCTGCGCGCACAGAAGCTGGGCGTGCGCCACTTCGCGCTCGTCGTGCCGGCTGACTTCCAAGGCGACGAGGGCAAGGCCGCACGCGAGATCGCCGCCGCACTTCGACCGGGCGGGTTGGCGGAGCTCACCGTCGTACCGCGCGGCTATTGCGACCGGCTGGCGGCGAAGTACCCGCCGCCCGACGTGCGCGCGATTCCCGAAGCCGTGATCGCGTGGAGCGGGCCGGAAGAACACTCGATCCGCATCACGCGTGCGGACGCCGAGAGGCGGGTCGCGGAGGCCGGCGTGCCCGTCGTGCTCTACGACACGTGGGCCGAGCCGTTCAATCGGAACGAGGCCTACGTACCCGTGCAGCCATACGGACGGGATCCGGACCTTCACGAGGTGCTCGACGGTGTGGTGGTCGTCGGCACGCGCGGCACGACGACGGCGCTCGAGTCCGCCTGGGCCCCCGTGGAGGAGGACCCGTTCGGCGCGCAGCTTCTCGGTCCCTTGCTGCCTTCCGGCGGTGACGACGCGCAGACCTTCCTCACCAAGGCCGCCATGCGCATCGAGAAGGAGGTCGAGGAGACGATGGGCCTCGTGCCGTGGATGAAGCCACTGGCCCAAAACGCGCGCACACGCGCGAAGGAGATCCACGATGGCACAGCGGCGGTTGCCGTGCCCGTCGTGCCTTCGCACGTCGTCCTCGACGGCCGGATCGACGAGCCAGCGTGGGGATTCGCACGCTCGATTCCGACCGGTCGCAACGATGCCAAGGTGCTCGCCCTCTCCGACGGGCGCTCGCTCTACCTTGCGGTACGACTCCGGCGTGCACCCTCCGGCGTCGAGCCCGCGACGCTCGGGTTCGGCATCGTGGTCTCTGACGATCCGCGCTCGGTCGGCGGCGCCGTCAGCAGCGGCGGCGCGGTCTGCTTCGAGAAGCTCACCGAGTCCTCGGCACATGCACGGGCTGCTCATCGGGCATCCGGCACAGAGGACGTCGCAGAGTTCGTGTTCGATCGCTTTGCGCTGGCAGGCGAGGCGCATCCCCTGCGCGTCTTCGACTTCAGCTTCGGCTTCGACAGCAAGCCCATGCTGCTCGTTGTCACCCGCTGACGCGCGGATCAATCACGCGCCAGCCCTGTTGCGCGGCGAGCCCCTCGAGGAACGCACGGTGCTGCTCGCGGCCGCGCTCGTAGGCGAACGCTTCGAGCACCGCGCCGTCGCCTTCCCCAAGGCCGTGCTCTTCGCGCGCCTCCGCGTTCGCCGGATCGAACGGGTAGCACATCAACGAGCCTTCCTGCTCGGGCGCGCGGAAGTCGTCGACAGCGTCGGATGCGACCAAGCGGTACTGGATCTCGAAGCCATTCTCGTGAATGCGGTCGCGCCGGAAGCTCTCCGGCGCGGACTGGTCGATGGTCGCCCGGCGCATCTTGAAGATCGTGGCGAACGTCTGCCCGATCGTCAGGCCGAGGTGGTGCTGGCGCACGCGCTCGTCCGCCTCGCGCCAGGCCCGCAGCACCAGGCCGTCCAGGTGCTCGGGGGTGCAGAGGCGTTGCAGGGTCTCGACCACCTCGCCGACGTTGTCCCGCGTGATCGTCCGGACCTGGGGCAGGGCGGCCGGCAGGTCGATGCCGGCTGGGTCCAGGCACCAGAGCGGCGGCAGCGCGTAGTGGCGGACGTCCGGGTGGTCGAGGAAGGCCGGCAGGGCCTCGGCCAGCGGCCGATCCGCCGGCAGGACGAGCAGGATCGGTTCTTCGTGGGAGAAGGTCAGCACGGCGCAGAACGTAACGAAAGCCGCGCTCCGGAGGGTGCTTCCGTCATGGTGGATCCTGCCCCAGAATCTCTCGCGGCCTCGGGGGGAGGCCCCGCAGGGACACCATGAGCGCGTTCATCGTCGACGGCCATGAAGACATCGCCATGGCCCTGCTCGAGGACCGCCAATGGGATTTCGGCTCGCCGGCGGGCAACGGGCACGGGCTCTCGCTGCCCGACGCCAAGCGCGGCGGCGTGGGCCTCATTCTCGCCACGATCTTCGCCACGGAGGGCTACTGGGAGGACGAGACCGTCGCCTCCATCGCCGAGCGGCAGGTGAAGCTCTACAGCGAGCTGCTCGAGAAGCACTCCGACGACCTCTTCCGCGTCGAGAGCCGCGGCGACCTGGCGCTGTGCCAGGCCGGAGGGCCCATCGGGATCCTGCACCTGATGGAGGGGGCGGACCCGATCCGCTCCCCGCGCGACATGAAGCGCTGGGCGGAGCGCGGCGTCCGGATCGTGGGCCTCGCGTGGAACACCGGCAACCGCTATTGCGGCGGCTGGGACGACACCCGTGGCGTGACCGCCGCAGGCCGCAACCTGCTGGCGGAGATGCGCCGCCTGAAGGTGATTCCCGATCTCAGCCACCTCAAGCCCGAGGCCTTCGACGACGTGATGAGCTTCGACGACGGCATCGTCGTTGCGAGCCACAGCAACGCACACGCCCTGCGCGGCCACCGACGCAACCTGACCGACGAGCAGATCCGCGCGATCGCGGACCGCGATGGGCTGGTCGGGATCGTCCTCTACAACGCGTTCCTCGGCGAGGATCCGGTGACGCTGGAGACCGTGCTGGCCCACATCCAGCACATGGTCGATCTCGTCGGCACGGACCATGTGGGCCTCGGCTCGGACTTCGACGGCGGGTTCACGACCGCCGAGACACCCGAGGGCATCGATTCGGTTGCGGACCTGCGGCGGATCGGCGACGGGCTCGAGGCGCGCGGCTACGCGTCGGCCGATGTCGAGAAGATCCTCGGCGGCAACTGGATGCGCGTGATCCGCGGAGCGCTGCCGCCGTGATCCGCGAGCTCGCAGTCTCCGTGCTCGCGCTCGCCGTCGCGGCCTGCGGCGACGACCCGCAGCCCAAGCACACGTTGAAGCGTGAGGCGCTGGAGAGCAACCCCACCGGGGACGCGGTGGAAGTCGTCTACGGCGCGAAAGACGGCGAGACATTCGCCGCGCGCATCAACCTCAGCATGCAGTACCGCCAGGAGAGCTCGGGCGGCCAGTCGCGCGTGGACAAGGGCGAGGGCCGGGCCGTGATGGAGGTACGGCAGACGTTCCGGCGGCCGGGCAGCGGCCCGGCGCCGCGCTCGGAGGTCACGTTCCGCTACGTGGAGGCCGAGGGCGTCAATGCCGAGGCATATCTCGAGCGAGAGACGATCAAGGGCACACTCGAACACGACGCCGACGGCCGGGCGAAAGCACGGACCTTGAAGCTCGAAGGCGGAACGAAGGCAGAGCAGGTCGAGGTGCGTGACGTCCTGTGCGCACTGATGCTGGCCGGGTTCGCCGGATCGCCGTCCTGGATGCCGCCGCGCGGCGTGCGTGTGGGCGAGGCGTGGCAGCTCGAGGCCTTCATCCAGCCCGTAGCCATGGAGAACATCGCGCTCCAGGCCAAGAAGGTCGGGCTGCAGGTGCCCAAGCCCACCTTCGCGGGCACGGCGCGCCTCGAGCAGATCCGGGAGGGCGGCTTCCTCGAGGTGTCGATCGACGCGCTGCTCGAGCTCCACGGGCCGATCCGCCGAGGGGGCCGCGAAGGGAGCATCTCCATCGGCGACCGGGTGCGGGGTCGCGCCGTGATCTCCCCCACGACCGGACTGCCGGTCTCCTTCAAGGTCATCCACACGGGCGAGAAGCGCATCCGCTCGGGCGAGCAGAAGGTGGACCAGACGTTCACGTCCGAGCTGGAGGGACGTATCGAACGCTCGGATGACGGGTAGGATCCCACCTCGATGGGAGCCAACGGGGACACGCCTGCCGTCCGCTTCGAGAACGTGACGAAGCGCTTCGGGGACTTCACCGCCGTGAACGGCGTGTCGATGGAGGTTCCGCGCGGCTCGATCTTCGGCATCCTCGGCA